>NZ_JASZYN010000020.1:0-117995 GCF_030316965.1 Variovorax sp. J31P207
CTGCCGGTACAGCACCACGTCCTTGGAGCGGTGCTTCGCCACCAGCGTGAAGCCGAGCTTCTCGAAGAAGGGCTCCAGCGTGTCGGGCGTGGGCGAGGCGAACTCGACGAATTCGAAGCCCATCAGGCCCATCGGGTTGTCGAACAGATCGGTCATTGCATTCTTCCTTGAACAGTGAGGGTTCAGTCGACGCGCTGCAGCTCGCTGCCGTAGGTCGCCGCGCGATCCGCATAGCTGGCGGCGCTGGCCATCAGCTTGGCGACGTCTTCGTCAGTCAGCTCGCGCACGGCCTTGGCGGGTGCGCCAAGGATCAGCGAGCGGTCCGGAAAGACCTTCTTTTCGGTGACGATCGCGCCGGCACCCACGAGGCAGTTCTTGCCAATGAGGGCGCCGTTCAGCACGACCGCCTGGATGCCGATCAACGAGCCTTCACCGATCGTGCAGCCGTGCAGCATCGCCTGGTGACCGACCGTGACATTGCGCGCGATGTCCAGGGGGAATCCGGGGTCGGCGTGGAGCACGGCACCTTCCTGGATGTTGCTGGCTTCGCCGATGCGGATGGGTTCGTTGTCGCCGCGGATCACGGCGCCGAACCAGACGCTGACGCGTTCGGCGAGCTCGACCTGCCCGATCAGGCTCGCGCCCGGCGCGACGAACGCGGTTTGCGCAATGTGCGGCGCCTTGCCGCCGATGCTGTAGAGGGCCATGTCAGACTTTCAGAAGTTCGGCAGCTCAATCGGCCACGATGTTGGCCTTCTTGACCAGCTTGGCGTAGCGCTCCTGCTCGGACTTGAAGTACTGGGCCGAGGCCTCGGGCGTCATGGGCTTGATGATGTTCTCCTGCTTGGCCATCGCCTCCTTGGTTTCGGGCGTGTTGAAGGCGGCGACGATCGCTGCATGGAGGCGCTTCACCTCGGCCGGCGGCATCTTGGCCGGGCCGACGACGGCAAACCAGCCCCCGACGTCGACCGTCGGGAAGCCCTGCTCGGCGATGGTCGGCAGGTCGGGCAGGGAGGGGACGCGGCTTTTGCCCATGACGCCGATGGCGCGCAGCTGGCCGCTCTTGAGCTGACCCTGCACCGCGGGCAGGGCGACGACGCCCATTTCAACCTGGCCGCCGATGATGTCGGCCACCATCGGGCCCACGCCCTTGTACGGGATGTGGCGCACGTCGACGCCGGCCGCATCCATGAACATCGCGCCGGCCAGGTGGATGATGGTGCCGTTGCCCGAGGAGGCGTAGTTGTAGCCGTCGGGCTTGGCCTTGAGCAGCGCCTGCAACTCCTTGGCATTCTTCGCCGGCACCTTTGGGTTCACGACCAACACGAAGGGGGTTTCGCCAACGACCGAGATCGGGGTGATGTCGTTGATCGCATCGAAAGGCATCTTCTTGAAGACGCTGGGATTGACCACGTGGTTGTTCGAGACCACGCCGAGGGTCTGGCCATCGGGCGTCGCTCGAACGACGACGCTGGTCCCGGTGATGCCCCCCGCGCCGGGGAGATTTTCGATCACCACGGCTTGGCCGCCCAACGCCTTGGTGAACGAAGGCGTGGCCGCCCGCATGATGGTGTCTACGCCAGAGCCCGCACCCACTGGAAGGACCACGCGGAGCGGTTTGTCAGAGGCCTGTGCCAAGCTGCCCGTTGCGCTCAGCACCAAAGTGGCGGCGATGACTGCGGCGATGCCGCGGCGTTGGATCTTGAGGTTCATACTTGTCTCCGTAGGTCTTGGTTGGGTATCTGCTACGCGGCAACGCGAGTGGCCAGCCTGGCCAGAATCTCTTCGGTGTGCTGACCGACGCTCGGCAGCGCATGCCGCACCCCGGGGCGGCGGCCGCCCATCAACAGGGGTAGCAGCACCACGTCGGTGGTCTCGCCGTCGTCGCATTCCATCGGCACCAGGCCGCCGCTGGCCTTCAGGTGCGGGTCGTCAACCAACTGGTCGGGCCGCACGATTGGCGCGTAGGGGATGCCGGCGGCCTCGAGCTTCGGCGAAAGCTCTTCGACGCGGTGGTGCTGGAGGATCTCGCCGAGCTTCGCCAGCAGGGCAGGGCGTACCGCCACGCGCAGCGCGTTGTTGGCCAGCGCCGGATCGGCCGCGAGCTCGGGCGCCTCGATCACGCGGCACAGCGTCAGGAACTGCTTGTCGCTGACCGCGCCGATGAAGAGCTGCTCGCCATCGGCCAACGTGAAGACGTCGTAGACGCTCCAAGCCGAGACGCGCGAGGGCATCGGAGGCGGCGGTTCGCCGGTCATCGCGTACTGCTGCATGTGCTGCGAAGAGAGGAACACGCAGTTCTCGAACAGCGCGCTCTGCACCTCCTGGCCCTTGCCGGTCGTGTCGCGCTCTCGCAGCGCGGCCAGGACGCCGATGGCACCGAACATGCCACCCATGATGTCGTTGACCGAGGTGCCGGCGCGCAGGGGCCGCCCGACCGGGCCGGTCATGTACGAGAGGCCACCCATCATTTGCACCACCTCGTCGAGTGCCAGCCGGTTCTCGTAGGGGCCGGGCAGGAAGCCCTTGTGCGTGACGTAGATCAGGCGCGGGTACTTCTTCGAGAGGGTCTCGTAGTCCAGGCCGAAGCTGGCCATCAGCCCGGGACGGAAGTTCTCCAGCACCACGTCGCACTGGCCTGCGAGTTCAGCGGCAGTGGCGCGGCCTTCTTCGGTGCCGATGTCGATCACCACGCTCTTCTTGTTGCGGTTGAAGGAGCGGAAGAAGCCGATGCCCAGGCCCGGCAGCTTGCGGGTCTTGTCGCCGCCCGGAGGCTCGACCTTGATGACTTCGGCGCCGAGGTCGGCGAGGATCATCCCGCAGGTCGGGCCCATCACCATGTGGGTGAACTCGAGGACGCGGACGCCGGCCAGCGGCAGGGAAGAGGAGGTGGTGGTCATGTGGAGGTCTCTGGTTGATCAGGCTGAAACGGCTTGGGTGGTGAGGCCGAAGGTCTTGGGCAGGCCGGCCTGCCAGAGCGATCCGTGCAGCGTCTCTCCTTCCAGCCATCGGGCAACCTGCGCACGAAGTGCGAGCAACTTGTCGATGTCGATCCCTGTCTGGATGCTCATGCTGCCCAGCATGTAGGCCAGGTCTTCCGTCGAGACGTTGCCGCTGGCGCCCGGCGCGTGCGGGCAGCCGCCGATGCCGGCCAGGCAGGCATCGAAACGATTCACCCCGACTTCGAGCGCGGCATAGACGTTCGCCAGGCCAAGGCCGCGGGTGTCGTGGAAGTGGCCGCACCAGAAGTGGTCGCCGGCGAGCTTGACGGCATCCTCGAACAAGTCACGGACCATGCCCGGATCGGCGTAGCCCACGGTGTCGGCCATGCTCACGCGGTCCGCTCCGGCGTCGAGCAGTGCCTGCATCAGACGCAGCACCTCGCTCTTGTCGACCAGACCTTGCAGCGTGCAGCCGAAGGCGGTGCCGACCCCGCCCTCGATCAGGGTTCGAGATCCTGAGGCATCGCGCGCCGCGCGGATCCGCGCGACTTCAGCCACCACATCGTCCGGGGTCTTGCGCAGGTTGGCCAGGCTGTGGGCATGGCTGGCAGAGAGCGGGACGATCATCAGGTCGGCCTTTGCAGCGATCGCGCTTTCGGCGCCGCGGAGGTTGGGCACGAGGACGGACGTGAAGAGGTTCGGCAGCGTCTTGGCGAAGGCGACCAGTTCGGCCGTGTCGGCCAGTTGCGGCAGCAGTCGTGCAGGCACGAAGGAGCCGACCTCGATCTCGCGCTGGCCGGCCTCGTAGGCGGCGCGGATCCATTCGATCTTTTGCGCGGTAGGGAGGATCGTGGCGATGCTCTGCAGACCGTCGCGCAGGCCGACCTCGCGGATCACGGCGCTGCGCGGCAGGCGGGCGGAAGGAAGTGTCATGGGTTGTCTCCAGGCTCTCGACGTACGGTTTGCCGTCGTGGGGGAGACTGTAGGCATTCCATCTTCAATCGAAAAGCGGTAAATTGGAACGAACAACGTTCCATTTCGGAATCCCACACCACGGCTGCCCCATGCACGACCTCGATCTCACAAGTCTTCGGCTCTTCGTTGCGGTCTGCGAGACACGCAATATCGCGCGCGCCGCTGAACAGCATCACATCGTCGCGTCCGCCATCAGCAAGCGGATTGCACAGCTGGAGAGCACGTTGGGCAATGTGCTGGTGGAGCGGAATCGTCGCGGGGTCGCGATCACCGGCGCCGGCGAGATCCTGCTGGAACATGCACGCGGCATGCTGGCGGGCGCGGATCGCGTCGCGCGCGACATGGCTGCCTTCGGAAAGGGGATCAAGGGCCAGGTGCGTGTGCTTGCCACCGTCTCATCGATCGCCGAGTTCCTCCCTGACGACATCGCCTCGTTCCTGCAGGTCCCGGAACATCGGGAGATCCGGATCGACATCGAGGAGGCGCTCAGCCGTCATGTGGTCAGCGGGTTGCGGGAAGGGTTGGCGCCTCTTGCTGTCTGCTGGGACGCGGCGGACCTCGAGGGCTTGCAGACACGGCCCTATCGCAACGACCATCTTGCGATCATCGCCAGCCCGTCACACCCGATCGCGAGCAAGAAGCGCTGCGCGTTCGAGGAAACGCTCGACTACGACCATGTCGGTCTCCCCGCGTCGACGGCCGTGCACACGATGCTGGCGCGCGCTGCCGCCATCATCGGCAAGCCGATCAGCTATCGCGCCGTCGTTTCGACCTTCGATGCCTCGTTGCGCTGTGTCCGCGCCAACCTCGGGATCGCGGTGGTTCCGCGCGAGGTCGCGGAGCCGGTGGCTTCGACCTACGGACTGAAGGTACTGCCGCTGTCCGATCCATGGGCGCAGCGCAGCTTCGCCATCTGCTTTTACGACGAGAAGCGCCTGTCACCTGCGGCCAAGGCGTTGGCTGCGCATCTGCAGGCGTTGGCGACGACTCGCCGGGACGCCACGTGACGCGTGCGTCAGTCACACGAGTGTCATCGTTGCTTTGACTGGCCGCATCACGAAGCTAGTCTTGCAGTCCTGAACGCTCGGATGCTTGAGCAGCGTGTCCATCACAAAGCGTGTGTAGTGGTCCATGTCCGCCACGACGATGCGCATCAGATAGTCCATCTCTCCCGTCAGGGAGACACAGTCGATGACTTCCGGCCAGGTCTGCACGGCGGCCGCGAAGAGATCCATGGGGCTGCGCTTGTCGCCGCCCGTGTGCTTCTCCATCCGGACGTTGATGTAGGCGGTCAGGCCCAAGCCAATCCTCTTGGCCCTCACCAAGGCCACGTAGCCCGCAATGACTCCCGTTTCCTCGAGTCGCTTCACCCTCCGCAGCGCCGCCGAGGCGGAGAGCCCCACCTGCGTTCCAAGTTCTTCGTACGACAGCCTGCCGTTCAGCTGCAGGACCGAAATAATGCGCTGATCTATCGAATCGAGCGTCGTTTCTATCGGCATTAGCGGATTGTCACATGAATCGTGCGTAGATGGCGCGAATCCGCCTCGATACGCACAATCCCTGCACCCGAATCTGCCTACAGTGATGAACCACGACGGGGCCGGCATGCGGTCCCGAACCACTATCAACCGCCCTGGAGCATCCGCCATGACCACCGACCTCTTTGAAAACCCAATGGGCCTGATGGGCTTCGAGTTCGTCGAGTTCGCCTCGCCCACGCCCGACACGCTGGAGCCCTTCTTCGAGAAGCTCGGCTTCACGCTGGTGGCGAAGCACCGCTCCAAGGACGTGGTGCTGTACCGGCAGGGCGACATCAACTTCATCGTCAACCGCGAGCCGAACAGCCCGGCGGCCTACTTCGCCGCCGAGCACGGTCCTTCGGCCTGCGGCATGGCGTTTCGCGTTCGGGATTCGCACAAGGCCTATGCGCGGGCGCTGGAGCTCGGCGCGCAGCCGATCGAGATCGCCACCGGCCCGATGGAACTGCGCCTGCCCGCCATCAAGGGCATCGGCGGTGCGCCGCTGTACCTCATCGACCGCTTCGAGGACGGCAAATCGATCTACGACATCGACTTCGAATTCGTCGAAGGCGTCGAGCGGCATCCTGCAGGCCATGGCCTGAAGGTGATCGACCACCTGACCCACAACGTCTACCGCGGCCGCATGGCGTTCTGGGCCAACTTCTACGAGAAGCTCTTCAATTTCCGCGAGATCCGCTACTTCGACATCCAGGGCGAATACACGGGCCTCACCTCGAAAGCGCTCACCGCGCCCGACGGCAAGATCCGCATCCCGCTGAACGAAGAGTCGGCCAAGGGCTCGGGCCAGATCGAGGAGTACCTGATGAAGTTCAACGGCGAGGGCATCCAGCACATCGCTCTTCTCAGCGACAACCTGATCGACACCATCGACCAGCTGGGCCTGGCCGGCGTGCCGCTGATGACCGCGCCCAACGACGTCTACTACGAGATGCTCGAGACGCGGCTGCCGGGCCACGGCGAGCCGATCCCCGAACTGCAGGCGCGCGGCATCCTGCTGGACGGCACCACCGAAGGCGGCACACCGCGCCTGCTGCTGCAGATCTTCTCGGAGACGGCCTTCGGCGGCCCGGTGTTCTTCGAATTCATCCAGCGCAAGGGCGACTACAGCGAGGGCTTCGGCGAGGGCAACTTCAAGGCCCTCTTCCAGTCGATCGAACGCGACCAGGTGCGCCGCGGCGTTCTTGCTACAAGTTGAGCGTCTTCGCCTGATCTTCGAAGCATGTCATGAACAGACTCGAGATTTTCCATGCCACTGAACTGCTTGCAGATCTTCCGGGGTGGCGCTGCGAGGACACCCGTGGGGGCCTGATCAAGCGCCAGCTTGTTTTTGCCGACTTCAGCCAGGCGTTCGGCTTCATGACCTGCTTGGCCCTCGCGGCGGAAAAGGTCAACCACCATCCCGAATGGTTCAACGTCTACAACCGCGTGGACATCACCTTGACCACACACGACGTCAGCGGCATCTCGATGCGAGACATCGAGATGGCGCGCCTGGCAGCACGGCTTTACGAAGCCATCGCGGCGTCCTGAAGACAGAAACCGGAGAACTCTCATGCAGCGACAACTCAATGAACAGTCCGGCGAGGCAACGAAGCATGGCCTCGCCGCTGACGACGTACAGCCTCACCGGCCCGACTGGACCATCGATCAGGGGTGGTCGAACTACTCGGTCGAAGAACATGCCGTCTGGAGGACGCTCTTCGACCGTCAAAGCAAACTGCTGCCAGGGCGCGCTTGCGACGAGTTCGTGGAGGGCATGAAGAATTTGCCAATTGGCCCGGAACAGATCCCGAACTTTGAGGCATTGAGCGAAGTGCTCATGAAGAAGACCGGGTGGCAAGTGGTTGCCGTCCCTGGTCTCGTCCCGGACGATGTGTTTTTCGACCACTTGGCGAACCGGCGATTTCCCGCTGGACACTTCATCCGCAAGCCCCACGAACTGGACTACCTTGAAGAGCCAGATGTTTTCCATGACGTGTTCGGTCATGTCCCGATGCTCATGAATCCTGTCATCGGTGACTACATTCAGGCCTATGGTCTGGGCGGCCTTCGCGCGAAGGAACTGGGAGTGCTCGACAAGCTGGCGCGCGTCTATTGGTACACGGTCGAATTCGGACTGGTCAAGCAGGCCGATGGCATGCGGATCTATGGCGCGGGCATTGCGTCGTCTTTCACCGAAAGCGTGTTCGCGCTTGACGATCTGTCACCCAATCGCATCGGCTTCGACCTCGAACGCGTGATGCGCACGCACTACCGCATCGACGATTTCCAGGAGAGCTATTTTGTGATCGACAACCTTGATGAGCTTCTTGCGCTCGCACGCATCGACTTCGCTCCAGTCTACGAGCACATCAAAGGCCTTCCCGAGCACCAGCCGGGAACGGTACTGGCGACCGATCGAATCCTGTCTCGAGGATCCGGGCGCTATCACCGACAAAAGCAGGAAATCGTGCAAGGAGGAGCTTCCGCGACAAGACAGTCCTGATCACGGGCGCCGCGGGCAACCTGGGGCCACGTCGTGGCGAAGAGCTTTGCTGACGGGGGCGCACAGCTGGTGTTGGTGGACCAGCAAACCGTCAGCTACGACAGCGAATTCCCAGTAGGGAGCGCATTTTGTTGTCGGAGTGAACCTGCTGCGGGCTGGCGAAGTCATCTCGGCAACCGTAGGCGATCGGGCGCTTCGGCCGGATCGACTTGCTGTGTAACCTCGTGGGTGGGTTCCGGATGGCACGGAGGTGGGGCACTTGGCACGCGGCCAATCGTTTGCGATTGGCGTTAGGCACCGCTTCCCGCTCCCGGCCTAGTGGCTCAAGATCGAGGCCGAAAGCTCCGCCGTGGTGACACCATCATCGCCAGCCCGTCACACCCGATCGCGAGCAAGAAGCGGTGCGCGTTCGAGGAAACGCTCGACTACGACCATGTCGGTCTCCCCGCGTCGACGGCCGTGCACACGATGCTGGCGCGCGCTGCCGCCATCATCGGCAAGCCGATCAGCTATCGCGCCGTCGTTTCGACCTTCGATGCCTCGTTGCGCTGTGTCCGCGCCAACCTCGGGATCGCGGTCGTTCCGCGCGAGGTCGCGGAGCCGGTGGCTTCGACCTATGGACTGAAGGCGCTGCCGCTGTCCGATCCATGGGCGAAGGCCACCGGCATCACATGGACACACGTTCCCTACAAAGGCACCGCGAACGCGATGACGGACCTGATCGGCGGCCAGGTCGACGTACTGTTCGGAATGCCGTCCAGCGTGACGCCGATGGCGGAGGCCGGCAAACTGAAGATTCTCGCCGTGACCTCGTTCGAGTCGTTCCCGCTGCTGCCCGGCACACCAACCGTCGCGCAGACCTATCCCAAGGTGGGCATGGCGACGGTGGACATGGGCCTCGCGGTTCCGCGCGGCACGCCGGTGGCCATCGTGCGCCGTCTTCATGACGAGGTTCAGCGATCCTTGGCCGATCCTGGCGTGCAGAAGGTGATCCAGCAGAACGGCATGGTGGCGCTGCCGGGAAGCACGGATGAGTACATCAAGAGGATGCGGGTCGCCCGATCAGAACGCGAAGTGATGATCCGCGAAGCGCGGCGTGACCTCCGACTAGGCGAATGGCAACGGTGCATCGCCGCCATGCCGTACGCTATCGACGCGCAGCCTTGAGAACGTCGGCGATCATGAATGCAAGCTCCAGGCTCTGAGAGCCGTTCAACCGGGGATCGCAGGCGCTGCGGTAGCGCGCGGACAGCGCCTCGTCCGTCAACGCTTGCGCGCCTCCGCGGCATTCCGTGACGTCCTGACCCGTCATTTCGAAATGAAGACCTCCGGGATAGGTGCCCTCCTGCGCGTGCGCGGCGAAAAAGCCTTGCAGTTCCAACAGGATTCGCCCGAAGTCTCGGGTCTTGTAGCCATTCGACGAGGTCACCGTGTTGCCGTGCATGGGATCGCAGCACCATACGGGCGTGCGCCCGGCACGACGCACGGCACGCAAAAGCGGCGGCAGGCGCTCGGCAACTGCGTCGCTCCCCATGCGAGTGATCAACACCAGACGGCCGTCGCTGGCATCGGGGTCCAGCACATCGATCAACCGGAGGACGTCGTCCGGGCTGGCTTTCGGGCCCAACTTCACCCCGACCGGGTTCTCGATGCCGCGCAGGTATTCGACATGGGCACCGTCGAGCTGGCGAGTCCGCTCGCCCAGCCACAGCATGTGGGCGGAGCCCCCGTACCAGCGCCCGGTCCGCTCGTTGAGTCGCGTCAGCGCCTCCTCGTAGTGAAGGTGCAAGGCCTCGTGCGAGGTGTAGAACTCCACCGCGTGCAACTGCGGCGCACGTGCGGCATCGAACCCACAGGCCTCCATGAAGGCGAGGGATTGTGTGATGCGGTCGGCGAGCTCCTCGAAGCGCTCGCCTTGGGGGCTCGAGCGAACGAAATCTGCCGTCCATCGATGCACCTCATGCAGGTCGGCGAACCCGCCTTGGGAAAGCGCTCGCAGCAGGTTCAAGGTGGTTGCGGAATGCGAGTAGGCGCTGAGCAGGCGCGAGGGGTCGGGCTCGCGATCCTTCGCATTGAAGGCGCTGCCATTGATGATGTCTCCCCGGTAGGAGGGAAGCGACTTGCCATCCTGAACCTCGATCTCGGAGGATCGCGGTTTGGCGAACTGGCCCGCGATGCGTCCGACCTTCACGACGGGGCATGCCGCGGCATAGGTCAGCACCACAGCCATTTGAAGGATCACCCGGAACGTCGATTCCACGGGCTGCTGTCCGAACTCGTCGAAGCTCTCGGCGCAGTCCCCGCCCTGCAGCAGGAAGGCCTTGCTGCCGGCGACGGCGGCGAGCCTTGTGCGCAACTGCGAAACCTCGCCAGGGAAGATCAGCGAGGGCAGGCCCGAAAGCCGGCCTTCAGTCTCGCGCAGCGCAACGGGGTCGGCATATGTCGGCAGTTGCATCGCGGGTCGGCCGCGCCAGGCGTCGGGACGCCAATTGTGTTCAGAGGGCATCGTCTGTTTCCAGTTTCGGGCGATTGGACCAGGGCTGCGGACGGGCATGGCCTGAGGATAGGGCAAGCCTACAGGCCAGGCGCGATCACAGGGTTTCCGAATCGGAACGATGAGGCTGATGAATGATCGTAGCGCTGGTGCCCCGTCATCGAAGATGCGGCATGGCCCTGATCCTGGGCCCGATGAAGTGCAAGAAACTCTCGGCGGCGGGGGAGAGGGTGCGTCCCCGGAGGGTAAAGACATCAAAGCTCCGACGCACCTCCGGCCCGCCCAACGGACTCATCTGGAGCCCGTAGACCTCAATCAGGGCCGCGGCGTACGGGATGCAAAGCGCCACCCCCAAACCCGCCTTGACCATGGACAACGCCGTCGACATGTAGGCTACCTCGGTGGCCGGCGCAAATACCAGATCCGGCGCGCCTGAGCGAAGGTCCTGGAGCAGGCGCTCGGTGAATTGCCCCTGCAATGTGATGACCGAGTACGGAGCGAGATCCTTCCAGCGCAGGCGCTTGCGCTTTCCCAGTGGGTGTTCGTGTGGAAAGACCGCCATGAACGGTCCGTCGAACAACCGAGTGGACGTGATGTCGGAGTTGGGCTCGCGTTCGGGCCCGATGCCCAACTCCGCCTCGCCGGCGAATACGCGAGCCATGACTGCGGCTGCCGGAGTATCGATCAGCCTCACGTCGATCGAAGGATGCTCGGCCTGGTAAGCGGCAATCAGATCGGGCACCAGCGTGGAGGCCAGCAACTGAGAGGCAGCGACCCGGACCAGCCCCTTCTTCATCGCTCGATGATCATGCACCTGCTGCAGTACGCTGTCCAAGTCATTGATCACACCGTCCAGCATGGGATGGAGGCGCTCGCCGATGTCTGTGAGCGAAACGCGTCGCGTACTGCGATCGATCAGGCGTGCACCCAGCGCCTGTTCCAGTTCCTTGATCAGCCCGCTCAAAGCGGACTGGGTGACGTAGAGGCTTTCAGCTGCGAGCGTGAAGCTGCCTGTGCGGGCCACTGCCAGGAACGCGCGTAGCTGCTTGAGCGTGGCATTCATCGGATTCTCTGCTTAATGCATCAACAAAAACGGTTTGAATGATATGTCAAAAGCCAGTTCAATTGAGGTGTGGAGAGGAAGCAGGACAGTTGGCCTATTGCGTGAACATGGCCTGCCATGGACAAAAGCGCTGCGGCGGTGACGTCGCGAAGCACTACCGCCTCCCCATCGCATGGCCATTCAATTGACGGAGAAGCTCATATGAAGATCGATCGAATTCACCACGTCGCATACCGGTGCAACGACGCGAGGGAAACTGTTCTTTGGTACAACAGGATGCTCAAGATGGACTTCGTCCTGGCGATCGCGGAAGACCAAGTCCCGTCGACCAAGGCGCCCGATCCCTACATGCATGTGTTCCTGGATGCGGGCAATCAGAATGTGTTGGCGTTCTTCGAACTGCCCACACAGCCGCCCATGGGGCGGGACCCAAATACGCCCGAATGGGTGCAGCACATCGCCTTCCGCGTCAAGGATCGTGAGGAGCTTCTTGAGTTCAAGGCCCACCTGCAGGACAACGAGGTGGAGGTTCTTGGCGTCACGGACCATGGCGCCTTCCACTCGATCTATTTCTTCGATCCGAATGGCCACCGCGTCGAGTTGGCCTGCCCAGACCCCGACGAGGCGGCAATGATTCGAAGGCTTGATGCAGTGAAGTGGGAGATGCTGGAGGATTGGTCAAAGACGAAGCGTGCGCCCAAACACGCATCCTTTCTGCACGCGCGTGAGTTTCGGGCATTGGCCTGACAGGCCGTTCAGCACGGCTCCCCGGCGCCTTAGCCGTGGCGCTGCGCGAGGGCCCCTGGCTCGTGACGGTCCACGTCAGAACGTGACCTTGGTCGAGAACTGCAGCCGGTAGTCGTCTGCCGACAGTCCGAACTTGTTTTCGAGGCGCCCCCAGATGAATTCGCCGCCCAGCAGGATGCTTCGAGAGGCGGCATACAGCAGGTTGACGGACGAATAGCTGCCCTTGTGGAAGGCGGTGGCAAGCTGTCCGGCGGTATTGTTCTGCCGATGCTCGCTGTAGCCGATGGCGCTGCTCCACTTCTCGCTCCAGGCGTGGTTGTAGTAGACGAGCCATCCCAGAGACCCCACCGTTTCGGCCTGCAGGTTCGCGCCCGGGGCCAGGTCCACGCCGCCGTCGTTCATGTAGCTCGCGATGGCTTGCCCGCCGACGACCTGCGCGCTCAGCCTGTCCTCGCCGAACACGTTGTACGTGCCGCTGAGATTGAGCCCGTACCCGGTCTTCGAGCCGGACGGCTCGCTGTTGAAGCTGATCGTGTTCTGGAAGCCGACCTGTCGCACGATGGCGGCGGCCCGGACATGGCCCCAGTCGCCGTCCATCTGCAGGCTCGCGACGGCGTCCGGGGCACGGTTCCAGCCGGTGATGCCGGCGCCCAGCGCCGGGTCCACCCGTGTGATCCGACCGGTATCGATGGCGGAACTGGGCGCCTCGAGCGAGAAGGCCGCGGTCAATCCATCCTGGCTGTAGGGCGTCAGACGCAGCTGAGGATTGCGCACGAAGACCATGCCGCTCGGTCCCCAGTAGTCGATGATGTTCGGAAACACGTCGATGTCCATGAAGTTCGAGTAGGTCTGGCCGGCGCCATACATGCCGAGTTCGGCCCACGCGTTCAGCCAGTGGATCTGGGTCCCGCCGTTGGTCGCGAAGAGGTCGAAGCTCAGGTCGGTCTTGACCAGGCCGAGGCTCGTCGGGATGAAGGACTTGAACCCGAGGCTCGATTGCCGCACGCTGAAGACCGTCGTGCCATCCTTGCCGCATCCTGGCGATCCCGGGCAGATGATCGGAATCTGCGATGGCCGCAGGGTCGCCTGCCAGTCGGGGTTCATGCGCTTGAAGTCGTAGATCGTGTCGATCATGGCCTGGCCGTAGAACTCGACCCTGGCCTTGTCCGGGTCCGGGACGCCGTCCTCGGCCCTCGTGCCCACCGAGACGACGGGTGCCCAAGCGGCGGCAGCGGGCGCGGCCACGGCGGCCGGCGCCGGGGCGGCCGCCTTTTGCTGCTCGAGGGCCGTCATGCGCGCCTGCAGGTCCTGGATCGTCTTCATGGCCTGCTGCAACTCGGCTTTCAGTTCGTCGTACGACGCCTGGTCGGCCGCGCAGGCCCCGGGAGCGGCGTGAATGGCCCCGACGACCGCAAGCGTCCAAAGCGATTTCCTCATGACACCCCCTCTGTGGTGGAGTTGACAGGTCGCGTTTGACTGGCAAATGGCGCAACGAATCTCAGGAGCCGGGTGTTTGACGGATTTGGTTGCCACGTTTAGGCTGAAACAAGCAGGCCCCGGCCGCATTCAGGAGTGCCGAATTCTCCGACATTCTTCCACCTTGGGTCTTCGCTCCACCGCCCTGGCCGGGGTGGTGGCATGCGGCATCGCAGCAGGACAGGGCGTGACTGCGCCCGGTGCAACGCAGGCCCCTCGGTCACCGTCCAGGCCCGGCGCGCAGGCCGACGCAGCGGTGGCAGCGCAGGCGCTGCTCGAGCGCGGTCGCGCCTTCCTGCGCGCGGGCGATCGCTATGCCGCCCTTGGCGCGATCGCGCAGGCTCGGCGCCTGCAGCCAGACAATGCCGAAGTCACCCAAGCCCTGGCCGATGTGCTGATGGAATTGGGCGCCCCGAGCGCCGCCGCCCACGCGCTGGGCGCCCGCGCCGACCCGGGCGTGCGCAGCCGCGTCGCCGGCCAGCGCCTGCGCTGGGCGATCGACATCCCTCCGCGGGAGCCCGATCCCCGACGGCGTTTCGACGCCGTGGACCCGGCGCTGGCCCGTCTCGACGCTTTGTTGGTCGAGGCACGTGCCGCCGCACCGCCGGACCCGGGTCTGGTCACGCGTCTGCAACGCGACCGTGCGGTGGCCCTGCGCCACCGCGAGCGCTGGCAGGACGCCGTGGACCAGGTGGAGGTGCTGCGTGCGGCGGAAGATGCCCTGCCGGCCTATGTCCTCGAAGCCGAGGCGGACGCGCTGCTGGCTCTGCGCCGCCCCGCCGATGCGCGCCGCGTCTACGACGAAGCCCTGCAGCGCCTGACGCCTTCGCAGCGCGCCGACGACGAGGGTCCATGGCGCTCGATGATGATGGGCCGTGCCTATGCAGAGACGGAAGCCGAGGATTTCGACGCGGCCTTCGCCACGGTCGACGCCCTGGTGGCCGCTGCGGGACCGCCCTGGCGCCGTGCAGGCGAACAGCAGACGCCGCGCGAAAACGAAGTCTGGCTCGAAGCGCAGGCCTTCGACGCTGCGGTGCACAGCTATGCCGACATGCCGGCCGCCGCGTGGCAGCGCATCGCGCCGCTGGAGCGCGGCGCCCCGGCTCTCCCCTGGCTGCGCGCGCAGGCGGCCGATGTCGCTGCCCAGCAGGGCTGGCCGCGCCGGGCCGAAGACGGCATCGATACCGCCGCCGCGCTGGCGCCGGAGGACTTCGGCATTCGCGTGCAGCAGGTGGACTCGGACACGCGACGCCATCGCTTGCTGCGCGCCGAGGAGCGCCTGGCGCCGCTGCTGGAAGAAGGCGCGGACATTCCACGCGTGCAGCAGGCGCGGCGGGAACTCGACGCCGCCATGGGCCCCAGCGTGCGCTTCGCGCTGGGTGGCAGGCATACCGACAACCAGGCGCTGCAAGGGCCCGGCAATGGCGGCGAAGCCAGCCTCCAGGTCGAGTCCTCGACCTTCGCGGGCAGCTGGCGGCTCATCGGACTGGCCGACAGCAGCGCCGACTCCATCGAGGAAGGCCGCGCCGAACGCCATCGTTTCGGCGGCGGTGTGCAGGCCCTCTGGCCCGACTGGAAGGTCAACGCGCTGGCATGGTCCCAAACAGGCTCCCTGAACACATCGGGCGGCTCACTCGCCGCCCAGTGGCAGCCGACCGATCACTGGACGTTCCTGGCGGATGCCGCGAAGCATTCGCCGGACGCCCCGCTGCGGGCGGATTTTCATGGCATCACGGCCGATGCGGCAAGAGGTGGCCTGCGTTATGCCTGGACCGAATCGACCGAGGCGGGCCTGAGGGCGCAATACATGGACTTCAGCGACGGCAACAGGCGGGAGCAGGTGACGATCGACGGCGCCCTCACGCTGCTCGATCGGCCGCACCTCGACATCGTGGTCAGGCCGCGCGTCGAATGGCAGCGCAACAGCCTGGCCGTTACGCCGTATTTCAACCCCAGGGAGTCATGGCTGCCTTCCGTCGAGGCGCAGCTTCAGCATGTCCTGGGGCGTGTCTACGAGCGCGTGCTGCTGCAGCGGCTGCGACTGACCATCGGCATGTTCGACCAGCGCGACTTCGGCGGCTACGCGGTGGGCGGCGCCGCCTACGAGCAGACCTGGCGCCATGATCCCTGGACCGAACTGACCTGGGGCATCGAATGGGCGAGCAACGTCTACAACGGCCAGCGCGAGCGCACGCTGAACGGCTACCTCAAGCTCGAGCACAGGTTCGGAAGATGAACACGAGCCGGCCCGCCAACAAGGCGATTCGCATGCTGGCGATGTCGCTGCTGCTCCTGTGCCTGGCCGCCCGGCCCGCGTTCGCGCAGCAGCCGTCGCCTGCATCCGGATCGGCCGCGACCTTCGCGACGGTGGGCCTTCATGACGTGGTGGACGCTCCGGGCGACCTGGACGACGACGCGGTCACTGCGGATCGTCTGGTGAGCTTTTTCGACTGGCTGCGCGGCAACGACTGGACGGCGATCTCGCTTGACGACATCGCACGCGCGGGCCGCGGAGAGAAGGCGCTGCCCGCCAAGGCCGTGCTGATCACCTTCGACGACGGCTACCGCAGCCTGTACACCCGCGTCTACCCGCTGGCGCTCGCCTATGGCTTCCCGATCGTCGCGGCCCTGGTGGGCGAATGGATGGAACCACCTGCAGGCTCGATGGTTCGCTATGGCGGTCGAGCGGTGCCGCGCGAGCGCTTCATCACCTGGGATCAGGCGCGCGAGATGCAGCGTTCGGGCCTGGTCGAGTTCGCGCTGCACAGCCAGTCGCTTCACGCCGAAGTCGTCGGCAACCCGCAGGGCAACACCATGCCGGCGGCGGTGACGCGCCGCTACACCCCCGGCATGGGCTACCAGAGCGAAGCCGACTTTGCGGCGGGCGTCCGCGCCGACTTGGCGGCCGGGCGGGCAAGCCTGCAGCGCGAACTGGGTCGCGCGCCGCGTGCGCTGGTGTGGCCCTACGGCCGCTACGACAGCATCGGCATGCAGGCGGCCCGCGACCTGGGCTTCGCTTTCGCGCTCGTGCTCGACCAGGGACCCTCTCGCCTGGACCAGCCCTTCAGGCTGGCCCGGTTGCTGCACAGGCACAACCCGCCGCTGCCGGACCTGGTGCAGAGCCTGCGTCCCGATCCGAACGAGCGGCGCCTGGATCGCCTGGTCTGCCTCGACCCGGCGGCCCTGTGGACCGACAGCGCGGAGGCCAGCAACGAACGCCTGGGCCTGGCGATCGAGCGCGTGCGGGCGCTGGGGGTGACCGGCCTGGTGGTCGACGCGGTTCGCCGCGATGCACAGGGGCGGATCTCCGCCGCCTGGTTTCCTGCCCGGGAGCTGCCCTTGGCGGGCGACTGGCTGTCGCGCATCGCCTGGCAGATGAACACGCGCGCCGGCGTCAAGGTCTATGCCCGCCTGCCGCATCGCGAGGCACTCGCGGCGTTGGGCGACGACGCGCGCGTGCAGCGCCTCTATGAGGACCTGGGTGCCAGGGTGCCGCTGGACGGCTGGCTGCTCGAGGACACGCAGGCGCTGGCGATTCACTTCGACGGTCCGCCGCCGCTCTTCGCGCACCGTCCGGGCATTTCGCTGGGCTGGTCATCCTGGGTGATACGCGAGCGGCGACAGTCGATGCTCGCGAACCTGGGGCGTGCGGACGGCATCGACGCGCCGGGATGGCGGGCCTTCGCGGCCCTGGACGCCGCGCGACCCGGACTGGAACTGGTGTGGGTCGCGCCACGGCATCCCGTCGCAGCGCCGCACCCGCTGGCAGACATCACCCTCGTGCCTCGAGGCGTCGACGACCCGGTCGCCGACGACCGCCTCTCGCCTGTCGATCCAACGCTCCTGAGATGGTTCACCGGCGTGGCGCCGCCCGACGCCCGGGTACTGGTCCGCAAGGCCCTCGACTTCCAGCGCCGCGGCGGCGTTTCGTTGGGCTGGTGTCCGGACGATCCCGTCGCGGATCGGCCCGAAGCGGCCATCGCGGCACCCGCGGTGTCGGGATCGATCTTTCCGATGCAACGTTGAAGGAAGGAGCTGAACATCCATGTACTTCAACGAACTCATCGCCGCCTTCTGTTTCGGCTATCCCTTCGTGATGGCCCTGTTCTGGATGACGGGTGGCTTGCTCTACGTCGGATTGCGCGGCCGCCATGAGCCGCGGCCGGAGCATCCTCCGGTGCTCCCGTCGTACCCGGGCGTGTCGGTGCTGGTGCCTTGCCACAACGAGGAGCGGCAACTGGCCGAAACCTTCGGGGCCCTGTCGTGCATCGACTACCCGGACTTCGAGATCATCGCGATCAACGACGGCTCCACCGATCGGACCGGGGCATGGTTGGAGGCCCTGATTCCGCAGCTGCCGATGCTGCGCGTCGTGCACCTGGAAAGCAACCAGGGCAAGTCCACCGCGCTCAACGCCGGCGCGCTGGCCGCCCGGCATGAGTTGCTGGTGTGCATCGACGCCGATGCGCTGCTCGAACGCCATGCGCTGACATGGCTGGTGCGTCGGTTCCAGACCGATGAAGGCATCGGCGGGCTGACCGGAAATCCGCGGGTGCGCAACCACGCCACGCTCCTCGGGCGCCTGCAGGTCGGCGAGTTTTCGTCCATCGTGGGGCTGATCAAGCGGGCCCAGACCGTGTATGGATCGCTGTTCACCGTCTCCGGCGTGATCTGCGCCTTCAGAAAGCGCGCACTGCAGGACGCCGGCTGGTGGTCTCGCGAGGCCATCACCGACGATGTCGACGTCAGTTGGCGCCTCCAACTCGCCGGCTGGCGGCTGGCCTTCGAGCCCAAGGCACTGTGCTGGATCCTGATGCCGGAGACCTTCCGCGGACTGTGGCGCCAGCGCCTGCGCTGGGCCGAGGGCGGCGTGACCGTCATGCTCAAGGTTCTTCCCAAGCTGCTGGCGCAGCCGCGCATGCTTCCGGTATGGATCAACTATGTCGTCGCGGTCGCCTGGGCCTATGCGATCGCAGGGGGCTTCCTGGCATGGGGCGTGGGCCCGTTGCTGCGCTTCTGGGGCATCGCCCTGCCTGAATTCTGGCCAGCCTTCGGACCATTGCCGCGCGGCTGGGGCCAGGTCCTGGCGCTGACCTACCTCGCGCAGGCCGTGACGAGCGCCTGGATCGACGAGCGCTTCGAGCGCGGCATGTTCCGATCGCTGTTCTGGGTCGTCTGGTATCCGCTGGTTTTCTGGGCCGCCCAGGCCGCGACTTCGGTCGTCGGCCTGCCGCGTGCCATCCTTCACATCGGCAGCATGCGCGGAACCTGGGTGAGCCCCGACCGCGGCCTGCGTTGACGCGGGAGCATTCAATGATGCAGAAGACGCTTGCTACGCCGGGGGACGACGACGCTTCGCCGCCGGAACTGGCCCCGCCGCGCGATTGGCCGCCGCGAATTCAGCGGGGACGCACGCAGTGGTGGATGCGCGTGCGCGACCTGGTCATGACCTTGCTTGCCTGGATGGCCTATCTGTGGTTTCTGAGAGAGCCCGTCATCGCCGGCGTTGCATGGCTGAGCCCGTCGGCGGGGACCTATCTCGGGAACCTGATCGAAGCCCCGCTCGCCGTCGACCTGCGTCCCTATCTGTGGATGGCGGCGGGTCTCATGGTGTGGTTGGGCCTGGCGGGCCTTCGGCAGCGGCGTCGCCTGCGTCAGCAGCCCAGTCGCGACCGGGAAGTTCCGCCGTTGCTTCCCGACGAGCAGTTCGCGGCGGCCGGGGTGGCACTCCCGGACCAGCCCCTGTGGCGCGAAGCGCGCTGCCTTCGCGTGCAACATGACGATCAAGGGCGTGTGTTTGGCGCGGTGCGAACGCCGCACCTTCATGAGGGTGCCAGGTTGCCTGTGCCGGCGGAACCAAGATTCTGAACGGCGTCGTTTCGACGCGGCGCGGCCGATGCTCGCTCAAGGACGGAACCAGCTATTTCCCACCACCAGATACACCGCCGTCGTGCCCGGGCTGTGGGCCACGTCGATGCCCACATCCAGACCGAACTTGCGTGCCAGCTCGTAGCGAAAGCCGAAGCCGCCGCTGCCCACGTTCTGCGTGGCAGAAAAATTCTCGCCGGTGGTGCGTGTTGTCCCACCCCCGCCGAACAAGACACCGCTCCAGCGGCCAAAGAGGCGCCAGCGCGCCTCCATTTCGAGGGACGCCACCTGGTCGCCCTGGTATCGCATCGCGGGGACGCCACGCAGTTGGACGAACGGCCGCAAGAAGAAGGGGGTGCCGTCGGACGACCAGGCATAGCTTCCCCGCGCGCCCAACGTGACGCCATGTGCCAATGGCTGCCAGCCCATCAAGATCTGCTGGAAACGCTCGAAATCATCGGTCGAGCCCAAGGCCTCGCGTGATGCCAGCCAGGACGTTTCGGCATAGATTCCGCGCGTGGGCGTGAAGATGTTGTCCCGCGTGTCGTACTCGAGAATGGCGGTCGGCGCGGAGATCTTCACGCGGACACTGTCTGCCGGACCGGCAGGCTGGGGCCCCTCGCGCAGCTTCGGGTCGACGTCGGCAAAGACGTAGCGCATGCCGATCGCCCACGGCGACTTCGGCGCGAGCTGCCAATTGACCTGTGCGACGGCGCCTGCGAATTGCAGCGAGTAGCGCACCTTCTGGTCCAACGATGGCAATCCGGGGCCCAGGCCGTAGAAGTCGAGGTTGACCTGTCCGGTCGCGGCGCCGAACAGGGTGCGCAAGCGCCCGTCCATCCAGCGGCTGGCGTCCCCCGCGAACGCACCTTTCGTCCCGTTCTCGGTGGCGAATGCCCCGATGCCCGAGATGTCGGGGCGCGCCCAACCTTCCTCACCCGCTTCCTTGCGTGGCCGCAGGAACATGCCGGCGGCGCCGCCGCCATAGCCGACGGCCGGCTCCGTCACGACGATCGGGATCGGCAGGAAACCGTGTGGATTCTCGAGGAAGCTGCTCAGGTCGAAGGCGCCATCCTCGGGATCGAAGAACCGTTCGCGACCTCGTGGCGCGGGCTCTTTCATGGTCTCTGAAGTTAGCGCACCCTCATCGCGCAGTGGTTCGGGCGAGGCCTGAGCGGCGACGTCCGCCGAAGCGACCATGGCCAGCGCAGGAAGCAGGGCGTGCGGCAGCAAACGCATCGTTGAATGTCCAGACGGGGTGTGGAAACGTGGCGACGAATCCCCATTGGAACCGAGCGGCGTCGAACCGTCGAGATGCGAGAACGTGCCTACTGGAACGCGAAGTTCCGTGCGTTGGCGGCGTTGAATCGAATCTTCTTCACCTTCCAGTCGGAGGCGACCACCGTGCCGCTGTCACCGAGCACGACGATCGCGCCGCTGTAGGGCTTGCCGCAAGCGGCTGGCTTGTCGCCTGCCAATGCGGCGGTCGTGTCGCACTGGGCATCGCTCTTGTCGCGGTACATGCCGCCGTCGCCGGTGACCCCGTCGACGATGCAAGCGTTCGGATAGGTGGCGAAGTCGAAACTGGCCAGCGTTTCGTTCCCGATGTAGTCCGGATTCAAGGCGACACCGCTTCCCACGGGCGTGCCCGCGGATACCCGCCATCCCGGTGTCGCGCGGCTGAACTTCACGGTGCTGAAGGCGCTGTCGGAGATGGTGTTGTCCTGCTGGACGAACTTCGCGAACGGGTCGAAGATCACGATCCGACGCTTCTTGCGGACATCGGCCAGCGTCGCATTCGCCGCAAGCGGCGAGCCGTCGCAGGTCAGGTCGACGGTGAAGTTCACGTAGGCATAGACATTCCTGCCACCGGAACTGGTCGCTCCCTTGACGTCCATGGCCATGTCCTTGAAGTCGATGAGCTTCGTACCGGCAAGGCCTGGCAGCTGGAGGACGGCCTTGTTGCCGTTGCCGCCGCCGACGAAGCTTCCCACCGCATTGGCGCCTGCGCCGAGGGTCATCGAGAGTTCGTCACCGCTGGCAGAGATGGAGGCCTTGTTCAGTTGGGGAATTGCGGCGAGTTCCGCAGTCTTGAAGACATGCGTCAACGGGATCGACACATCGGCGTCGCCTGCGGCTGCGATCGACGAGAGCATCTCGTCATAGGCGATGTTCTCGTCGGCGAGGGAGCGCATGAGGGTCGAGATCAGGTCATCGTGCGCGTCGCCGGCACTCGGCTGGAATGATGTCGTGAGCGGATTGCCGGCCAGCGGCGTGTACCCTGAAGCCTTCAGACTCGCGTTGACCTTTGCCAGTCCTTGCTCGAGGGCGCTGGAAGCCGACGAAGCGAGCGAAGACGCAGTGATCGTCGACGGATCGGCATGAAGCCCTCCCGCCACCACGAGGCCGGTCAGCGGGGTCACGTTGAGGTCGGAGGCGTCGAGTGCGACGGAATAGAGCGACTGCCCGGCGGGTACGGTGCCGCCGCTGACGGTGACCAGGCACGGGAACGTCTGGCCGGTCAACGTGGCGCTCCACGCGCCCGTGGCGCCGGTCGTCGTGGCCACGGCAGCACCCGTCGCGCACTGGACTGAAACGCTGCCGTTCGCAACGGGTGCGCCGACGGCAGCCAGACCACCGAGGCGGGTGGTCGAGGCTGTATTTGCATCGGGCGTGGCGAGGCGGCTTTCCGCGGGGCGGGTTGGCGGGTTTGCGGAAGAAGCTTGGGTCGGGGTGGCAAAGCCACCGTTTCCGCCACCGCCACCGCAGGCGGTAATCGTGAGGACGGCGGCGGCGACGAGGGAGCGTGAAAGAATGCTCAGCATTGAGGATGTCATGTGGATGGGTTGGTGCGCGAATTCGGCGAAGCGCGTCCGCGCGCAGGCGCAGTGGACCCCGGCGCGGGACGCGTCGCACGGGCAGGATTTTCCAATCCACACGGCCCTCGCGCCCCCTCCCTGAAGGAGGGGTCCCCATCACAGCAGCACTGCTGCTGCGGCGGCGGTCGCGTCTGGCAGCACGTCGTAGGTATAGGCAAGCAGCGACGCCGCCACCTGGGATCACGGCGATCTTGCCGTCCGAAATCGCCATGCCGGCCGCCTGCGATTCGCAATAGTGTGCAGGATGCGATCACGGACCAACTCGCGAAGCCCCACGCGCGGACGTGGATCGCGGGCTTCTCGACATTCCTGGCGGCGCGGGAAGGCGCCGAGGTGCTGCTGTTCACTCGCTACGCCGCTTCGGCCCATCGCTGCCGGTCAACTCGGAGGATCCTGGGTTGGCATCTCCTGCCGCCTGCGCCCGAGTTCCATATTCGCGAGCATAGCGGTCATGCGCTCGGGATCACGGGAGGTGTCGCGACGCCTCGATTTCAAGTGAGCAAATGCGAGAAAAGCACAGTGCCAGGTACCGGCATAGTGGCAGTGTGGATGTTCGCGCCCACCGAGTCGACCAGGAAGAGCCGATGGTGGTCCCCGGTCCCGAAGGCGAGGTTCGTCCACAGCACTCCGGCGGGAGAGCGGACCACATGGGTCAGCAGGCCCAGCGCGTCATAGCGCAGCACGCCGAGGCCGACCTGGCAGACCAGCACGCCGCCTTCGGCGTCGAGGGCAAGACCATCCGGACCGGCAATGCCCCCGCTCAACTGGATGAACAGCCCGACCTTGCTGACTTGGCCCTCCTTCAAGAGGGGCAGTCGCCAGATTGCGTTCCCTCGTGTCGCCGCGACGAAGATCTGATCCTGGGCCAGATTGGCAACGATGCCATTGGGGCTCGGGACCGTGGCCACCAGCATCGCCAGCCGGCCCTCCGCGTCCATCCGGAAGACCCGGCCCGTCGGATCGTGCAGGCCGGTCTGCCCTTGGTCGGTGAAGTAGAGCGCCCCGTCGGAGGTGAAGAACAGGTCGTTGCAGCCCTTGAATCCTTCGGAGTCTCGCGTTTCGAGCAGGAACTCCGGCTCTCGTGTGGTCGGGTCGATCCGCACGATTCCACGACGGTAGTCGGCCACATAGAAGTCCCCGTCACGGTGGATCTTGAGCCCGTTCGGCCAGCCGTCGTACTGTGCGAAGAGCTCCCAGCCCCCGTCTTCCGAGATCCTGAAGATTCTCCCGTTCGGAATGTCGACCACATGCAGCTGGCCATTGCGATCGAAGCTCGGCCCCTCGAGGAAGGAGTCGATCGCCCGCCCCCCCATGTTGGCAAGGCTCCACGTGCTGGTCTCCGCAACCCTGAAGTGTGCGGGAAGCGTCGTGAAGAGCGATGCGTCGATGGTTTCAGGGAGGTTGAAGATCATTCCGTGCGGTCTCGCGATCAGGTGTCCTGCTTGAAGCCGATCTGCTTGACGAACGAGCCCCATTCGTCGAACTCGCGGCGCAGCCGCGCCTGCAGCTCTGCCGGATCGGATGGCGCGGCTTCCATCCCGAGGGTAGCAAAGAGGGTCTGGGCTTCCGGACTCTTCAACGCCGCCGTCATCGCCACCCGCAGCTTCTCGACCTGCTCCGCACTGGCATTGGCCGGAAGATAAAGACCGAAGTTCTCGTTGATCACGACGTTGTAGCCGGACTCCTTCAGCGTCGGGGCCTGCGGCAGGAACTTGCTGCGCGCCGACCCCATCGTGGCCAGGACTCGCAGCCGGTTCGCGAAGGGCGTGACGGTGGGCACCACGCCGACGTACGCCGGCACGGACCCGCCGATCAGATCCGTCACCGCGTTGCTTCCATTGGCGTAGCCCACGTGGGTCATCTTGACCCCTGCCTCCATGCCCAGCTTGATGCCGGCGAAATGAAGCTTGGAACCGGTCGCGCCCGTCGCAAAGCTGGCCTTGTCGGGATTGGCCTTGCACCAGGCCATGAACTGCTGCACCGAGGTGATCTCGTGCGGTACCGCAGGGCCCACCGCCAACGCAAAGTCCGCGGTGACGCAGTTCCCCACCGGCTGCAGATCCTTGAAGGGGTCGTAGGCCACCTTGTTGAAGGTGTGCGGATTGACCGAAAGGATCGACATCGGGCAGATCAGCATGACCGAGCCATCCGGACGCGCGCCCTTCAAGGCCATCACGGCGATTTGGCCACTGGCCCCGATGCGGTTCTCGACCACCAGCGTCGTCGCGTAGCCGCCGCGCAGCTTCTCGGAGAGCATGCGAGAGAGCGCATCGGTCGCGGTGCCGGGCGCGAAGCCCACGATGATGCGTGTCGCATCCGTCTGTGCAAGGACACGCGCACTGGCAGAAAGAACTGCGATGCCCGCAGTGGCCCTCAGAAGCTCACGTCGTTGAATCATTGCGTTGTCTCCAATTATTGAAAAGGCCGGACTACTCCGCCTTGATTCCAGCTGCCTGCACCACAGCGGACCACTTCTGAACCTCGGCTTTCTGAAACGCGGCGAATTCGTCAGGGGTAGTGCCCGAGGGAGTCATGCCCAACTGCTCGAGCCGTTGCTGCACTTCGGGAGTCTTCAAGATCGCGGCGATCTCTTTCTGCAGGCGCTGGAGTACGGGTTTGGGGGTACCGGCCGGCGCGAACACGCCATGCCAGGCCAGCACCTCGAAGTTCGGTACACCGGCCTCTTCCATGGTCGGGACATCGGGCAGTTGTGGCAGGCGCTTCCTGGAGGTGACGGCCAGGGCGCGCAGCTTGCCGCCCTGGATCTGCGCGAAGACCGCCGGTCCCTCGAACATCATGTTGACGTGGCCGGCCATCACGTCCGTCAGCGCCGAGCCGCGCACGTTGGGGCTGTGAATGAGCTTGACGTTCGCGCGGGCCTGGAACAGTTCGCCCGACATATGCTGCGTGCCGCCGATGCCCGGTGATCCGAACGACAGCGTTCCAGGGGCAGCCTTCGCGGCTGCAATAACGTCCGCAACGGTCTTGAACGGACTGTTGACAGGCACGACCAGCACGTTGTAGTTCGCGCCGATCATCGTGACCGGGGCAAAGTCCTTCAGCACGTCGTATGGAATGTTCTTGCTGATCAAGGGCGCGATCGCATGCGAGGCGATGCTGCCTCCAAGCAGCGTATAGCCGTCCGGCGCCGCCTTCGCGACGAAGGACCCCGCGATCGCGCCGGAGGCGCCGGGCTTGTTTTCCACGACGACCGGCACCTTGAGCGCGCTGCCGAGCGGCTGCCCGATCACCCGCGCCAGGACATCGGAGTTTCCTCCGGGTGCAGTGACTGCCACCCAGGTGATGGCCTTGCTGGGCCAGGCATCGCCTTGCGCGAAGGCAGGCAGAGCGTAAGCACTGATCGCAACGGCCAGCGCCGGCAGCGTCGAGCGGATGAGTTTTGCGCGTGTGATGGACAAAGGGGTCTCCAATGATTCCTTGATGTGATGACAGGGAAGCCGCGGCATCCCCGTTGTCGCAGGGCGGTCAGTGACTTCGGCCGTCGGCAACGATGCATTGCGCTGGAACAGCGCGACCCTCGATGGCCGCGATGACGCACTGCGCCGCAAGCAGGTTCGATCGGGCGAGGCCCTCGCGGCTCGAGCCGGCAGCGTGCGGCGTACACAGCACATTCGGCAATGACAGCAGCTTCTCGGTGATCGGCAGCAGCGCCGGGTCTCGTTCCGATCCGACGACGTCCAGCCCCGCACCGCCGAGCTGTCCACTCTGCAGCGCGGACAGCAAGGCAGCGTCGTCGATCAGTTCGCCGCGCGCGGTGTTGATGACGATGGCGCCCCGCTTCATGCGGGTGATCGCCGGCTCGTCGAGCAAATGGCGGGTCTGCGCGGTCAGCGGTGCATGCAGGCTCACGATGTCGCTTCGGGTCAGCAGTTCTTCCAGAGTGACGTACTCGACGCCGGCCTCTGCAGCATAGGCGCCATCGCGCGTCACGTCGAAGGCGAGCACACGAACATCGAACCCTTTCAAGCGCTTGACGATCTGGCGCGCGATCCGGCCGAGACCGACAAGTCCCACCGTTTTTCCGTACAGCTCGGTGCCCACGAGCACGGTCCAATTGCCAGCCCTGGCGCGCTCATGCGATTCGACCAGGCGTTTTGCTACGCCCAGCATGAGGCCGATGGCATGGTCCGCGACCGATGGCTCGTTGCCACCCGGCGTGTTCGTCAGCAGCCTTCGGGCGCTGCGAACGGCGTCCACGTCGATGGTGTCGTAGCCCACGCCGCGTCGCGCAAGCGCCACCATTCGCGGGTACCGATCCAACAGTTCGCGAGTCACGGGCGCGATGCCGATCACCCAGGCCACTGCACTTTCGAGGGCCACGTGCATGGCAGGCGAAATGACGGAGTCGACGCCGTCGTAGGGCACGTCGGCGGTGACCACGCGCAGTCCGTGATCGCGCAACAACTGTTTGGCGTCGTCATCGAAGAAACGGGCCGTGACCAGGACGTCTTTCGAAGCCATCAAAGTGCCTCTCCATCGGCGAGCATGCCGACGCTGCGCAGCGACTCCGACACCCAGCCGTTCTTGACTTCGCCGCTCGCGAGCGATGCCAGGAAGCCTTGCTCGAAATCCAGCTTGGCCTGCGCGGCGGCGATGGTCAGTGCCGCGGTTTCCTTGGGAATGACCACCACGCCATCGGCGTCGCCGATGATGAGGTCGCCCGGGTTGACGCTCGTGCCGCCGACGCAGACCGGCCAGTTGACACGCCCGCCGAGGCCCTTGGTCGGGCCGTTCGGGTTGGCTCCCGCAGCGAAGACCGGGAAGCCGCTCTCGCTGATCTCTTCGGTGTCTCGCACGGCGGCGTCGATCACGAAGCCGCCAAGCCCCGCCGCCTTGGCTTGGCTGACCATGAGGAAGCCGGTCAACGCACAGGTCAGGTCGGCCTTGCCGTCGACCACGATGACGTCGCCTGGCTGCGCTTGCGCCAGGGCCGCATGCATCATGAGGTTGTCACCGGGACGAACCTCGACGGTGAACGCCGGGCCAGCGATCTTCATCCTCCGGTCGACGCCCTGGATGCGTCCGTTCATCGTGCCCCGGCGTCCGGCGACGTCCGCCAGGATGGAGGCGGCGAATGTGGCGGCCTTGGCAATCAGTTCCGGCGATACGCGTTCGATGTCTCTGCGGATGGCGGGCAGCTCTTGGCTCATTCTTCATCACCTTTGCGTTTGAACGCTTGTCTCGATGGCTGAAGTCTAGAAATTTGCGATCATTTCGAAAAGCGATAAAAATACCGGTTGCAACAGGAGATTTATTCTTGATGCTCCCTGGAGTAGCCCCATCGCATGAACCCCACCCTCAAGCAGTTGGAAGCCTTCCACTGGACGCTCAAGCTGGGCAGCTTCCAGGCCGCAGCGATCCGCTTGCACACCACTCAATCCGCCGTCTCCAAGCGCATCGCCGAGCTGGAAGGCATCTTCGGCGCCGAACTGTTCGACCGGACCAAGCGCAGGGCCAAACCCACCCAAAAGGGGAACATGCTCGCGCGATCGGCGGAGGAGATGCTCACGCTGAACGAAAGAATGATTTCGGGCATGGGCGCGCCCGCCACCTTTCATGGGGTGCTGCGCTTTGGTGCGACCGAGCTCATCGGTCAGACGTGGCTGCGCTCCCTTGTCCGACGAATCAAGGATGAATACCCAGCGGTGGACATCGAGCTTGACGTCGACCTCGGTGGCACCCTGTTCGAGCGTTTGTCGCGAGGCTTGATCGATCTTGCGCTGATCCCGGGCCCCCTGTGGGGCAAGCAATTCGAGGCCATCCCGCTCAAAAGCCTGGAATGCAGCTGGATGGCCAGTCCGGCTCTGGGCGTTCCACGCAAGGTCTTGAGTGCCGAGGAACTCTCCGCCTATCCCATGCTGAGCAAGGCTGCGGAGTCGGGCATCACGCAGTTGTACAACAGCTGGTTTCAGCAACACGGATTCGTGGCGCGGCGCACGGTCATGACGAACAGCTTCTCCACCCTCGGCGAGCTGACGATGGCGGGCCTTGGCATCAGCCAACTGCCGACGCTCTACTATCGCGAGCACGTACGGCAGGGCAAATTGGTGAAGCTCAGGAGTTCACCCGCGTTGCCGCTGGTCAACTACTTCGCTGTCTACCGCAAGGAGTCCGCGGGCACCTTGGCGGAGGCCGTCGGCCACCTGGCCCAGGAAGTGTGCGATTTCGGCCTATCTTCACTGACGTGAACCGAGAGCTGATCGCAGCCGGTCGGAATCTTTCACTGGGCGGTGGCGCATATTCAATTCCGCCAATGGCGGATCAAAAATGGTCGCCCTCAACTTGATGGAGATCGTCACAAGAAGGCGTCGCTCGCGAGAGCCAGTATTCCGGCGCATACTCGCGACAGTAGTTGCTCCGGAGGCACGACCAATGGTTCGATGTCAGGCGACTGAAGGTTCGCGGCGGCTGGCGATGCTTCATGCGGCGCGTCTCGCGGCAGGGCTGATGCTGATGGCTGTCTGCGGCAGCGGACTCGCGGCGGCGACGGCGAGCACGGCGGGTGCGACCAGGCTTCTCGCGGCGCCGCGCCGGCTGAACGTCGCGAGCAAGCCGTGGTCCGGCGACTTCGATGCGATGCTTGCGCGCCGCTTGATCCGCGTCGACGTACCGCTGAGCCGTTCGCTGTATTTCGTCGACAAGGGGCGCGAACGCGGGCTCTCAGCCGAGCTGGTGCGCGACTTCGAGCGCTGGGTCAACAAGACCTACACCAGGCAGCTCGGCAAGCGGCCGCTCACCGTCTACATCATTCCGACCACCCGTGACATGCTGCTCTCGAGCCTGGCTGCGGGGCTGGGCGACATAGCGCTCGGCAACCTGAGCGTCACCGACGAGCGTAGGCAGCTCGTCGACTTCGTCGCGCCTGACCCGAACTGGACGAACGTCGAAATCCTCGTCACCGGGTCCACCGGACCGACGATCGCCGCCCTCGACGACCTGTCGGGCCAGGACGTGCACGTACGTGAATCGTCGAGCTACCACGCGAGCCTGGTCGCGCTGAACGAGCGCCTGCGCGCGGCCGGCAAGGCGCCGGCGACGCTTCTGCTGGTGCCCGATGCGCTCGAGGACGAGGACATGCTTGAGATGGCGAACGCCGGGTTGATCGGCGCGATGGTCGTCGACAGCTGGAAGGCGAGGATGTGGGCGCAGCCCCTGTCCAGGCTCGAGGTGCACAGGGACATCGTGCTGCGCGAGGCGACGCCGGTGGGCTGGGCGATCCGCAAGAACAGCCCGCAACTCGAGGCGGTGCTGAAGCGCTTCTACACCGACTGGGCGAAGAAGTCGGGCGTGATTCCGTACCGGATGAAGCAGTACCTGAAGAACATCAGGGCGATGCACAACGCCAGTGCCAGCGCCGACCAGCAACGCTTCGATCAGACGATCTCGCTGTTCGAGAAGTACGGTCAGATCTACGGCTTCGACCCGCTGATGCTGGCCGCACAGGGCTACCAGGAGTCGACGCTCGACCAGAACCGCAAGAGCCATGTCGGCGCAATCGGCGTGATGCAGATCATGCCCGCCACCGGCAAGGGCATGCGGGTGGGCGACATCCGCCAGCTCGAGCCCAATATCCATGCCGGCACGAAGTACATGGACCACCTGATGACGCGCTACTTCAATGACGCGAACTTCAGCGAAGGCAACCGCACGCTGTTCGCCTTCGCAAGCTACAACGCCGGGCCGGGCAACATCGCGAAGATGCGCGCCGAGGCGGCCAGGCGCGGGCTCGATCCGGACAGATGGTTCAACCACGTCGAGCCCGTCACCGCCGAGAGGATCGGCATCGAGACGACGACCTACGTGCGGAACATATACAAGTACTACGTCTCGTACAAGCTGTCGGTCGAGGCGCAGCAGCAACGCGACACGCTGAGGCATCATGTGGCACCGGCGAAGAAGTGAACGCTCCGCGCCGACGTTGGGGCGTGGATGGGGACGTTCGAACGGCCGGTCGGGCCCCGCCCGTCAGGGCAGGCGCGTGAATACCAGCACGCCGGCGTCGCGAAGGCATTGAGCGGTCACACTGCCAGTGACGACACGCTGTAAGCCAGTCCGGCCGTGCGTCGTCATCGCCAGCATCGCGTCGCCGAGCCCGCGAACGAAATGTGGAATCACCTTCTTCGGGTCGCCGTGCAACACTTCCCAGCCGACCTCCACCCCGTAGCGTTCGGCGATGTCGCGGGCGCGCCCGTTGACGTAGCCCGATTCCTGGACATCGCCCGACGGGACGTTGGGATCGCGCTGCATCGACGGCTCGATCGCCGAGACAACGATCACCCTGGCGCCGAGCCACTTTGCCAGGGCTGCCGCCTGGGGCACGATGGCCTCGGAAACATCGCTGCCGTCGAGCGGCAGGACGACGCGGCCGATCTTCGACGGAGCGGCCGGGCCCGTCGGGTCGGGCCGGAAAACGACCAGCGGCGCGCCCAAGCCGCGCAGCACTTCAAGCGCGACGCTACCGAGGATCGCCTGCATCGCACCGCCGCGGGCGTGTGTGCAAATCGCCAACAGCGTGGCCGGCACCTGTTGCGCTTCTTCGCGGATCGCCGCTGCGACCCCCGCGCTGGCGCTCGTGCAGACCGCCTTCGCACCGGCGCCCGCCGCGAGCCTCTCGACATATAGCCTCGCCGCCTCGTAGTCCTCGGCATTCCCGACGACGCGAAGGAGGGCGAGTTCGGCGCCGGTGGCCTTGGCGACCACGGCTGCCGGGCCGATCAATTGTTCGGAAAACGTGGAGCCATCGACGGGAACCAGGATTCGCGTGTACATAGTCGGCACTTCCGGGTTGGGGGATCTTGGATGGGGATCGTGCGGGCGAAAATCATAGGCCGAATCCTGCGGATTGGGGGCCTGAGGCCAACACCCGTCTTTTGCGGTCGCCCATGACAGCGGCCATTCGGCGCCGATCTCGTCCCGAGTATCAAGCGATTTCCGAGCTCCTGGTTCACTCGGGGGCAAGCCGTTTATTGCGCTGGGTGCATCAATAGGACCAAACATTGCAATTCCGCTAACGTAGCCTGCGTCGCACACTTGCTCCCCAGAACTGCTGCCGCTTGGTGCAGTCAGCAAAGGAGACGACATTGGACGCACAGAAGGATCAGCTGCAATCGTGGGTCGGACGCAGCGAGAGAATCGAAGACACCATCAACCCAACCCCCGTCATCGCACTGACCGCGACTCTGGACCATCCTGCGACGCCGGTCATTGCTGGCACCACGCTTCCCCCACTTTGGCATTGGCTGTACTTCCTGCCGATGCATCGGCAGAGCGAAATCGGCGCCGACGGCCATGCCAAGCGCGGCGGCTTCCTTCCGCCGGTACCCCTGCCTCGACGCATGTGGGCCGGCAGCCAGTTCGAGTTCCGCTCCCCGATCCGCGTGGGCGACCGTGTTGCGCGCACCTCGACCATCGACGACGTCACAACGAAGGAAGGCCGCACCGGCAAGCTCGTATTCGTGAAGGTGCGTCACGAAGTGCGCTGCAACGAGGCGGTCGAGCCGGCGCTGGTCGAGTTCCACGACATCGTCTACCGCGAAGCACAGGGCCCGCACGATGTCGTGCCACCACCCCAAGCCGCACCAGCCGAGGCCGCATGGCGCCGCCAGATCGTGCCGGACGACGTGCTGCTGTTCCGCTACTCGGCGCTCACCTTCAACGGCCACCGCATCCACTACGACCGCCAGTACGTGACGCAGGTCGAAGGCTATCCCGGCCTGATCGTGCACGGCCCGCTGATCGCGACACTGCTGATGGACATCCTGCGCCGCCAGTTGCCGGACGCCGACGTGGCGAGCTTTCGCTTCAAGGCCGTTCGACCGACTTTCGACCTGAACGCTTTCCATGTCAGCGGCCAGCCGCAGGCCGATGGCAAGACGATCCGTCTCTGGGCCTCGGACCACGAGGGCTGGCTGACGATGGACGCCACCGCAGTGCTGCGCTGACCCACCGCCACAACATCAAGAGAGACAAACTCATGCAGCCACTCAAGGGCATCACCGTCGTCACGCTGGAGCACGCGATTGCCGCGCCCTTCGCCACTCGCCAGTTGGCCGACCTCGGCGCCCGCGTCATCAAGATCGAGCGCCCAGGGTCGGGCGACTTCGCCCGCGGCTACGACGAACGCGTTCGCGGTCTGGCGTCGCACTTCGTCTGGACCAACCGTTCCAAGGAAAGCCTCACGCTCGATGTGAAACACCCCGATGCAGACCAGGTGCTCGAACGGTTGGTGATGGAGAAGGCCGACGTCGTCGTGCAGAACCTGGCACCGGGCGCCGCAGCGCGCCTCGGCCTGGGCTATGACAAGCTCTCCGGCGCCAAGCCAGGCTTGATTGTTTGCGACATTTCCGGCTACGGGGACGACCCGCACAATCCTGGTCCGTACCGCGACAAGAAGGCCTACGACCTGTTGATCCAAAGCGAGGCCGGCTTCGTCTCAGTCACTGGCACGCCCGAAGAGCCCTGCAAGGCGGGCCCCTCGATCGCGGACATCGCCGCCGGCATGTACGCGTACAGCAGCATCCTCGCGGCACTGTTGCAGCGCGGCCAGACAGGCAAGGGGCAACGCATCGACATCTCGATGCTGGAGTCGCTGGCCGAGTGGACCAGCTACCCGCTCTACTACGCCTTCGAGGGAGCCGCGCCGCCGCCGCGCACCGGCGCCAGCCACGCGACGATCTACCCGTACGGTCCGTTCCCTGCCGGCGACGGCTCCACCGTGATGCTGGGCCTGCAGAACGAGCGCGAATGGGTCAGCTTCTGCGACAAGGTGCTGGAGCAGCCCGATCTCGCGAAGGACCCCCGGTTCACTGCCAACTTCAAGCGCGTGGCGGAGCGGGTCGCACTGCGCCAGATCATCGTGGACGCCTTCCGGCCGCTGACCGGCAGGCAGGTGGTCGGGCGACTCGAGCTCGCGCAGATTGCCAATGCGCAAGTCAACACCATGAAGGAAGTCTGGGCGCATCCGCAGCTCCAGGCACGTGGGCGCTGGACCGAGGTGGGGACGGCCATGGGGCCGGTGCCCGCCATGCTGCCGCCCGGCACCTGGGATACCGGCCCCCGCATGGACCCGGTGCCCGCACTTGGCGAACACACGGACGCGATCCTGGCCGAGCTTGGCTACAGCGCGTCCGAAATCGCCGGACTGCACACATCCAAAGCCGTCTGAGGTCGCCGTCATGCCCGCCGAACTGCTGCCTCCCGCGCGCACCTACCTCTTCGTGCCGGGAACGCGCCCGGAACGTTTCGACAAGGCGCTGGCCAGCGGTGCCGACAAAGTCGTTCTCGACCTCGAGGACGCGGTGGCTGCCGACGACAAGGCCACTGCACGCAGCGTTGTCGCGACATGGCTGCAACGCGCAACGCCCGCGGGCCGATCGCGCATCGTCGTGCGTATCAATGACGCCAACTCGTCCTGGTTTGCCGCAGACCTTGCGGCCTTGGGCGACGCGCATGGGATCGGCGTGCTCTTGCCCAAGGCCGAGTCGGCCGCGCAGATCGCCGAGACCCAGGCGGCGTTGCCCCATGCGGGCATCCTGGCGCTCATCGAAAGCGCACGCGGTGTGTCTGAAGTCGACCGCATCGCCGCCGCCGGCGCGCAGCGTCTGGTGTTCGGCACTCTCGATTTCGCCCTCGATCTCGACATGGACATCTCGACGGACGGCTCCGGTCTCGGCTACGCAGCCAGCCGCATCGCGATCGCTTCGCGCCTGGCCAGCCTGCCGGCACCGGTAGCAGGCGTCACACCGCAACTCGACGACCAGGCGCGGCTGCTGTCGGATCTTGCCGATGCGCGCAGGCTTGGCTTCGGCGCCAAGCTGTGCATTCACCCACGCCAGGTACAGCCGATCCACGCGGCGCTGCGTCCCAGTGCGGAGGCACTGGATTGGGCCCGGCGCGTCCTGGTTGCCGATGCCGCGTCGCCCGGCGCCGCCCGGCTCGACGGACGCATGGTCGACCGGCCCGTCGTCCTGCAGGCACAACGCACGCTGGCACTGGCCCGCAACTGACCCCCTTGACAACCTCAACAGCAGAAAGAGACAACACATCATGGCCTCCACCATCATCGACTCGCGCATCTTCGGTGACATGTTCAGCGACTCGCGCATGCGCGACGTCTGGTCCGACGAGAACCGCACCGCGAAGTACCTGGACATCGAGCGTGCCCTCGCGAAGGTCCAGGGCGAACTCGGCATCATCCCGAAGGAAGCGGCGGACGAGATCGTCCGCAACTGCAACCTGTCGCAGATCGACTGGGCCAAGCTGAAGGCCAAGACCGAGCAGATCGGCTATCCCATCATTGCCGTGGTCAACCAGATCAATGCGAACTGCCGGGACAAGCTCGGTGAGTATTGCCACTGGGGTGCCACCACGCAGGACATCACCGACACGGCCGCCGTGCTCCAGATGCGCGAAGGCCTCGCACTGATCGAGCAAGATCTCGACGAGATCGGAGCTGCGCTCGCCGCCCTGGCAAGGAAGTACCGCGACACCCCTGTCATCGGGCGCTCCAATCTCCAGCAGGCGACGCCGATCACCTTCGGCTACAAGATGGCGAGCATTCTGGCCGGCATCGATCGTCACCGTGAGCGCCTGCAGCAGCTCAAGCCACGCGTCCTGATGGGCGAGTTCGGCGGTGCGTCGGGCACCTTGTCCTCGCTCGAGAAGGGCGCCATGGAAACCCAGGCCGGCCTGATGAAGGAGCTTGGGCTGGCCCAGCCGTTGATCTCTTGGCACACCGTGCGCGACACCATCGCGGAGGTCGGTGCCTTCCTCGGGCTGGTCGGCGGCTCGCTCGGCAAGATCGCGATGGACGTCAAGCTGATGATGCAGACCGAAGTGGCCGAGGTCTTCGAGCCATTCGCGCCGGGTCGAGGTTCGTCGTCGACCATGCCGCAAAAGCGCAACCCGATCTCTTGCCTCTATATCCACGCCAACATCTCGGTCGCGCGCCAGCATGTGGCTGCACTGATGGATGCAATGGTGGCTGACCACGAGCGCTCGACCGGGCCGTGGGAAATCGAGTGGGTGTCGCTGCCGGAGATCTTCTGCCTGATGTCAGGCGCGCTGAAGCAGACCAAGTTCATTCTCAAGGGCCTGGAGGTCGACGCCACCCGCATGCGCGCCAACATCGACATCACCAACGGGCTCGTGATGTCCGAGGCCGTGATGATGGGTTTGGGCCCGTACATTGGCCGTGAATACGCCCACGACCTGGTCTATGACCTGTGCCGCCAGGCACTGGCCGACAACCGACCGCTGGTCGAGATCCTGGTCGCCCACCCGGAGATCAACAAGCACGTCACGCGAGCCCAACTCGATGCGATGTGCGACCCGGCAAACAACCTCGGCCAAGCCGGCGTCATGGTCGATCGCGTGCTCAGCGCACGCGGCTGAGACCGTTTTCGTCCAACGCTTCCGACCGAACCGGCGCAGACCGGTACGCATTTGTGCGCCTCTCAAACCGGAGACAACGTCGTGAACATCCGCAAGCTCTTGAAGCTCCTCTACGTCCAGGTCCTGATCGGCCTGATCCTCGGCATCACCGTAGGCCACTATTGGCCGGACTTCGGCGCCAGCCTCAAGCCGCTCGGCGACGGCTTCGTCAAGCTGGTCAAGATGATGATCGCCCCAGTAGTGTTCTGCACCATCGTCACCGGCATCACCTCGCTGGGTGATTCGAAGGAAATCGGCAAGACGCTGCTGAAGGCGATGGGCCTGTTCTACGCGCTGACGATCCTTGCGTTGATCACGGGCCTCGTCACCGTGTTCGTGATGCAACCGGGCGTCGGCATGCACATCGATCCGAAGAACCTGGACGCCTCGGTGGCGACGCGGTTCGCGAACGAGATTCACATCCATGGCTTTACCGACTTCGTGCTTCACATCATCCCCAACGCCTTCTTTGGTGCGTTCGCCGACGGCGAGGTACTGCCGGTGCTGCTGCTCGCCGTGTTGTGCGGCTTCGGCCTGACACGCATCGGCACGGCGGCCAAGCCGGTGCTCGACGGCATCGACGGCTTCTCGCACATGCTTTTCGCGGCCTTCAGCATCATCATGCGGCTGGCGCCCATCGGTGCTTTCGGCGCGATGGCCTTCACCGTCGGGCGCTACGGCATCAAGTCGATCGGATCACTCGGGCTGCTGATCGGGACCTTCTATGTGGCCTGCATCTTCTTTGTCGTCGTGGTTCTCGGCGTGCTGTCGCGTCTGCACGGGTTCAAGCTGTGGCAGCTGATGCGCTACATCAAGGAAGAACTGCTCGTGGTGCTCGGCACCTCGTCGAGTGAACCTGTGCTGCCCCGCCTGTTGCTCAAGCTGGAGCGCCTCGGTTGCAAGAAAGGCGTGGTCGGGCTGGTGCTGCCGACGGGCTATTCGTTCAATCTCGACGGGACGGCCATCTACCTCACGCTGGCGTCGATGTTCATCGCCCAGGCCTGTGACATCCACCTGTCGTGGCTCCAGATCGCCTCGATGCTAGGCATCATGCTGCTGACCTCCAAGGGCGCAGCCGGGGTCACCGGCAGCGGCTTCGTCGCCCTGGTCGCCACGCTCACCGTCATGCCCGAACTGCCGGTTGCCGGCGTGGCGCTCATCGTGGGTATTGATCGATTCATGTCCGAGGCGCGCGCGCTCACCAGCACCATCAGCAATGCCGTGTGCTGCATCGTGGTCTCGATCTGGGAAAACGCTTGCGATCGAGATGTGCTGCGGCGCGAGTTGGCCGCGAACTATGCCAACACCGAGCACGATCTCGAAGAGGGAACCGGAGAATTGCATCTGCCGCTTGGCCAGGTCGGACCGGCGCACTGAGCCCGAGGGTCAGCCCGAGCACGCCCGGCCTCGAGATACTCAGCTTACCGCGCGGCGGCCTTCCGGCTTGCCGCGCTTTGCCTTCATCTCGGAGAAAAAGGCGTAGAGCTGCTGTGCCGCCGGCGACAAGGTCCGGCCTTTGCGCCGGATGAGGCCGATCTTGCGGGTGATCACCGGGTCGTAAAGCGGAACGCTCACAAGCAACGGATGGTCCGCGTCCGGCATGGCGATCGAAGGCACCGCAGCCACGCCGAGGCCCGCCTCCACCAGGCCGAGCATCGTGGTGACGTGCTGGGTCTCGTAGATGCTCTGCGGACGGCCAGGCAGGCCCGAAAGCGCCTGGTCCAGCAGCAAGCGGTTGCCCGACGCCTTGCTGACCGAGATGTAGTCGTACTGCGCCAGTTCGGTCCAGCTCACGCGGCGCTTCTTGGCCAGTGGATGGTCACGCCTGCAAGCCGCGACGAAACGTTCTTCCAGCAAGGGCTTGAATTCGATGTCCGGCTCCTTGCCGCCGACGAAGTTGAGCCCGAAGTCCGCCTCGCCGCGCGACACCGCCGACAACACCTCGTTGGCGCTGGCGTCGAACACCTTGACCCGGATCTTCGGGTAGCGCTCGTGGTAGCGCGAGATCACCTGCGACAGAAAGTAGTAGACGGTCGAAGGCACGCAAGCAATGGTCACTTCGCCCATGCGCGTGGCCGCCACACCCCGGATTCCCAAAAGCGTGTGGTCGAGGTCGTCCAGAAGTTGCTGCACTTTGCGATCGAAGTCGCGCCCGACCGAGGTCAGGCTCACACGCCGGGTGGTGCGGTCGAGCAGTCGCACGCCCAACGCCTCCTCGAGCTTTTCGATACGCCGGCTGAAGGCCGGCTGCGATACATGCAGCGCCTCGGCCGCCTTGCGGAAGCTGTTGAGCTCGGCCACCGCCCGGAACGCCTGCAGATCGTTGAGATTGAAGTTGATGGCCATGCCGCATGGGCTCCTCGGACAGTTTCACTGATCCACAGTGTGCATCAATCGATCCTAAACATGCAATTCACAGAAGTCCTCCAAGAGCGGAACATTCGACCAAGGCCAAGCAAGAGCCTCGCAGGCATCCAGTTCTCGACAATCCACCGGAGTAGACAAATTGAAGATCCAGAAGATTCGCCTCGTTGGCGCTGTGGCGCTGGCGGCGTCCATGGCTTGCGGCAGCGCAGTCGCCGCCTTTCCTGAAAAGTCGATCACCCTCGTGGTCCCGACGGCCGCAGGGGGCGCCAACGACGCCATGGCGCGAGTGATCGGTCAGGCCATGTCGGTCATCCTCAAGCAACCCGTCATCGTCGACAACAAGGCGGGCGCCAACGGCGCGATCGCCAGCGAATATGTGATGCGCGCCGCGCCCGACGGCTACACGCTCATGCTGGGCTACGTCGCAACGCATGCGATGAACCCGGCGCTGCAAAAGCTTCGCTACGACCCGGTCAAGGACTTCGAGCCCGTCGGCATGGTCGGATCGTCGGCCACGGTGATGGTGCTCAATCCTGCCGTCAAGGCAGGCAACGCGAAGGAAGTCGTCACGATGCTCAAGGCCGCTCCGGACAAGACCAGCTACGCCTCGGCCGGCAATGGCACGGCGCCGCACTTCGCCGCCGAGATGTTCAAGCTTTCGAGCGGGACCAGCATGCTGCATGTGCCCTACAAGGGTTCCGCGCCGGCCATCACGGACACCATCGGCGGCCAGACGCAGGTGATGTTTCCCAGCCTCTTCACAGCCATGCCGTATGTCAAGGCCGGCAAGCTCAAGGCAGTCGGCGTTGCGGGCACCAAGCGCTCGGCGCTGATGCCGGACGTCCCAACGCTCCAGGAGCAGGGCATCGCCGACGTCGACGTTTCGCAGTGGTACGGCATCTTCGCGCCTGCGAAAACGCCCAAGCCTGTGATCGAACAGCTCAACAAGGTACTCAATGAGGTGCTGGCGGACAAGAGCGTGATCAAGCGCCTCGAGGACCACGGCGCCGAGGTGTCGACCATGACGACCGACCAGATGCGCACTTACGTCGCGCAGGAGCAGGTCAAGTGGAAGAAGGTGGTTCAGGCCGCCAAGATCACCGCGGATTGAGATGAAAAGGTCGATCCCCTGTGTGCTGATGCGCGCCGGCACCTCTCGCGGCCCTTTCTTCCTGCGCGAGTGGCTGCCCGACGGCGACGAGGCGCGTGACCAGGCTTTGATCGGCGCCATCGGCGCCTCCGATCCCCTGCAGCTCGACGGTGTGGGCGGCGGCAGCACGTTGAACAGCAAGGTCGCCATCGTGTCGCGCTCGTTGCAGCCGGGCTGTGACATCGACTATCTCTTCGCGCAGGTAGGCGTCGGCCACCGGTCGGTGGACACGCGGCCGAACTGCGGGAACATGCTCTCGGGCGTTGCGCCATTCGCCATCGAGCAGGGTTTGATTCCTGCGACGGACGGGACCACCAGCGTACGGGTCTACAACGTCAACACCGGGTCGCGCATCGACGTGACGGTGCGAACGCCCGGCGGGCGGGTGACCTATGAGGGCGATGCGCGCATCGATGGCGTGGCCGGTACCGCGGCGCCCATCCTGCTCAACTTCCTCGATGCGTGGGGTGCGGTCACCGGGCAGGTCTTCCCGACAGGCAAGCGGATCGACACGATCGACGGCATCGAGGTGACCTGTATCGATGCGGCCATGCCGCTGATGATCGTGCGCGCGGATGACCTCGGTGTCACGGGGCGCGAGAAGCCGGCAGCGCTCGACGCGAACACTGCGCTCCTCGAACGGCTGGAAAGCCTTCGCCTCGAAGCTGGACGCAGGATGGGCCTCGGCGACGTCTCAGACAGCGTCATTCCAAAGCCAGTGCTCGTCAGCACGGGCGAGACGAATGACAGCATCACCTCGCGCTACTTCACGCCGCGCAAATGCCATGCGTCACATGCCGTCACGGGCGCCATTGGCGTCGCCAGCGCCTTTGCCTTGCCGGGAACGGTCGCGAGCGGGGTGGCGCGCGAACCGGGACGCCATAGCCTGGTCGTGCTGCATCCCGCCGGGCAGATCGATGTCGAAGTTGAATTGAAGGGCAGTGCAGACGCCGCGACGGTTGAACGCGCTGCCCTCGTTCGCACTGCGCGAAAGATCATGCAGGGCGAACTGCATCTGCCCGACTACGTGTTCTCACGTCCAGAAGCACGGGGCGCCGAGTCGTCAGATCCCCCGCACAGAGCCCTGACCATCATCGTGCCGACGCGGGCAGGTGGCGGCAACGACACGATGGCTCGCATCATCGCCGCCAAGTTGAGCCCGCTGCTCGGCCAGGAAGTGCTGGTCGACAACCGCGCCGGGGCGAACGGCGCCATCGCAAGCGAGTACGTGGCGGGGTCCGCGCCGGACGGACACACCTTGATGTTCGGCTACGTCGGTACGCACGCGATGAATCCAGCGCTGCAAAAGCTGGGGTATGACCCGGTTGAGGACTTCGCTCCGGTCGGACTTGTGGGTTCTTCTCCGACCTTGATGGTCACCCATCCGGAAAAGGGCGCCCCCGACCTGCACACGCTCATCGCCCGGCTAAAGGGCGCACCTCGGTGTTTCAGTTACGCTTCCGCCGGCGACGGGACGCCGCCGCACTTCGCGGCCGAACTGTTTCAGCTCAGCAGCGGAACGTCGATGGCCAGCGCGACGTATGAGGGCGCCGCGCCTGCGATTGGCGACACGGTCAACGGACGATCGCAGATCATGTTTCCCAGCCTGTTTACGGCATACCCATTCTTGCGTGCAGGACAGTTGCGCGCCTTGGCGGTGGCAGGGCCGAAGCGCCTGGAAGACCTTCCCGGCGTGCCGACGCTCGCCGAGTTGGGCGTTCCAGGGGTGGATGTCGTGCAGTGGTACGGGCTGTTTGCGCCGGCCGGTACGCCCGCGGCAGCCATCGATCGCCTCAATCGGGCGCTTAACGAGGTATTGGCCGATCCGGAGGTTGTCGAACGTTTCGAGAGGCATGGTGCTCGCGCCGAGCCGGGAAGCGCCGACTCGCTTGCGCAGAGGATGCAGGCGGATCTTGCCCGCTGGCGCCAAGTCGTGGCTCAGGCCGAGCTTGCACCGAGAGAGTCGCGCCAACTCGCGCTGGATTGACGCGTGAGGCGAGCGGAAGACATGAATCTTCCGCGGCCGATGGCTTCAGATGCGGCACGAACGACCTGCTACGGCCGGTTGGCCGCCGTGATGACGATCTCGACGCGACGGTTCTTCGCCTTGCCCTGTGGCGTGTCGTTGCTCGCCACCGGTCGTGCCTCGCCGAAGCCTTGCGCCGAGATCGAGTTCTGCGGCACACCCTTCGAGGTGAGGAAGCGCGCGACGTTGTCCGCCCGCGCCGACGAGAGTTCGAGGTTGGACGGGAAGCGTGCCTTCAGCGCCGGACCGATGGGTTCGTTGTCGGTGAAGCCCTGGACGACGATTTGCTGGCCCGGCAGGTTTGAAAGCGTCGGTGCGATTGTGCCCAGCGCCTGTTCACCCTTGGGACTGAGCGACCAACCGCCTTCGGGGAAGAGCACCTCGTTGACCATGGTCACCTTGAGCTGGTTCTGCAATCGCGTGATCTGTGCCTGGTCGCTGCTCAACTGGCTCGAGAGCTTCTGGTCGAGCGCCGCGTACGTGTCTGCCTTCTGCACTTCGGTGTTGTAGGTCTTGTCGGTGACGCAACCTGCAGCGAGCACGGCGGCGCACAACACCAGATTGAGCTTGATTGAGTTCATGCTTTCTCTCCACTGTGGTTGAACAAACACGATGTGGCCCTTTCAAGTCGCGGCCTTCGAACGGAAAGCGCACGTCCCCATCCGACGCGATCACCGTCGTGAACTGCGGCGCGTTGGAGCGGCGACGCGGACAAGCCTCTTGCAGTCGCGTGTCGCTAGTAGCGTCTGCGAACCGCTGCGCCATTGGGTCCGACGCAACCCTCGCGGTAAACGCCCTTGGCGCACGTGACCTGCGCCGGCGGTGGCTTCTTGACCACTGCGGCGCCGTTGGGGCCGGCGCAGCCAGCGCGATAGACGCCTGCCGCGCAGGTGACCGCCCAGGACGCGGACGGAACAAATCCGAGAAGGCCCAACGCGGCTGCTGCGGCGAATATGTAGCGCTTCATGACGATCTCCTTGGGTTGTGCCTATGGCGTAACGGCTACGGGAATCCGGATGGCTCGATGAATTTGCTCGACCGGCAGAAAGGGATTGCCCGGTATCTTCATCAGCATCATCGCTCGATCATGGGTCACTGAGAATGGGGTCGAAGGGCAAGGCGATTGCCCGAAAGTGAAGCTGGCTGAAGGCCTTGAAGGGGTCCGCGCCGACGACATCGGCAAACGGAAAGTAGATCGCAGCGCTGTCGAAGGCCCGCCTGAGCATGGCGTCGATAGTGGACGGCGCGGGCGCCACGGCGACCAGGTTCTCGGCCGGCGCGTACGCCGTCAGTGTCTTGCCGTCGTAGTAGTATTCGATTCAGCCTTGGGGCAAAACGCTTGCCCGAAAGGGCAACGCAGTGCTTTAGTTCTGTGGACTTACAAGCGCGTTGCGCGGATCATCCCGGTCCCGACGCTTGCAAAGTGATCGAACGATGGCCATTCAGACAGAGGAGCCTTCACGAGGCGATCCTCGCGCAGGACGCTCGACCGCAACGCTTCGGGGTGGGCGCTGGCACGGGTGGCTCGTTGCAATCTTCTGCGTGCTGGTTGCCCCGGCCGGCACGGCCGCCGACGCCCGGAACGTGCTGGTGCTCTATTCCAACGGCCGTCTCGTGCCTGCCAACGTCGACGTCGAGCGAGGATTCAAAAGTTCGATCGTGGATTCCGCCGATCGGCCGGTGGAGATCTTCAGCGAGTTTCTCGACTATCCGGAGTTCGTCGGCGAAGACTACGAAAACACCGTCACGACCTACTTGCGGAACAAATTCGCCAAACGTCCGCCGGACGTCGTCGTCGCCGTTGCGAGGCAATCGCTCGACTTCCTGCTGCGCCACCGCGCGCAACTGTTCCCCGGGGTTCCGATCGTTCACGCGGCGGCCTTCAGGGCGTATCCCAATCCGTTCCCGACGCTCCCCGCGGACGTGGTCGGCGTGCCGGTTGAATACGATCCCGCCGGCACGGTGGAGCAGGCGCTGCGCTGGCATCCGAAGGCCCGCCATCTGCTTGTCGTGACCGGCACAACGCCGCGCGACCGTGAGTGGGAAACGTTGCTGCGGGAAGGCCTCGCTCACTTTGAAGGCCGAGTGACCATTGAATTCCTGACCGGGTTGCCGACCGACAAGCTCCTGGCGCGCCTGCGCGGACTGGACGAAGAGTGGATTGTCTTCACGGCCGGCTTCTACCAGGTCGGCGACGCGCTCAAATACACCCCGCGCGAATCCGTCGAGATGATGGCCAAGTCGGCCAACGCGCCTGTCTACGGCACATTCAGCAGCTTCGTCGGTACCGGGGCCGTGGGCGGCCGTGTCCCGAGTTTCGCGGCCACGGGTCAGCAGGCAGGGTCGATCGTCAACAGCCTGCTCGACGGCGTATCGCCCGCGTCGCTCAACCTGCCCAAGGTCATGCTCAACGAGCTGAATGTCGACATGCGGCAGACACGCCGCTGGGGAATCGCAGACAAGGACATACCGGCCGAGGCGGTGGTGCAGTTCAGGCAGCCCACGTTCTGGGAGGCGTACCGGACGGTAGCGATCATCGGCGGTACCGTGATCTTGCTCCAGGCCGGGCTCATCGCCGCGCTCCTGCTGGAGCATCACCGTCGTCGCAAGGCCGAGATGGCGCTGGTGCAGCGCGGAGGCGAACTCGCCCACGCGTCTCGCCTGGCTATCGCCGGGGAACTGACGGCTTCGATCGCGCACGAGATCAATCAACCGCTGGCGGCCATCCTGACCAATGCCGACGCCGCTGAAATGATCCTCCATTCCGAGGTCGATCGGAGGGAGGACCTGCAGATGATCCTGACCGACATCCGGCGTGACGACCTGCGCGCCAGCGATGTCATTCGTCGCCTCCGGACGCTCCTGTCCAACAAGGCGATCGAGCGCCAGTCATTCGACCTCACCGAAATCGTCAGTGATGCGTGTGCCATCCTCCAGGCCGAGGCGCGGCGCAGAGAGGTGACCCTGGTCGTACGAAACGCAGCGACGCCCGGCTGTGTCTTCGGTGATCCGGTCCAGATTCAACAAGTGCTCATCAATCTCGCGCTCAATGCGATGGACGCTGTCGCAGGATTGCCCGGGGATCGGCGTACGATCGTGGTGTCGGTCGAGCCAGAGGCCGGAGCGCTTGCCTTGACCGTGCGTGATCGAGGCCCAGGCGTTGCGCCCGAACACCTCCCCAAGCTCTTCGATTCGTTCTTCAGCACCAAGCGCCGAGGCATGGGGCTCGGGTTGTCGATCGCGCGGACCATCATCGAAGCGCATGGAGGCCGCATCCGGGTAGACAGCGATCCCGGCCATGGCACCGTGTTCCACGTCTTGCTGCCCGTACACGGTGAAAGCACCATTCCGACCACCACCCTCGCATGAACACCTCTCCGCTCATCCACGTGGTCGACGACGACGAGTCGCTGCGCACTGCGCTGCTGAGGTTGCTCGACATGGCGGGCTTCGAGACGCGTGGTTACGCTTCGGCTGGCGAATTCCTGCTTCGCCCGCCACCCGATCGTCCGAGTTGCCTGCTGCTCGATGTGCGCATGCCCGGCCCATCGGGCTTGGACCTGCAGGGCGCGTTGGAGGAACGCGGCGTCGCGCTGCCGATCGTCTTCCTGACGGGCCATGCAGACGTGCCTTCCTCCGTGCAGGCCATGAAGGGCGGGGCGGTGGATTTCCTGGAGAAGCCGATCCAGCGCGACGCCTTGCTCGCAGCGCTAGAGCGCGCGCTCGCTCGCGACGCGGTGCGGCGGGCCGCCAGCACCGAGGCCTCGCGTCTTCGCGCGCTGTTCGCCACACTGTCGGAGCGCGAACGAGAGGTCTTCGATCGCATCGTCGTGGGCAAGCTGAACAAGCAGATTGCCGACGAACTCGGCAGTAGCGAGCGCACGATCAAGACGCAGCGCGCACACCTGATGATCAAGCTGGGTGTGGACTCGGCGGCCGAACTCGGCGCCCTGGCCGAAAAACTGAGCCGCAGCCCTCCATAGGGAACTGACGCAAAGGGCGCGCTTGTCGGCTCGTCGGCCCTGTGGCCCCTGAAGCCCGACACCGAATCCGCGCTCGGTCTTTCGGGCAACGGATTTGCCCTTTTGCCGGATTCACGTGTCGATCCGACCGCGGGATCATGGCCCCGTAACCCTTAATTGCGATCACTCGATGACAGCTTGAAGGCCCGTCGACACACAGTCGGGTCAGGGCAGGTCCACGGGCTCCATCAGAAGTCGCACGGAGATCCGTGATGGCGACGATCGAAGGCAGGGTGGTGATTGTGGTGGAGGATGACGACAGCCTGCGGCAGGCCCTTGGGCGTTTGCTCGAGATCGCAGGCTTTCGAGCGGTCAGCTTTGGATCGGCAGAAGCACTGCTGTCGACCGGTGGCGTCGAGGGTGCGGTGTGTGTGGTCAGCGACTTCAAGCTCCCGGCCATGTCAGGCCTCGAACTGACGACCGAGCTGGCTGCACGCGGGGGATGGCCATCGGTGATCTTGATGACGGCGCACGACTCGCCAGAGGTACGCGATGAGGCGAAGCGCCGTGGCGCTTCGGGCTACCTGGTCAAGCCATTTCACGGAAGTGTGCTGTTGGCTGCGATAGCGCGCGTGGCGGGTCCGACACATCCGCCCTGAGGCCGATCGTCTGATGGCGCCCGGCAAACAGGCATGAATCCGCCGACCCTCGGGCGGCCGGTCACTAGCGAAAGGGGAAGATCAAATGAAGAAGCAGACACGAAAGGCACGGGTCGCGGCGAATGCCGTGGCGATTCTGGTCGCGGCAATGGTGGCCACCGGTCCGGCAGTCTCCCAGCAGATTACCGGCGTGCCGGGCTCGCCGAGCGCCACGTCCACGATCGAAGGCGGACAGATCCCGCCCCAGCCGCCGAAGTTCGGCGGCGTGATCAAGGAAAGCGCCAAGGACTCGAAGACCTGGTGGCCGCCGCGCGTCGTGCCACCCAAGGGTGCGCCCAATGTGCTTCTGATCATGACCGACGACCAGGGCTACGGGGTGAGCGGCACATTCGGCGGCGTCATTCCGACGCCGACCCTGGACCGCATCGCGAAGGCCGGCTTGCGCTACACGCAGTTCTGCTCAACCGCTCTGTGCTCGCCGACACGGGCTGCACTGATCACCGGACGCAACCACCACTCGGCCGGCTTCGGTGTCATCACCGAACTCTCGACCGGCTTCCCGGGCTACGACTCGATCATCACGCCGGACAAGGCGACCATCGGCACGATCCTCAAGGGCAATGGCTACGCCACGTCCTGGTTCGGCAAGAACCACAACACGCCCGGGTTCCAGTACAGCGCGTCCGGCCCCTTCGATCAATGGCCATCGGGAATGGGTTTCGACTACTTCTACGGCTTCATGGGCGGCGAAACCGACCAGTGGGAGCCGTACCTGTTTCGCGATCACTCGCAGATCTTTCCGTGGGTGGGCAAGGAGGGCAGCTACAACCTGACCACCGACATGGCGGACGAGGCGATCACCCATATCAAGAACCTCGATGCGGCATCGCCCGAGCAACCCTTCTTTGTCTACTACGTGCCTGGCGGAAGCCACTCGCCGCACCAGCCGACGAAGGAATGGATCGACAAGTTCAAGGGCAAGTTCGACATGGGCTGGAACGTCATGCGCGAGCAGATATTTGCCAATCAGAAGCGGCTGGGTGTCGTGCCTGCCGATGCCAAGCTGACCGATTGGCCCGACAGCCTGCCGAAGTGGGAGACCCTGTCGGCCGACGAGAAGAAGCTGTTCGCGCGCCAGGCCGAGGTGTTCGCGGCCTACACGGCCTACACCGACTACGAGATCGGCCGCGTGATCCAGCAGGTCCAGGACATGGGAAAGCTCGACAACACGCTGGTCATCTACATCAGCGGGGACAACGGCACCAGCCCCGAAGGGACCACGCTCGGAACGCCCAACCAGTACACCGCCTACAACGGCATCCTCGACGTACCGGTGCAGGAACAGCTCAATTTCTACGACGCCTGGGGTTCGTCGGCCACCTACCCGCACATGGCGGTCGCTTGGTCGTGGGCCTTCGATACGCCCTTCAAATGGACCAAGCAGGTGGCATCGCACTTCGGCGGCACGCGCCAGGGCATGGCGATCTCGTGGCCCGCACGCATCAAGGACGTGGGCGGCGTACGCAATCAGTTCCACCACATCATCGACATCGTGCCCACGATCCTGGAAGCCACGAGCATCAAGGCGCCGGACGTGGTGAACGGCATCAAGCAGAGTCCGATCGAGGGCGTGAGCATGGCCTACACCTTCGACAAGGCCAATGCCACGGCGGCTTCGAAGCGCACGACCCAGTACTTCGAGTTGATCTCCAACCGGGGCATCTATCACGAAGGCTGGTACGCCAATACGACGCCGCCGGTGGCGCCGTGGGTGCTGAACGCGCCAATGCCACCCGTGAACGAGTACAAGTGGGAGCTGTACAACCTCGCCGAGGACTACTCGCAGGCGAATGATCTGGCCGCGAAGATGCCCGACAAGGTCAAGCAGATGCAGGCGATCTTCGACCAGGAGGCGGCCAAGTACCAGGTGCTTCCGCTCGACAACTCGCAGTTCGCCAGGGCCATCGCGCCGCGCCCGAGCGCGGTCGCGGGCAAGACCGTCTTCACCTACACCGGCGAGAACTGGGGCATACCGCTCGGCAATGCGCCGAACATCCTGAACAAGTCGTTCAAGATCACGGCCGAGGTCGATGTCCCGCAAGGTGGCGGCGACGGCATGCTCGTGACCCTGGGTGGACGTTTTGGCGGCTATGGGTTGTACCTGCTCAAGGGCCAACCGGTCTTCACCTACAACATGCTGACGCTGTTGACGGCCCGGTGGGCCGGCGATCAGCCGCCGCTCACGCCCGGCAAGCACACCATCGTGTTCGACTTCAAGTACGACGGACCGGGTATCGCAAAGGGTGGCACGGGCGTGTTGTCGGTGGACGGCAAGACGACCCGCACTCTGTCGGTTCCGAAGACGGTGCCCTTCCTGATGCCGGCCGACGAGACTTTCGACGTCGGAGTCGACACCCGCACGAGCGTGAACGAGCTCGACTACAAGGTGCCGTTCCGCTTCAACGGGAAGATCGACAGGCTCACCTTCAACCTCGGACCGTCGCAGCTCGTCGCCGCGGAGGAGAAAAAAGTTCAGGAAGCCGTTGCCAAGGCCAAGGATTGAAAGGAGCGTGCGACATGAGACGAATCCCTGCGTTGATCGCTGTGTGCGGCCTGGTTGGCGCCGGCATCGCCGCCGCGCAGCAGAACATGCTGCTGGACTACGCGGCCAGCCAGATGGTCCAGAAGTTCCAGACCGCGAGCTGCGAACAGTTGAAGGCGCAAAAGGGCGCGCCTCAGACCGACAAGCAGAAAGAGGTCAAGGAGTTCCTGCAGAACGATGCACAAGCCCGGGCGGCCTTCGTGAACAAGGTGGCGGCTCCCGTGCTCAACAAGATGTTCGTGTGCGGAATGATTCCATGAGCGCAGGTGAGAGGAGCACATCATGAACCAAGCAGACAGGTTGATCGGAATCGTCATCGCGTTGGTTATGGCGGTCGTCTTGGGTGGCTGGCCGGGGCGCGGCAATGCCTTTGACCTCCTGGGTGAGGCCGAGGGCAAGGCCGTGGACCTTGCCGCGGCTGAGGTGATCAAGAGGTTCGAGGATGCAAGCTGCGAGCAGATCAAGGCCCGGAAGGACGAGCCGCCCACCATGGCCAAGAAGGCAGCCATTGCGCTGCTTCGCGACAACGTCAAGGCTCGCGTGGCCTTCATCGACAAGATCGCCGCACCCGTCCTGAACAAGATGATCGAGTGCGGCATGGCGCCCTAGCGCGCTCCAATGGCCTGGGACCCTTCCCGTGAGCGACTCGAACTTCAACACCCTGGGCAAGGTCCTTGCTGTCGCGTCGATCGCCGAGGTCGCCACCGGCGTCGCATTGCTGATCGTTCCTGCCCTGGGTACCCTGGCACTGCTCGGCGTCGAAGGCGCGATCGCTGAGGCGCTCGCGCGCTTGGTCGGAATTGCGTTGCTCACGCTGGGTATCGCATGCTGGCCTGTGCAGCGGCATGCGCGGGGCGATTCGGCGGCTTACTGGGCCATGCAGAGCTACAACGCATTGATTGCGCTGTATCTGGCGTACCTGGGCATCGGCGAGCGCCTGGGCGGTGTGCTGTTGTGGCCGGCCGTCGGGCTGCATGCAGTGATGTCGCTGTTGCTGGTGGGCGCCCGGCGAACCGGACTCTAGCGTGCGCCCCATCGCCGTGGTCAGCCGGGGCCACGCGGATCTTTTTTCAACGTCGACCGCTTTCGACATCTAAGTGGAAACCCTAGGAGGCGGCCATTGCTACGATTGTCGTCGGTCGAGATGGAGCGACGAAGAGTTGAACTACGGTGCGCGCCAGGCCCTCGTGCCGTGTCGGTCGCAAAAAGGGGGGCGCCAAGTTGGAAGCTCACCCGCTCGCCATCGGGAGATCCAGTCGTGATTGCTGCGCCCAAAACCGTGCCTACGCGCTATTCTTCATGGCTGCTGGAAGACCAGGTGCATGTGTTGTTCAGGTCGGAGCGGCGATGAAGCCGTGACGGCTGCTCGCCCTTGAGCGGCATGGGCGCAGGTACGAGCCGATCCTCACGAGGAGATAGCACATGACAGTACACGACCTGAGCATCAAGCTGCCCATCGAGCCGCCCGGGCCCGGGCCGTGGAAACAGGACGGCGTGCACTTCCCGCGGCCTATGACGCGCTACTTCCAGGAGATGCACCCAGACCCGTTCCGCGCCGGCACGCAAGCCTTTGCGCACTACTACGGCATGCTCATCGACGGCCTGCAGATGGCCTACGTGCAGGGCTTCGGCTACAGCCAGGTGGTGCCGGCACCGGAATCCGAGCTGCCCGAACGCTTCCAGCGCGCCGAGCAGGTCTATGCGCAAAAGCTCTGGCGCGAGCAGCTGCGCGAATGGGACAACCAGTGCAAGCCCGCGGCCATCGCGATGCACCGCGAGCTGCAGCTTGTCGACGCGGACGGGCTGTCCGACGCCGAGCTGGTGGCCTATCTGCGGCGCTGCCGCGACCATCACGCGGCGATGATCACGCAGCACATGCGCTTCACCGGTGGCGCGATGCTGCCAGTCGGCGACTTCCTTGCCCACGCGGGCGCCTGGACCGAGTTGCCACATTCGGAGCTGCTGGGCCTGATGCGCGGCTCGGCCGAGGTCTCGTCCGGCGGCTCCGACGAGATGGTGCGCCTGAAGGGCGCCTTCGCCACGGACGCGGCGGCACGCACGCTGCTTGCCAGCGACGTCGACCCGGCGCTGCTGCTCGAACGTCTGCGCACGCTCGGCGGCGACGCCGGCGCGGCGGTGCGCGGCTATCTCGACCTGGTCGGTCACCGACTGATCGACGGCTTCGACATCGCCGAGCCTACGGCACTGGAGCTGCCTGACGCGCTGCTCCGCTCGCTTCGCATCGCGTTGTCGGGCGAAGCCGTGGTCGCGTCGGAGCTCGACGTGCGTGTCGCCGAGGTGCGTGCCCGCGTGCCCGTGGCGCACCAGGCGCAGTTCGATGAATTGCTGGGCGAGGCCCGCTTGATGTACCGGCTGCGCGACGAGCGCGGGGTCTACAGCGACATCTGGGCCTCTGGCCTGATGCGGCGCGCGGCGCTGGCGGCCGGCCGGCGAATGTCGGCGCGCGGCCGCATCGCCATCCCACTGCACATGCTGGACGCCGGCATCGACGAGATGTGCGCGCTGGTTGCCGCCAGTGGTGGCCCCACGGCTGAGGAGCTGGCACAACGCGCCGCCTATCGCGTGGCGCACACCGCCAAGGACGTGCCGCCGCTGCTCGGCCCGCCGCCCCCGCTGCCGCCGGACCTGGCGGCGCTGCCGCCGCATGTGGCTCGCCTCATGCGCGCGACCTTCATCGCGCTGGACCATGTGTTCGGCAGCTCCCAGGCCACCAACGAAGGCAAGATGCTCTACGGGCTGGCCGCCAGCAAGGGGGTCTATGAAGGCCCGGCGCGGCGCGTCTCAGGCCCGTCGGAGTTCGGCCGCATCCAGCAGGGCGACGTGCTCGTCACCGAATCGACGACCGAGGCTTTCAACATCTTGCTGCCGCTGCTGGGCGGCATCGTCACCGACAATGGTGGCTTGCTGTCGCATGCGGCGATCGTCGCGCGCGAATACGGCATACCCGGCGTGGTCGGCACGCGCGAGGCCACAGAACGCATCAGCGACGGCATGCGACTGCGCGTCGACGGGGATGCCGGCGAGGTCACGGTGCTCGGGTGAAGCAGCAAGTCGTTCCTTTTGCGAAAGCGCGCGACGCTGCGCTCTTCGGCTCCAAGGCGGTGGGCCTCAGCCATGCCGTGCATCACGGCCTGGCGGTGCCGCCAGGCGTGGCGCTGTCGGGCGACTTGGTCGAGGCTGTCGCCGGCGGCGACGAGAAGGCCATCCAGAGGCTTGCAGCGGCAATCGCCGAGCTGACGGCGCCGTTCGCCGTGCGCTCCTCGGCGGTCGATGAAGACGGCGCTGCAGCCAGCTTTGCCGGCCAGCACCTGACGGTGCTCAATGTGCACACGCCCGCCGACGTGCCCGGCGCAGTGCGCGAGGTGTGGTGGTCGGCCAATTCAGATTCGGCCATCACCTACCGCCAGAAGGTGGGACTTTTCACCAGGCCGAGTGTCGGCGTGGTGGTGCAGACGCTGCTCAATCCCGATGTGGCCGGTGTCATGTTCACCGAACACCCGGTCACCGGCGCTGACGAGCGTCTGATCGAGGCCAGCTGGGGCCTGGGCGAAGCGGTGGTTGCCGGCCTGGTGGTGCCCGACCACTTCCGCCTCGATCGCGCCGGCCTGGTGCTGGAACGCAAGCCCGGACGCAAGCGCATCGCCGTGCGCTCGCTGCCCAACGGCGGGACCTTCGAAGAGCAGGTGCCGGCGGCGCAGGTGACGCAGTTGTGCCTGGACGATGCGCAGCTGGCGTCGCTCGCCGGCCTGGCACTGCAGTGCGAAAAGGCTTACGGCCCGCGCCGCGACATCGAATGGGCGATGCAGGACGACAGGTTGTACCTGCTGCAATGCCGCGCTGTGACCACCGGCCAGTCGCGCAGTGAGGCCGCATTGCCCGGCCCACCGCCGCGCGACCCGGTGGGCGCTCTGCAGCGCGTGCGCTTCTTCGTCGACCTGGACCGGCGCCAGGCCGAGCAGATTGCGCGGCTGCTGAAGCAGCGCCATTTCGTCCAGGGCGAGACCGTCATCCGCGAGGGTTCGGGCGCGGCTGCGTTCTTCATCATCGAATCGGGCGAGGCCGCGGTGTCGAGCAAGGGCGTGGCGATCAACACGCTGGGCCCGGGCGATCATTTCGGCGAGATCGCGCTGATCGACGGCGGGCCGCGCTCGGCCACCGTCGTCGCCACCACCGAGTTGATGTGCTACGGCCTGACCTTCTGGGAGTTCCGCCCGCTGATCGAGCGCAACGGTGCCATCGCCTGGAAGCTGTTGCAGGCGCTGGCGAAGAGGCTGCGCGTGGCTGAACAGGGCCAGAGTTCATGAAGGTCTCAACTGCCCAACTCGGAGTAGATTCGCCGCCATGGGACTCTTGACATTCAGCATCAACGTCACCCTCGACGGTTGCGTCGACCACCGGGAGGGAGTCGCCGACGATGAGACACACGCTTTCTTCACTCGCCTCATGGACGAGGCAGGGGCGATGCTGTGGGGCCGCGTCACCTACGAGATGATGGAGAGCTACTGGCCGGCGGTCGTCCGCGGCAATCAGGAGGCGCCGCCTGCGATGCGCGAGTGGGCGGTCAAACTGGAGGCGAAGCCGAAGTATGTCGTGTCGTCGACGCGAAAGACCTTCCCGTGGACTAACAGCCACCTCATCGCTGGCGACCTGCGCACCGGCGTGCAGAAGCTGAAGGACGCGACCCCGGCCGGCGTGCTCCTCGGTAGCGGCAAGCTCGCTGGCGAACTCGATCGGCTGGATCTGATCGACGAGTACAAGTTCCTCGTGCACCCCAGGATCGCCGGCCACGGCCCGACCCTGTACCAGAGCGGGCTGCCCAGCACGCGACGGCTCGAGCTGGTCTCGGTGAAGCCGCTCCGCAGCGGCGCGGTCGCCATGCACTACCGGCGCGCGGCCGGCTAACAACCCGTTGCAGCGGACGATTGCTAGCTCGGACCTCGATGCCGGTCTCGTACGTCGAAGACCTGCGCCTGACCCGCGCACACGAACCTTCCGCAGACAAGGCCGCGGGCTTTCTGCACGGAGAGGACGACTACCCAGAGTGCCGCTATGCTGTTTGGTCAGCAATCTTGCCCAGGCACTCCCCCAGCAGTGCCGTTGCTGCGCGCAACTGTTTGGCGGACAGTGCGGCGTACCCCAGGAGCAGGCCCTGCGGTGCGGGTTGACGCCGATAGTGTGGTGCGATCGGATGCAGCCCCAAACCGCGCTCCGCGGCGTGCGCGGCCAGCGCTTCTAGCTGGCGCGAAGTCCAGCCCGGCAGCCAACCAACCACATGCATGCCGGCGCGTGAGTCGTTGACCACCAAATGCTTGCTGCAATGCTCGCGCAGACCGTCCAGCAACGTCGCGCGGCGGCGGCGCAATTCCGCTGAAGCATGCCGCAAATGACGATCGAACGCGCCGCTTTGCATCAGCTCGGCCAGTGCTTCCTGCTCCATGCTGCCGCAACCCAAGTCGTCGTGCAGCTTGGCGGCGACGAGATCATCGCGCACGCCTCTTGGGCAGACCACATAGCCAAGGCGCAACCCCGGGAAAAGCACCTTCGAGAAGCTGCCGACGTAGATCACCCGGTCGTGGACATCGATCGATCGAAGTGCCGGGATGGCGACACCGTCATAGCGGAACTCGCCGTCGTAGTCGTCTTCGACCACCCAGCAGCCGCGTTGAGCAGCGTATTCGAGCAAGGCTGTTCGCCGCGCCAGTGACATCACGGCGCCGGATGGGAATTGGTGCGACGGCGTAACCAGGATCATGCGGACGCCGCTTCTCCGCGGCAGGACCTCAACCCGCAAACCTTCGGCGTCGACCTTTACCGGCAGCAGGCGCGCGCCATGAGCCTGCAACGCACGCGAGACGAGTTCGTACCCGGGATCCTCGATTGCGACGACCGACCCTTCGTCGATCAACACCCGGGCGAGCAGAGAGACTGCCTGCTGCGTGCCGCTGACGACCACCACGTCGTCGGCGTCGCACACGACGCCGCGCCGCCGTGCGAGATACTCGCTGATGGCTTGACGCAGCACACGCAGGCCAATGCTTGGCGGGTAACCCCAATCCCTTGCGCCCACCGCCTGTGACAGCTCGCGCCGCCACGCGGTGACCAGTGGCGGGTCGACCAAGGGCTCGCCGTAGTGCAGGTCGTAGCGCAGGCGATGAGCGACGCGGCGAATCGTCAGCGCCGGCAAGGCCCGTAAGCGGGCGGCGTAGCGTGTCTGGGCCGGAACCTGCGCCTTGATCGACGGCCTGTCACCCAAAACCGCCGGGGTCGCCACAAAGGTGCCGGAGCCGACCCTGGCCACCGTCAACTGCTCAGCACACAGCATCTCGTAGGCTGTGAGCACGGTATTGCGCGACAGCCCCAACTCCGCGGCCAGCACGCGCGTCGCAGGCAGTGCTGCACCAGCCTTCAGCTGGCCATGAAGGATTGCACGCTTGAGTGCCCGCGCCAGCTGCGCGTAGAGCACGCCATTGCCATCGAACTGCAAGAACATGATTCAGAGACGCTTTTCGAACTGGTGCTGCCCAGCATACCGATGTGGCAGGCCAATGGGGCCACTTCAGCGCAAGTTTGACCCGGCCTTTCGGCCCCATCAATTGGCACCGAAGCGTCGGCGTGGATTGGTACTTTATTCATCGGCCTGAATGCGTAATCTTGGTGCCACTAGACGGGCCATGTCGGCCCATCCCGGGAGCACACCATGTCCACGACCCTGACCCCCTACTTGAGTTTCGGCGGCAACACGCGCGAGGTCTTCGCCTTCTACGAGAAGGCGCTCGGCGCCAAGATCGAAACGATGATGAGTTACGACGACATGCCCGCATCACCCGCGGGCGCCGACGGCTGCGGCGACGGCCCGCGGCCCACCGGCACCAGCATCATGCATGCCTGCCTGGCGTTGCCCGGTGGCGCGAAGCTGTTCGCCGGAGACGTGCCGCCCGGCATGCCGTACGAGGGCGTGAAGGGCGCAATGCTGGCCGTCCAGTACGACACCGTCGACCAGGCGCACGGTGCCTTCCACGCGCTGTCGCAGGGCGGTCAGGTGACGATGCCACTGGCGCCGGCGTTCTGGGCCAAGACCTTCGGCATGCTCACCGATCGCTTCGGCGTGTGCTGGGGTGTCAATGGGGAGTCCATTGCGTTCGGATGAGCACATGACGTTCGAGGCGTACATCACCAACATCCGGGCCAAGACCGGCAAGGATCCGAAGGACTTCTTCGACGAGGCCGTCCGCAGCGGCGTTTTGCATCCCGAGACGAAGACGATGCAGTTCATCGCGTGGCTGAAATCCACGTCGGGGCTCGGTCATGGGCACGCGATGGCGGTCTGGGAAGCCTTTCGGCGCAACGGCTGGGTTCCGCTCGCCCAAGGAGCAGCGCCGGCGCCCCGAGCCCCCAGCAGGAAGCGCACCTCACGACCGTCGCGAATCCGAAAATGACGGGCGCCTCGGGCACCCACACAGTGGTGCCAGCGTGGCAGGTGCGTCTTGGGCCCGTCCTGCCTGTGCTTGCGACTCTGTTCTTCCTGCTCGATGCCGCCGGCAAACTGTCCGCTCGAGCGCGAGAGGCGATCTCGGCCAAGCGCAGGCCGTTGCCGCCCTTACCTGCTTGGTTTGCCGTCAGTCTGTGTGCCCGCGGGTCAGGACGAGGCACTGGGTTGCCAATGGGCGTCCTCTTGACAGGCGGCCGTTTCCGGGAGGACCAAAGCCTCGACGCCGCGGAAGCCATAGAGATGCGCTTGCTGCTTGCAACACCGATCGACCCCTAGCATCCAGAGCCGTCGTTCGCGAGCAGCCGATTCTGGCCGACAGGTCGAGTCGAAAGATCAGGCTGGAGCGTCTGCTCCAGGTTGCTGCCGGTCAGAATTTTCTCCTGAACGACGGCGCTTGCGCTGAAAGCGGTCAGTCGGGGCTGTCGACGTTGCACCCGCGACAGCTTAGTATCAAGACCATGAGCTCGCTTCCGCAGGGCACCGTCACTTTCCTGTTCTCCGACATCGAAGGGTCGACTCGTCTTGCCAAGCTTTTCGGCGATCGACAATGGGCTGAGTTGCTTGACGAGCATCGTGCCTTGCTGCGCGTGGCATTCGCGGCGCACGCGGGCATGGAGGTGGACACGCAGGGGGACGGCTTCTTCGTGGTATTCATGCGTGCAACTGACGCACTTGCCGCCGCGGTGGCCGGGCAGCGGGCACTGCTGGCACATGACTGGCCCGACGACGGAATCGTCAGGGTGCGAATAGGCCTCCACACAGGAGAAGCTGTCCTGCGTGACAGCCACTACATCGGCCAAGAGGTGCACCGCGCCAGCCGTATCTGTGACGCCGGCCATGGTGGGCAGACCGTGCTGTCTCAGGCCGCCGCTGAACTTGTGCGTACCAGTCTTTCAGGCGGCGTGGCGCTCAAGGATCTGGGCGAGCACCAACTGAATGGCTTGGGCCGGCCGCAGCGCCTGTTCCAGCTATCGGCACCTGGTTTGGCCGCGGATTTTCCGCGGTTGCGCAGCTTGGATGCGGCCACCAACTTGCCCGTTGAGCGCACCAGCTTCGTCGGGCGCGAACAGGAGATCGCCGACGTACGGGCTGAGCTTGACGAGCATCGGCTAGTGACGCTCACCGGCATTGGCGGTGCGGGTAAGACGCGCCTGGCACTGCGCGTGGGCGCGCTGGAACTCGGCAACTTCCCCGACGGCGTCTTCTTCGTCGACCTGGCACCTGTGACTGACCTCGACTTGGTGGCGCAGACCGTGGCCGCCGCTTGCGGGTTGTCGCTCGGCGACTCGCCGGGCGGGGACACACGCGCGTTTGTTGATCGCTTGACGATGACCCTGGCGCCGCGCCGCTGCCTGCTGCTGATCGACAACTGCGAGCATCTACTGAGCGCGGTTGCCGAATTGGTCGACCAGCTCATGGCACGGTGCCCGCGGGTCGAGTTGCTCGCCACCAGCCGCGAAGCCTTGGGCATCGAAGGCGAGCAGATGATGCAGGTGCCGTCCCTAGCCGTCCCCGACGAGTTCGCGAGCGGGTTGGTGACCGATGCCATGCGTCTTTTTGCCGATCGCGCTCGAGCTGTCCAGTCTTCGTTCCAACTCGACGCGCATACGTTGGCGCCGGTGGCCGAGATCTGCCGGCGATTGGACGGGATTCCGTTGGCGATCGAATTCGCGGCGCCGCGGATCGCTCATCTGTCTGTACAACAGATTGCCGAGCGATTGGAAGGACGCTTGCGCCTTCTCAACGGGGGGCGCCGACGCATCCGGCGGCAGCAGACGATGTCAGCGTCACTCGAATGGAGCCATGATCTACTCGCTGAAGAGGAGCGCATTGTCTTCCGTCGCATTGCAGTCTTTGCTGGCGGCTTCACGCTGGAATCGGCAGAGGCCGTGTGCGTCGACGAGGGCATCGCCAGCCACGCGGTGCTTGACCTGCTCGGCTCCCTGGCAGACAAGTCGCTCATCACGGTCGGGCAAGGAAAACGCGGCGCAACTCGCTATGGCCTGCTGGAGACTGTGCGGCTGTATGCCCTGGAAAAGCTCGAGGCCGCAGGCGAAACGCGCACCTTCCGTTCGCGACACCGCGATCACTATCTGGCCTGGTTGGAGGCCATGCCTCTGGACAGCCTGGTTTTCGGGTCGGAGTCGGCCGATGCGATGGGTTGCGAAATAGACAACCTGCGGGTAGCCGCAAAACGGTGCGTGGACGAAGATCGACCCGACCTGGTCGCGCGGCTGGTCAAACTTATGACCGGCTTTTGGATCATGGGCAATTCCTACCGCGCTCCCAAAGACCTGCTCGACTGGGCGTTGTGCCGGGAGGATCGTCTTTCCATTGAAGATCGAGTGAGCAGCCACGCTATTCTTGGGTGGCTGTTGCTGTCGCTCGGAGACCCTTCACGAGCACTGAGTCACACTACTCGGGCTATCGACCTTGCAAACGGCCGGGTCGAGCCCTTTGCCATGACCGCCATGGCTTTCCGTGCCGTTGGGTATGCCGGGTTGGCTTCCATGCCGGGCTCTGATCCAAGCCTTCGCGCCGAGGCGCGGCACGATGCTGAGCGTGCCGTCGCTTCAGCACGGAAGGACTTCCCAAGTGCATGGCAAGCCTGTGCCGAGACAGCTTTCGCCTACGTTGAGTTGCATCTCGGCGACATCGAGGCTGCAGCATACTGGTTCGCTTCCAGTGCCAAAAGCTGCCGTGGAGTAGCGTTCAAGGGATGGCAGATTGCCAACGCGATGTCCGGCTTGGCAGCGTCGCTGCACCTGCTCGGCCAAACTGAAGAAGCTCTTGAGGCCAGCTTGAGTTTCCTGGCACGACAGGACCTCAATGACTTGCCCTGGCTTGATAGTCTCGTCATCGAGGTGATACCGGCGCTGTTCGCCGGCGGCCAGCAGCGAAGGGCTGACCATGAGTTGCTCCGACGTGCCACCGCAATACGTCGCAACGGCGTCGATCTCGCTCCAAGTTCCTTTTTGATTGTGGCTGCAGTGATTGAATTCTTGCGCGGCCGACCTGAGCGTGCCGGCCGACTTTTGGGTGCGGGACGCAGCGTGGGCGGCGCCGCCAAGCAGGTGCTGCAGTTTCCCACACCGATTTGCCTTGCGTACTACATGCGCTACCTGCCCCTCGTGCGTGCGGCTCTGGGGCCCGACGCCGCCCGGCGCGCACGCGACGAGGGACGCGCGATGACGCTCGACGAGGCCTTCAACTTCGCGCTCGAGGAACAGGGGCCATGACACCCGCTGACGCTGGACGGTGGGTGATGATTTTCGCGTGCGCCGTTGGATCCCTCGGCGGTAGCCGGCTGCGTAGGCGCCAACGAACAAGAAGAATCCGGCCCACACGGTCGCGCCGTACGCCAGCACAGGAGGCCCTGGCCGGCGATCAACCCCGTGACGGCGACGTACATCGGATTGCGGAAGTAGCGATAGAGCCCGGTGACGACGAGGCGCTTGAGAGGCATCACGGGCGCCGGTGTGCCGAGGCCCTGCAACGCGAAGCGAGCGAACGAATCGAGCAGGATGGGCAACCCGGCCACGATCAGGGCGGCGCCGAGCACGCGCGCGATCGGGAACAGCGCAGGCGCGAGCTGCGCGCGGATTGGGCGAGCGCTGGCTTCGGCGACGTCCTGCGCGATTTCCGAAATCTCCCTGGCGCGCGCGCTATGCTTTGCGCGGGCCTTCCACTCACAATCCGACGAGGAGAAACGCAATGAGGTCACGCCGCTTCACGACTCGCAATGGAACCGAACTCGCCTTCTCGGCCCTCGGTCTGGGCACGGCACCCCTGGGCGACCTGTACGAACTGCTGGACGAGAAAACCTGCATCGTCACCATCGAACAGGCATACGCCAGCGGGGTGCGCGTGTTCGACACCTCGCCGCACTACGGCAACGGTTTGGCCGAAGCGCGCGTGGGTGCAGGCCTGCGCCACCTGCCGCGCAAGGACGTGATCGTCTCGACCAAGATCGGGCGAGTCATGGATGCCTTTGCCAAGCCACCGCCGAAGAACCCCGATGTCTTTTCGCCGGGCTTTGCCGGCGGCCATCCGCATGCGCCGCGCTTTGACTATTCCTACGACGGCACGATGCGTTCGGTCGAACAGTCTTTGCTGCGCACCGGCCTGGATCGCCTGGACATCCTCCTGATCCACGATTGCGATGTGTGGACGCACGGTCCGGTCGATGCGCCCGTGCGCTTCAAGGAGGTGATGGAGGGCGCCTACAAGGCGCTCGAGAGGTTGCGCAGCGAGAGGATCGTCGCGGCCATTGGGGTCGGCATCAACGAGTCCGACATCGCGGTGAAGTTCGCGAAGGCCGGCGATTTCGACGTGGCGATACTGGCGGGCCGCTACTCGCTGCTGATCCAGAACGCGTTGGACGAATTTCTGCCGCTGGCGCTCGAGAAGAATATCGGCGTGATGCTGGCCGGTGTGTTCAATTCCGGCATCCTCGCAACCGGCGCCGTGCCGGGCGCCAAGTTCGAGTACGGGCCGGCGCCCGAGAACATCATGGAGCGCGTGCGCAAGATCGAGGCGATCTGTGCAGCGCATGCCACACCGTTGCGCCGCGCGGCGCTGCAGTTCGCGATGGCGCATCCCGCGGTCGTGACGGTGCTGCTCGGCGGCGTGACGCCACAGGAGGTCCAGGCCAACTCCACCGATGCCGATCAGCCCGTGCCGGCCGCACTGTGGCGCGACCTTCAGTCCGCCGGCCTGCTGAGTCCGGCCGCACCGATCGGCTGAGCGCTTTGCCGGCGCGCGTGGCCCGACGTGTCACTCGTTCGCGCTGCGCGCCCGTAGTCTGTCGAATAGCACCGCCACGATGATGAATCCTCCGACGAAGGTGCCCTGCCAGAAGGTACTGATGCCCAGAAGGATCAGGCTGTTGCGAATCACCTCGATCAAGGCCGCGCCCACCACGGCGCCGAAGGCCGTGCCGATGCCGCCCGCCAGGTTGGTTCCGCCGATGACGGACGCCGCGATCACCGACAACTCCATGCCCTGTCCCAGGCTGGTCGTCACAGTGCCGAGCCAGCCGACTTCGAGCACGCCCGCAATGCCCGCGCACAGCGCGCAGAACATGTAGACGCTCACCTTCACCAATTTCACCGGCACACCCGTCATCGTTGCCGCACGTTCATTGCCGCCGATGGCATACAGGTGCCGGCCCCAGCGCGTCCAGCGAAACAGAAAGCTCGCGATCAGGAGCAGAACGATCAGGAAGAGCACCGGGCTCGGCACCCGGATGGGGTCGACGAAGGGCAGTGACACGCTGACGAAGCCGCCACCCAGCGCGAGCAGTTTCGGCTGGTCCGGCCCGAACTCGTAGACCATGCGGTTGTTCGACAGCACCATCGCGAGGCTGCGCACGATGGAAAGCATGCCCAGCGTGACCACGAACGGCGGCACGCCGATGTAGGCGATCATGAAGCCATTGATCGCACCCGCCAGCAACGATGCGCCCAGTGCCAGCGGAATCGCCACCCAGATCGATGTGCCCGTGTGCATCGTCATCCCGACCACCATGCCCGACAGCACGAGCACCGCGCCCACCGACAAGTCGATGCCCCCGGTGACGATGACGGCCGTCATTCCGATCGCAATGATCGCGACGAAGGCGAAGTTGCGAGTGACGTTGAAGAGGTTCTGCTGCGTCGCAAAGACATCGCTCGCGAAGGTAAGCACCACGAACGCGACAACGGCCGCCACCGAAACCCAGAAGGTCTGCTGGCTGACGAGCCAGCTCAGCCAGTTGCCATGCACGCGCCGGTCGATGCTGTCCTCGAGGCTTGCGGCCATGTCGGACTGCCTTGTCGTTGGGTCGGGTGTGATCATGCGGTTTCGATGGCGCCGGTGATGAGGCCGGTGACCTCCTCCGGGGAACTGTGGGCGATGGGCTTGTCGGCCACCTTCACGCCGCGGCGCAGCACGACGATGCGGTCTGCCACCGCAAACACGTCCGGCATGCGATGGCTGATGAGCACCACCGCGATGCCGTGCTCTCGCAGGCGCCGAATCAGGTTCAGCACCTCGGCGATCTGGCGCACGCTGATGGCGGCCGTGGGCTCGTCCATCAGCACGATCTTCGGATCGGCCAGGCGTGTGCGCGCGATGGCCACCGCCTGCCGCTGGCCGCCGGACATCCGGCGCACCAGGTCGCGCGGCCGTGTCTCCGACTTCAACTCGGCAAAGAGTTCGGCCGCGCGCTTGAACATGGCGCGATAGTCCAGCACCTTGACGGGGCCGAAGCCGCGCGTGAGTTCGCGCCCGAGGTAGACGTTCTCGGCCGCCGTCAGGTTGTCGCACAGGGCGAGGTCCTGGTAGACGATCTCGATGCCTTCGCCGCGCGCGTCGGCCGGCTTGTGAAAGGCCACCGTGCGGCCTTCCATCATCACCGTGCCGTCGCTGGGCGGGTAGTTGCCCGCGACGATCTTCACCAGCGTCGACTTGCCGGCGCCGTTGTCGCCCATCAGGCCGACGACCTCGCCGGGCTCGATGCGCAGCGAGACGTCGATGAGCGCCTGGATGGCGCCGAAATGCTTGGAGACCCGGGCGAGCTCCAGAACAGCCATGCGACTACTTCGCCGGGCACTTGTCCAGATTGGTCGGCACGCATTCGTCCAGCCCGGTGTAGAGCGGGTCGGCGACCTTCTTGCCACCAATGAGGTCGATCAGCACGGCGGGCGCGCGATGCCCCATTTCGAAGGGGCGTTGGCCGATCTGCGCATGGCTGCGGCCATTCTTCAGCGCGTCGAGCTGCGGCGGCAACGTGTCACCGGCGATGATGATCAGCTCCTTGGACTTCAGCTTGGCCATCACCTGGTCCGTCACCTGTGCATACGCGGACGGACCGAACTGCGCCCAGCCCCCCACGAGGATGAAGGCATTGAGCTTCGGATTCTTGGTGAACACGTCCGACATCTGCTGGTTGGCCAGGTCGATCTGGTCATTGGTGAAGAGCGGACAGCCGTCGATCTCGGTCCAGCCGCCGTCACCCTTCAGCCGATCGACGCCCTTCTTGCCGGCAATGGTGTCGCGGAAGCCGGCTGCACGGGCATTGATGTTGTCGGCGGCCACGTTGCCCAGTTGCATGCAAACCGTGCCGCCCTTGGGATTGAGCTGCTTGAGGTGCTTGGCCATCAGCACGCCCATGTCGTAGTTGTTGGTGCCCAGGTAGGTCTTGCGCAGCGACCGGTCGGCCGCGGCAAGATCGGCGTCGATGGTCATGATCGGCATCTTCGGTGCCTTGGCCTTGAGCATGGTGGCCATGGCCGGCGCGTTGGAGGGCGAAATGGCGATGCCCGCCACGCCCTTGTTGATGAGGTCTTCGACGATCTGCACTTCGCCGGCCTCGTCCGCGCTCGATGCCGGCCCGGTGTAGAGGCAGGTGTATTCGGAGCTTGGGTTTTCCTTGTTCCAGAGCGCGCAGCCGTCGCCGAGCACGGTGAAGAAGGGGTTGTCCAGACCCTTGACCACGACCGCCAGGGTCTTCTTCTGGGCCATCGCCGGTGCGGCGACGAGAAGCGCCGCCAATGCTGCGCCGACAAACTTGAGAAGCGACTTGTTCATTGCGTCTCCTGGATTATTGGATATGCACAACTGTCGAAATCTCTTGCACCGCCGGCAAGCCGCGGATCTCTCCTGCGGCTGTTCGTGACCCAAGAGAAGTCGGACTATAGGACCGGGGCTGGGCGCTGTCGAGCGTGTAGACCCGAACCGTGAGCAGGTGGCGGGCCTTTTGGACTAGTCCGCGCCGCTGGCGGTGACGCGCCAGATGACGTCGCCCACGTCGTCAGCCACCAGCAGCGCGCCGTCGGGCCCGATCGCGACGCCGACCGGACGCCCGTACGGCTCGCTTTCGTCGGGCGACAGGAAGCCGCCCAGGATGTCGCGCGGAAGGCCTGCCGGGCAGTGCGGCCCCAGTCGCAGTGCCCGCGGCAGGGCAGCCACAGGCCATCTCCTCAAATGTGGGGAGATGCCGGCAACTCGGAGAACGCAACTGCACGCCGAGTTCGCCTAGTGTTCTCGCTGCCAGGCGCTCGTCGTGCACGCATATGGACAGAGCGAAGAGCAGTTGCCACAATCCACCGTAGCAAATTCGAGATCCGCCCCCCAATGTGAAAGTGCCTGTCGCCAGTCACCAACTCAAATGAAGTCTCAGATGCATTGGGCAAGACCTGTTCTGTGGCTTGCAATGATTGCTGCCATGGCATGGACCACGCACGTCCACGCGCAAATTGCTTTCATCGCTCGGCACGTCATCGGTCGGGTGGAGCAGATGTCGCAACAGCAAGGCAACGGCGGCGTTGCGTACGACACCGCCGCCGTGGTGGTTGAGGTTCCTGCCGAGAAAGTCTACGCCGTCGCACTCCGCAACCTCAGTGCCCAGCCTCAGTTGCGGATCACTGGCCAAGACCAGCAAGGGCGCTCCATCCAGTTCACGAACAACGTCCAGATCGCGGGGCTGCAGGTCAACGCACTATCGGACAAGCTTTCTCAAATCCTGATCACGTCTGCCCACACGGGCGACCAGAACGTCTCATCGCTCATCCTCGAACGCATCCTTTTGTTCTGCTCGGAGATGAAGGTGAAGTGTTCGAAGGGTTCGAACTAGCCCCCTTTGCCGACTTTCGCGTGGGCGAACGCCGGACATTCATGCATCGGCGGCGGCATCCATCACAGCGAGACTTCGAACCGGCCTGGCTGCGGCAGCATTGGCCCACGAGCGAGGCGATCCGCCACAATGTCCCCATGCAAACGCCGGACCTGCGCAGTCGCCTTCTGGCCATCCTGGCCGCGGACGCCGCAGGCTATTCGCGCCTGATGTCGCTTGATGAGCGCGGCACCGTCGCGGCGCTCCGCGCCGCGCGCGCGGTTTTCCGCGAGCATGTCGTCTTGCACGGCGGACGCGTGATCGATACGGCAGGCGACTCGGTGCTGGCGGTGTTCGATAGCGCCGCGGGTGCCGTCACGGCGGCACTCGCAGCGCAGCGAGACCTGGCGGGGCTCGCGACCGGCTTGCCCGAAGACCGTTGCATGCACTTTCGCATCGGCGTGCACCTGGGCGACGTGATCGAAAAGGCCGACGGTACGGTGTACGGCGATGGAGTGAACATCGCGGCGCGGCTGCAGGTTCTTGCCGAACCGGGCGGCGTCACACTTCTACCTGCACGATTTGTTTTCCGGTTTACCGGGAGCGCTGGAGCGGGCCTTCGAATTGGCGGAGTTGGCCAAGAGCCTCGATCCGAGCCTGCCCCTACATTGGCCACGCCTGTTTCTTGATGCGTCGTTTCCAGGATGCCGTGCAGTTCATCAAGCGAAGCGTCGCCCACAATCCCGAATCGTTACCCGCGCATTTCTTTCTCGCCGCGTGCCATGGCCAGCTGGGTGAGGACACCCTTGCGCACGAGGCCTTGGCGGAGGTTTGGCGCATCAGTCCCGGATTCTCGATGGCATCGGTGCGGGCCATCGCAGCCTACTGGCGCGCAGCGGATCTGGACTTGCTGACCGAAGGTCTTCGCAAGGCAGGGATGCCGGAAGAAGCGCGGTTGGTGGACTGATCTCGACTATCGCTTCGGAGCACGCGTGATCCGCAGAATGTGGTGATCCCTGACTTCGAAGTCCGGAATATCCAGGTCGGCCATCTGCAGCAGCCGCGCGTCCTGGTCCGCGTACTGCTTGATCGCGCGGCCAGCGTAGTCCCATTCGGCAAAACGGCACGGATCGTGATAGCCGCCTTGCCACGGGCGCACCGGCGCGTAGCGGTCCGCGCCCTTGGGCAGGTGTTCCACCTCGCATCCGTCGGCCGGGCTCAGCAGGGAGTAGATGAAGAACGATGGACGCCCGGCCGCGATCGGACGATGGTTCCAGGTGTGGGCGGTTTGCGCCTCAAGGTCATCGAGCATCGCATCGGTGGTTCGCACGAGGGCCAGGGGTGTACGTTGGAAGGTGTAGAACTTCGGGCTGCCCGTCGGAATCTCCGCGAGGTCGATGTCCAGGTAGGCCGCCTCCTTGCGTTCCATCCCCGTCATCCAATAGACGACGGCAATCCAGGCACCCGTGGCGACCAGGAAGGCGATCACAAGCAGAACGCGACGTAGGGTCACTTCGTATCGAGGAAGCCTTGGAGTCTTTAGGACCGGATCGGCTCCACGTCCATGAAATGGATCATCCCACGCTGCTGGGAATTCCGTAACGCTTGGTTACCAAATGTCCAAGGCCCCTGCTCGCGAGAACGGCCCCTCCTTTTGCGAGAAAGGGGTTCAATGTGAGCTGATCACAATTCACTGGGGGAGCGCGATGTCCAGGGTAACTGCGGCGCCAACAGCCAACTTTGTGACTCGGGATTCAAGCCCATCGCCGTTCCGTGCGCGGCATGGCGGGGCGCGAACGCGAAGGTCGCGATGCTTCGACGCCCCGACTGCCTGTAGAGCGCATGGGATGCCGGTCTCGGCGGCGCTCCTCTTGTCGGCGCCGTGACTGCGCACGAAGTACCGCAGGAGCCCCGGAAATGACGAAGTACTGCGACTCGTGCCACACGGCCAACAAGGACCGCGCCAGATATTGCCGTGGCTGCGCGGGCAAGTTCTCAGGCCTGCGCTTCGACGCTGGGGCCTTCCTTCCGACGTTGCCGGATGCGCGCGCGGCGGGGGCCATGCCACCGTCCAGACCGCTGGACCGCGTGGTTGCGCGCGCATCGCTTCGAAAGACGGTGCCAGTGCCAAAGCGAGGCCCATGGCTCGCGCTGGCTCCGCGGGCCGCCATCCCGCTGCTGTCGCTGTTGTTCGTCCTCTTGGTGTCGTCCGCGGGTGTCGTGTATTGGCATTCGACCCGGGCGGTCCGGGAGGCGCCGGTCCCGAGTTCGCCACAGCGCCTCATTCAGACGGCGCCTGAGACTCGAGACGCGGTCGCGGTCGCGATCCCGGACCCGGTGTCGACAGTCTCGAACTCGCCGCCCGTGTCGTTGCAGATGCCGCCTGCATCCGCGCCCGAGGAGGCGCCGCAGAGCCCCGTCGCTGCGACGATGACCGACGTGTCACTGCCGGGCCCGGAGCCCCGAGCCGATGCTCACGCAGACCCACCGGTGGAGGCCGCGAGTCAGGAGACGACCGGGGCCGAAGTGTCCGCCAGCCCGGATCGCCCTGTCGCCAAGCCGTTGTCGAGCCCCCGGCGCCGCGTCCAGGTCGTCGCCTCGGCGCCGAAGCGACGCGAGGCGGCGACCACGTTCGAGAGCGCTCCCCGGGCGCCGCTCGCGCCTCTCCCATCAGCTGCCGCCGAGGCTGCACCGGTGCGAGCGGGGCCGCCCGAGACCTCGCAGGCGGTTCGCTCGGGAATCGCGTCCAGGGCCGTAGGCAATCTGCCCTGTGATCGCTACAACCCCTTCGGCGAGGCCGTTTGCGCCAGCACGACCCAGTCGGCTGGCCCGGGGACGCAGCCATCGGCGGCCACCGGAACATCGCTCGCCAGCACCCGAGGAACGGGCTGGACTGCGCTGCGTGGCATGGCCGTGGCGAGCGGTGGTGGGCCTGCGAGCCAGGCTGATGGTGGCGGAGCAGGCGGCGGCGGCTCGGGCGGTGGAGGCGCAGGTGGAGGTGGAGGTGGAGGTGCCGGTGCAGGCGCTGGTGCTGGTGGTGGTGCTGGTGGTGGTGCGGGAGGTGGTGGGGGCGCCGGTGGTGGTGGTGGCGGGGCAGGTGGAGGGGCCGGTGCTGGAGCGGGTGGCGGAGCGGGAGCGGGTGGTGGCGCTGGCGGGGGAGCCGGAGCGGGTGCTGGCGCTGGTGCCGGAGCAGGAGCAGGAGCAGGAGCAGGAGCAGGAGCAGGAGCAGGAGCAGGAGCAGGAGCAGGAGGCGGACCTGGGGCCGGAGCCGGTCCTGGAGGTGGCCCCGGTGGCCCCGGCGGCGCCGGCGGGGGTGGCGGAGCAGGGGCTGGCCCCGGGGGCGGCGCCGGTGGTGGCGCGGGCGGGGCCGGTGGTGCGGGCGGCGGACCCGGTGGTGGTGCCGCCGGGCGTTAGGCAACAAGGGGGCAGTCGATGATGAACCTCGATGCGCTGGTCGAGCCCGACCGCGTTCACAAGACCGTCTACACCGATGCCGCGATCTTCGATGCCGAGATGGAGAAGATCTGGGAGCGCATATGGGTCTACTGCGGCCACCTGTCGCAGGTGCCGAATCCCGGCGACTACCACGCCGTCACCATCGGCCGCCAGCCGATGTTCATGGTGCGGCAGGCCGACGGCTCGGTGCAGGTTCTGCACAACCGCTGCCCGCATCGTGGCGTGCAACTCGTGGGCAACCTGAAGGGCAACACGGGGCACAGCATCGTCTGCTCCTACCACGCGTGGAGCTTCCACCTGGACGGCAGCGTGCGTGCAATCCCGCTGGCCCAGGGCTATGAAGGCACGCGCATGACGCGCGACAACCCCGACTGCGGCGTGAAGCGCGCAGCGCGCGTGGAGAGCTATCGGGGCTTCGTCTTCGCCAGCCTCTCGCACGACGGCCCTTCGTTGAAGGAATTCCTCGGCGAGGCGCGCGTCGCCTTCGACGACATGTGCGACCGCTCGCCGGTCGGCGAGGTGGAGGTGGTGCCGATCTGCCATCGCGTGATCCAGCATTCGAACTGGAAGTTCTTCATGGAGAACCAGCTTGACGCGCTGCATCCCTCGGTCACGCACCAGTCGACCGGCATCGCGGCCGGGCGGGTCGAGAAGCGGCTGAAGGCGCAGCAGGAGAAGGTGCCGCTGTACTACCACTACCTCTCGGCCTTCGCGTCGAGCTTCGAGCAGTGGGACTCGGTGCAGACGATCAATTTCCCGCGCGGACACGGCATCCTGAAGGCCTACATGGGCCTGCGCCCGCAGGACCCCGACACGCTCGCGCACGAGGCACTGCTGAAGCAGGCCTACGGCGAGCAACGCGCCGAGGAATACCTGTCGCGCAGCATTCATCACGTGCTGATCTATCCCTACCTGTCGGTGCAGTCGCCCTTGCAGCAGCTGCGCTGCCTGCGGCCGATCGCGCCCGACAAGACGCTGTCGGAGATCTGGCACTTCCGCCTCAAGGGTGCGCCCGAGGCCATCTATCGCCGCAGCCTCTGGTACTACAACCTCGTGAATTCTCCAGCCACGATGATCAATGCCGACGACCTCGAGAACTGGACCAAGGGGCAGTGGGGTCTGCAGTCGAATGGCGGCGACTGGGTCAGCTTCCATCGCTACTTCGGCGACGACCGCGAGGAGGGCGGCGTGACCTATTCCAGCCACGGAACTTCCGAGGCGGTGATGCGAAGCCAGTTTCGCGCCTGGTCGACCTACATGGCTTCGTAGTGCAGGAGCCACGTCATGAGCCAGCCATCTTCCGACAGCCCGAGCGCCGCCATCCCGAACGCCGGACCCGACTTCGAGCACCTGCTCGCGCAGGACGTGGTGATCGAGGCCGCGAGCGGCGATGCGCCCACCGGCGCGCAGGTGCTCGCACCCGACCACTCGCCGCGCGCACCGCAGCTCGGCGCCGCGCCTGCCGCGCAGGCCGTGCCGCGTGCCGGCCTGGTCGTGGACAGCGACCTGCAGCGCGAGGTCGAGCAGCTGCTCTACCTGCAGGCCGAGCTGCTCGACCGCAAGCTGTGGCAGGCGTGGATGGACCTGTTCGACGACCGCGGCGTCTACTGGATGCCGGTCACGCTCGAGCAGACCGAGTGGGAGGGTTCGCCCTCGATCTTCGCCGAGGACAAGCTGATGATGGAGATCCGCAAGGGCCGCGTCTCGCACCCCAACGCATGGTCGCAGGCACCGATGTGGGAGACCAATCACATCGTCGGCAATGTCGCGATCGAGTCGGTGGACGGCGCGACTTTCCATGTGCGCTCGCGCTTCCATCTGATGGAGCTGCGCCGCGACACGGTACGGCATTTCGGCGGCACCTACCGGCACACGCTGGCGCGCGACGCGGGCGGCGCGCTGCGCATCGTGCTGCAGCGGGTCGACCTCTTCAACGGGCAGGCGCCGTTCGACTACGTGCTGCAGATCTGGGTTTAGCTGCCAAGGTGCCTGTCAGTTCGGCGGCGGCGCGATGTTCTCGTCCTTCACCACCTGGGTCCAGCGCGCGACCTTCGAGGCTCAGGCGGTCTCGGCCAATGCCTCGCCCAGCGCGCTGACCAGCCGCTCGATCTCGGCCTTCTCGACGATGAAGGGCGGGGCGAGCTGGATCGTGTCGCCGCCGTAGCGCACGTAGAAGCCCTTGCGCCAGCACGCCATGGCCACCTCGTAGGGGCGGCGCGCCGGCTCGCCCGGCAGCGCCGCCAGCGTGATGCCTGCGGCCAGGCCGTAGTTGCGGATGTCGACGACGTGCCGGCTTCCCTTCAGGCTGTGGACCGCCGCCTCGAAGAAAGGCGCCAGCGCCGCGACCCGTTCGACCAGCCTTTCCTTTTGCAGGACCTCGAGGGCAGCGATGCCCGCGGCGCAAGCCACCGGGTGGGCGGAATAGGTGTAGCCATGCGGGAACTCGAGCAGGTAGTCGGCCCCGCCGACCGCCATGAAGGTGTCGTAGATGGCCTTGCTGGCGATCACGGCGCCGAGCGGCTGGGCCCCGTTGGTGACCTGCTTGGCCACGTTCATGATGTCGGGCACGACCCCGAAGGCGTCGGCGCCGGTCATCGCGCCACAGCGGCCGAAGCCCGTGATGACCTCATCGAAGATCAGCAGGATGTCGTGGGCCGTGCAGATCTCGCGCAGGCGCTGCAGATAGCCCTGCGGCGGCACCACGACGCCGGCGGAGCCAGAGAAGGGCTCGACGATCACCGCCGCGATGTTCGACGCGTCATGCAGCGCAATCAGGTCGAGCAGGCGCTCGGCCAGTGCCGCGCCGTGGTCCGGCATGCCGCGGCTGAACGCGTTGTCGGCGAGCTGCGTGTGCGGCAGGTGGTCGGCTTCGATGCTTTGCCCGAACAGCTTGCGGTTGGCACCGATGCCGCCGACCGAGATGCCGCCGTAGTTGACGCCGTGGTAGCCCTTCTCGCGGCCGATCAGGCGCGTCTTGCTCGCCTGGCCCCGGGCCCGCCAGTAGGCGCGCGCCATCTTGAGCGAGGTGTCGGCGGCCTCCGAGCCCGAGCCGGTGAAGAAGACGTAGTCGAGGCCTTCGGGCGTCAGTTCCTTGAGCTTGTTGGCCAGTTCGAAGGACAGCGGATGCCCGTGCTGGAAGGCCGGCGCGTAGTCGAGCCTGGCGATCTGCCGGCTCACGGCTTCGGTGATCTCGGGGCGGCCGTGGCCCAGCCCCGAGCACCAGAGGCCCGACAGGCCGTCGAAGATCTTGCGGCCGTCGGCGTCGGTGAAGTAGGCGCCGCGGGCTTCCACGATCATCCGCGGATCGGCCTTGAACTGCCGGTTGGCGGTGAAGGGCATCCAGTGGGCGTCGAGCCAGGCGGCGTCGGTGCGCACCACGGGCGTCAGCGCAGGCGAAGGGGGTGTCAGGACGGTCATGGGATCTTCCCGCGGGGCAGGCGGCGTCGAGTGGTTGGGCGATCATTCTTGGCAGCCTTCATACTTCGTCAAAGGCACCAATATCAATGTTCACTTGACGAATCATGAAAGTAACGAAGGCTTCCAGATCGAAGGCCGTGCTGGGCCATCTCAGCGACATGGACCTGCGCCTGCTGCGGGTCTTCAAGAGCGTCGTGGAGTGCGGCGGCATGGCCGCCGCCGAGCTCGAGCTCAACATCGGAACCTCGACGGTCAGCCGCCACGTCAAGGATCTCGAAACGCGGCTGGGCGTCGTGCTGTGCCGGCGTGGGCGCGGCGGTTTCGCGGTGTCGCCCGAAGGCGAGCGCGTCTATCGCGAGACGCTGCGCCTGCTGGCGTCGGTCGATGTCTTTCGCGAAAGCATCGATGACATCCACCAGCGCATGGGCGGCCGGCTCGAGGTCGCGGTGTTCGACAAGACCGCCACCAACCCCGAGGCGCGCATCGGCGATGCCATCGCGCGCTTCAACGACCGCGCGCCGGACGTGAGCCTGAGCATGCACGTGGCGACCATCAATGCGATCGAGCGCGGCATCATCGACGGCGGCTTCCACGTCGGCGTGATCCCGGCGCACCGCAGCTCGGCCAGCCTGGCCTACACCGACCTGTTCGGCGAGAAGATGCTGCTCTACTGCGGCGCCGGGCATCCGCTGTTCGACGGTCCCCACGGCGGGCTCACCTGGGCGCGCCTCAAGGGTCATGCCTTCGCCGGACTCGGCTACCACTCGCCCAACATGGAACTGAGCCACCAGGCGCGGCTGGTCCGTACGGCGACCGGATTCGACCAGGAGGCGATCGCCACGCTGATCCTCTCGGGGCGCTTCCTGGGCTTCCTGCCCGACCACTACGCCGAGGCTTTCGAGCGCCGCGGCCAGCTGCGGGCCGTGCGGCCGGACCGCTTCCACTACGACTGCAGGTTCGTGGCGATCGTGCGCCGCGCACCGCAGCCTTCGCGCGCCGCGCAGCTGTTCGCGCAGTGCCTGGCCGAATCGCATGCGCGGGGGCGCGCAGGCGTCGGCTGAGGACGGTCCCGGCGTGGCGCGGTCGCTACGCCGGATGGATCTTCGCTGCCACTTCCCAACTGTGGCCCGCGGGATCGACGAAGCTCGCGCAGCGCATGCCCCAGGGCTTGTCGACAGGGCCGGCCAGCAAGGTCACGCCGCGTTGCTGCAACGCGCGGCAGACCGCATCGACGTCAGGGACCCAGATGCTGAGCTGGAAGCGGGAGCCGGCATCTGCCGCGGCCACGCGGCCAGGCTGGACGAGCTCGCGGGCGCTGTCGACCTTCAGCAGGTTGACGATCAGGTTTTCGAAACCGACCGCCACCGAGTTCTGGTCCTCGAAGATCACCTGAACGCCGAATACGGCCTGGTAGAAGGTCTTGGCGGCCTGCAGGTCTTCGACGAACAGGCTCATGGCACTGATGCGCTGCAGTGAGTTTGTCATTGGGAGGCCCTCCTGCGTGGGGTTGAGACGACCATCGGACAGGGGTGCCGGCCCGGATCTTGTCGAGACATGCTGCGAACGACATCTTCACTCCTGGTTGCATCACCCGCCAGCCCGCCCCTCGGCCTTCGACGCCTCCCTTCTGTTTTGGCGGATCATCGACATTTTTTCGATTTTCGCGGTAACTAAGACAGTTCCCCTCTAAGCTTATGGAAAGGAAGTATTTGTAAATGGCATGATAAATGCCTGATGATTATCAATATGGATAGTCAAACCCATGGAACTGCGCCAGCTTGAGGCCTTCGCCGCCGTCATGTCGACCGGAAGCGTCACTGGCGCCGCCCGGCTGCTGGCGCGTTCGCAGCCGGCGGTGTCCAGGCTGGTGCAGGAACTCGAAGCCGAGATCGGCTATGCGCTGTTCACCCGCCATGGTCCCCGCGTGACGCCCAGCGAGCAGGGCTTCCTGCTCTATGAAGACGTGGAGCGCGCCCTGGGCGGCCTCCAGCAGATCCATCTGCGCGCGGCCGAGATCGCGCGCGGCAACGCGCAGCCCCTGGTGCTGGCCGCCACCTCCGCGCTGGCGGTCGGACTGCTGCCGCAGGCCTTGCAGCGCTTGGAAGCGCAGGCCGGCGCCGCGCCGATCCAGCTGCGCAGCGCCTCGCCCGAACAGGTCGTCCATGCGGTGCTCAGCGGCGCAGTCCAGCTCGGCGCCAGCAGCCTGCCACTGGAGCATCGCGGCCTCGACGTGCACTGGATCGGCGAGATGCCCTGCGTGGCCGTGCTGCCGCACGACGATCCGCTGGCCGCCCACGCGGTGGTGCCTCTGGCGGCGCTGGCGCAGCGCCGGCTCATCACGATGAGCAATCCCTTTCGCCTGCGCCGCCGGCTCGACGCCACCCTGGCGCGCGCCGGCCACCCGCCGACGCAACAGGCCGCGCTGATCGAGACCAACTCCTCGGTCAACGCTCAAGCGCTCGCGCGGGCCGGCCTCGGCGTGGCGGTGCTGGAGCCGCTGACCGCCCGCGGCGCCCCGATGGAGGGCCTGGCGGTGCGGCCGCTGGACACCGACATCCCTTTCATCTTCGGCGTGGTCACGCCCCAGGCCCGGCCGGTCACGCCGCCCGTGCGCGCGTTGATCGACGCGCTGCTCGAAGCCGCCAGCGCCCTGCCGCATTTCGTGCGCCACGATCCCTCCGCCCATGCGGCCCTGTTGCAGAGCGTCTATGGCGACGCTGCGCGGCCGTCCGGCGACGACACTTCTTTCTGAAAGCATCCGCGATGAAGGCCAAGCTCCCACCACCGATCGCCGAAGCGCCCGCCGGGCTGGCGGCGCTCGAGGCACGCCTGCGCCAGGACCTGGCCTGGCTCGGCCTGCCCGCCAAGCCCTGGGTGCCCTTGAAGGACGGGCCGGGCGAGGCGCCGCTGGACGTGGCCATCGTCGGCGGCGGCATGGCGGGCCTGGCCCTGCTGGCGACGCTCACGCACCTGGGCCTGCGCGCCCGCATCTACGACCGTTCGCCGGCCGGCTTCGAAGGGCCCTGGGCCACGACCGCGCGGATGGAGACGCTGCGCTCGCCCAAGGAACTCACCGGCCCTGCGCTGGGCCTGCCGGCGCTGACCTTCCGCGCCTGGTTCGAGGCCCAGTTCGGGCTGGCGGCCTGGGACGCGCTCGACAAGATCCCGCGCCTGCAGTGGGCCGAATACCTGCGTTGGTATCGCAGCGTGCTGGGCCTCGACGTGCGCAACGAACAGCAGGTGCGGGCGGTGCTGCCGCGCGTCGACGGCGTGGTGCAGCTCGACCTGGTGGACGGCACGGCCGATGGCAGGGCCTACAGCGTCCAGGCGCGCCACGTGGTGCTCGCCACTGGCCGCGACGGCCTGGGCGGCGCCTGGGTGCCCGACTGGGCGGCCGCGCTGCCACGCGATCGATGGGCCCATTCGTCCGATCTCTGGGACGCCGAAAGCTTGCGGGGCCGGCGCGTCGCGGTGGTCGGCGGCGGGGCCTCGGCGATGGACGCCGCCGCCTCGGCGCTCGAAGCCGGTGCCGGGCGGGTCGACCTGCTGATCCGGCGCGCCGACCTGCCGCGCGTCAACAAGGGCAAGGGCGCGGGCAGCCCGGGGATGGTGCATGGCTTCTGGCAGCTGCCGGACGAGTGGAAATGGCGCATGCGCCACTACATCAACGTCCAGCAGGTGCCGCCGCCGCACGGCAGCACGCTGCGCGTGTCGCGCCATGCCGCGGCCCATTTCCAGCTCGGCACCTCGGTGCTCGGCGCCGTCCGGCGGGCCGACGGCGTGCTGCGGCTCGACACCAGCCGGGGCCCGCTGGCGGTCGACTTCGTGGTCTTCAGCACCGGCTTCCGCACCGACTGGGCGCTGCGTCCCGAGTTCGCCGCCTTCGCGCCGCAGGTGCGGGTCTGGCAGGACCGCTTCGCACCGCCCGAGGGCACGGCCGACACCGAACTGGCCGAGTCGCCCGACCTCGGCCCGCTGTTCGAGTTCCAGCCGAAGACGCCGGGCGCCTGCCCGGGGCTGGAGCGCGTGCACTGCTTCAACTACGCCGCCTCGCTCTCGCACGGCGCCGCGGCCGGCGACATCCCGCAGATCACCGACGGTGCCCAGCGGCTGGCGCGCGGCCTCGCGGCCAAGTTGCTGAGCGAGGACGCCGAGCTGCACTTCGCCGCCATGCAACGCTATGCGGAGCCTGAGCTCGATGGCGACGAATGGACGCCCTCGGTGCTGCCGCCGTACGTCGAGGCGGCCGACCGCGAGGTCGCCCGGTGAGCGCCGCGCCGGGCCGCCCCAAGCAAGCTCGCGCCCCCTCGGGGGGCAGCGAGGACACGCAGTGCCGAGCGTGGGGGCCGAAGTGACCGGCTGGCTGCTGCGCCGCCTGCTGCAGGCGCTGCTCGTGGTGGTGGCGATGACGCTGATCGTCTTCATCGGCCTGCACGCCATCGGCAACCCGATCGACATCCTGATCGGCGAGGACATGAACCAGCAGGAACGGCTCGCCGCCATCGCGCGGCTCGGGCTCGACCAGCCGCTGTGGCGCCAGTACCTGGCCTTCGTCGACGGCGCGCTGCACGGCAGCCTGGGCCGCAGCTTCGTCTACCAGGAGGACGCGGTGCGCCTGATCCTGCAGCGCCTGCCCGCGACCATGGAGCTGGCCTTCGCGGCGCTGCTGATGGCGATCGTGGTCGGCGTGCCGCTGGGGCTGTTCGCGGGCATGAAGCCGGAGCACCCGGTGTCGCGCACGCTGATGGCCACCAGCATCGTCGGCTTCTCGCTGCCGGCCTTCTGGGTGGCGCTGATGCTGATCATGGTGTTCAGCGTGCAGCTGGGCTGGCTGCCCGCCAGCGGCCGCGGCGAGACCCGTGCGCTGTTCGGCGTGCAGTGGTCCTGGCTGACGCTCGACGGGCTGCAGCACCTGCTGCTGCCGGCCTTCAATCTCGCGCTGTTCAAGATATCGCTGGTGCTGCGGCTCACGCGCGCCGGCGTGCGCGAGGTGCTGCCGCAGGATTTCGTGAAGTTCGCGCGCGCCAAGGGCCTCTCGCCGACCCGCGTGATGCTGATGCACGTCATGCGCAACACCATGATCCCGCTGGTCACGGTGCTCGGGCTGGAGCTGGGCGCGACCATCGCCTACGCGGTGGTCACCGAGACCATCTTCGCCTGGCCGGGGGCCGGCAAGCTGATCCTCGACAGCATCAACTCGCTCGACCGGCCGGTGGTGGTGGCCTACCTGATGGTGGTGGTCGTGATCTTCGTGACGCTGAACCTGATCGTGGACTTGCTCTACAAGCTGCTGGACCCGCGGGTGCGGCTGGAAGGTGCCCGATGAGCGGCGTGAGCGTGGCGAAGACCTACGACGAGCGCTCGATCTGGTGGCGGGTCGCCGCCGACTTCCTGCATTCGCGCATCGCGGTGGGCGGCCTGGTGGTGCTGGGCATCGTGGTGCTGGCTGCGCTGCTGGCGCCCTGGATCACGCCGCAGAACCCCTACGACCTGCTGCAGCTGGACGTGCTCGACGCCCGCCTGCCGCCCGGTTCGCACAGCAGCGAAGGCGGCTACACCTACTGGCTCGGCACCGACGGGCAGGGCAGGGACCTGTACTCGGCCATCATCTACGGGCTGCGCATCAGCCTGACGGTCGGCGTCGGCTCGGCACTGATCGCCGCGGTGGTCGGCACGCTGGTCGGACTCGTGGCCGCCTACGCGGGCGGCAAGGTCGACGCGCTGCTGATGCGGCTGGTCGACCTGCTGCTGTCGTTCCCGACCATCCTGATGGCGCTGATGATCCTGGCCTACGTCGGCAAGGGCGTGGGCAACGTCATGCTGACGCTGGTGCTGCTCGAATGGGCCTACTACGCGCGCACCGCGCGGGGCCAGGCCCTGGTCGAGGCGCGCCGCGAGTACGTCGATGCGGCGCAGGGGCAGGGCATTCCGCGCTGGCGCATCCTCACCGGCCACATCCTGCCGAACTGCCTGCCGCCGCTGCTGGTCATCGGCGCGCTGCAGATCGCGCGCGCCATCACGCTGGAGGCGACGCTGTCGTTCCTGGGGCTGGGCGTGCCGATCACCGAGCCCTCGCTCGGCCTGCTGATCTCCAACGGCTACCAGTACCTGTTGTCGAACGAGTACTGGATCAGCTTCTTTCCCGGCGTCGCCCTGTTGGCCGCCATCGTCGCGATCAACCTGGTCGGCGACCAGCTGCGCGACGTGCTCAACCCGAGGTTGCAGAAATGAGCGCCGTTCTCGCGCCCGAACTCGAACTGCCGACGCTGGAAGTGCGCAATCTGCAGACGCGCTTCCACACGCGCGCCGGCGTGCTGCCGGTGGTCGACGGCGTGTCGTTCACGCTGGGCCGCGGCAAGGTGCTGGGGCTGGTGGGCGAGTCGGGCTCCGGCAAGTCGGTGACCGGCTTCTCGATCATGGGCCTGGTCGATCCGCCGGGCCGGGTGGAGGGCGGCCAGGTGCTGTTCCAGGGCCGCGACCTGACGCAGCTGGCGGCCGGCGAACGGCGCGCGCTGCGCGGCAACCGCATCGCGATGATCTTCCAGGACCCGATGGCCACGCTCAACCCGGTGCTGCGGGTCGATGCGCAGATGATCGAGGCGGTGCAGGCGCACCGGCGGGTCTCGGCGGAGGAGGCGCGCCGCCATGCCCGCGACACGCTGGGGCGGATGGGCATCCCGAGCCCGGACGAGCGGCTGCGCGCCTACCCGCACCAGCTCTCGGGCGGCATGCGCCAGCGGGTGGCGATCGCCATCGCGATGCTGCACGGCCCCGACCTGATCATCGCGGACGAGCCGACCACGGCGCTGGACGTGACGATCCAGGCGCAGATCCTCTCCGAAGTGCAGAAGCTGGTGCGCGAGACCGGCACGTCGCTGATCTGGATCAGCCACGACCTGTCGGTGGTGGCCGGCCTGGCCGACGAGATCGCCGTGATGTACGCGGGGCGCATCGTCGAACACGGCACGGTGGACGACGTGCTCGACCATCCCCGCCATCCTTACACCCGCGGCCTGATCGACAGCCTGCCCGGCGCCAACGAGCGCGGCGCGCGGCTGCGGCAGATCCAGGGCATGACGCCCAGCCTGCTGAAGATGCCGGCCGGCTGCGCCTTCGCGCCGCGCTGCCCCCATGCGGACGCGGCCTGCGAAACGCGCCCGGAGATCTCGCGGCCGCGCCACGAGGCACCCTGGCACCAGGTGCGCTGCTTCCATCCGCAGCAGGGCAGGCCGGCGCAGCCGGCAGCGGTGCGCCTGCCGGTTGCGCCGCGGGCGCCGGCGGCCAACGACCAGGCGCCGCCGCTGATCGCATTGCGGCAGGTCGCGCAGCGCTTCGGCGCCACGCCGCCGCCCGGTGTGGTGGGGCGCGCGCTGCGCAGCGTCGGCTGGAGCCGGCCGCCGGTCGTCACGCATGCGGTCGACGGCGTCGACCTGTCGGTGCGGCCCGGCGAAGTGGTCGGGCTGGTCGGCGAATCCGGCTGCGGCAAGTCGACCCTGGGCCGCATCGCGGCCGGCCTGCTCAGGCCCACCGAAGGCGAAGTGATCGTGGGCGGCACGCCGGCCGCGGACTTCACGCCGGCCGAGCAGCTGGCCGCGCGGCTGCGCATCCAGATGGTGTTCCAGGATCCGTATGCGAGCCTGAACCCGCGGCTGCGCGTCTCGCGCATCGTCGGCGAGGCCGCCTTGCTGCATGGCCTGACCGACGCCGCCGGGCTGGACGACTACGTCTGCGCCCAGCTGCAGCGCGCCGGGCTCGACCCCGCGCTGCGCCACCGCTACCCGCACCAGTTCAGCGGCGGCCAGCGCCAGCGCATCGGCATCGCCCGCGCGCTGGCGGTGCAGCCGTCGATGCTGGTGAGCGACGAGGCGGTGGCGGCGCTGGACGTGTCGATCCAGGCCCAGATCCTGAACCTCTTCATGGACCTGCGCGACCAGCTGGGCCTGGCCTATCTGTTCATCAGCCATGACCTCGGCGTGATCGAGCACCTGTGCGACCGCGTGGCCGTGATGTACCTCGGCCGGGTGGTCGAGAGCGCGCCGGTGGCCGAGCTGTTCGCGCGGCCCGCGCATCCCTATACCCAGGCGCTGCTGGCCGAGATCCCGAGCATCGAGGCGCGCGGCGCGCGCTTCAGCGCGATCCGCGGCGAGATCCCGAGCCCGATCGCGCCGCCGTCCGGCTGCCACTTCCATCCGCGCTGTCCGCAGGCGATGCCGCGCTGCCGCACCGAGACGCCGCGGCTGCGCGGCATCGCCATCCATCACGCGAGCGCGTGCCATCTGCACGACGCCCACTGAGTCCCTGCTTCACTTGTCCTTCCTGAGGGTATCCACATGAACCGCCTGCTTCCCATCGTTGCCGCCGCGCTGCTCGTCAGCGGCGTCGCCGCGTCCGCCCAGACGCTGTCCATCGGCTTCGCCGACCCGATCTCCTCGGTCGACCCGGAGCTCAACAACCATGCGGGCGACCGTTCGCTGGCGCTGCACTTCTGGGACTCGATCATCAATTCGCGGGACGGCGGCAAGCTGGAGCCCGCGCTGGCATCGAGCTGGAAGGCGCTCGACGACAAGACCTGGGAATTCAAGCTGCGCACCGACATCAAGTGGCAGGACGGCTCGCCCTTCACGGCCGACGACATCGTGTTCTCGTTCCAGCGCGCACGCAGCGTGCCGGGCAGCGTGGCCTCGTATTCGGGCGCGCTGCGCACGGTCGAGTCGGCCACCGCCAAGGACCCGGCCACGCTGATCGTCAAGACCAGCACGCCCAACCCGATGCTGCCGCTGGACATCGCATCGATCTACGTCGTGAGCAAGCATGTCGGCGAGAAGTCCAAGACCGAGGACTACAACGCCGGCCGTGCCGTCGTCGGCTCGGGCCCCTACAAGTTCATCTCCTACGTGCCCGGCGACCGCACGGTGTTCGAGCGCAATCCCGGCTACTACGGTCCGAAGCCGCTGTGGGAGAAGGTCAACTACCGCTTCATCAGCAACGGCGCGGCCCGCACGGCGGCACTGCTGGCCGGCGACGTCGACGTGATCGACAAGGTCGCGGTGACCGACGTGGAGAAGCTGCGCAAGGACCCGAAGGTCAGCGTCTACACCTACCCGGGCCTGCGCGTGCTGCTGCTGCAGCCGAACTTCAAGGCCGGGCCGAACGAGTTCATCACCGACAACGCGGGCAAGCCGCTCGAGAAGAATCCGCTGCTCGATGTCAGGGTCCGCCAGGCGCTGTCGCTCGCCATCAACCGCAAGGCGATCGTCGACCGCATCCTGCAGGGCACCGTGACCGAGGCCAACCAGTGGATGCCCAAGGGCAGCTTCGGCTACAACCCCGAGGTGCCCGCCATTCCCTACAACATCGAGCAGGCCAAGAAGCTGCTGGCCGAGGCGGGCTTCCCGCAGGGCTTCCAGATCGCGATCCACGTGCCGGGCGACCGCTATCCGCAGGCGCCCGAGACGGTGCAGGCGGTGGCGCAGTTCTGGAGCCGCATCGGCGTGAAGACCAAGGTCGAGGTGGTGCCCTGGTCGGTGTATTCGAGCCGGGCCACCAAGAACGACTACGCGGTCAGCGTGATCGCCTGGGGCAACGGCACCGGCGAGGCCGGCTACGGCCTGCTGCAGACCCTGGCCACGCCCGACGCCAAGCGCGGACGCGGTTCGAACAACTGGGGCGGCTACAGCAACGAGGCGGTCGACAAGGCGCTGGATGCGGCCACCGTCGAGTTCGACGCCAAGCGCCGCGAAGCCATCTTCCGCCATGCCGCCAAGCTGGTGACCGACGACGTCGGCCAGATCCCGCTCTACCACTACCAGAACATCTGGGCCGCGAAGAAGGGCCTGAAGGTCGTGCCGCTGCTGAGCGACCGCACGACCGCGATGCAGGTCACGCAAGTCAAGTGAAGGCCGGCGCATGAGGCTCAGCATCACGCCCGAGGACGCGCTGATCGACGTGCCGCGGCGGATCGCGCTCGATGGCCTGGCGCCGGGCGAGCAGGTCGAGATCGCCAGCCGCACGCTGCGCGGGGCGGGCGTGCCTTGGCGCGCGGCGGCGCGTTTCGTCGCCGATGCCGAAGGCACGGTCGACCTCTTGCGCGACGCGCCGGTGGCGGGCAGCTACCAGGGCGTGTCGGCGATGGGCCTGGTCTGGTCGCAGGTGCCGGACACGCCCGGTGCGCGCGAGCTGTTCGGCGGCGAGCCGGCGGCGGCGCTCGCAACCGACATCCTCGTGCGGCGCGACGGCGACGCCCGACCGGTGCGCGGCGGCTTCGTGCAGCGCCTGGCCGCGGCAGGCGTGACGCGCCGCGAAGTGCGCGAGGAGGGCCTGGTCGGCACGCTGTTCCTGCCCGCCGGGCCCGGTCCGCATCCCGCCGTGATGATCCTCAACGGCTCGGGCGGCGGCATCAACGAGCCGCGTGCCGCGCTGTATGCCTCGCATGGCTACGCGGCATTCGCGCTCGGCTACTTCAAGGCGCCGGGCCTGTCGGACTACATCTCTGCCACCCGGCTCGAATACTTCGAGACGGCGCTGGCCTGGATGCATCGCACGCTGAAGCCGCTGCACGGCTTCGTCGCCCTCAGCGGCCAGTCGCGCGGCGGCGAGCTGGTGCTGCTGCTCGGCACGCTGTTCCCGGCGTCGGTGTCGGCCGTGATCGGCTATGTGCCCGGCGCCGTGGTGCACTGCGCGCAGAACGCCTGCGATCCGGCGCTCGGCCGCGAAGGCCCGGCCTGGATCTTCCGCGGCCGCCCTCTGCCGCATGTGTGGGAGAACAACCGCACCGCGACCTGGGCGCCCTGGGACGAAGGCCCCGAGCCGCGCCGCCATGCCGATGCGCTGCTGACGGCGCTGCAGGATCCGGACGCGGTAGAACGCGCGCGCATCCCGGTGGAAAAGATCCGTGGCCCGGTGATTGTGCTGTCGGCCACGGACGACGGCTCCTGGCCGTCGAGCCTCTACGGCCGCATGGTGACCGAGCGGCTGGCGCAGTTCGGACACCCGCATGTGGTGGCGCACCTGGACTTCGAGGGCGCGGGCCACTCGATCCTGTTCCCCTGCGTGCCGACCACGCAACTCGGCTATGCCCACCCGGTGTCGGGCCGTCGCAGCACTTCGGGCGGCACGCCCGCCCACAACGCGCATGCGGACGAGGCTTCCTGGCAGGGCGTGCTGCGCTTCCTGCAGCAGGCCGTGGCCGCGCGCATCGCATCCCCTGGAGACACAAGCCCATGACCGATTCGAATCCTTCCGTCGACCTGGTCGACGCCTCCGTGCCGCTCGCGGCAGGCAGCGCCACGCATGCGGTGCGCCATCAGCGCCACAAGGTGGTGGCCGCAACGCAAGGCAGCTACGAGGCCCTGTTCGAACCCGACCTCTCGGGCTCGCCGCTGGTGGAGCGGCTGCTCGTCGCCGACGCCATTGCACGCAGTGCGGGCAGCGACGCGCTGCACGCGCACTACCGCGCGCGGCTCGACGCCCTGGCGCCGCTGAGCCCGGCGCAGCAGGCCGCGGCGGACGGTGCGGCGCCCGAAGCGCTGGGCCAGGACCCTCGCCTGCAGGCCGTGCTGAGCTTCGCCCGCACGCTGACCGATCGTCCGGTCGAAGGCGACCGCGAGGCGCTGCTGAAGCTGCCGGCGGCCGGACTGTCGACGCCGGAGGTCGTGGCGCTGGCGCAGCTGATCGCCTTCGTGGCCTACCAGGTGCGGGTGGTCGCGGGCCTGCGGGCGCTGGCCGAACTCGGCGGCGACGGCGCGGCGCCGGCCGCGGACGAAGACACGGTGCCGTTCGTGCATCCGGCGAACCTGCCGCCGCCCGGCGCGCCGCTGCGCATCAACGGCTACACCAGCGAGACGCTGGGCTGGAAGGCCTGGCTGCCGACCCTCGACCTCACGCAGGCATCGCCCGAGCAGGTGCGCGTCCTCGACAGCAGCCATCCGAAGGCGCGCAGCTCCGACTACTACCTGCTGCTGGTGCTGCAGCCGCGCATCCTGCAGGAGCGGGCCACGGTGTTCAACGCGATCATGTACGCGCCCGGCGGGCTGTCGCGCGCCGAGCGCGAGCTGGCGAGCGCGGTGGTCTCGCGCATCAACGGTTGCGTGTACTGCGCCTCGGTGCACGCGCAGCGCTTCGAGCAGCTGGCGCGGCGCAACGACGTCATCGCGCAGGTCTTCGAAGCGCCGGAGACCGCCGGCACCACGGCGCGCGAGCGCGCGATCGTCCGGCTGGCGATCGCGCTCACCCGCGATCCGGCGGGATTCGGCGCGGCCCAGCTGCAGGCGGTTCGCGCCGCCGGGCTCACGAACCTCGAGATCCTCGACACCCTGCACGCGGTCGCGATCTTTGCCTGGGCCAACCGGCTGATGCTCAACCTGGGCGAGCCGGTGTACGGCTGATCGGCGCGGCGGCGGTCATCGGCCGGCGTCGCTGGCGGGCTTTTTCCCGTCGGGCTGCGGAATCGACAGCGGCGTGACTTCGACCTGCGCCACGCCGTTTTCCCGCGAGATGCCGATCTCGCGCGCCGTGGCCGGAGAGAGGTCGACGATGCGGCCTTTCACATAGGGGCCGCGATCCTGGATGGTGATCACCGCGCTGCGCCCGGTCTCCAGGTTGGTCACCCGGGCGGTGGTGCCGAGCGGCAGGGTCTTGCTGGCGGCGTTGTCGTCGTGCGGGTCCATCCGGCTGCCGTCCGCCATCTTCCGGCCGCTGAACTTGTCGGCATAGAACGACGCCTTGCCGACTTGCTTGCTGCCGCTGCGGTCGAGGCCCGGTTTCGTTTCGGCGGGGCCTGGTTTCGGCGCCGGCTGGGTCGCTTGCGCGGCGGGCGCCGCGGGCTGTGCAGGCCGCTCTTGCGAGGTCGGAGCGGTTGCGCAGCCTGCGACCAGGCATCCGATGCAGGCCGCGGCCGCGAGTCGCTGCGATGGAGTGCGCGTCGACATGGTGGCAGGCCCGATGGTCGACGCTACAGGTACTTGGCGCTGCCCACGTCTTCGGGCCCGCTGGGCGCCAGCAGGTCCGCGTCGTCGAGCTGCCCCTGCAGGGCCGCGATGCCCTTGGCCGTGATCGCCAGCACCTGGGCCGCCTTCTGCATTTCCGCGCCGGAGCGCATCTCCTCGGCCGGTGGAATGAAAGCGGTGACCAGGCCAGCGGCGCGAAGCACGCGCAGCTTGTCGATGTCCGAGGGTGCGAAGACAGTAAACGGCAGTTTCTCTTCAGCGACCTGGCGAAGAAACTCCATCGGCATGGTGTCTCCCTTCTGAAATCCTTGAAATTGGAAAGTGGACAGCGAAGTTTGGCACCGCCGCCGCAGCAGCAAGGGCAGGAGGAGTCCGCCAACCTGGCGCCGCGCTGTCCGACTCCCGTCGGCGGCTGCCTACCGCACGCCGGCGCCTCGGCTCGCGCCGCGGCCTTGGCCATGCGGCGAGTTGCCCCGCCGAGGTGCTTCAGCCTATGCTGCAGCCACCATGCGCAGCCAGCAATCGCCGTATTTCGTCGGGCCGCCCGACCGGCGTCCGCCCTGGAAGAAAGTCGCAGGGCGGCGGGTCCGATGGCTGGGCAAGATCGTGCTGTTCGTGGTCGCCTGCATCGCGACCTACGGGCTGGAGCACACGGTGATCCACTACCTGGCGCATTCGGAAGGCGCGGCGACGACGCTGTCGCAGTCGCTGTTCGGCGGACGGGAGCTCTACCGCAGCGCGGTGGCGGCCTGGCCGCGCCGGCTGGTGCCGCGCTACACGGCCCTGGTCTACATCGATCCCCAGGCCGACCCGACGGCGGACGGTCTGGCCGGCAACATCTGCGAGCAGCGCGACTACCTGGCGCAACTGCTGCCCGCGATCGTCGAGCGGCAGCCGGCCCTGATCGTGATCGACCGCAGCTTCTCGCGCGCGCCTTGCCGCACCAACGACCCGACGCCGCGCCTGCAGGCGGCCATCGCCCAGGCCAGCGCCCGCCTGCCCGTGGTGCTGGGCCTCTACATCGACAAGGAAGAGTCGGCCGGCGGCGAGTCGGCCACGCCGGTTCGTTCGGTCCTCAAGACGATGGCGCTGCCGGTGGCCCCGCTGCTGCGCGAAGGCATCATGAACCTCGACACCGACACCACGCGCATCGCGCTGGGCTGGACGGTCCGGCGCGAGGAGGGCGCCGCGCCGGCCTGGGTCGACGGCCTGGCGCTGGCCGCCGCCGGCGCCTACGACCCGCTGCTGTTCGAGAAGTACCCGCGCCTGCGGGCGCTCGTCGCTGCGCGCAGCAACCCCTACATGAGCCTGATCGAGCCCAGGGACCTGGTGGTCTTCCAGGGCGGCGACCTGCTCTGTGCGCTGGCGGCGCCGACGGCGCGGATGCAGCCGCCCTGCGCCGAGCGCCGGGTGGCAGCGGTCGACGTCGACTACCTGCGCGGCCGCATCGTCATCGTCGGCGAACGCAGTCCGACCCTGGACCGCCATCGATCGGTGATCGGCGATGGCGGCGACGTCCAGGGGATGGACCTGCAGGCCAATGCGCTCGAGGCCCTGCTGGACCAGCGCTATTTCGCGCCGGTGCCGACATGGATCAACTACCTGGTGGGCTTCCTGTTCTTCGTCGCCATCGAGGCGGCGCTGGTGAGCGCGGGCGGCGTCGTCCGGACCTTGCTGTGGATCGCGGCGGCGGCCGCGGTCACTTTCTTGCTGATGTCGCTCACGGTGCGCTATCTTGGCTTCTATGTGAATCCGGTGACGGTCAGCCTGCCGGTGCTGATCGTCAAGCTGCTCGGCTGGATCAGCGAACTGACCTATAGCTTTGTTGGAGGCCGCCACCATGAAGCCTGACAGACACCGCATGTGGATGGGCCTCGGAGCGACCGGACGGTCGATGCTGGCCGGCGCCGTGCTGGCCAGCGGCGCGTGCTGGGCGGCCGATCCGGCGACGCCGCCGCCCACGCCGTCCGCGCCGGCGCCGCCGCCCGAACCGAAGGTCGGACCTGCCGGCGGGACCATCGGCCGGTCGATGTCCGACGGCTTCGGCGGCTTGCTGCGCTCCGACACGATGCGCTCCGGCGCGATCGCCGACATCGAGAGACCCGCAGCGCCGGCGGCCAAGGCCAAGGCGGCGAAGCCGACCGAGCCGGCCGACGAGACACCCCGCGGCGACCCGCCGCGGGTCAAGCCTTGAATGAACGCGCTGGTTTGCAAGACGCGGCCGCGTCTGACAGAAAGGCACCGCGCGCTGGACCATATTTCACTCAGGTTCTCCGGTGCGCCTCTCACGTAGGCAATGCAGCCTCTCGCAGGCAAACGCAGCACCACGCGAGAACCCGGGCCCGGCGGGGTGACTCGCCGGGCTTCTTCGTTCCCGGCGCCTAGGACGCGGACTCCGGCACCGGCGCCACCTTGCCCCGGATGGCCCTGGCGGTGAAAGTCGTCTTCATTCCGAGCTGGTCGGAGACGTCGGCATCGCTCATGCCGCTCGCGATCAGCCGTGCGGCATAGGCGTTGCGCACGAACTGCGGCCCATGGAAGGCGGCCTGATGGCCCAGCGATTCGAGCGTGCGCTTGACACAACTCGTCACGACGCGCTCGGCCAGGTCGGGCGCCACCGGGCTGCAGGCGGCGCCGAGACCGCCGCCGACCAGTTCGGTCGATTGCACCATGTCGGCCTGCCCGAGGAACAGGCGGTTGGAGTTGCGCGCGTTTTCTTCACGCTCGCGCCGGGTGCGGACCACGCGCAGCGTGCTTCGGATGGCCAGCCAGCGTTGCAGCGCCTTCGCCAGCAGGGCGCGGCCGACCAGCACGCGGGCCTCGACCTGGCGGTGCCCGGGGGCGCGGACCACCACGCTGCCGTCGGGCCGGAGCGTGATGTTGCGCGGGATCAGCTTGCAGACTTCGGACAGCTTCAGGCCGCACTCCGCCACCACCAGGCGCAGGGCCAGGTTGCGCGCCGGGGTCCAGCCATCGGGAAGCTGTACCGATTCCTCCTCGAACAGCCGCGCGGCCGTCCGCTCGTAGGCCGCCAGGAAGCTCGGGCCGGGCGGTAGCGGGGGATCGGTGGTGAAGCGGGTCTCGGGCTGGCGCCGCTTGCGTTCGAGCACCACGGATGCGGGATTCGCCGCCACCACGCCGATGGCTTGCAGGTGCGTGAACACGCGATGGATCTCGGCCAGGTAGGTCCGCATGGTGCGCACGCTGGCTGGCGCATCGGCCCGGCCGCGCAAGCTGTCCAGGAAGGATTCGACATGGGCCTGCCTCACCTCGTCGAGGCGCAGCGAGCGGCCGGCCAGCCAGCGGCAGAACTTGCCCCAGAACGACTGGTAGAGCCTGTTGCTGTGCGCGGTGTAGAGCGGCGCGTCGTCGCTGCCGACGTCCTTTTTCCAGCTCAAGGTCGAGCGCCACTGCCGGTGGGCTTCGACCGGATTCTTCAGCCAGGGCAGGGGCGCTTCACGGGAGACGGCGATGGTGTGGGGCATGGATGAAGCGGCAGCATACCGAGTGCCGGGCGGCCTGTCCATGGCACGGTATATCATAAGAAAACGAACCGCTTCGCCCTCGCGCTCGTCAAATGCCTGCCCTCTTCACACCACGAGCCTGTACCCCACCGCGATCTCGGTGATCAGGTGCTTCGGCTGCGCGGGGTCCTGCTCCAGCTTCTGCCGCAGATGCCCCATGTAGATCCGCAGGTAGTGGCTCTGCTCGCCATGCGACGGCCCCCACACCTCGCGCAGCAGTTGGCGCTGGGTCAGCACCCGCCCGGCGTTGGCCACCAGTACCGACAGCAGCCGGTACTCCGTCGGTGTCAGGTGCACCTCCGAACCGGCCCGCCGCACCAGCCGCGCACTGCGATCGATCTCGATCTCGCCGAAGCGAAACACGGCCTCGGGCTCTTCGCCGCCCGCGGCCGCCCGTGGCCGGCGCAGGTTGGCGCGCACCCGGGCCAGCAGTTCGCCGGTGCCGAAGGGCTTGGTGAGGTAATCGTCGGCGCCGGCATCGAGCGCGGCGATCTTGTCGGCCTCGTCGGTGCGCGCCGAGAGCACGATGATCGGCACCGCCGACCAGCCGCGCACGTCGCGGATCAGCGAGACGCCGTCGCCGTCGGGCAGGCCGAGGTCCAGCACCAGCAGGTCGGGCTGCCGGGTGCCGGCCGCCGCCAGCCCGTCACGCAGCGTGCCGGCCTCGTGCACCTGCCAGCCCTCGGCCTCGAGCGCGCCGCGCACGAAGCGACGGATCTGCGGCTCGTCCTCGATCACGATGGCAACGGGCATGGGCATGGTTCAGGGTGGAAGTTCAATCGGATCGGGCGGCTCGCGGCGCGGCAGCGTGACCGTGAATTCTGCCCCGCCGCCGACCGCATTGGCCGCCTCGATCTCGCCGCCGTGGGCGTTGACCACCGCCTTGCAGATCGCCAGCCCGAGCCCGAATCCGGGCGTCGCCGATTCGGCCTGGCCGCGCGTGAACTTGTCGAACAGCGTCGCCTCCCGCCCCCGCAGCCCGGCGGGCAGCCCCGCCCCGTGGTCGCGCACCCGCAGCACCAGCGCCCGCTCGGTCGCCCGCGCGCCGATCACGATCGGCGGTGCGCCGTACTTGGCCGCGTTCTCGAGCAGGTTGACCAGCACGCGCTCGATCAGCACCGCGTCGAACTCGACCAGCGGCAGGTCCGCCGGGAGTTCGGTCTGGACCGGCATGTCGCCCAGCGCAGGCCGCGCCGAGCGGATCGCCGAACCGACCACCTCTTCGACCGACTGCCAGTCCCGGCGCAGGTTGACGGCACCTCCCGCGATGCCGCTTTCGAGCCGCGCCATGTCCAGCAGGTTGCTGACCAGCGCGTGCAGCTGATGCGCCTGGGCGACGATCGCACGCGCCGCCTGCCGTGCATCCGCGCCCTCGGGCAACGCCTGCAGGGATTCGGCCAACGCGATGAGGGCGGTCAGCGGGGTGCGGACGTCGTGCGAGATCGCGCCCAGCAGGGCATTGCGCAGGCGCTCGGACTCCATCTCGACCACCGCCTGCTGCGCCACCTCGACGTAGTGCACCCGTTCCAGCGCGATCGCGATCTGGCGTGCCAGCGTGTCGAGCTGCTGGGCCTGCTCGGGAATCAGCAGCCAGCGCGGCTGTGCCGGTGCCAGCGCGAGCACGCCACGCACCCGCATCGGCGCCTGCAGCGGCACGTAGTGCCAGGGCTGGGCGGCCAGCGTGGCGGTGCCCAGCCCGGCCGGCTGTCCGTGCCGAAAGCACCAGTCGGCCACGCTGGCATCGAAGCCCGGCGGAGCCGGCACGGGCATCAGCAGCCGATCGTTGGCATCGGTCACCAGCACCACCGCCCGGCCGCCGAAATGGCCTTGCACCGCCGCTGCGCCGAGCGAGACCACCTGCGCGCTCTCGAGCGCCGCCGACAGCTCGCGCGTGAGCTCGAACAGAGAGCGCGCGCGCCGCTCGCGGCTGGTCGACACACCGGCCGCGAAGCGCAGACCGGCGGTCAGCTGGCCGACCAGCAGGCCGACCACGAGCATCACGCCGAAGGTCACGAGGTACTGGACGTCGCTGACCGCCAGCGACAGGCGCGGCGAGACGAAGAAGAAGTCGAAGGCCGCCACGTTGAGCAGCGCCGACAACGCGGCCGGCCCGCGGCCGAAGCGCATCGCCACGCCCACCACGCCGAGCAGGAACAGCATGACGATGTTGGTCAGCTCCAGCACGTTGGCCAGCGGCGTGGCCAGCAGCGTGATGGCGGCGCCGACCGCCACCGTCCAGGCGTAGCCCGGCCACCGCGCCTGCGCCGAGCCGGCTTCCTCGTGCGGCTCGCCGTCGCCCCGCGGGACCGGACGGAGCTTGGCCAGTCGGCGCGAACTGTCGGCGGGCGCGACCTCGACGATGTCGACGGCCGGGGCGTGGCGCGCCAGCTCGCGCACCAGCAAAGTCCCGGGCCACCAGCGCGCCCAGCCCCGGGCCGGCTCGGCACGGCCGACCACCAGCGTGGCGCAGTTGAGCCGCTGTGCCTGGGCGGCCAGCGCCTGCGCGATGTCGACGCCGGTCAGTACCGCGGTCTGCGCGCCGAGCTCCTCGGCCAGCTTGAGCACGGCCAGGATGCGGTCGCGCTCGGCGGCGGCGAGCCGCTGGAGCCGGGGTGTCTCCACATAGGCCGCGTGCCAGCGTACGTTCAGTTGGCCCGCCAGGCGGGCGGCGGTGCGCACGGTCTGTCCAGCGCCTTCGTGCGGACCGACGCAGGCGAGGATGGCGCCCGAGGTGTTCCAGGCCGGCGGCCCGGCATCGCCCTGCGGGCCCGACTGCTCGACCCGCCAGCCGCGCACGTCGTCCTCCACATGCTCGGCGGTGCGCCGCAGGGCGATCTCGCGCAGCGCGATGAGGTTGCCCTTGCGGAAGAAGTTCTGCGCCGCGCGCTCGGCCTGTTGCGGCAGGTACACCTTGCCGGCCGCCAGCCGCGACGTCAGCTCGTCGGGCGTGACATCGACCAGCACCACCTCGTCGGCATCGTCGAGCACGCTGTCGGGCACGGTCTCTTGCACCCGCACGCCGGTGATGGCGCCGACGGTGCCGTTCAGGCTCTCCAGGTGCTGCACATTGAGCGCCGACCAGACCTCGATGCCGGCGGCGAGCAGCTCCTGCACGTTCTGCCAGCGCTTGGCATGGCGCGAGCCGGGCGCGTTGGTGTGCGCCAGTTCGTCGACCAGCAGCAGCGCCGGCTTGCGCGCCAGCGCGGCGTCGAGGTCGAACTCGCCGAGCGTGCGGCCGCGGTAGGCGACGTCCCGCAAGGGCAGCGATTCGAGCCCGGCCAGCAAGGCCGCGGTCTCGCTGCGGCCGTGGGTCTCGACGACGCCGATCAGCACGTCCCGCCCGGCGGCCCGTTCGCGCTGCGCGGCGCTCAGCATGGCCCAGGTCTTGCCGACACCGGCGCTGGCGCCGAAATAGATGCGCAGCCTGCCGCGCTGGGCGCGCTGCTCGTCCGCCCGCAACTGGGCGATCAGGGCATCGGGGTCGGGGCGGGTGTCGTCGATCATGGAACGGGCAGGGCGTCGAAGGTTATCCCATCGGCCGCTGCACCCGCCTTCACGGCGCAGGTTGCACGTCCAGCGCCAGGTTGAGCGCCAGCACGTTGACGCGCGGCTCGCCGAGCAGGCGCCACAGCGGGGCTTCGGTGTGGGCGTCGATCAGCCGCTCGACGACTTCGAGCGGCAGCTGCCTCTGCCTTGCCACGCGCGGCGCCTGGTAGTGCGCGGCGGCCGGGCTGATGTGTGGGTCGAGCCCGCTCGCCGAGGTCGTCACCAGGTCGACCGGCACCGGCACGGTGTTGCCCGGATCGGCAGCGCGCAGCGCTTCGACGCGCGCCTTGACCGCATCGACCAGCGCCGGATTCAGCGGCCCCTGGTTGGCGCCGCCCGAGGCGGCCGCGTTGTAGGGCATCGGCGCGGTGGCCGACGGCCGGCCCCAGAAGTGGGCCGGGTCGCTGAAGTTCTGGCCGATCAGCGTCGAGCCGATCGGCGCGCCGTCGCGCAGCACCAGGCTGCCGCCGGCCTGGGCCGGGAACACGGCCTGCGCGACGCCGGTCACGGCCAGCGGATAGACGATGCCGGTGAGCGCACTGAGCAGCGCGAAAAGGACCAGCGCGGGACGAAGGATGTGGGTCATGGTGATGCTTTCAGACCAGCCCGGCTGCAACCAGCAGCCAGTCGATGAGCTTGATGCCGATGAAGGGAACGACCAGGCCGCCGAGGCCGTAGATCGCGAGGTTGCGGCGCAGCAGGGCGGCCGCGCCGACCGGGCGGTAGCGCACGCCCTTGAGCGCCAGCGGGATCAGGAACACGATCACCAGCGCATTGAAGATCACCGCCGACAGGATCGCCGACGACGGGCTCGCCAGCCGCATCAGGTTCAGCGCCCCGAGCTGCGGGTAGGTCGAGACGAAGATCGCCGGGATGATCGCGAAGTACTTCGCCACGTCGTTGGCGATCGAGAAGGTGGTGAGCGAGCCGCGGGTCATCAGGAGCGCCTTGCCGGTCTCGACCACCTCCAGCAGCTTGGTCGGATTGGAGTCGAGGTCGACCATGTTGCCGGCCTCCTTGGCGGCCTGGGTGCCGCTGCCCATCGCGACAGCGACATCGGCCTGCGCCAGCGCCGGTGCGTCGTTGGTGCCGTCGCCGGTCATCGCGACCAGCCGGCCCTCGGCCTGGTAGCGGCGGATCAGCGCCAGCTTGTCCTCGGGCGTGGCCTCGGCCAGGAAGTCGTCGACCCCGGCCTCGGCCGCGATCGCCGCCGCCGTGAGCTTGTTGTCGCCGGTGATCATCACGGTCTTGATGCCCATGCGGCGCAGTTCGGCGAAGCGGTCCTTGATGCCGGTCTTGACGATGTCCTTGAGCTCGACGATGCCGAGCACGCGGGCGCCTTCGGCCACCGCCAGCGGCGTGCTGCCGCGCCGCGCCACCTGATCGGCGGCCTGCAACAGTGCGCCGGGCACCGTGCCGCCGAGGGCCTCGACATGCCGGCGCACCGCATCCACCGCGCCCTTGCGCAAGACGATCGCGTCGGCGTCCAGGCTGTTCGGCGCCGACGGCAGATTGGCCCCGCTCATGCGGGTCTGCGCGGTGAAGGGAACGAAAGTGGCACCCGCCACCCCCTTGTCGTCGACGCCGCCCCGACGGGCCAGCTCGACGATGCTGCGCCCTTCGGGCGTCTCGTCGGCCAGCGACGCGAGGACTGCGGCACGCGCCAGCTTCGCTTGCGAGACGCCCGGCGCCGTCAGGAAGGCGCTGGCCTGGCGGTTGCCGTGCGTGATGGTGCCGGTCTTGTCGAGCAGCAGCACGTCGACGTCGCCCGCGGCCTCGACCGCGCGGCCCGAGGTGGCGATCACGTTGGCCTGCATCATGCGGCTCATGCCGGCCACGCCGACGGCCGACAGCAGGCCGCCGATGGTGGTCGGGATCAGGCACACCAGCAGCGCCACCAGTGCCGTCAGCGACACCACCGTGCCGGCACCCGCCGCCGAGACGCTGAACTGCGAAAAAGGCAGCAGGGTGGCAGTGACCACCAGGAACACCAGCGTCAGCGCCACCAGCAGGATCGTGAGCGCGATCTCGTTCGGCGTCTTCTGGCGCTTCGCCGCCTCGACCATGCCGATCATGCGATCGAGGAAGGACTCGCCCGGGTTCACCGCGATGCGCACCACCAGCCAGTCCGACAGCACCCGCGTGCCGCCGGTGACCGCCGAGAAGTCGCCGCCCGACTCGCGCACCACCGGCGCCGATTCGCCGGTGATCGCGCTCTCGTCGACCGAGGCCACGCCTTCGATCACCTCGCCGTCGAGCGGGATCACGTCGCCGGTCTCGACCAGCACCACGTCGCCGCGGCGCAGGTTGGGCGCCTGCTCGGGCAGGAAGGTGGCGCCGTGGAAGGGCTGGGTCAGCTTCTTGGCCCAGGTGTCCTTGCGCAGGCCGCGCAGAGAGGCGGCCTGGGCCTTGCTGCGGCCCTCGGCCAGCGCCTCGGCGAAGTTGGCGAACAGCACGGTGAACCAGAGCCAGACCGACACCGCGAGCACGAAGCCCGGCGGCATGCCGCCGTCGCCCTCGAAGCCGAGTGCGTGCAGCCACAGCAGCGTGGTCAGGATGCTGCCGATGTAGACGATGAACATCACCGGATTGCGCCACTGCACCCGCGGGCTGAGCTTGGTGATGGCGGCCCACAGGGCGGGGCGGACCAGCGAGGCGTCGAAGATCGACGCGGGGATGGATGTCTTGATCATGGTCGGGGCCTCACTTCGCCCACAGCATCAGGTGCTCGACCACCGGCCCGAGGGCCAGCGCCGGCACATAGTTCAGGAGTCCCACCAGCAGCACGGTGCCCACCAGCAGGGTGACGAACAGCGGGCCGTGCGTGGGCATCGTTCCGGCCGTGACCGGCAGCCGCTTCTTGGCCGCCAGGGCGCCTGCGATCGCCAGCACCGGCACGATCACCGCGAAGCGGCCGAACCACATCGCCACCGCCAGCAGCGCGTTGTAGAAGGGTGTGTTGGCCGACAGGCCCGCGAAGGCGCTGCCGTTGTTGTTCCCGGCCGAGGTCAGCGCATAGAGGATCTCGGAGAAGCCATGGGCGCCCGGATTCGCGATGCCGGCCTTGCCGGCGTCGGCGATCACCGCCACCGCGGTGCCCGCCAGCACCAGGATCGGCGTCACCAGGATCGCGATCGAGGTCAGCTTCATCTCGTGCACCTCGATCTTCTTGCCGAGGTACTCCGGCGTGCGGCCGATCATCAGGCCGGCGATGAAGACCGCCAGGATCGCGAACACCAGCATGCTGTAGAGCCCGGTGCCGACACCGCCGAAGACCACCTCGCCGAGCTGCATCAGCACCATCGGCACCATGCCGCCGAGCGGCGTGAAAGCATCGTGCATGGCGTTCACCGCGCCGCACGAGGCCGCCGTGGTGACGGCCGCGAAAAGGGCCGAGGCCGTGACGCCGAAGCGCAGTTCCTTGCCCTCCATGTTGCCGCCGGCCTGCAGCGCGCTGGCGGCCTGGTCGACGCCGAGGGCGCCGAAGAGCGGGTTGCCTGCCTGCTCGGCCGGAATCACCAGGACCACCGCCGCGACGAACAGCACGGTCATCGCCGCCAGCACCGCCCAGCCCTGGCGCAGGTCGCCCACCACCCGCCCGAAGGCGAAGCACAACGCGGCCGGGATCAGGAAGATCGCCAGCATCTGGGCGAAGTTGGCGAGCGCCGTCGGGTTCTCGTAGGGATGCGCCGAATTGGCGTTGAAGAAGCCGCCGCCGTTGGTGCCGAGCATCTTGATCGCCTCCTGGGAGGCGACCGGGCCCATCGCCAGCGTCTGGGTCGTCGTGCGGGCGTCCTCCAGCAGCGGCTGGCCCGCGGCGTCCTTGAGCGGCTGGCCGCCGGCGTCGAGCTTCGGTGCCTGGTAGGCGGTGGCCTCGACCGTGGCGACGGTCTTGTAGGCGTCGAAGTTCTGGATCACGCCCTGGGCCGAGAAGAAGACCGCCAGCACGAACGAGAGCGGCAGCAGCAGCCACAGGGTGATGCGCGTGAGGTCGACCCAGAAGTTGCCGACCACGCCACGGCCGTCGGTGCTGCGCGCCGCGAAGCCGCGGGCCAGCGCGAAGGCCACCGCGATGCCGGTGGCGGCCGAGAAGAAGTTCTGCACCGTGAGGCCGAGCATCTGCGTCAGGTAGCTCATCGTCGATTCGCCGGCATAGCCTTGCCAGTTGGTGTTAGAGACGAAGCTGACCGCGGTGTTGAACGAAGAATCCGGCGACACCGCCGCCATGCCCGCGGGATCCAGCGGCAGCACGGCCTGCAGCCGCTGCAGGCCGTAGAGCGCCAGCGCGCCGATGGCGTTGAAGGCCAGCAGCGCCAGCGCATAGGGGCGCCAGTGCATCGGTTGGCCGGGCGAGGTGCCGGCCAGCCGGTACAGCGGCGTTTCGACGCGCTGCATCCAGCGCGGCAGCGCACCGTCGCACAGCAGTGCCAGGTAGCGGCCGAGCGGCCAGGCCAGCAGGCCCAGCACGGTCAGGAAGAGGGCCAGCAGGCCCCAGGCCGAGGTGTCCATCAGAACTCCTCGGCGCAGATGAGCGCGAAGACCAGGTAGGCGAACAGCGCGATCGCGATCAGCCCGGCAAAGCCGTAGAGCACTTCGAGGCCGATCATGAGCGCTCTCCCCTGGGCGCCTCGAGCCGTCCCAGCCCCCACACCATGGCCGCGGTCGCGGCCCACATCGCCGCCAGGGCGGCTATCCAAACGATGTCCATCGATCACTCTCCTGCATACGAAACAGGCAGTCAGTGTCGGGAGACGGGCGTAAAGACGGGGAACAGAGTGGGCGAGGGGGCGTAAAGAAAGCGTAAATGGAAAGCGCCGATGCCCCGATAAGGCGGCGCCGCCGGATCTGCCACGGTCGAATCGGCGCGATCTGCTTCTTTACCCGGGCGCGGCGATGGGCCACAGTGACCCATGTCCAAGTTTCTTCGCTACCTGCGCGCCGTCCTGTGGGGTTTCATCGGCCTGGGCGGCCGGCGGGCCGACGCCGACGAGCGGGTCGACCAGGCCGGCGCGATACCGACCATCGCCATTGCGCTGGTGCTGGTGCTGCTGCTGGTGGCCGGCCTGATCGCGCTGGCCAAGTTCGCCGCCGGGGCCTGATTTTTCAAGCCTCGGCCCCGGGCGGCGAAGGGATCAGCGCTTGGCCAGCAGTGCGCCCATCGCGAACACCGAGTTCGGCGCATTCACCGGCGGCGGCTTGACCCGGCCCGGGAGCACCGGCACGCTGGTCTTGCGGGCCGCCCGCACCCCTTTGCTGATCTGCTCGTCGACCAGGCTCTGCAGCGTGATCGACTCCAGGAACTCGACCGCGCGGCGGTTGACCGATTCCCACAGCTCGTCGGTGGTGCAGCGGTGCACGGCGCCCGGCGCGTCCGGGCGCTGGGCGCGGTTCTTGAGTTCGGTCTCGTCTTCGATCGACAGGATGATTTCGGCCACGCTGATGGCCGACGCCTGGCGCCTGAGCGAATAGCCGCCGCCCGGCCCGCGGGTCGATTCGACCAGCCCCTGGCGGCGCAGCTTGCCGAACAGCTGCTCGAGGTAGGACAGCGAGATCCGCTGGCGCTGGTGGATGGAGGACAGGTTGACCGGGCCAGTGCGGCCGTTGAGCGCCACGTCGATCATGGCGGTGACTGCGAAGCGGCCTTTGGTGGTGAGACGCATCGGTGATTCTTTCTGAGTTGGGGCGCCATGGCGCCGCCGGGGGGTGCAGGCCGACGTGCGAAACGTCTTGCTGCGGAGTGCTGGCGTGCGAGGGAACGAGGCGCTTCCCCGCGCGCAGCGGGCCTGGGACGAGAAAGGCCTAGGCGCGGGGTGGCCGCTTGGGGTGCTCGAGGAAGGCCGAGGCACCGAGCGCCGGTGGCGGTGGTGCCGCGGGCTCCGACATCGTCACCGGGACGAAGAGACCGGGGAGACCGATCAGGATCTCGCTGCAATCGTGGCGCTGCTCGTCGTTGCCGGGGGATTCGTCACCCGGCTGGCTCGGCGCGCCGGCATCGAAGGCCTTCGAGAGCACCTGTTCGAAAGCCTGGGCCGAGGCCGTGGCGTCGCAGCCGTGCTGGCGCGCTCCCGCGTACCCCTGGGCCGCGGCCGAGAAGCCGAGGCAGCAGAGCACGAATGCGAGGACAGCGGAGACGAGCCAACGGGGCATGGGAACGGATTTTAGCAATCCGCAGGCGGGGGGCGGTGCCTTGCCTGGGCGCAGCGGACTTTCTCCTGATCGCCCCGGGTTTTCAGACGCATTGCCATCACTTCGAGACCATTCCCCTGTGCCGAACACGGGCGCGCCCGGAAAATCCCTCGAACCTGATCCCAATGCCCGTACGCCCTTCATTTTTTTTCGGTGCCCGCCACCACTTCAGCAACGGATCGTTCCGTTTCGTCACGCGCCGAACGGCCGCCGTGATGGCGATCGCATGCACCGCGGCCGCGTCGGCCATCGCGCTCGCGACGGGCACCGCGATCGGCATGCACTGGGCGGAGCGCGAGGCGGCCAACCGCCACACCGCCATCGATGCCGAACGCGCGTACGTGGTCGACGAGCTTGGCAGGCTGAACGCGTCGGTGGCCCAGATCGAGCCACGCATCGCGCGGCTGGCCGAGCACGTGAGCGAGCTGCGCCGTCTGCAGTCACGCCTCCAGGCGTCGAAGGCCGCCCAGCACGCGCCCCCGGATGCCGGCGCCGACCCCGGCTCCGCCGCGGGCGGCCCCGCGTTGCCGCCGCGGCCTTGCGCCGGCGCCAGGGCCGAGCGGGTGCCGGCGCAAATCGAAAGCACGCGCCGCGAGCTCGACTGCATGGTCCAGACACTGACGCGGCTCGAGCAGGAAGCCGTCACGCAGGCGGTCGCCTGGGCCGTGCTGCCGGGGCGCTCGCCGGTCGATGGCGCCCGCCCCGGCTCGCCCTTCGGCAACCGCCTCGACCCATTCGACCATCGCCTGAGCTTTCACTCGGGCATCGACCTCGCCGCTCCGACGGGCACGCCGATCCTGGCCACCGCTGGCGGACGCGTGAGCTTTTCCGGACAGAAGGCCGGCTACGGCAACATGATCGAGATCGCGCATGGCAACCACCTGGTGACCCGCTACGGCCATGCCTCGCGCCTGATCGCCAGCGAGGGCGACCTGGTGCTGCCGCGGCAGCATATCGCCGACGTCGGTTCGACCGGCCGCTCGACCGGGCCGCACCTGCACTTCGAGGTGCTCGAGGGCGGCGAGCAGATCGACCCCGCGTACTACCTGAGCCTGTTTGCAGCGAAATCCCATGACTGAGCGGCGCGGTGGCGCCCGGACGGACCGACTCGCGACACGCGGCTATGCACCACGCCCGGTGCGCTCGCTTTCGGCCCGTGCGGCCCCATGGGCCCTTGCCTGCGCGTCCTGCCTGGCGGTCGGCGCAGCGGCCGCGACCTGGCAGGCACGGCAGGGTGCCGCGTCGCCCCCGCCCTGCGTGGCGCCGCCGCCCTCCGAAGACCGCGTGCAGGCCGAACTGGCACGCACCCGCCTCGCGCTGGCACAGGAAGAATCCGCGCGCCTCGCCCTGCAAAAGACAGCCGACGAGGCCGCCGCCGAAGTCACCCGCCTCCGCACCGAACTGAGTTTCCTGCGCGGGCAGGGCGCGAAGCGGCGCTGAGCCGCCACCCGACCGGTCGCCGCCCGCCGCGACGCCGGATCCTCCATCCCCTCTCCCAGTGAAGAATCGTCCATGTTCGGCAAGAAGAAATCGGCAGGCATCCGCCAAGCGAAATTCGCGACCCTGATCGCGCACGATGTCCAACTCTCCGGCAACCTCGAGTTCAGCGAGGGCCTGCGCCTCGACGGCCACGTGCAGGGCAACATCAGCGGCAAGGCCGGCAGCGAGACGCTCCTGGTGCTGAGCGATCGCGCCTCGGTCACAGGCAACGTCCACGGACACGACATCGTGATCAACGGAAAGATCATCGGCGACGTGGTGGCGGACCACTTCGTCGAACTGCAGGCGAACGCGCATGTCACGGGCAACATCGACTACCTGCAACTGCGCATGGACGCCGGCGCGACCGTCGACGGCAAGCTGACCCGGCGCGATTCACCCACGGCCGCGCCGGCGCTCCCGCCGCCCGGAACGACGGCCGAGCAGGGCCGTTGACTTCATCTCAGACCGATATTAAAGTGATATCACGTTTCTGGAGGAGACCGAATGACCGAAGCCCCCGTCCATGCGCGCGTCGTCCGCAGCGAACGCCGCTATCAGTCCATCAGCGGCTATGCCATGGCATTGGCCGCGCTGCTGCTGTTCGGCTTCGGCGCACTGGTGTTCGTCCGCCACCTGGCCCATCCGGTGGTGGGCGTGGCGCTGGTGCTGGCCGGCGCGGCGCTGGTGCCGGGCTTCTACATGCTCAAGCCGAACGAGGGCATCATCTTCACGCTGTTCGGCGAATACAAGGGCACCGACCGCTCCGAGGGATTGCGCTGGACCAACCCGCTGCTGAGCGGCCAGAAGATCTCGCTGCGCGCGCGCAACCTCAACACGCCGCCGCTGAAGGTCAACGACAAGCGCGGCAACCCGGTGGAGATCGGCGCCGCGGTGGTCTGGCGCGTGCACGACACGGCCCAGGCGGTGTTCGAGATCGACGACTACACGAAGTTCGTGAGCATCCAGGCCGAGGCCGCGATCCGCCACCTGGCCACGCTCTATGCCTACGACAGCGGCGAGGACCTCGAAGGCGACGAGACCACGCTGCGGGCCGGACTCGACGTGGTGGCGGATGCCCTGAAGGCCGAACTCAACCAGCGCTTCGCCAGCGCCGGGGTCGAGGTGCTCGACGCCAAGCTCACGCACCTGGCCTACGCGCCCGAGATCGCCCAGGTGATGCTGCGGCGCCAGCAGGCGACGGCCATCGTCAGCGCACGGCACCAGATCGTGGCGGGCGCGGTGGGCATGGTCGAGGCGGCGCTGAAGGGCCTCTCCGAACGCAACCTCGTGACCCTGGACGACGAGCGCAAGGCGGCGATGGTGTCGAACCTGCTGGTCGTGCTGTGCTCGGACAACGACGCCCAACCCGTGATCAACACCGGCACGCTCTACACCTGAGCCGCAGCGGCGCGTTCGTCCGATGGCCAGCCCAGGCAAGAAGTCCTTTCCGTTGCGCATCGATCCGGTGCTGTGGGCCGAGATCGAGCGGCTCGCCGCGCAAGAGCTGCGCAGCGCGAATGCGCAGGTCGAGTTCATGCTGCGCGAGGGACTGGAGCGAAGAGGGCGGCTGCCGGCCCGCGCTGCGGCCCCCAGAAAGAAGGAGACCCCATGAAGCGCCTCGCAAGCCTGATCATTCCGATGCTGGCCCTGCTCGCGCCGGCCTTGGGCGCCGCCCAATTGCGCGATTCCTCGCCCGCCGAGCAGGCGTTGGACGCCGAAGCCTTCCAGGGCATGGACCAGGCCATCTCGGAGCGCCTTCCGGACGTGCAGGCGGCGGTCGTGCTGCTGAAGGGGCGCGTCGTCTATGCCTATCACCGCGACGGCCGCCCCGACACCCTGCACGACGTGCAGTCGGTGGCCAAGAGCGCATTGTCGGCACTGGTCGGGATCGCGCTGGCGCAGGGCCATCTCGCGAGCCTGGACCAGCCGGTGGTGGCGCTGATGCCCGAGTGGGGGCCGCTGAACGCCGACCCGCGCGCCGCCGCGATCACGCTGCGCCACCTGCTGACCATGACGGCGGGCTTCGCCATCGACGACCCGACGGGCACGGCGGCACCCGGCCGGCCGCAGGACGCCTGGGCCCGCCCGCTCGGCAGCGCCCCCGGTCAGCGCTTCGCCTACGACAACGCCCTGGTCCCGGTGCTGGCGGCGCTGCTCGAAAAAGCGACCGGCATGCCGCTGGCCGACTATGCCAGGCGCGAACTCGTGACGCCGCTCGCGATGCAGGAGCCTTCGTACCGGCGCGGCCTGCACCTGCGCACCGAAGACATGGCCAGGCTCGGCCAGCTGTTCCTGCAGAAGGGCGCCTGGAATGGCAGAGCGCTGGTGCCCGAGTCCTACGTCATGGCCGCCACCGAGCCGCAGAACGCGGGCGGCCCGCCGGTGTCGATGCCCTATGGCTACCTGTGGTGGGTGCTGCCGACCGAGGCGCCGCGGCGCACATTCATGGCCACCGGCTACGGCGGCCAGACGATCTGGGTCCATCCGCCGCTGGATCTGGTGATTGCGACCAGCGCGACGGCATCGGTCGAGAGCCAGCGCCGGGGCCAGGCGGTGCAGCTGCTGCGAACCCGGCTGTTCGCCGCCGCGCAGAAGCGCTATGCGACGCCTTAGCCGCCGACGCTACCGGGCAGCCCCGCCGGCGCCCGCTTCGCCAGGCCACGCAGCTGCAGCACGCAGCCGATCACCAGCAGCACGAAGCACACGCCCACCGCCTTCTGCAGGCTCGGGTCGTCCGGCCCGCTGAACCAGGGCGCGCCCTGCGGCAGCCGGGTGAAGGTCTCGGTGAGCCCGGGAATCATGTGGAAGAACAGCGTGGTCGAGTAGGCGATGATCTCGATCGCGCGCGAAGCGCGGCCGAACTTGCCACCACCGGCCAGCGCCGCCACCGCCAGTACGAGCAGCGTGAGGATGCCCAGCGCATGCGGGGCGCCGAAGCCGCCGTGCCTGAAGATGCCGAAGCCCGTGAGGCAGGTCAGCACCGTGGCCCAGACATAGGTGCGGCCGAGCGGATGCCGGGCCGCGATCTCGCCGAAGCGCAGCAGCGAAGCGAGGCCGGCCGCCAGGGCCACCAGGCTGATGGCGGTGTGGACGAGGCCGAGCGGGGTCAAGCCGAACATGGAAACTCCTTCGTTCGATGAGGTGACGATTGGGCCGCCCGCATCATCCCGGTTTTGAGGTCCCTTGTCTCGCCCCCGCGTGCGGGCGCGGCCGCGCTCAGCGGTCGCAGACGAAGAGCACGCCGCTTTCGGCCGGCGCCTTGCCGACCACCCGCAAGGTCGTGCGGTCCTTCTGGCAGTACGCGGCCGCCTCGACGGTGGTGGTGGCACGCAGGACGCCGTCCCTGGTACGGATGACTTCGTTGGACGGTGCGCCGCAGCCTGCGAGCGCGATGGCCAAGGTCAGGAATGAGAGCCGGTTCATGAGGCGCACTGTAGCGCGCCCGGACGCGCAATGGCCCGATGCAGGCAGGCGGTTGGCGATCGGCGACACACGCCATAGACTCGCGGGATTCGCCCTTCCTGCGCCAGGCGTCGGGGCGCCCGCCACCTTCGACGGAGCGTGCAAAATGAGATTCGACGGCAAGACAGCGGTTGTCACGGGCGCGGCCTCGGGCATCGGCAGGGCGAGCGCGCTTCGCCTGGCCGCCGAGGGCGCGCAGGTCATCGCCGCCGACATCGACGCCGCCGGCGGCGAGGCGCTTTCGGCACAGTCCGAAGGTCGCATCGTCTTCAAGCGGACCGACGTGTGCATCGACGACCAGATCCGCGAATTGATGGACTTCGCGGCGCAGCGAACCGGCGGCATCGACATCCTGTTCAACAACGCGGGTGCCGGCGGCGCCAGGGAAAGGATCGACGAGATCGACGCCAGTGGCTGGGACCGCACGATGAACCTGCTGCTGCGCTCCGTGGCCATGGGCATCCGCCATGCCGTGCCGCACATGGTCGCCCGCGGCGGCGGCTCGATCGTGAACACCGCCAGCGTCGCCGCCCTCTCGACCGGCATGGCGCCGACCGCCTATTCGGTCGCCAAGGCAGGGGTGCTCCACCTGTCGAAGCTGGCGGCGGCGGACCTCGCCCGGTATCGCATCCGCGTGAACGCGATCTGCCCCGGCTTGATCAAGACCAACATCTTCGCCGCGTCGATGGAGGTGCCGGACGCGCTGAAGGAACAGGTCAATGGCATGCTCGCCGGCATCGCCGACCGGGCCCAGCCGGTGGCACGGGGCGGGACGCCCGAGGACATTGCCGGCGCCGTGGCCTTTCTGGCCAGCGAGGATGCCGCCTTCGTCACCGGAACCCACCTGGTGGTGGACGGCGGCATCCTGGTCGGGCCCCGCCACAGCTGGGACCCCGCGACCCCGGGGGTGTCCGAGGCCATCCGCCAGTCCATCGCGGCGTCCGCGGGCGGCAGCAAGGCCTGAGGCCCTACGGCGTCTCCGACGGATCGAAATCCAGTTCGACCTTGGCCCCGTTCGGGTCGTGGCAGAACAGCTGCCAGGTGCCCGCGCCGGCCTGCTGGCGCAGCTCGTAGGCGACGCCACTCTGGTCGAAGCGCGCCTTGACCGCGCGCAGGTCCTGCGCCGTGAACGCCATGTGGTCGATGACGCCGGTGCGCTGCGCCGGCACCGGCCTGCCGAAATACAGGTGCAGCACCGCCTGCGGCCCGCTGCCATAGAGCCAGGCGCCCGGAAAGCCCAGGTCCGGCCGGTGGCCGACGCGCAGCCCGAGCAGGCCGGTGTAGAAGGCCAGCGTCTGCTGCTCGTCCTCCGCGGTCACGGTGAAGTGGTTCATGCCGACGATCATGTCGCGTACTCCTTCGTTCGAGTGTTCAGGGCAGCAGCACCAGCGCGCCGATGCTGGCACGCGATTCGAGCCGGGCGTGCGCCTCGGCCGCCGCGTCGAGCGCAAAGCGTTCGATCGGCGGCAGGCGGATCGCGCCGTCGGCGAGCGCCTGCCAGACCCGCTGCGCGCGCTCGGCGAGCTGGGCCTGGGTCGCGACATAGTCGAACACCACCGGACGCGAGAAGCTCAGCGACTTGGCCACCAGCGCGTCCGGCGCGAGCGGCGCCAGCGGCCCGCTGGCCTGGCCGAGGCTGATCCAGTGGCCGCGGCGCGCCAGGGCCGCCAGGTTCTCGTCGCGGGCCGCGTCGCCCAGGCCGTCGATCACCACGTCGGCGCCGCCGCAGACGCGCTGCACCGCCTCCGCGAAGCGGTAGTCGCGGGTCACGATCACATGCTCGCAGCCATGCTCGCGCGCCACCCGGGCCTTGTCATCGCTCGACACCGTGCCGATCACCACGGCACCGAGACGGCGCGCCCAGGCGCAGACCAGCAGACCGACGCCACCGGCCGCGGCGTGCACCAGCAGCCGGGTGCCGCGCTGCACATGGCCCAGGTCGTGCAGCAGGTAGTCCGCCGTGATGCCCTTGAGCAGCAGCGCGGCGGCCGTCTCGTCCTCGATCTCTGGCGGCAGCCGCACCACCCACTCGGCCGGCACGCTGCGCACGCCGCAGTAGGCGCCCGGCACCGGGCCGAGGTAGGCGACGCGGTCGCCGGGCAGGAAGCCCGAGACCTGCGGGCCGACGTCGAGCACGCCGCCCGCGGCCTCCATGCCCGGCACGCCCGGCGCGCCCTCGGACACCGGGAACATCGAAGGCACCCAGCCGCGCCGCAGGTAGACGTCGATGAAATTGACGCCGACCGCCCGCTGCCGGATGCGCACTTCGCCGGCGCCGGGCGCCGCGGCCTCGGCGTTCTGCGGCCACATCACGTCCGGGCCGCCATGGCGCGCGACCGCGATGCGGCGGGTCGGCACCGGCAGCGCCGTCGGCATCGGGCCGGCGCCGGGCGAGCGCCGGTCCGCGCCGCCGCGCAGGTAGCGCCGCAGGTCCTCGAAGCCGGTCTCGTAGACGCCTTGCGCCACGGTGTCGCTCAGTTCGCGCTCCATGCCCGGCGGCGTGGCGAAGCTCGACGTCCAGTGCCAGAAGGTCCGGTCGCCATCGGTCACCGGCTTCAGCGTCACGGTCGCGACATAGCGCTGCAGCGGCAGGCTGGCCTCGACGATGCAGTAGGTGCTCTGGTGCTCGCGGTCGGACAGGGTCAGCAACTGCTCGCGGATGTGGTGGCCGTCCTTCAGGGTGAAGTTGCGCACGCAGCCGACCTGGTCGCTGCGCTCGCCGCCCTCGATGTGGCTCGATTCGATCGCGCTGTGCCACTGGTCATGGCTGTTGAAGTCGCGCAGCACGGCCCAGACGCGCTCGATCGGCGCATCGATGATCGCGGAGCGGACGACCTTCTGCAGCATGGCGCGTGTCAGCGCAGCGAGCGCCGCTTCAGGGCGTCGAAGCCGGCCTGGAACACGCCCTCGCCGATCGAACGAACCAGCTCGCCTTCGCGGCCGGGGTCGCAGTCGAACTCGGCGCTCCACTCGGCAAAGCAGCGCCCGCCATCGGTCACCGGCGTGAGCTTGAGGGTGGCGGTGTAGTTGGCGACGCCCATCGGGCTTTCGAGGATCTCGTAGGTGCAGCTGTAGTCGTAGTCCGAGAGCGCCAGCAGCCGCTCGCGGATCATGCCGCCGTCCTTCAGGTGGAAGTGCCGGATGCAGCCGACGCGGTCGGCCGGCTGGCCGTTCTCGATCCGGCTGTCGGCGATGGCCGGATGCCATTGCGGCAGGCCGTTGAAGTCGCGCACCCGCGTCCAGACGCTGTCGGCGCTGGCATCGATCACGCTGGACACGTAGACGTTGACCATGCGCTATTCCTTCGGCGCGGCCGAGGGCAGGGCGGCGTGGGCGCCGCTGGCATCGCCGACCAGGCGCTGGATGTCGCCGCCCTCGATGCCGATCTCGCGCAGCAGCTGGTCGACCAGCGGCGCCTGGGCCCGGAAGCGCAGCGCCGAGTTGACCAGGCCGTCGGCGAAGCCGCCGCCTTCGCCATTGCGCCCGCCATCGCCGCCCGAGCCGCCGAGCCCGTCGACATGCAGGATCTTGATGCCCTCGATGCGCTCCAGCGGCCGCACCGATTCGCGGATGATCGCCTCGGCCTTCTCGACCAGCTTCATGCGCAGCGCCGACATCCGCGCCTCGGGCGACAGCATGTTGTGCGACTCGTTCATCATGCGCGCCGCCTCGGCCTCGATCTCGGCGCGCACGCGCATCGCCATCGAGCGGATCTTGTCGGCGTCGGCATCGGCCTCGGCCTGGGCCCGCACCGCGGCGCCGCGGGCGGTGCTGGCATCGCTCTCGGCCTGCGCCGCCGAGGTCAGGCGCAGGGCATCGCGTTCGGCCACCTGCTGGGCGCCGATCAGGTCGATCGCCTTCTTGCGCTCGGCCATCTCGACCTCGCGCGCGGTGAACACCTTTTCTTCGGCCGACACCGCCAGCGCACGGGCGATCTCGGCCTCGGCCTGGGCCTCGCTCTGGGCCTTGCTCTCGCGCGCGACCGAGATCGCGCGCTGCTGCTCGGCCAGTTCGAGCGACATGCGGCGTTCGATCTCGGCGCCCTGGATCGCGCGCTCCTTGCCGATACGGTCTTCCTCCAGCGTCTGCTCGGAGCGGATGCGGGCCTGGTCGATGCTCTGCTTGGCCGCGATCTGCGCCGCTTCGGCGTCCTGCTCGCGCTGGGCCCGCTCGGCCGACACCTCGGCGCGCTGGCGGGCGCGCGCGATCTCCAGCTCGCGCTGCTGCGCCAGGCGCGCATGCTCGCCCTCGCGGTCGATGTCGAGCGACAGCTTCTCGGCCTCGAGGTTCTTGTTGCGGATCGCGATCAGCGTGTCTTGTTCGACATCGTTGCGCTGCTTCTTGCGGTGCTCGATCTGCTCGGTGAGGCGGGTCAGGCCCTCGGCGTCGAAGGCGTTGCTCGGGTTGAAGAACTCCATGCCGGTCTGGTCGAGCTGGGTCAGCGAGGCGGCCTCGAGTTCGAGGCCGTTCTTGGTCAGATCTTCGGCGACCGCGTCGCGCACGCGCTTGACGTAGGCGCCGCGCCGCTCGTGCAGTTCCTCCATCGTCATCTCGGCGGCCGCGGTCCGCAGGGCGTCGACGAACTTGCCTTCGACCAACTCGCGCAGCTGGTCGGGCTCCAGCGTGCGCAGGCCGAGCGTCTGCGCCGCCGCCGCCACCGCCTCCTCGCTGGTCGCCACGCGGACGTAGAACTCGGCAATCACGTCGACCCGCATGCGGTCCTTGGTGATCAGCGCCTTGTCGCGGCCGCGGCTGACCTCCAGCCGCAGCGTGTTCATGTTGACTGGGATCACGTCGTGCACGATCGGCAGCACGAAGGCGCCGCCGCCCAGCACGACCTTCTGGCCGCCGAGGCCGGTGCGCACGAAGGACCGCTCCTTGGAGCTGCGCAGGTAGAGCCAGTGCAGCAGCCAGACCGCGATCGCGACAACGATCGCGACCACGATCAGCGCGAGGATGAAACTTCCGAATTGAGCGCCTGACATGGATCTGGTCTCCTAAAAATCAGTTGAGGACAGAGCAAAAACTGCTACGCAGTTTCTTGGTCTGTCCCGCAAGGTCATCTGGCTATCGCAACAAAGCGTCGCGTGGTCTCGGTGAGCGCCACCTCGGTCGGCAGCCGCTCCATCGAGCTCGCGCCATAGAAGCCGTGGCACGCGGGGCAGCGCGCGAGCACATACTGCGCGTCCTCGGGGGTGGCGATCGGGCCGCCGTGGCACAGCACGATCACATCGGGGTTGACCGCCTGCGCCGCCGCCGCCCAGGCATTGATCCGCGGCACGCAGTCGGCCAGCGTGAGCGCAGTGCCGGCGCCGATCGCGCCACCGGTCGTGAGGCCGAGATGGCACACCACGATGTCTGCTCCGGCCGCCGCCATGGCCTCCGCATCGGCCTCGCAGAACACGTAGGGGGTGGTCAGGAGGTCGAGCGCCCGGGCGCGGGCGATCAGCTCGACCTCGAGCCCGTAGCCCATGCCGGTCTCCTCGAGGTTGGCCCGGAAGACGCCATCGATCAGCCCGACAGTCGGGAAGTTCTGCACGCCCGAGAAGCCCAGCGACACCAGCCGGGCCAGGAACTCGTCGGGAATCATGAACGGGTCGGTGCCGTTCACACCGGCCAGCACCGGCGTGTGCCGGACCACCGGCAGTACTTCGCGCGCCATCTCGCAGACGATCTCGTTGGCGTTGCCGTAGGCCAGCAGGCCGGCCAGCGAGCCGCGCCCGGCCATGCGGTAGCGGCCCGAGTTGTAGATCACGATCAGGTCGATGCCGCCGGCTTCCTCGCACTTGGCCGACAGGCCGGTGCCGGCGCCGCCGCCGATGATCAGCCGGCCGGCCTCGATCTTGGCGCGCAGGCCGGCCAGCAGGGTCGAGCGGGAGATGCGGGGCATGGGCGGTTCCTCCTAGTGGCCGTTCAGGCGCGCCGGGCGCCGGCCGGCGTACGCGACACCGCGTGCCAGGCCGCCACCAGGGCCTCGGCGAAGGCCTCGTCGTTGATGTGCAGCGGCAGGCGCTGCAGCTGGCGGTCGGGGCCGCTGCGGAACGCCCGCTCGATGCTCGCGAACAGCTGTTGGTCGGCCTCGGGGTCGTGGAAGGGCTGGCCGGGCCGGTCGATCGCCGACACGCCGCCTTCGGGGATCAGGAAGCGCACCGGTCCGCGCATCGCATTGAGCTTGGCGGCGATGAACTCGCCGATCGCGCGGCATTCGTCGGCCGAGGTCCGCATCAGGGTCACGGTCGGGTTGTGGCGGTAGAGCCGGCGGCCCTTGAAGCGCTCCGGCACCGTGTCCCAGGCGCCGAAGTTGACCATGTCGAGCGCGCCGCAGGAGCCGACGTAGGGCAGGGCATGGCGGGCGAAGACGTCGAGCCGGGTGGGGCCGGCCGACAGCACGCCGCCGACGATCTCGTCGGCGATCTCGGTGGTCGAGACATCGATCACGCCGGCGATCAGGCCCGACTCGGCCAGCTTCTCCATCGACTGCCCGCCGACCCCGGTGGCGTGGAACACCAGGCAGTCATAGGCTTCTTCGAGGCGGTGGGTCACGGCCTGCACGCAGGGCGTGGTGACGCCGAACATCGTCAGCCCGATCGCCGCCTTGGTCACGGTCGACTCGACCGGGGGGTGCGCGATCATGCCGGCCAGCGCATGGGCCGCATTGGCCAGCACCCGCTCGCTGATGCGGTGGATGCCCTGCACGTCGGTGACCGAATACATCATGCAGATGTCGCTCGGGCCGACATAGGGACGGGTGTCGCCGCTGGCCATGGTCGAGACCATCATCTTCGGCACGCCGATCGGCAGTGCGCGCATGCCCTGGGTCGCCATCGAGGTGCCGCCGGAACCGCCGGCCGAGATGATGCCCCCCAGGTCGCGGCGGCTGGCGAGGAAAGCCTCGAAGGCCAGCGCCATCGCCGCGGTGGCGCTGCCCCGGTCGTTGCTGAACACCGCCGATTCGCCCTCCGGATGGTGTCGCGCGACCTCGCGCGGATGCACGCTGGCGGGCGAGGGCTTGCCGGAGGTCGACAGGTCGACCGTGACCACGCGCAGGCCCAGCTTCTCGATGCACTGGCGCAGGAAGGACAGCTCGCGGCCCTTGGTGTCGAAGGTGCCCGCGACATAGGCCGAGCGCTCGCTGCTGGCCGCGACCGGGAACTCGAACACGCGCGGCGAGGTGGCCGCCGGCTGCGGCGAGGCGGGTTCCGGCGCGGGCGCCACCAGGCGCACGATGTCGGCCACCGGCGCGGCGGTGCCGCCGGCGTTCCAGCGCGTGAAGCCGCGCACCGTGCTCGGCGCCAGGTCGTCGAGCGACGGGGCGCCGTCACCGTGGGCGCGGCGGACGGTGAAGACCTGGGTCGGCGGGGGACTGTCGTCCGCCGGGACGGCCAGCGGATCTTCGAACTCGTCGCCCTCGCCGCCGGAACGCACGCCGAGCAGCCGCTCCTGCAGTTCGCGGTCGGCCGCCAGCTCGGCCGCCGGCATCTCCCTGGTGATGCGGCCATTGACCATCAGGCCGATGCGATCGGCCACCGAGATGGCGACGCCGAGGTTCTGCTCGATCAGCAGCACCGCGATGCGGCCTTCGGCCGCCAGCTCGCGCAGGGCCTGCGCCACCTGCTCGACGATCACCGGCGCCAGCCCTTCGGTCGGCTCGTCCATCACCAGCAGCTTCGGGTTCAGCAGCAGCGCGCGCCCGATCGCCAGCATCTGCTGCTCGCCGCCCGACAGCTGGGCGCCGCCATGGCCGCGCCGTTCGGCCAGCCGCGGGAACATGGCATAGACGCGGTCGACCTCGCGCCGGCGGCCGGCCACCAGGCGCAAGGTCTCGTCGACCGACAGCGACGGCCACACCCGGCGCCCCTGCGGCACGTAGGCGATGCCGCGCTTCGTGATCTCGTTCGGCGCCAGGCCGAGGATCTGCTCGCCGGCCAGGCGGATGCTGCCGTGTGCCGGCACCAGCCCGGTGATCGCGTTGCACAGCGTGGTCTTGCCCATCCCGTTGCGCCCGACGATGCCCAGCACGCCGCGCTCCAGCGTCAAGGCGACACCCTGCAGCGCATGGGCGCGGCCGTAGTACACGTCGAGGCCGTCGATCACCAGGGTCGGCCCGGTGCTGGCCGGGCCGGGATCCCGGCCGCTGCGAAACCATGCCATCAGTGCCTGCTCCCCATGTAGATCGCCTGCACCTGCGCATCGTTCTCGATCTCGGCCGGCGTCCCGGTGCGCAGCACCCGGCCGTTGTGCATCACGGTGACCCGGTCGACCACGCGCAGCGCGATGTCGAGGTCGTGCTCGATCAGCACGAAGCTCATGTGGGGCGGCAGCGAAGCCAGCAGGGCGACCAGTTCGCGCCGCTCGACCGGCGACAGCCCGGCCGCCGGCTCGTCGAACAGGATCAGGCGCGGCGCGCCGGCCAGTGCCATGCCGATCTCGAGTTGGCGCTGCTGCCCGTGGGCCAGGTTGGCCACGCGCTCGTCGGCGATGTGGCTCAGGCGCGCACGGTCGAGCAGGTCGCGGGTGGCGCGGGTCGAGGCGTGGCCGCCACGCGCCCGCAGGAAGCTGAAGCGGCCGCTGGCCACGCCGCGCACCGCCAGGAACAGGTTGTCGCGGACCGTCAGGTCGCGAAACAGCAGCGAGGACTGGTAGGTGCGCCGCAACCCCTTGCGGATGCGGTCCTGCGGCGCCAGCTCGGTGATGTCCTCGCCGAAGAAATGGATGCGCCCCGCCGTCGGCGGGAAGTCGCCGGTGACGGCGTTGAAGAGCGTGGTCTTGCCGGCCCCGTTGGAGCCGAGGATCGCGTACTTCTGCCCGGCCGAGACGGTCAGCGACACGTCGTCGACCGCCCGCAGCGCACCGAAGGCGCGCGTCACCCCGTCCAGCCGCAGCGCATCGCCCGAGAGCAGCTGCGCGCCGGCGCCGGAAGCCGCGCCGCCGCGCGCGGCGCCCGGCTTGAGCGGGGTGATCGTGGCCATGCCTTTCGCGGTCCTACGTACGGCAGTCCGGCACGTCGCGCGTCCCGAGGCCCATCTTCTTGAACTCCGCCTCGGGCAGGCCCAGCGTCTGCGTGATGTTCGGCACCTGCTTCACGACCTTGTTGTAGAACGAGCCGTCGGGCGCCTTGGTCACTTCGGTGATGTAGGTGGTGCCGACGCCGTTGCGGTTGGCGTCGATCTTGACGTCGCCGGCCGGGCCCTTGAAGTTGGTCTTCTGCAGCGCCTCGCGGTAGGCCTTCTGGCCGTTCGACAGGTCGCCCTTGACCGCATCGAGGCCGTCGAGCGCGGCCTTGGTGTTGATGTAGTACAGGTAGGCGAACAGCGACGGGCTCGGGAAGCCGTCCTTGAAGTTGGCCTTGTAGTCGGCCACGAACTTCTTCCACTCGGGCGTATCGATCGAATCGGCCATCGGTCCGGCGGACGCGGTGCCGAGCAGCGATTCGCGCCGCTTGCCCTTGAAGTTCAACACCGTCTGGTCGACCGTGATCGAGCCGCCGACCATCGGCTTGTCGCCGCCAGCCTGCTCGTACTGCGTGAGGAAATTGACCGCGTCGGAGCCGCCCAGCACCACCACCAGCGCATCGACGTCCTTCGGGATCTTGGCGATCACCGAGGCGTAGTCCTTGGTGCCCAGCGGCACCCAGGCCTTGTCGACCACCTTGCCGCCCTTGGCGCAGTAGCTGGCCATGAAGCCCTGCACCTGCGAGTACGGGAAGCCGTAGTCCTCGGCGATCAGGAAGGTCTTCTTGTAGCCCTTGGAGAGCGCATGCTCGCCCAGGCCCACCATCCACTGCGCGCCCTCGGTGTTGAAGCGGTAGAAGTTTGGCGCCGGGTCGCCCAGCGTCGCCGCCTGCGCGCCCGAGGACCCGTTGATGAAGGTGATGTTGGGCTGCGTCTTGGCGTAGTTCTTGACCGCGATGCCTTCATCGCCCGACAGCGGGCCGATCATGATCTGGACCTTGTCCTGCTCGACCGCCTTGCGCGTCGAGTTGACCGCCTTGTCTGGCGTGGCGTCGGACGACACCTTGACGAACTCGATCTTCTTGCCCCCGGCCATGCCGTTCTTTTCCTTCAGCGCCATGTCGGCGCCGCGCATGCCGTCCTGGCCGGGCGCCGCGAACGGCCCCTCCAGCGAAGCCAGCAGGCCGATCTTCAAGGTCTCCTGGGCCTGCGCGAGGCCGCCCATCGTGACCATCACTGCGGCAGCCACGATGCTGCGCCCGAACACTTTCTTGCCTCTGCTCATGTCTCGCTCCTTCTTTTCATCGATGAATGCGGCCACGGCCGCGGGGGGTGAAAGAGGCGCCCAGACGATGGCGCAGGCCCTGCCAGAGGCCCAGCAACCCGTCGGGGGAAAACAGCACGATCGCGAGGAAGACCCCGCCGATCACGAGATTGAAGCGCTCGCGGTCGACCAGGTCGATGGCGAAGTTCTGCAGCAGCACGAACACGATCGCGCCGACGAAGGCGCCGATCGGATGCTTCATGCCGCCGAGCACGGCGATGATGAGGATGTTGATCATCGCGCCCACACCCACGGTGCCGGGCGAGATGCGGCCGTTGTACCAGACCATCAGCACGCCGCCGATCGCCGCCAGGAAGCCCGCCACCGCATAGGCGGCCACCCGGTGCGCCGTGACGTCGAAGCCCAGCGCCTGCATGCGGCGCGGGTTGTCGCGGATGCCCTGCAGCGCGATGCCGAAGGGCGCGCGAATCAGGTGCTTGACGAAGAAGTAGCCCGCCAGCGCGCAGGCCAGCACCAGGAAATAGAAGGGCATGGGCTGGCCGAAGTCGAGCCCGAATACCGTGGGCGGCCCGATGCGGCTGAAGCCCTGGAAGCCGTTGAAGACCGTGTAGTTCTGCTGCGCCAGATAGAAGAAGGCCACGCCCACCGCGAGCGTGATCATGATCGTGTAGATGCCCTCGGTGCGCACCGACAGCCAGCCGATGCCCGCGGCCACCACGGTGGCCAGCGCGACCGCGACGACCAGTGCCAGCCACCAGGGCCAGCCCAGGCTGATCGCCAGGTTGCTGCTGCTGCCGAAGATCGCCAGCATGTAGGCGGCGAAGCCGGCGACCGTCATCTGGGCCAGCGACACCATGCCGCCGTAGCCGCCAAGAAAGGTCAGCGACAGCGCGATCAGGCCCAGCGCCAGCGACTGGGCGCCGATCTGGAAGGTGAAGAAGGGCGTGGCCACGAAGGGGTAGCCGACCACGAACACCAGCACCAGCAGGTGGCGCAGCCGGATGGCCGACAGCGCCCGGCGCCACCAGGCCACGGCGGCTGCGGGCGCCGCGGCACCGGCGCCACGGGGCAGGGACGGCACCGGCACCACCGCGGACCCGCGCCCGCCGCGGGCCGGCACGGCTGCGCCTGCCGAACCGCTCATCGCCCGCCGCCAGCGCGCCGCGCTCACGTGCTCTTCCCCATCAGCCCGCGCGGCTTGAAGGCCAGCGCAACCACCATGATCACGAAGGTGAAGACCACGCTGTAGGTCGGCGCGTAGGCCAGCCCGAACTGCTCGGCCAGGCCGATCAGCAGGGCGCCGATCGCGGCGCCCACGACGCTGCCCATGCCGCCCACGATCACCACCACCAGCGAGGCCAGCAGGTAGCGCGTGTCCTCGCCGGGCGAGATCGACAGCGCCGTGCCGCCGACCACGCCGGCGAGCCCGGCCAGTCCGGCGCCGATCGCGAAGGTCAGCGCGAAGACCCGCTGCACGTTGACGCCCGAAGCGGCCAGCATCGCGCGGTCGTCGACGCCGGCGCGGATCATCATGCCGATCCGCGTGCGCGCCAGCAGCAGCCAGAGGCCGACGCCGATCACGATCGAGGCCAGCAGGACGAACAGGCGATAGGTCGGGAACTTGGCGACCAGCGGCAGCGTGGTGGAGCCGTAGATCCACGCCGGCGGATCGAAGGTGTAGATCTCGGCGCCCCAGATCCAGAGCATCAGGTCGGCCAGCACGATCGACAGGCCGATCGTGACCAGGGTCTGGCGCAGGTCCTGGCCCTGCATGTGGCGAAACACCAGCACCTGCATCAGCAGGCCCATCAGCGCCGCGGCGAGGAAACCGGCGATGACCGCCAGCACCCAGGAGCCGGTGCGTTCGCCGACGAACCAGCCCACATAGGCGCCGAAGAGGTAGAGCGAGCCGTGCGCGAGGTTGACGTTGCGCATCAGGCCGAAGACCAGCGTGAAGCCGCTGGCGACCAGGAAATAGAGCGACGCCAGGGTCATTCCGTTGAGCAGGGTCTTGAAGAAAAGGGTGTAGTTGTCCGAGATGGCCCAGACCACGAAGACCGCGATCGGCAGGCCGAACAGCAGCCAGAGGGCGACGCTCTTTTTTCTCACGCAGCACGCTCCCAGGCCCGCCGCGAGGCGATCTCGGGCGCCTTGGCGAACTCGCCGTCCTTCATCACGGCGAGGATCCGCTTCGGGTCGCGCAGGATCGACAGGTTGGCCAGCGGATCGCCGTCGACCAGCAGCAGGTCGGCCAGGTACCCGTCCTTGATGCAGCCGAGTTCGTCGGGCCGCATCATGATCTGGCCGCCGTAGAGCGTGGTCGAGCGGATCGCCTCCATCGGCGTGAAGCCGAGGTACTTGACGAAGAACTCGAGGTCGCGCGCATTCTGGCAATGCGGCGTGAAGGCGAAGCCGTAGTCGCCGCCGGGCAGCACGCGGATGCCGCGCTTGTGCATCTTGGCCAGCGACACGATCGCGGCCTCCCATTCGGTCTCGTAGCCCATGCCGACTGCCATCTCGTGCGTGACGCCGTAGGGCTCGGCCTCGTGCAGCATGGCGTAGAGGATCGCGATGCCGGGCGCGACGAAGACCCGGTCCTTGGCGGCCTCCAGCATGTCGATCGCCTCGTCGTCGACGAAGCTGGCGTGGTAGATCAGGTCGATGCCGTGCCGCAGCGCCTGCTTGACGCTCTCGGACGAACGCGCATGGGCGATGCCGCGCTTGCCGCGGATGCGCACCTCGCGCATCGCGGCCTCGACCTCCTCGTCCATCATCCAGGTGGTCTCGGACGGCGACTGCGGCGTGAAGTTGTCGCCCGACAGATTGAGCTTGACCGAGTCGACGCCGTACTTGAGGAACAGCCGCACCGCCTTGCGCATTTCCTCGGGGCCCGAGATGTTGACGCCGAAGCTGAACTCGGGGAAGGGCAGGTGGGGCAGGGTCTCGTCGCCGAGGCCGCCGACCACGGTGATCTCCTGGCTGGCCGCGAGATAGCGCGGCCCGGGGATCTGGCCGGCATTGATCGCGTTGCGGATCACGACGTCGAGCCGCGGCTTGGCGCAGGCGGCGCCGACGCACGAGGTGAAGCCGGCCTCGAGGTAGCGCTTGGCGACCTTGGCGCACCACAGCACGTGCTCTTCCAGGGGCAAGGTCTGGATCTCGGCCAGCGTGGCGGCATCATTCCACGAGAAGTGCGTGTGGGCCTCGCACATGCCGGGCATCAGCGTGGCGCCGGCGCCGTCGATCACGGTGGCGCCGCCGGGCGCGATCGGTGCCGTGCTGCGGCCGACCTGGCGGATCCGGTTGCCGCGCACCAGCACGCTGCCGGTGTAGGGGTTCTGCCCCGTGCCGTCGAGGATGCGGACATTGGTGAAGACGACATCGGCCATGTGCTTCTCCTGTCAGGCCGTGGCCCAGCGCGTGGTGCGCGCCGAGCGCAGCGGCGGCGCCCGATGAAACTCGCCGTCCTTCATGACGGCCATGATGCGGGCCTTGTCCTGCAGCACCGTGATGTCGGCCAGCGGATCGCCGTCGATCAGCAGGATGTCGGCCAGGTAGCCTTCGCGGATGTAGCCGAGCACCTTGCCCATTCGCATCATCGGACCGCCCCAGGCGGTGGCCGACAGCAGGGCCTCCATGGTGCTCATGCCGACATACTTGACGAAGTATTCGAGGTCCTTGGCATTGGTTCCGTGGGGCGTCCAGGCAAAGCCGTAGTCGCCGCCGGGCAGGATGCGCACACCGCGCCTGCGCAGCGCGCGCATGCTCTCGACCGCCGCCTCGAGCTCGCGGTGGTAGCCCATCTTCTTCGTCACCTCGGGCGTCAGGCCCCACTGGCTCGCGTGATGGGAGGTGTTGATGAGCCAGGCCAGCCCCGGCGCGATGAAGTGCTCGGTCTTGTGGGCCTCGAGCATGTCGAGCGCCTCGGTGTCGGTGAAGCTGGCGTGGTAGATCACCTCGATGCCCTGCTTGACGCACTGCTTGATCGACCAGGTGGAGCGCGCATGCGCGGCGACGCGCTTGCCCCAGGCCTTGGCCTCCTGCACGCAGACCGTGATCTCTTCCTCGGTGAACTGACTCATCTCGCTCGGCATGCCGGTGATCGACTCGCCCGAGAGGTTGATCTTCACGGAGTCGACGCCGTACTTGGCGAACATGCGCACGCAGCGGCGCATCTCCTCGGCGCCGCTGACGATCGCGCCGAAGGCAAACTCGGGCTGCGGCAGGTGCGGCCGGGTGGTGTCGCCGAGGCCGCCGGGCACGGTGATCTCCTGGCTGGCCGCGAGGTAGCGCGGACCGACGATAGTGCCGTCGTTGATCGCGTTGCGGATCACGACATCGAGCCGCGGCTTGGCGGTGGCGGCGCCGACACAGCTGGTCCAGCCCATGTCGAGGTAGCGCTTGGCCACCTCGGCGCACCACAGGATGTGCTCCTCCGGCGGCATGCGCTGGATGGCATCGAGGCTGGGCTGGTCGTTCCACGAGAAGTGCGTGTGGGCCTCGACCATGCCCGGCATCAGGAAGGCGCCGGCGCCATCGATCACCTGCACACCGGACACCGGCGCCGGGCGCGCGCCGTAGCCGGTCTTGACGACCCGCGCGATGCGGTTGCCCTGCACCAGCACGTCGCCGCTGAAAGGCGCCTCCCCGCCGCCGTCGAAGATCCGCACGTTGGTGAACAGGACGTCGGCCATGGTCAGTCTCCTACCTGGCTGTTGCTTGCAGGGGCGCTTGCGACGGCAGGGGCGCGTGCCGAGGGCACTGGGTGGCCCCCTCCGCTCATGTCCCCCGCCTTCGGCTCCTCCTTTACTTCGCTGCGGGGGCCACCCAGTGCCCTCGGCACGGGTAACAGGAGGTCGTTCAAGCTGATGAACGACGGCCGTGACGGCTCACGCCGATGGTGTGCTCTGCGCAGCGAAGTCAAGGAGGAGGCCGAAGGCCGGGGGAC
>NZ_JASZYN010000021.1:0-93622 GCF_030316965.1 Variovorax sp. J31P207
GCGTTGCGCTCCTTGCATGTGCCAACGCACATGCGGCGTCGCGCGCCTTGATTGGCCCGCCCTGGCATACCTTCGCGACCCCGGAGTAGTGTGAACAGGCCCTGGCCGCGCCCCCTACACTCGGGGCCGATGGAAACTCTCACCCTGGTGACCCTGATCGTCATCGGCGCCTACCTCGTCAACTCGCAGCAGCAGCGCCGGCGCATCGCGCTGCTGGGCAGCCACCTCGGCCACTACCAGATCGAGAAGCTGATGGAGAACCTCACCGAAGGCTACCTGCGCTGTCTCGGCGAGGACGATCCCGAGCGCCGGGCCCAGATCTGGGGCCTGCTCGACAGCACCGAGGCCAAGCTGTCGGCGCAGTTCGACAGCTTCGCGGCCGAATTCGCGCAGGTCGGCGAGAAGGAGGCGCGGGTCAGCAAGCTGCCGCTGGCGCTGCCCTTCGTTGCGCAGCTGCTGCCGGCCGCGACCTTCGACCTGCGCCAGGCCTTCGCGATCCATGCCCGCGGCATCGCCGGCGTGATGCGCAACGAAGCGCAGCGCTCGCCGAAGGCCAAGGCCTACATGATGTCGGCCGAGCTGTTCCTGATGCAGCACAGCTGCCATTGGTATTGCAAGTCGAAGGCGGTGGCCTCGGCGCGGCTGATGGCGCGCCACAAGACCTCCCACGCGCAGGTGCTCGACGCCGTGAGCCCCGAGACCCGCAAGGCCTACGCGGCGCTCACCGGTCAGTGAACTGACAGCAGCGGCAGCGTGAGCGTCGCCAGCGCGCCGCCGCGCGGCGCGTTCGCGAGTTCGACCCGGCCGCGATGCAGGGCCGCGATCTCTTTCACGAAGGCCAGCCCGAGCCCGGTGCTCTTCTTCTGGCTGTGGGGCCGGGCGAGCGAGTAGAACTTCTCGAAGACCTTGTCCTTTGCATAGTCCGGGATGCCCGGACCGCGGTCGCGCACGCTGACGATGGCCCGGCGCGAACTGGCCTCCAGCGCCAGCAGCACCTCGGCGCCCGCGGGCGAGAAATCGATCGCGTTGTCGAGCAGGTTGCTGATCGCGCGGCGCAGCAGGAAGGGGTCGCCTTCGACGCTGGCCTCGGCATGGATCGCGACCTGCACGCGCACTTCGCGCCCCGCAGCCGCGGCCTGGGCACCGGCGGCCACCTCCCGCAGCAGGGGCCCCAGCGCCACCGGCTCGCTGCGGTCCAGCGCGCGCCGGGTCTCGAGCGCGGTGAGCTCCATCATGCGGTCGACGATCTCCTGGATGCGCTGGGTTTCGTGCGCGATGTTGCCGAGGAAGCGCTCGCGCTCGGCCTGCGGCATCGACGGCTCCTGGATCAGCTCGGCGGCGCCGCGGATGGCCGACAGCGGGCTCTTGATCTCGTGCGTGAAGGTCTGCACGTAGTCGGCCACGTAGTTGCGGCCGGTGAAGGCGTCGCGCATCTCGCCCAGGCCGCTGCGCAGCGTGTCGGCGGCCCGGCGCAGCATGCGGCCCAGGCTCAGGCTGCGCTGCGCGCGCAGCCAGCCGACGTAGTCCGAGATCAGCCCGAAGGGACGCACCAGCCAGACCGAGACGATGACCGCGCCCACCAGCAGGGCCAGCGCCGAGCCGACGCCGACCCACAGCGTGCGGGCCCGCGCGTCCTCGACGAACTGGCCGAAGCTCTGGACCGGCTTGCCGACGCTGACCACGCCGACGATCTCGTTGCCCCAGCGCACCGGCGCGCCCACGTACATCACCGAGCTCAGCGGATCGCCGGCGATGTCGCGCGTGGTGCGCGCGCCGTAGGTGCCCGCCAGCGAGCGGCTGACGTCGCTCCAGCGCGAGAAGTCGGCGCCCAGGTTGCGGCCCTGCGAATCGAACAGCACCCGGCCGTTGCGGTCGGTCACGTACATCCGCAATTCCACGTGGCGCTTGTGCAGGTTGTAGATCTGGGCCGAGAACTGGCGGGCATAGACCGAGCGGAACAGGGGCTCGAGCCGCGCGGTGTTGATCGCCCCGGCGATCACGTCCTGTTCGACCAGGCTGGCCATCAGCTGCGAGGCCTCGACCAGCGATTCTTCCGCCGACTCGCGGTAGCGCGGGTCGATGTCGATCACCACGCGGTAGAGCAGGAAGGCGATGCCCGCCGTGTAGATCAGCAGGATGCCGAGAAAGATGCGGGTCCTGCTAGTCACACGGCAGGCGGCAGTTCTTCGTTCAGCGCATAGCCGGTGCCGCGCAAGGTGCGGATCGGATCGACCTCGGGCGCGATCGCCTTGAGCTTGGCGCGCAGCGTCTTCACGTGCGCATCCACGGTGCGGTCGAAGCTGTCGCTGGCCTCGTCCCAGACCAGCCGCAGCAGGTCGTCGCGGGTGTAGACGCGCCCGGGCCGCTGCACCAGCAGCCGCAGCACGCCGTACTCGTAGCGCGAGAGTTCGAGCAGGCGGCCGTAGTAGCGGATCTGCATGCGTTCGAGGTCGAGCGCGAACGGCGTCGCGGGCGCGGCGGGGGCGGCGGCCGGTGCCGGGGAGGTGGCCGCCGCCGGCACTCCCTGGGCGCCGCGGCCGCTGCGGCGCAGGATCGTCCGCACCCGCGCCACCAGCTCGCGCGGCGAAAAAGGCTTGGCGATGTAGTCGTCGGCGCCGAGTTCCAGGCCGACCACGCGGTCGATCTCGTCGCTGCGCGCGGTCAGGAACAGCATCGGCACCTGCGCCCCGCCGGGCAGGGCCTGCAGCCGCTTGAACAGCTCGAAGCCGTTCATGTCGGGCAGTCCGACGTCGAGGATCGCGAGCGCCGGCGGCTCGGCCGTGAACTGCGCGATGGCCTGGGCGGCGGTGGCGCACCAGACCGGGACGAAGCCGTCGGTGCGCAGCACGTACTGCAGGGTGTCGGCGATGCCGGACTCGTCTTCGGCGATCAGGATCCGGGGGTTGGAGAGCATGCGGCGATGGTAGCCAGCCGGGGCGCCGGTGCGGCGCAGGCCTCTGAAGTTTGGCCGTATGACGAACGAACACTATGCAACCGCACTCACTTTTTGTAGTATGTAAGTATGCAAGTACAAAATCTCACAGATTCTGCTTCTGCTGCTCCGCCGGTGACTGCCAGCCGCGAGCGCACGGCTGCGCCCTGGCTGCCGATCGAGCGGGCGGATGGCAATTCGCTGAGTTACGACGACTTTCTCGCCCGCTACATGCATGCGAACCGGCCGGTCGTGATCTCGAATGTCGGCAAGGGCTGGGCGGCCATGCGCCAATGGACGCCGGAGTACTTCAAGCAGCGCTTCGGCAGCAAACCGGTCGCCATCGGCTACGAGCGGAACATGCCGTTCGACCGCTTCATCGACGAAGTGATCGCTTCCAGCGCGGAGAACCCCGGTCCCTACATGTACCGCTCGTTCCTGCACGAAGTGCTGCCGGAACTGCTGCCGGACGTGATGCCGCAGAACAAGTTCGCATTTCCTCGGCGCTTCTCGAGCCCCCTGATGCCGGAGAAATGGCGCCGTCCGGACGGCTACCTGAAATTGCTGATCGGCGGTGTCGGCAGCAAGTTTCCGGTGATGCATTTCGACGGCGAGAACGCGCACGCCCAGATCACCCAGATCTATGGCGACAAGGAATTCGTGGTTTTTCCGCCCACCGACACCCCCTATTTGTATCCGCGGGTCGCGTTCCCCAATCATTCGACCGTCGACGACCCGGTGATGCAGAACCGCGAGCGTTTTCCGTTGCTCGCGAAGGCGACGCTCTACCGGACCGTGCTCAAGCCCGGGGACATGATCTTCGTGCCGGCGCGTTGGTGGCATGCCGCGCGCGCGCTGTCGACCTCGATCTCGGTCTGCACCAACATGCTGGACTCGTCGAACTGGCAAGGCTTCCAGGACGAGGTGGCCGCCGAGGAGGCGAAGCGGTCGCCGGAAGCCGGCGCCCGGCTGGGCGGCCAGCTGGCGCGCATCGACCGGATCCTGACCCGGATCGAGCGCTTCCAGAAGGATTCGCCCGCCCTGGCGCGCGCTCTGGTGCTGCCCGCCAAGCTTGCACCACTGTCGGCCGAGGCCGCGCCGGACCCGTCGCGGCGGCAGCTGCGGATCCGCATTCCGACCTCCTGAGCGGCCCCGGCCCATGTCGGGGGCCGGGACGGCGGCCGGGCTACTGCGCCCGGTAGCCGGCGTTCTCGATCGCGACGATGATGTCCTGCCGGGGGTGCTGGCTGACGACGTCGACATGCCCGGTCTCGAGGTCGACCGTGACCTGCGCGCTGGGATCGATCGTCTGGACTGCGTTCTGCACCACGCCGGCGCAGTGGCCGCAACTCATGCCCGTGACCTGGAACTTCTGGCTCATCGTGATAGCTCCTTCATGTGGTTGAAGCGCGAGTTTGAACCTTTCCCCCATGTCAATGTCCAGTGAGGGGGTGCTTCCTGGGGTACAAACAGCAAGTTTTTTTCACTTCACTACCCACCCATGCGAATCCTTCTGGTCGAAGACGATGAGGTCCTGCGCGGCGTGATGCTGCGCAGCCTGGGTGACGCGGGCCACCGCGTCGACGTGGCGGCCAACGTCGAGGACGCCGACCACCTGTGGCGGGTACAGACCTTCGATGCCGTGCTGCTCGACCTGAACCTGCCGGCGACCGCCAGTCCGACCAGCGGCCTCGCGAGCGGCCTGGCGGCCCTGCGCCAGGCGCGCGCCCGCGGCGACCGCACCCCGGTGCTGGTGCTGACCGCCCGCGACCGCACCGACGAGCGCATCGCCGGCCTGGACGCCGGTGCCGACGACTACCTCGGCAAGCCCTTCGACCTGGCCGAGGTCGAGGCCCGGCTGCGGGCGCTGGTGCGCCGGGCTCAGGGCACCGAGGACATCGCGCTGCTCGGGCAGCTCCGGCTCGACCGGCGGGCGCGCCGCTTCGCCGTCGGGGGCGTGCCGCTGGACCTGCCGGCTCGCGAGTTCGAGGTGCTGTGGGAGCTGATGAGCCCGCCCGGGCGCACGGTCAGCAAGCGCGAGCTGTCCGACAAGCTCTCGACCTTCGACGAATCGCTCGGCGACAACGCGCTCGAGGCCTTCATCTCTCGGCTGCGCAAGAAGCTGGTCGCCAGCGGTGCCGCCATTCGCACGCTGCGCGGCATCGGCTACCTGATGGAAGCCGAGACGTGAGCGGCGGCGCGGCGGCCGCGCCCTCGCTCATCGCGCGGGTGCTGCGTCGCGTGCTGCTGCCGCTGGGCCTGACATGGCTGCTGGGCACCGCGGTGGCGCTGGTCGTCGCCAGCTATTTCGCCGAGCAGGCCTTCGACCGCGCGATGCTGGACGACGCCTATTCGGTGTCGGCCAACGTGCGGGCCGGCGAGCGCGGCATTGAGCTTCTGCTGTCGCCGCGCGAGATGAACAACCTGCTGTTCGACCAGGCGGAGACGGTCTACTTCGCGGTGCTGCGGCCCGATGGCTCGCTGCTGGCCGGCGACGCCGGCCTCGGTGCGCCGGCGCCGCAGGACGGCGCACGCCACCGCTTCTCGCGCATCGACTACCAGGGCCAGGCGCTGCGGGCGGTGGTGCTCAACCATGACGAGCCGCTCGCCTACCGCGTCGTCATCGCCCAGACCACGCGCGGGCGCGCCTCGCTGGTCGAGAAGCTGCTGGCGTATTCGCTGGCGCCGCAACTGGTGCTGCTGGCGCTGCTGGCGGCCTGGATCTGGCGCGGCATCGATCGCGAGCTGCATCCGCTGGGCGACCTGCGGCGCACGCTGGAGCGCCGCGACGCCCATGACCTGGCGCCGGTGCCGGTGGCCCGCAGTTCGCGCGAGCTCGAGCAGCTCGGCGACACGCTCAACGCGCTGTTCGAGCGCCTGGCACGCAGCGCCTCCGCGCAGCGCGAGTTCGCGGGCAATGTCGCGCACGAGCTGCGCACGCCCCTGGCGGGCATCCGTGCGCTGGCCGACTATGGCCTGGCGCAGCGCGATCCGGCGGCCTGGCGCGAACAGCTGCAGCAGATCCTCGCCAGCCAGGTGCGGGCCAGCCACCTGGTCGACCAGCTGCTGGCGCTGGCGCTGGCGGACGAGGGCCATACCCGGCTGCAGCGCGAGCCCCTGCGGCTGGACCAGCTGGGACAGCAGGCGGTGCTGCGGCACCTGGCGCGCGCCGATGCCCAGGGCGTCGATCTCGGCGGTCTCGGACTCGAGGAAGCGGTCACGGTGGCTGCCAATGCGGCGCTGGTCGAGGGCATCCTCGACAACCTGATCGACAACGCGCTGCGCTACGGCGGCCACACCATCACCGTGGAACTGTCGGGCCGCACGCTGAGCGTGGTCGACGACGGTCCGGGCATCGCGCCCGATGCCCAGCCCGACCTGCTGCAGCGCTGGGCACAGGGGCCGGCGGGCCAGAAACTCGGACAGGGCGCCGGGCTGGGCCTGGCGATCGTGGCCCGCTACGCGAAGCTGCTCGGCGCCGAGCTGAGCTTCGCACGGGCCTCCGACGAGGGAGGGCTGCGCGTCAGCGTGGCTTTTGCCGCCGACGCGCAGGCGGCCGTTCAGGCCAGGGCCGGGTAGTCGGTGTAGCCGGCTTCGCCGCCGCCGTAGAAGGTGTTCTTGTCCCACGGATTCAGCGGCGCGCCTTCGCGCAGGCGACGCACCAGGTCCGGGTTCGAGATGAAGGGCCGGCCGAAGGCGACCAGGTCGTCGCCTTCCTTGAGCGCTTCCTCGGCCAGCGGCTTGTCGTAGCCGTTGTTGACCATCCAGGCGCCCTTGCCGCCGGCCGCGCGGTAGGCGGCCTTCAGCGCCTCGTAGTCGAAGGGCCGGTCGTCCAGTTCGCGCGGGCCGCCGGTGGCGCCCTCGATGACGTGGATGTAGGCCAGGCCGAGCGGCGCCAGCTGGCGCACCACGTAGTCGAACAGCGGTTGCGGGTCGGCGTCGTGGACGTCGTTGGCCGGCGTCACCGGCGACAGGCGGATGCCGGTGCGGCCGCCGCCCACCGCGTCGACCACCGCGCGCGTGGCCTCCAGCAGCAGGCGGGCGCGGTTGGGGATGCTGCCGCCGTAGTCGTCGCTGCGCTTGTTGCTGCCGGTCTTCAGGAACTGGTCGAGCAGGTAGCCGTTGGCGCCATGGATCTCGACACCGTCGAAGCCGGCGGTCTCGACCGCGTTGCGCGCCGCGGCGGCATAGGCGTGCACGATGCCGGGAAGTTCGGCTGCATCGAGTGCGCGCGGCTCGGAGGTCTCAACGAAGGTCGGCACGCCGTCCTTGATCAGCACGGTCTTGGTCTTGGCGGTGATCGCGGAGGGGGCGACCGGCTGGCCGTTGTCGGGCTGCAGCTCGGTGTGCGAGACGCGCCCGACGTGCCACAGCTGGACCACGATCTTGCCGCCCTCGGCGTGCACCGCATCGGTCACGTGCTTCCAGGCGTCCAGCTGGTCGGTGCCGTAGAGGCCCGGCACGTCGGCATAGCCCTGGCCTTGCTGGCTGATCGCGGTGGCTTCGGTGATCAGCAGGCCGGCGGAGGCGCGCTGCGCATAGTAGGTGGCGGTGATGTCGCGCGGCACGGCATTGGGGGCCCGGTTGCGCGTCAGCGGCGCCATCACGATGCGGTTGTCGAGCGCCAGATCGCCTGCCTGGACGGGATCGAAGAGAGAGGACATGAACGGAGTGCCTGTTGTTGAAGATGAGGGAAGAGAACGCGCAAGGGTAAACCCCGAATCGCAACCCTGCTGTCGCACGGTTGTCCTGTTGGTGCTAGGCGCTGCCGCAGAATGGGCGGATTCCGCATGCCTTCGACGCCCGCCTCGCTCACGCCCGCCCAAGCCCTCCGTCTCGCATTGGCGCTGTCGCTGGGGGCGGCCGTCTCGCTCGGCATCACCCGCTTTTCCTATGGCCTGCTGCTGCCGCCGATGCGCGCGGACCTGGGATGGAGCTATGCGCTGGCCGGCGGCATGAACACCGCCAATGCCGCCGGCTACCTGTTGGGTGCGCTGCTGACGCCGGCGCTGATGCGGCGCTTCGGCGCGGTGCGGCTGCTGGTCGGCGGCGCGGTCGCGGCCAGCCTCTTCATGGCGGCCAGCGGCTTCTTCGTTTCGGCGCCGGCGCTCTTGCTGCAGCGCCTGCTGGCTGGCCTGGCCAGCGCCTGGGTGTTCGTCTCGGGCGGCCTGCTGGCGGCCCGGCTCGGCAGCGCGCAGCCGTCGCGCGCGGGTTTGTTGCTGGGGCTCTACTACGGCGGCACCGGCTTCGGCATCACGCTGTCGGCGCTGCTGGTGCCCGCGGTGCTGCAGGCCGCGGCGGGGGCACCGCATGGCTGGGCCTGGGCCTGGTGGGCGCTGGCGCTGGCCAGCGTCGCGGCCACCGCGGTGCTCGCGTTCGCGGTGCGCGCGTTCCCGGGGGAGGGTGCCGTTGCTGCGGCGCCGACGCCAGCGCCCGCGGCGGGCCGGCCGGCCTGGCCGATCCGGCGCTTCGGCTGGGCGTTGGCGGGCTATGCGCTGTTCGGTGCCGGCTACATCGGCTACATGACCTTCGTCATCGCGCTGCTGCGCGAGCAGGGCGCGAGTCCCGGCGACGTCACGCTGTTCTACGCCTTGCTGGGCGTCGCCTGCGTGGCGTCGGCCCGCCTGTGGGCCGGGCTGCTCGACCGATTTCGCGGCGGCGGCCCGCAGGCACTGCTGAACGCCCTGCTGGGGGTGGCGACCCTGCTGCCGGTGCTCAGTCCGGCCTGGCCCCTGACCCTGGCCTCGGGCCTGATGTTCGGTGCCGTCTTCCTGTCGGTGGTGGCGTCGACGACGGCGCTGGTGCGGCACAACCTGCCGGCCCCGCAATGGGCGGCCGGCATCAGCGCGTTCACGATCGTCTTCGCGCTCGGCCAGATCGTCGGCCCGACCGTGACCGGCTGGATCTCCGACGGCCGCGGCGGCCTCGCCGGCGGCCTGGTCGCGTCGGCCCTCGCGCTGTGGGCCGGCGCCTTGCTGGCGTGGCGTCAACGGCCCGCTTGAGGCCTCAACGGATTACTTCGTGAGGCCTTCTGCCTTCAATGCCTCCTGGACCGCGGGGCGCGAGGCGACCCGCGCGTGCCAGGCGTTGAGCTTCGGCAGGTCGGCGATGTCGACGCCGGTGGGCTTGGCCCAGTTGGTGACCGCGAACAGGTAGCCGTCGGCGACGCTGAAGGTGTCGCCCATCAGGTAGTCCTTGTCGGCCAGCTGGCTGTCGAGCCATTCGTAGCGCGAGCGCAGCTTGGTCTTGGAGATGGCCTTGCCTTCTTCAGGCATGCCCGGATTGAACAGCGGCGAGAAGCTCTTGTGGATCTCGGTGCCGATGAAGGTCAGCCATTCCTGCAGCCGGTAGCGCGGCATCGTGCCGTTGGCCGGCGCCAGGTTCTTGGTCGGCGCCAGGTCGGCGATGTACTGCAAGATGGCCGGGCCTTCGCGCAGGCGGGTGCCGTCGTCGAGTTCGAGCATCGGCACGTAGCCCAGCGGGTTGATGCCGTAGTAGTCGGTGCCGTCCTGAAGCTTGTGGCTCTTGGTGCTGGCGAGCACCGGTTCGAAGGCGAGGCCCGCTTCGCGCAGGGCGATGTGGGGCGACAGCGAGCAGGCGCCCGGCGAGTAGTACAGCTTCATTCGAAAAACTCCTGTGATTAGGCGAAATGCGTTCTTGAGCGTTCTTGACGACGCGACAGCGATGCTAAGCGGTTTCACGGCCCGCGTTTTTGTCCTACGGTGCCTTGGGCGCCGCGACTATGGGGCCGTCGCGAGCGGGTTCCTAAGCTTGCGGGCACCGCGACGGGGTCCGTCGTTCAAGGAGTCCACTCATGTTGAAGTACGCCATTGTCTTCGCCGTCATCTCGTTGATCGCCGGTGCCCTGGGGTTCGGCGGCGTGGCGGCCGGTGCGGCCGGCATCGCCAAGGTGCTGTTCGGGCTGTTCCTGGTGCTCGCGGTCGTCTTTCTCGTGCTGGCCGCCCTCGGCGTGGGCGCGGTGAAGAAAGCCCTGGACTGAGCGCCTGAACGCCATGCACTTCTCGCACATCGACGCGCTGCTCGAATACGAGGTCGCCGCACCGTCGCACCTGCTGCTCAACATCGAGGCCGCGCGCAGCGGCGCGCAGGTGTTGATCAGCGAAGACCTGGTCATCGAGCCCGCGGTGCCGCTGCAGGCCTTCTGCGACGAAGGCAGCGGCAACCGCTTCGTGCGCTTCGATGCGGCGCCCGGGCCGCTCAGGATCCGCTACAAGGCCCATGTGCAGCGCGCCTGGGCGGAGGTCCCGACCGACCTGGCGGAAGTGCCGGTCAACGAGGTGCCGAACGAGATCCTCCACTACCTCATGCCGAGCCGCTACTGCGAGTCGGACCTGATGTCGCGCTGTGCGCTCCAGCTGTTCGGCGACCTGCCGCCGGGCATCGGGCGCGTGCAGGCGATCGTGGACTGGATCCACGACAGCATCACCTACGAGCCGGGCAGCAGCGACTCGACCACCACGGCGCGCGAGGTCTTCGTCGAGCGCGCCGGGGTTTGCCGCGACTTTGCCCACCTCGGGATCACCTTCTGCCGGGCGCTGAACATCCCGGCCCGGCTGGTGGTGGGCTATGTCTGGTTCGACGAGCCGCCGCAGGACTTCCATGCGGTGTTCGAGGCCTGGCTGGGCGGGCAATGGGTGCTGTTCGATGCCACGCGGATGGCGCCGGTCGACCGGCTGGTGCGCGTCGGCACCGGGCGCGACGCCAAGGATGTGGCTTTTTGCACCCTCTTCGGCCCTGTGAGCATGACGGCCAAGACGCTGAGCGTGCGCGAACTGCAGGATGAGCGTCAGGGTGCGCCGGCCGAGCCGCGCCCGAGCGGTCAGATCGTGGGCATCGAGAAGCCGGTGGCGCTGCCGGCGGAAGAACTGGCGTCCGCGCACGAGGTCAGCGCCATCGACTGAGTCCCTGATGCTATCAAAATGATAGCATCAGATCCAATGCCGATGGCCAGTCGGCGCCAGGCATCGGGTCGGCCACCTTGCCCTCACGGCAGCACGAAAGTGCGTCGGCGATTAAAATCACCGCCCCTTCCCGAGCGCGCACGCGTGGTGCGCCCCATCCCATGCTGTACCCCGAAGAATTCGATGTGATCGTCGTCGGCGGCGGCCATGCCGGCACCGAAGCCGCGCTGGCCTCCGCCCGTATGGGCGCTCGCACGCTGCTGCTGACCCACAACATCGAGACCCTGGGCCAGATGAGCTGCAACCCCTCGATCGGCGGGATCGGCAAGGGGCATCTCGTGAAGGAGGTCGACGCGCTCGGCGGCGCGATGGGGATCGCGACGGACGAGGGCGGAATCCAGTTCCGGATCCTTAATTCCAGCAAGGGGCCGGCGGTTCGGGCGACCCGGGCGCAGGCCGACCGCATCCTGTACAAGGCGGCGATTCGCCGGCGGCTCGAGAACCAGCCGAATTTGTCGCTGTTCCAGCAGGCGGTCGACGACCTCATGATCGAGGGCGATCGCGTGGTGGGCGCCATCACGCAGGTGGGCATCGCCTTCCGGGCGCGGGCGGTGGTGCTCACGGCGGGCACCTTCCTGGATGGGCGCATCCATGTCGGCCTCGACAACTACCAGGCCGGCCGGGCGGGGGACCCGCCGGCGGTCAGCCTGTCGGCCCGGCTCAAGGAACTCAAGCTGCCCCAGGGGCGCCTGAAGACCGGCACGCCGCCGCGGCTCGATGGCCGAACCATCGATTTCTCGAAGTGCACCGAACAGCCCGGGGACGGGATGCCGGGCGGCGCCGGCCCGATGCCGGTGTTCAGTTTCATGGGCCGGGCGGAGATGCATCCGCAGCAGGTGCCTTGCTGGATTACCAACACCAACGCCCGTACCCACGACATCATCCGGTCGGGATTCGATCGCAGCCCGATGTTCACGGGCAAGATCGACGGCATCGGCCCGCGCTATTGCCCGAGCGTGGAGGACAAGATCAACCGCTTCGCCGACAAGGAAAGCCACCAGATCTTCCTCGAACCCGAAGGGCTGACCACCCACGAGTTCTACCCCAACGGGATCTCGACCAGCCTGCCGTTCGACATCCAGTACCAGCTGGTGCGCTCGATGGCGGGCCTCGAGAACGCGCACATCCTGCGTCCCGGCTACGCCATCGAATACGACTACTTCGATCCCCGCGAACTCAAGAGCAATTTCGAGACCCGCGCGATCCAGGGCTTGTTTTTCGCCGGGCAGATCAACGGCACGACCGGCTATGAGGAAGCGGCTGCGCAGGGGCTGTTCGCGGGCATCAATGCGGCACTGCAATGCCGGGGCGAGGCCGCGTGGCTGCCGCGGCGCGACGAGGCCTACCTGGGCGTCCTGGTCGACGACCTGATCACCAAGGGCGTGACCGAGCCCTATCGCATGTTCACGAGCCGGGCCGAGTTCCGGTTGCAGCTGCGCGAGGACAACGCCGACATGCGCCTGACCGAGGCCGGCCGGAAGCTTGGCCTGGTCGACGATGCGCGATGGGACGCTTTCTCCCGCAAGCGAGACGTTGTTTCACGTGAAACAGAGCGGCTGCGTTCGATCTGGGTCAATCCGCGGAACCTGCCGGCTGCCGAGTCGGAGCGGGTGCTGGGCAAGGCGATCGACCACGAATACAACCTGGGCGACCTGCTGCGCCGCCCAAACGTCAGCTACGCGTCGCTGATGTCGCTGGACGGTGGAAAGTACAGCGCGCCGGAGGCCCCGGGTGCGGTCGAGATCGAGCAGATCGAGATTGCGGCCAAGTATTCGGGCTACATCGATCGCCAGCATGACGAAGTCGAGCGCGCCGCCCATTTCGAAAACCTCAAGCTGCCCGAGACCTTCGATTACGGTCAGGTCAAGGCTCTGAGCTTTGAAGTGCGGCAGAAGCTGGCCAAGCACCGGCCCGAGACGCTGGGCATGGCCTCGCGCATCTCGGGCGTGACGCCGGCCGCCATCTCGCTGCTGATGATCCATCTTCGAAAGGGTGGGCACCAGGCTTTCGCCCGCGACCCGGTCGAAGCAGAAATCCCGACCGCCGAATGAGCCAGGAGCAACTGCTGCGCGAAGGCTCGGCCGCGCTGGGCCTGGACCTGACCGACATTCAATGCGAGCGCCTGCTGGCCTACGGCGCGCTGATCCTCAAGTGGAACAAGGTCTACAACCTGACCGCGCTGCGCGATCCGGCGACCGTGCTCACGCACCATCTGCTCGACAGCCTGTCCGTGATCGCGCCGCTGCGGCGCGAGTGTCCAGGCGCCGCGAATTTGCTGGACGTTGGCGCCGGCGCGGGGCTGCCCGGGGTGGTCATCGCCATCCTGCGCGACGACGTCCAGGTCACCTGCCTCGATGCCGTGGCCAAGAAGGCCGCCTTTGTCCAGCAGGTGGCGTCGGAGCTGCGCTTGAAAAACCTGCGCGGGTTGCACGCCCGGGTGGAGGCGCTTCAGGGCAGCTATGAGCTGATCAGCTCTCGCGCATTCGCCTCGCTGGCGGATTTTGTCTCGGGCTCGCAACACCTGCTGGCGCCGCAAGGCAAGTGGATGGCCATGAAGGGCAGGGCGCCGGATGACGAAATCGCCCAGCTTGCGGCCAGCTGCGAGGTGTTTCACGTGGAACAACTCACGGTTCCGGGGCTGGACGCCGAGCGTTGCATCGTCTGGATGCGAAAACCCGGCGTCTGACCCACGCTCCGCGCGTCGACCTCGCTTAGACTCGACGCACTCCCCATTGAGGTACTTTGCATGTTCGGCATCGCTGATTACGGCGCGTTCGTCGCGGCCATCGTTCTTTTTCTCGCGATTCCCGGGCCTGGCAACCTCGCGCTGATCACTTCGACCGGCAAGGGCGGCATCCGTGGCGGCCTGGCCGCCACTTTCGGGGTGATCGCGGGCGACCAGGTGCTGATGTGGGCCGCCGTGGCCGGCGTCGCCGCACTGTTGACCGCCTATCCGGCCGCATTCAGTGCCGTCCAATGGCTCGGCGCCGGCTACCTGGCCTGGCTGGGCCTGAAGATGATCCGGGCCAAGCCCGGCGCGGCCCCGATCCTGAACATCCGGCCCAGGCAGTACTTCCAGCAGGCCGTGACCATCACCTTGCTGAATCCCAAGGCCATCGTCTTCTACATGGCCTTCTTCCCGCTTTTCATCGATCCCAGCCGCCACCAGGGCCTGGCCACCTTCGGGGCAATGGCTGCCACGATCGCTTTCCTGACCTTCATGTACGGCCTGATCGTGACCTTGCTGACCTATTTCCTGGCCGAGCGCCTGCGCGCCAATCCCAAGGTTTCGGGTGCACTGGGCAAGCTGGCGGGCGTATTCCTGATCGCCTTCGGCTTCAAACTGGCCATTTCCCGCTGACATGGCCAAGATTTTCTGCATTGCGAACCAGAAGGGCGGCGTCGGCAAGACCACGACCACGGTGAACCTGGCGGCCGGCCTGGCCAAGGTTGGGCAGCGGGTCCTGATGATCGACCTCGATCCGCAGGGCAACGCCACCATGGGCTCGGGCGTCGACAAGCGCCAGCTGGAGACCACGGTGTACGACGTCCTGCTCGAATCGGCGTCGGTCGCCGAGGCCCGGGTCCGGTCCGAAGCCTGCGGCTACGACATCCTCGGCGCCAACCGCGAGCTGGCGGGCGCCGAGGTCGAGATGGTGGCGCTCGACCGACGCGAGAAACGCCTGCGCACCGCCCTGGCCGCGGTCGGGGCCGAATACGACTACATCCTGATCGATTGCCCGCCGAGCCTCAGCCTGCTCACCCTCAACGGACTGTGTGCCGCCCACGGCGTGATCGTGCCGATGCAGTGTGAGTACTTCGCACTCGAGGGGCTGACCGACCTGGTCAACACGATCAAGCAGGTGCACGCGAACCTCAACAAGAACCTTCAGATCATCGGCCTGCTGCGGGTGATGTTCGATCCGCGCATCACCCTGCAGCAGCAGGTGAGCGAGCAGCTGAAGGCGCATTTCGGGGACAAGGTGTTCGACACCGTGATCCCGCGCAACGTGCGCCTGGCCGAAGCACCGAGCTACGGCCTCCCGGGCGTGGTCTTCGATCCGCCAGCCAAGGGCAGCGTGGCCTTCGTGGCCTTTGCCCAGGAGCTGGTGGACAAGATGCCGCCGGCCAGCGCGATGGCGTCGGAGGCCGCAAGCCCGCCCGTGCCCGCCCCGATGGACGCACCGCCGGTGGCGGTCCAACTGCCGGACAGCCTTTGACCGCCCCCAAGATCCTGCTGCTGCCCGGCTGGCAGAACAGCGACGAGGCCCACTGGCAGAGCCGCTGGGAAGCGCTCCATGGCGATCACCGGGTCGAGCAGCACGACTGGATGCGGCCGCTGCGGGGCGACTGGAGCGCCCGGCTCGAAGAAGAGGTGCTGGCCGCCCCGGGTCCGGTGGTGCTGGTCGCACACAGCCTGGGCTGCATCCTGGTGGCCGCCTGGGCTGCGCACTCGGGCCATACGGCCAAGGTGCGGGCGGCGCTGCTCGTGGCGCCCGGCGACCTGGAACGCGACGACCTGCGCCAGATGATTCCCGGCTGGGCGCCGATCGTGCGCCAGCCGCTGCCATTTCCTTCGCTGATGATCGCCGGCCAGGACGACCCGTACTGCGAGCCCGCGCGTTCGCGCCAGCTGGCGCGCGACTGGGGCGCACGCTTCGTCGATGCCGGCGCCCGCGGCCACATCAACGGCGAATCCGGCCTGGGCGACTGGCCCGAAGGCCGCGCACTGCTGAACGAACTACTGAAAGACAAATGACCTCCATGGCCACCAAAAAACCAAAGGGCCTCGGCCGCGGCCTCGAGGCCCTGCTGGGCCCGACCTTCAACGGTTCGGACACCGCGGTCAACGACGACTCGGTGGTACCGAATCCGACCACCTTGCAGCTCGACCAGATGGTGCCTGGCGTCTACCAGCCACGCACGCGGATGGACGAGGGCGCGCTCTACGAGCTGGCCGAGAGCATCAAGGCGCAGGGCATCATGCAGCCGATCCTGGTGCGCCGGCTCGACAGCGACGCGGCGCGCGAGAAGAAGGCCGAGTTCGAGATCATCGCCGGCGAGCGGCGTTTCCGTGCCGCCGGCCTGGCCGGCCTGGAGAGCGTGCCGGTGCTGGTGCGTGACGTGCCCGACGAGGCCGCCGCCGCCATGTCGCTGATCGAGAACATCCAGCGCGAAGACCTCAATCCGCTCGAGGAGGCCCAGGGCCTGCAAAGGCTGGTGCAAGAGTTTGGGCTTACTCACGAATCCGCCGCCCAGGCGGTGGGGCGCTCGCGCAGCGCGGCCAGCAACCTGCTGCGCCTGCTCAACCTGGCCGAGCCCGCCCAGGCCATGCTGATGGCCGGCGACATCGACATGGGCCATGCGCGCGCGCTGCTGTCGCTCGACAAGGGCACGCAGATCACCGCGGCCAACCAGATCGCGGCCAAGAAGATGTCGGTGCGCGAAGCCGAAGCGCTGGTCAAGAAGCTGGCGGCCGAGTTCAGTCTCTCGCCGTCGCCCCGGCGCGGCGCCGCCGAGAAATCGCGCGACCTGCTGCGGGTCGAGGAGGAACTGGCCGACCTGTTGGCGGCCGAGGTTGAAGTCCGCATCAAGAAGCGCACCCGGCGCGGCGGCAAGGTGGAAGAGAGCGGCGAACTGGCGATCCACTTCGGCTCGCTCGACGCGCTCAACGGCCTCATCGACCGCATCCGCCAAACGGCCTAGGTCGCCGTCCGGCGTCCCTTGCTTCTGGTTGAATTGATTTCAACCGGTTACCCGTCCTATGCTCCCGCTACAACTTTTAAATCAAAAGTTCTAAGAGGGGAATCACATGGGACAACGCGTATCGCCATGGGCCGCCATGGCCGCGGCTGCGATGCTGCTCGCGGGCTGCGAAACCACCGACATGCAGATGGGCAGCCAGAGCGCCAAGACGGTGGCCACCGGCAGCGCTGCCGGCAGTGCCAGCGCCAACACCAGCAGCGCGCTCGAGAAATGCGCCTCGCCGCTGGGCACGGTGTCGCTGGTCGAGAACCAGTCGGCCGGCTGGTACACGATCCTGCGCAACGAGTACAAGCTGCCGCCGACGTCCAACCTGCTGCGGCTGCTGATCCAGCAGTCGAATTGCTTCGTGGTGGTCGAGCGCGGCGCGGCCGGCATGAACGCCATGTCGCGCGAGCGCCAGCTGTCGCAATCCGGCGAGATGCGCCAGGGCAGCAACTTCGGCGCCGGCCAGATGGTCGCCTCCGACTACGGCATGTCGCCCGAGATCGTCTTCAGCAACCAGAACGCGGGCGGCATGGGCGGAGCGCTGGGCGGCCTGGTAGGCGGCCGCTACAGCGGCGTGCTGTCCGCGGTCGGCGGCAGCATGCAGACCAAGGAGGCCAGCGCGATGCTGACCTTGATCGACAACCGGTCGGGGGTGCAGGTCGCGGCCTCGGAGGGCAGCGCCTCGAAGACCGATTTCGGGGCCTTCGGCTCGGTCTTCGGCGGCAGCGCCGGCGGCGCGCTCGGCGGCTACACCAACACCGCCCAGGGCAAGGTGATCAGCGCCGCCTTCATGGACGCGTTCAACCAGATGGTTATTGCGCTGCGCAACTACAAGGCGCAGACGGTGCAGGGCCAGGGGCTGGGCGGCGGCGGCCGGCTCGGCGTGGACGGCGCGGCGCCGCCGTCGCAGACCTCGGCGCCGCAACCCGCACCGGCTCGCCGCGGCAGCAGCACGCAGAAATAAGGGCAACGCTCAGGGTGAGAAAAAACCCCGGCCGCTTGCCAGAGCGGCCGGGGTTTTTCATGGGGGGCTTGATGTGAAGAAGGGCTTGATCAGTTGAGGACAGAGCAAAAACTGCTGCGCAGTTTCTTGGTCTGTCCCGCAAGGCTTCAAGAAGTCTTGGTCTGTCCCGCAAGGTCTCACAAGTTAAAGATCTTGCCCGGATTCATGATGTTCTTCGGGTCGAGCGCGCGCTTGATGGTGCGCATCATGTCGATCGCGCCGACACCCGCTTCGGTCACCAGGAAGTCCATCTTGTGCAGGCCGACGCCGTGCTCGCCGGTGCAGGTGCCCTCGAGCGCCAGGGCGCGCGAGACCAGCGCATGGTTGAGCTTCTCGGCGGTCACGCGCTCCTCGGGCAGGTTGGGGTCGAGCAGGTAGCCGAAGTGGAAGTTGCCGTCGCCGACATGGCCGACCAGGAAGTAGGGGATGCCGCTGGCATCGGCCTCGGCGACCGATTCGAGCAGGCAGTCGGCCAGCCGCGAGATCGGCACGCAGGTGTCGGTCGAGATGACACGGCAGCCGGGGCGCGACTGCACCGCCGCGAAGTAGCTGTTGTGGCGCGCGGTCCAGAGGCGGGTGCGCTCCTCGGGCGTGCTGGCCCACTCGAAGGCCTTGCCGCCGTGGCCGCTGGCGAGTTCCTGCACCGTCTCGGCCTGTTCCTTGACGCCGGCCGGCGAGCCGTGGAACTCCATCAGCAGCATCGGCTCCTCACGCAGGCCGAGCTTGGCGTAGGCGTTCACCATGCGCACCGTGTTGACGTCGATCAACTCGACCCGCGCGATCGGCACGCCGAGCTGGATGATCTCGATGGTGGTGCGCACCGCCGCCTCGATGCTCGGGAACGAGCAGATCGCGGCCGACACCGCCTCGGGCAGCGGGTAGATGCGCAAGGTGACTTCGGTGATCACGCCGAGCGTGCCCTCGCTGCCGACGATGAGCCGGGTCAGGTCGTAGCCGGCCGAGGACTTCTTGGCCCGGGTCCCGGTGCGGATCACTTCGCCGCTGGCCGTGACGACCTCGAGCGCCAGCACGTTCTCGCGCATGGTGCCGTAGCGGACCGCGTTGGTGCCGCTGGCGCGGGTGGCCGCCATGCCGCCGATCGAGGCATCGGCGCCCGGGTCGATCGGGAAGAAGAGGCCGGTGCTCTTGATCTCGTCGTTGAGCTGCTTGCGCGTGACGCCGGGCTGCACGGTCACCGTGAGGTCGTCGGCGTTGATCGACAGCACGCGGTTCATGCGGCTGACGTCGATGCTGATGCCGCCCTGCACCGCCAGCAGGTGGCCTTCGAGCGAGGAGCCGACGCCGAACGGGATGACCGGCACGCTGTGCGCGCTGGCCAGCGCGACGGCGTCGGCCACGTCCTGCGTGCTCTCGGCGAAGACCACGGCCGAGGGCGGCGGTGCGTCGAAGGAGGACTCGTCGCGGCCGTGCTGTGTGCGCACCGCCAGCGCGGTCGAGCAGCGCTCGCCGAAGCGGGCCTTCAGCGACTCGATGAGGGCGTCGGGCACCGCGCGCAGCGCGATCTCGGGCGTGAGATGGGAGGGGGCGGTGGGCGCATTCATCGGGGCGGTCTCCTGAAGGGTCTAACATTCTACGAACCGCTTCCTCAACCCGCACCAGAGACCACACCCATGGGCAACCGCCTGACACAGATCGCGACGCGCACCGGCGACGACGGCAGCACCGGCCTCGGCGACAACACCCGCGTCCCCAAGGACCACCTGCGCGTGCACGCGATGGGCGACGTCGACGAGCTCAATTCGCAGATCGGCGTGCTGCTCTGCGAGCCGATGCCGGCCCCGGTGCGCGAATTGCTGGTCGACGTGCAGCACCAGCTGTTCAACCTCGGCGGCGAGCTGTCGATGCCGGGCTACACGCTGCTCAAGGCCGAGGCCCTGCTGCAGCTCGACAATGCGCTGGCCGAGCACAACGCGGCCCTGCCGCGGCTGGCTGAATTCATCCTGCCCGCCGGCACCCGCGCCGCCTCGCTGGCCCATGTCTGCCGCACCGTGGCTCGGCGCGCCGAACGCGCGGTGGTGGCGCTGGGCGCGCAGGAGGAGATCAACGCTGCGCTGCGCCACTACCTCAACCGCCTGAGCGACCTGCTGTTCGTGCTCGCGCGGGTGCTCAACCGGGTCGATGGCGGCGACGACGTCTACTGGAAGAGCGAACGCATGGCGCGCGCCGCGGCCGAACCCCAGGATTGAATGCGAGACGAAAAGGAGATCGAACCCATGTCCCTCACGAGCAAAACCCGCACGTGCACCGCAGGCGCAGCCCTGGCCTTGCTGGGCGCCGTCGCGCTGCTGCCGCTGTCCGCGCAAGGCGCCGAGAGCAAGGTGCTGAACGGCATCGAACGCGGCAGCGACGCCGCGGGCCGCGGCATCGAGCGCGGCGCCCATGCGACCCGGCAAGGCGTCGACCACACGGCCGAGCGCGCCAGCGCGCCGGTGCGCCGCTGGGGCGAGGCCCTGGGCCGCAAGATCACGCCCGCCGGCAGCCACAAGCCGGCCGCGCCGGCCGTCGGGCCTCAAGGCACCGCGCCCTGAATCCGGGCCGGCTTTACCTTGCTTCACGTGGCGCGTACATGCGAGCGCCAGGCGCGACACCTGCGGCTTCCACACTGGACTCCTCATCAACGCAGAAGGAGTTCCGACAATGATCAAGTCCAAGAGCATGGCAGCTGCCGCCGCAGCGCTCGCGATGTGCATGGCGGGAAGCGCCTTCGCGCAGGATTCGCGCTTCGATCGCGGACCCGACCGCAATGACCGGGCACAGCCCGGCTATCGCGTCGACGCCCGTCCCGACTACCGCCCCGACCCCCGAGGCGCCTACCGTCCGGGTCCGGACCGATTCGATCATCGCGCGTATCCGAATCCGCACGCCGAATGGCGCCGCGGCGGGCGCATGCCGAGCGAGTACCGCGGCCGCCAGTACGTCGTGAACGACTGGCGCGGGCACCGCCTGCAGCAGCCGCCGCGCGGTTACCAGTGGATGGGAGTGGGTGGCGACTTCGTGCTGGCCGCAGTGGCGACAGGGCTGATCGCCCAGATCGTCATCGGCCAGTGACCGGGCTCAGGCGGTCGGCGTGAGCTGGGCGCAGACATTGCGCCCGGTGATCGTGAGCCGCAGCCCGCCGCCGTGCCATTCGAGCCAGTTGAGCCGCACGTAGGCATCGATGTCGTTGTCGTCGATCCGGTCTGCCTGGTGGTTCTGCAGATGGTCGACCGTGGCGGGCAGGGCCTGCCGCAGCCGCTCGCGCGCTGCGGCTTCGTTGGCGGCCCGTTCCGAAATGCGCGTCTGAGAATTCGATGCCATGCTGGTTCGTTCCAATCGCTGAGGAATCGCACCAATGTACGCTTCCTGCGGCGCCAGTCACGGACCTATTTCTCGATATTGCGCAGGACAATGCAGATCGAGCCCCGCGGGGCGGGGTTACTTGCGCGGCTGCAACAGCTTGCTGACCTCGTCGACGTTCGAGCGGATGCGCTCGCGCACCACCTCGAAGGCGTCGGACTGCGACTTGGCCGCCATCTCGGACAGCTCGCGGATGTCGTCCAGCGCCTGCTTGAAGGCCGCCTTGCCCATGGCGTCGAGCTTGGCGAAGCCCTCGCGCGGGTCCTTGCCCGACAGCCCCTTCATGGTCCCTTGCCATTCCTCGATCGAGGTCTTGAGCATCTCGGTCTGGCGCTGCACCACGGCCTGCAGCCCCTCGTAGGACTTCTCGTTGGCCTTGACCAGCGCCTGCAGGTCCTTGCGCCCGCTCTCGACGATCGCTCCCGCGGCGCCCGCCAGCGGCAGGTTCTGCAGTCGCTCCGCCATGCCCTTCAGCGGCTTGACGAAGGCTTCCTGGACGTCGGCCGGCGTGGGGATGCCGGTCGAACGCGTCTTCTTCGCGGCGGTGGTGCTCGACTTGCTGGTGGCCATGTGCGGTGTCTCCGGATTTGAAGGTTGGGGTCGCCACGATACGCCCAGAAGGGCGTTTCATGAAAGCCCTTCGCTCACTTGACCAGCTTGAGCGTGCCCTTCATCAGCGTCGAATGGCCGGGGAAGGAGCAGAAGTAGGTGTAGCTGCCGTCGGCGGCCAGCTTGGCCGGGGCGAAGCTCACGCTGTCGCTCTCGCCGCCGCCGACGATCTTGGTGTGGGCCACGACGCGGGCGTCGCCGGCCTTGACGTAGTTCTGGGGCAGACCGGCGGCGATGCCGTCGGCGGCGACCGCCTGCACGTCGGCGGTCTTGGCCAGCACCCAGTTGTGGCCCATGGCCTGCTTGGGCATCTTGCCGCTGTGCTTGAGCTTGACCGTGAACTCCTTGCAGGACTGGCTGACCTCGATGGCGGGCTTGTTGAACTGCATCGCGTCGTTGCCTTCGATCTCGACGGTGCAGTCGGCGGCGAGGGCGGGGACGGAGGCGAAAGCCAGCACGGCGAGGGCGGCGAGACGGTGGCGAAGCATGGGGAAGGTTCTCCAGAAAAAAGGATGGCGCGCGCAACCGTGCGCCAAGCCCATTGTGATGACTCGCCGCCGAGGTCGCGTGACCTGGATCAAGGACGTGCGACAAGAGTGCTTGCCGATACCGCGCGGCGCAACAGGCCGCGGCGACGGCCTTTGATCCAGGTCAAGTCGCGCCGCGCCGCGATCGCTAGTCTCGGGGCATGGAAGCCGTGCTCTCCCTCGCTCCTGGCTTGCCTGCCGCTTCGCAGCCGGCCTGGTCGCTGCTGGACGATCCGGCGGAATGGCCGGGATTCGGGCGTGCGCTGGAGCCCGGCGATGCCGCGGCGCGCTGGGAGTCGCAGGTCGCGGTCGAGGGCATGCACTGCGCGGCCTGCGCGTTCACGGTCGAGGCGGCGCTGATGCAGGTGCCGGGCGTGGTCTCGGCCGAGGTCAATGCGGCCAGCCGGCGCGCCCGGGTGGTCTGGTCGCCCGCCAAGGTCAAGCCATCGCGCTGGTTCGAGGCCTGCGCCGCCGCCGGCTACCGGCTGGTGCCGGCCGGCGACATGCTGGCGAGTGCGCGGCGCGCGCGCGAATCGCGGCTCGCGCTCTGGCGCTGGCTGGTGGCGGGCTTCTGCATGATGCAGGTCATGATGTACGCCTACCCGGCCTACATCGCCCGGCCCGGCGACATGTCGCCCGATGCCGCACAGCTGCTGCGCTGGGCCTCGTGGGTGCTCACCCTGCCGGTCGTGCTGTTCTGCTGCACCCCCTTCTTTCGCAGCGCCTGGCGCGACCTGCGGCAGCGCCGCATCGGCATGGACCTGCCGGTGGCGCTCGGCATGGCGATCACCTTCATCGTCAGCACCGCGGCCACATTCGATCCCGAGGGGCCGCTGGGCCACGAACTCTATTTCGATTCGCTGACCATGTTCGTGTTCTTCCTGCTGACCGGCCGCTGGCTCGAATCGCGGCTGCGCGACCGCACCGCCGGGGCGCTCGACGCCCTGATGAACCGGCTGCCCGACAGCGTGCTGCGGCGCCGTGCCGACGGCGAGTTCGAGCGCGTCGCAGTGCGGCGGCTGGCGGTCGGCGACATGCTGCGCGTGCTGCCCGGCGAAGCCTTCCCGGCCGATGGCCGCGTGGTCGCGGGCGACACCTCGGCCGACGAGGCGCTGATCACCGGCGAGTCGCGGCCGGTCGCGCGTCCTTGCGGTGCCCGGGTGCTGGCCGGCAGCCACAACGTCGGCGCGGTGGTCGAGGTGCGGGTCGAGGCGCTCGGGCCCGACACCCGGTACGCCCAGATCGTCGCCCTGATGGAGAACGCCTCGCTGCAGAAGCCGCGGCTCGCGCGCCTGGCCGATCGCGCGGCGCGTCCGTTCCTGCTCGCGGTGCTCGCGGCCGCGGCGGGGGCTGCCGCCTGGTGGTGGCAGGTGGACCCGGGCAAGGCCTTGATGGTCGCGGTGGCGGTGTTGATCGTGACCTGCCCCTGCGCGCTGTCGCTGGCCACGCCGGCGGCGATGCTGGCGAGCGCCGGCACGCTGGCGCGTGGCGGGTTGCTGGTGCGCAACCTGCAGGCGCTGGAGTCGTTGGCCGCGGTCGACACCGTGGTGTTCGACAAGACCGGCACGCTGACCCGCGACACGCCGCGGCTGGACCGGGTCTACAGCCGCCAGGGCATGCGGCCGGGCGATGCGGTGGAACTCGCGGCCGCGCTGGCGGCGCAGTCCCTGCACCCGGCCTCGCGCGCGCTGGTGCAGGCCTGGAACGACCAGCACCGTGGGCCGCCGGGCTGGGTCCCGGTGCAGCTCGCCGAGCATGCCGGTGAGGGCCTGGAGGGCACGCTGAGCCGCCGCGGCGGCGGTGCCGGTCGGCGCCTGCGCCTGGGCTCGGCCGCATTCTGCGGCGTCGCGCCGCTGGCCGTGCAGGCGGCGCAGGTCCATCTCAGCGACGACCAGGGCTGGGTCGCGAGCTTCGTGCTGGCGGAGGACCTGCGCGAAGACGCCGCGGCCACGGTGTCGGCACTGGAAGCGCAGGGCCAGGCGGTATGGCTGCTGTCGGGCGACAGCGGCGCCGCGGCGCGCGAGGTGGCGCAGCGCGCCGGCATCGCGCTGGTGCTCGGCGACTGCACGCCCGAGGACAAGCTGGCCCGCCTGAAGGACCTGCAGGCCCAGGGCCGCGCGGTCGCGATGGTGGGCGACGGGCTCAACGACGGGCCGGTGCTCGCGCATGCGCACGCCTCGTTCGCGTTCGGACGCGCGGTGCCGCTGGCGCGCGCCAACGCCGACTTCGTGGTCCTCGGCGATTCGCTCGATGTCATTCCCGGCGCCATCGCGCAGGCGCGCCGCACCCTGCGCGTGGTGCGGCAGAACCTCTGGTGGGCGGCCGGCTACAACGCGGTCTGCGTGCCGCTGGCGATCGTCGGCTGGCTGCCGCCGTGGCTCGCGGGACTGGGCATGGCCGCGAGCTCGCTGGCCGTGGTGCTGAATGCGGCGCGGCTGGCCGGCCGGCCGCTGCGCGCGGGGACGGCCTGATGGACATCCTGTTCCTGCTGATCCCGTTCTCCGTGGTGCTGGTGCTGATCATCCTCGCCGGCCTCTGGTGGGCGGTGGACCGTGGCCAATTCGACGACGTCGAGGGCGAAGGCGAGCGCATTCTGCGCAACGATTGATTTGCATCAAGCCGGCTGGAAGCCCCCAACCGGACACTGGGCCCGTTCCATACAACAAGGCTCTGCGATGCATGCTCCGAATTCTTCCGCGCCTGTCTACAGCGACACGGTCGTGCGGCAATTCGCTCTCATGTCCGTCGTCTGGGGAGTGGTGGGCATGCTGGTGGGGGTGGTCATCGCCTCGCAGCTGGCCTGGCCCGACCTCAACTTCGGCATCCCGTGGCTCAGCTACGGGCGACTGCGTCCGCTGCACACCAACGCGGTGATCTTCGCCTTCGGCGGCTGTGCGCTCATGGCCACCAGCTTCCACGTCGTGCAGCGCACCTGCCAGGTCCGGCTGTTCGCGCCGGCGCTGGCCTCGTTCGTGTTCTGGGGCTGGCAAGCGGTGATCGTGGCGGCGGCCATCAGCCTGCCGCTGGGCTACACCAGCGGCAAGGAATACGCCGAGCTCGAATGGCCGATCGACATCCTGATCGCGGTCGTCTGGGTGGCCTACGCGATCGTCTTCTTCGGCACCATCGGCGTTCGCAAGGTGCGCCACATCTACGTCGCCAACTGGTTCTACGGCGCCTTCATCATCGCGGTGGCGCTGCTGCACATCGTCAACAGCGCGGCCATCCCGGCCGGCGCGATGAAGAGCTACTCGGCCTACGCCGGCGTGCAGGATGCGATGGTCCAGTGGTGGTACGGCCACAACGCGGTCGGCTTCTTCCTGACCGCGGGCTTCCTCGGGATGATGTACTACTACGTGCCGAAGCAGGCCGGCCGCCCGGTGTATTCGTACCGGTTGTCGATCGTTCACTTCTGGGCCTTGATCTTCACCTACATGTGGGCCGGCCCGCACCACCTGCACTACACGGCGCTGCCCGACTGGACCCAGTCGATCGGCATGGTGTTCTCGCTGATCCTGCTGGCGCCGAGCTGGGGCGGCATGATCAACGGCGTGATGACGCTGTCGGGCGCCTGGCACAAGCTGCGCACCGACCCGATCCTGCGCTTCCTGATCGTCTCGCTGTCGTTCTACGGCATGTCGACCTTCGAGGGTCCGATGATGTCGATCAAGACCGTCAACGCGCTCTCGCACTACACCGACTGGACCGTCGGCCACGTGCACTCGGGCGCGCTCGGCTGGGTCGGCCTGATCTCGATGGGCTCGCTGTACTACCTGATCCCGCGCGTGTACGGCCGCACCGAGATGTTCAGCGTGAAGGCGATCGAGCTGCACTTCTGGATGGCGACCATCGGCATCGTGCTCTACATCGCCGCGATGTGGATCGCCGGCGTGATGCAGGGCCTGATGTGGCGCGCGGTCAACCCCGACGGCACGCTGACCTACACCTTCGTCGAAAGCGTGAAGGCCACCTATCCCTACTACGTGGTGCGCGTGCTCGGCGGCGTGCTGTACCTGAGCGGCATGCTGGTGATGGCCTGGAACGTCTGGATGACGGTGATCTCGGGCTTCAGCAAGCCCGCGCCGATCCCGCAGCCCGCCATGGCCCACGCCTGAGGAAACGCCCATGAGTTCGAACATTCCCCCGGGCTTCTCGCACCAGAAGATCGAGACCAACAACTTCCTGATGATCGTGCTGATCCTGCTGGTGATCGCGGTCGGCGGCCTGGTCGAGATCGTGCCGCTGTTCTTCCAGAAGTCGACCACCGAGGCGGTCGCCGGCGTCGAGCCGCTGACGCCGCTGCAGCTCGCGGGCCGCGACATCTACGTGCGCGAGGGTTGCTACAACTGCCATTCGCAGATGATCCGGCCGTTCCGCGCCGAGACGCTGCGCTATGGCCACTATTCGGTGGCCGGCGAGTTCGTCTACGACCACCCGTTCCAGTGGGGCAGCAAGCGCACCGGCCCCGACCTGCACCGGGTGGGCGCCAAGTACAGCGACGAGTGGCACCGCATCCACCTCAACAACCCGCGCGACGTGGTGCCGGAGTCGAACATGCCGGCCTACACCTGGCTCGAGAAGGCGCCGCTGGATGGCGCCGAGTCGGCCGCCCACATGACGGCGCTGCGCCGGGTCGGCGTGCCCTACACCGACGAGCAGATCGCAGCCGCGCCGGCCGCGGTCAAGGGCAAGACCGAGATGGACGCCGTGGTCGCCTATCTGCAGTCGCTCGGCCTGGCACTCAAGTAAGGACAACCGCGATGGACAACATCACCACCCTGCGAATCGCCGCCACGCTGGTCTCGTTCGCGACCTTCATCGGCATCCTGGTCTGGGCGTATTCGCGCCGCAACGCGCAGGCCTTCGAAGAGGCGGCACGCCTGCCGTTCGAGGAGGACCCGTCGTGAGCGACTTCGTCAACGCCTTCTGGTCGCACTTCGTCACCGCGATCGCGCTCGGCGGCATCCTGGCCTGCGCGCTGCTGCTGTGGCTGACGGCCCGCTTCCGCGGCCCTTCGAGCGCCGACAACACCACGGGCCATGTCTGGGACGAGGACCTGCGCGAGATGAACAACCCGATGCCGCGCTGGTGGATGGGCCTGTTCGTGCTGACCATCGTGTTCGGCATCGGCTACCTGGTGGCGTTCCCGGGGCTGGGCAGCTACCGCGGCACCCTGGCCTGGAGCACCCAGGGCGAGTACGAGAAGGCGGTGGAGAAGGCCAACGCCGAACTGGCGCCTGTGTACGCCGCCTACACCGCGCAGCCGGTCGAGAAGCTCGCCTCCGACGCCGGCGCCATGGCGGTCGGCGAGCGCCTGTTCCTGAACAACTGCGCCCAGTGCCACGGCTCGGATGCCCGCGGCAGCAAGGGCTTCCCGAACCTCACCGATGGCGACTGGCTGCATGGCGGCACGCCCGAGAAGATCCACGAGACCATCGCGCTCGGCCGCATCGGCACGATGCCGCCGATGGCCGAGGCGGTCGGATCGGCCGAGGACGTCAAGAACCTCGCCAACTACGTGCTGAGCCTGTCGGACAGCCCGCACGATTCGGTGCGCGCCGGACTCGGCAAGAGCAAGTTCACGGCGTGCGCGGCCTGCCACGGCATCGGCGGCGTCGGCAACCAGGCGGTGGGCGCGCCGAACCTGGCCGACAAGATCTGGCTGCACGGCTACGGCCAGGAAGCGATCATCGCGATGATCAACGGCGGCAAGACCAACCAGATGCCGGCGCAGCAGGGCCGCCTGACCGAAGCGCAGATCCACGTGCTGACCGCCTACGTGTGGGGCCTGTCGAACAACAAGACGGTCACCGCCGCGGGGCAATGAGGCCGCCGCCCGAGTCTTGTCCATGAGCGTTTCCATGACCGAGCAGACGACGCCACCGAAGCCGCGCACCGTGATCCCGATCGCGGCGGCCGAGGAGGACGTCGGGCTCTACGCGGCCCACAAGAAGATCTATCCGCGCAGCGTCAGCGGCTATTTCGCCCGCTGGCGCTGGGCCCTGGTGTTCGCGACGCAGCTGGTCTTCTACGGCCTGCCCTGGTTCGAGTGGGGCCAGCGGCAGGCGGTGCTGTTCGACCTCGGCGCGCGGCGCTTCTTCCTGTTCGGGCTGGTGCTCTATCCGCAGGACCTGATCTACCTGACCGGGCTGCTGGTGGTCTCGGCGCTGTCGTTGTTCCTGTTCACCGCCGTGGCGGGGCGCCTGTGGTGCGGCTACGCCTGCCCGCAGACGGTCTACACCGAGATCTTCATGTGGGTCGAGGAGAAGATCGAGGGCAGCCGCATCGCGCGCATGCGGCTCGACAACGGCGCCTTCTCGGCCGAGAAGCTGGTCAAGAAGTGGTTCAAGCACGTGGTCTGGATATCGATCGGCCTGTGGACCGGCTTCACCTTCGTCGGCTACTTCACGCCGATCCGCGAACTGGGCATGGAATTCCTGCAGACCCGGATGGGCTCCTGGGAGGTCTTCTGGGTGCTGTTCTACGGCTTCGCCACCTACGGCAACGCCGGCTTCATGCGCGAGCAGGTGTGCAAGTACATGTGCCCCTATGCGCGCTTCCAGAGCGCGATGTTCGACCGCGACACGCTGATCGTGAGCTATGACACGGCACGCGGCGAACCGCGCGGCGTGCCGGCCAAGGGTCGGGCGACCGCTGCCGCATCGGAGTTCGGCCATTGCATCGACTGCAAGCTGTGCGTCCAGGTCTGCCCGACCGGCATCGACATCCGCCAGGGCCTGCAGTACGAATGCATCGGCTGCGGCCTCTGCGTGGATGCCTGCAACATCGTGATGGACAAGATGTCGACCCCGCGCGGCCTGATCCGCTACGCCACGCAGAACAGCATGGCCGGGCGCTGGACGCCGCGCCAGGTGCTGCGCCGCGTGCTGCGGCCGCGGGTGCTGGTCTACAGCGCGGTGCTCGGCGCGCTGTGCATCGGCCTGCTGGCGAGCCTGGTGACGCGCACGCCGCTGAAGGTCGACGTGGTGCGCGACCGCGCCTCGCTGGCCCGCATCGTCGAGGGCGGCCAGCTCGAGAACGTCTACCGCCTGCAGATCATGAACGCCACCGAGCAGGTGCAGCGCTACCGGATCGAAGCCAGCGGCCTCGAGGGGCTGCACGTGTCCTCGGAGCCGGTGGTCGAGGTCGCGCCGGCGCAGTCGCGCTGGGTCGCGGTGCGGCTGCAGCTGCCCTACGGCGCGGCGACGGCCGGTTCCCACAAGGTGTATTTCGACGTTCGAGCGGAAAGCGGCCAGGGCAGCGTGTCCGAGAAGGCCGTGTTCCTGGTCCCGCGATGAAATCCAGGCCCCAAGGAGGCAGAAGATGACCGACAAGAGCAGCCATGACGAAGCGACGCGTCCCTGTCCACCCTGGTGGCGCTTCGGGCTGGTGTGGATGGTGATCGGCGGGCCGGGCCTGGTGGTGATCGCGAGTTTCGCCACCTTGTGGCTGGCCCTGCGCACGCCCGACCCGGTGGTCGACGAGGACTACTACCGCAAGGGCGTGGAGATCAACCGCACGCTGGCCGACAAGAAGCTCATGCCGGCGGTGGCCGGGCGCAACCACGCGGCCACCCCGAGCGCCGACGTGCCGTCGCCGAGGCGCTGAGCCATGCAGGCGCAACGCTGGATGTGGATACTCTGGCCGGCATTCCTGCTGGCCTGCGCGCTCGAGGTGCTGGTGTTCGCGCTGGTCGATCCGGGCGACCTCAACTGGCGCGGCGAGGCGTTGGGCGCCTCTCGCCAGGCGGTCTACACGGTCGGGTTCTTTGCCTTCTGGCTGCTGGCCACGGCGGCGGGCGCCTTGACGCTGCTGCTGGCCCGGCCGGCGGCCGAGCTCAACAGCCCGGCGGATTGACGATGCGGCGCAGCGCCTCGGGATCGAGGATGCGCACGTTGCGCTGCTCGACCTCGACCATGCCGTCGGCCGCGAACTTCGACAGCGTCCGGCTCACGGTCTCGAGCTTGAGGCCGAGGTAGCTGCCGATCTCTTCGCGCGTCATGCGCAGCACCAGCTCGGAGCGCGAGAAGCCGCGCGCATGCAGCCGCTGCACCAGGTTCAGCAGGAAGGCCGCCAGCCGCTCCTCGGCCCGCATGCTGCCGAGCAGCAGCATCACGCCATGCTCGCGGACGATCTCGCGGCTCATGATCTGGTGCACGTGGCGCTGCAGCGCCGTCACCTCGCGCGACAGTTCCTCGATGCGTTCGAAGGGCATCACGCAGACCTCGGAGTCTTCGAGGGCGACGGCGTCGCAGGTGTGCTGGTCGTTGACGATGCCGTCGAGGCCGATGATCTCGCCGGCCATCTGGAAGCCGGTGACCTGGTCGCGCCCGTCCTCGCTGGTGACCCGGGTCTTGAAGACCCCGGTGCGGATCGCGTAGAGCGAGGTGAAGGGCTCGCCGTTCCGAAACAGCGTCTCGCGCCGCTTGACCTTGCGCCGCGTGGCGACCAGGTCGTCGAGGCGCTGCAGTTCCCCGGGCGCCAGTCCGACCGGCATGCACAGCTCGCGCAGGTTGCAGTTGGAACAGGCGACCTTGATATTTTCGGGCTTCATTGATGCAGTCGAGGTCATGCGGGGATTGTCCGTGGGGGGGTGGGCCGGATGCTTGATGCAGGTCAAGGTTTGCGGATCGCGACGGCGGCATAGTGACACACCGAAGCCCATGCCTGCGTCCGCGATGCCTCCCGTCTCCGCTCCAGCCCTCACGCCGCCCCCCCTGGTGCCCGCGCCGTCCGTGCTGCGGCGGTTCGACTGCGCCGGGCCGCGCTACACCTCCTACCCGACCGCGGACCGCTTCGTCGACGCCTTCACGGCCGAGGACTATGCCCAGACGCTCGAACAGCGCGGCAGCACCGGCGCCAGCGCGCGGGCGCTGTCGCTCTACGTGCATATCCCGTTCTGCGAATCGCTCTGCTACTACTGCGCCTGCAACAAGATCGTGACCCGCCACAAGAGCAAGGGGCGCGAGTACCTGGACTACCTGGCGCGCGAGATCGCGCTGCAGGTCGAGCGGCTCGGCCGCGGCGCCGTGGTCCGCCAGCTGCACCTCGGCGGCGGCACGCCGACCTTTCTCGACGATGCCGGCCTGCGGACGCTGATGGGCATGCTGCGCGATGCCTTCTCCTTGTCGCCGGATGGCGAGCATTCGATCGAGATCGACCCGCGCACCGTCGACCGGGAACGCCTGGTGACCCTGGCCGCGCTGGGCTTCAACCGGCTGAGCTTCGGCGTCCAGGATTTCGACCCCGACGTGCAGAAGGCGGTGCACCGGATCCAGCCGGCCGGGCAGGTGTTCGACCTGATGGCGACGGCTCGCGGGCTGGGCTTCGATTCGGTCAACGTCGACCTGATCTACGGGCTGCCGCGCCAGAGCGCGGCCTCCTTCGACCGCACGCTGGCCCAGGTCTGCGCGCTGCGGCCCGACCGGATCGCGCTCTATGCCTATGCCCACCTGCCCGAGCGCTTCAAGGCCCAGCGCCGCATCGCGACCCAGGCGCTGCCCGATGCGGCGGCCAAGGTCGAGATGCTGTCGCGCTCGATCGCCGCGTTCACCGAGGCCGGCTACGTCTACATCGGCATGGACCATTTCGCGCTGCCCGGCGACGCGCTGGCGGTGGCCAAGCGGCAGGGCCGGCTGCACCGCAACTTTCAGGGCTACAGCACCCAGCCGGACTGCGACCTGGTGGCGCTGGGCGTGTCGGCGATCGGCCGGGTCGGCGCCACCTACAGCCAGAACGCCAAGACGCTCGAGGAGTACTACGACCTGCTCGACCAGGGCCGGCTGCCGGTGGTGCGCGGCCTGGCGCTGACCCGCGACGACGTGCTGCGGCGCACCGTGATCATGGCGATCATGTGCCAGGGCCGGGTCGACTTCGAGACCATCGGCTCGGCCCACCTGGTCGATTTCCAGCGCTGCTTCGCGGCCGAGCTCGAAGCGCTGGCGCCGCTCGAGGCGCAGGGCCTGGTGGTGGTCAGCGATCGCCACCTCGAGGTCACGCCGCTGGGCTGGTTCTTCGTGCGCGCGATCGCCATGGTGTTCGACCGCTACCTGCAGGCCGACCGCAACCGCACGCGCTTCTCGCGCATCGTGTGATGAGCCCCACGGCGCCGGCCTGATCCATGCAGTCCGCCCTGCTCGCCACCGCATTCGTGATGGGGCTGGCCGGCGGGCCGCACTGCGTCGCGATGTGCGGCGCGGCCTGCGCGGGCGTGATCCGCATCGTGCGGGCACCGGCGGGCGGCGTCGCCGCGCTGCAGTCTCCGGGCCGCTCGCTGCCGGCGGGCGCCTTGTTCCACGTGGGCCGGGTGGCCGGCTATGCGGCCGCCGGGGCGGTGGCGGCCGCCGCTGCCCAGGGCCTGGCGCAGGCGGGCCAGCAGGTGAGCGCGCTGCGCCCGGCGTGGCTGCTGCTGCATGTGTTCGTGTTCGCCTGGGGCCTGCTGCTCGCCGCCTCGGGCCGGCAGCCCGCCTGGGCGCACCGCTTCGGGCGCTGGGCGTCGGCGCGGCTGCAGCCCATGACCCGCAGCCCCTTCGGCGTGCTGGCGGCCGGCGCGCTCTGGGTCGCGCTGCCCTGCGGCCTGCTGTATTCGGCGCTGATGCTGGCGGCCCTGGGCAACGGCGTGCTCGAAGGCGCGGCCGTCATGGCGCTGTTCGCGGCCGGCAGCGCGGTGTCGCTGCTGCTGGCGCCCTGGCTGTGGCAGCGCCTGCGGTCGGGCGCCGGCATGCTGTCGCAGCAGTGGGGCACGCGGCTGGCGGGCGCGATGCTCGCGGGGGTGGCGCTGCAGGCGCTCTGGCTCGACCTCGCGCACCAGGTCGAGGCCTGGTGCCGCTGAGCGAAGGGCCCGTCCCGCTCAGGCGGCGGGCGGCGGCGGTTCCAGGTTCATGGCCACGTGCAACACGTCGGCGGAATCCTCCAGGCTGGGCACGCGCTCGAAGCCCAGCGCACGCGACAGCTTCAGCATGCGGCTGTTCTCGCGCAGGATCATGCCGACCAGGCGCCGGGTGCCGCGGCTTCGGGCGTGCGCGATCAGCTGCTCGAACAGCATCCTGCCGAGGCCGCCGCCCTTGAGGTCGGAGCGCACCACCAGCGCGAACTCGGCTTCGACGTTGTCGGGGTCGCAGACGGTGCGGGCGACGCCGAGCGTCTCGGGCTGGCCGTCCGCCGCCGTGGCCTCGGCGATGAAGGCCATTTCGCGGTCGTAGTCGATCTGGGCCAGCCGGGCCAGTTCGCTGCGCGGCAGTTCGCTGCGCGCCTGGAAGAGCCGCATGCGCACGTCCTCGGCGGTGAGCCTTCGCAGGAAGCGCCGGTGCTGGCCTTCGTCCTCCGGGCGGATCGGCCGGATCGTGATCGGGCGGCCGTTCCACTCGGCCTGGCGGACCCATTGGGTGGGGTAGGGCCGGATCGCGAAGTTCGCGGCGCCGGCCACCCGGCCGGCCGCGACCCGGAGCCGGGCGTCGAGCGCCAGCGCGCCGTGCTCGTCGACCCACAGCGGGTTGATGTCGAGCTCGGCCAGCTGCGGCAGGTCGGCCAGCATCTGCGACACCGCGATCAGCACGTCGTGCAGGGCATCGAGATCGGCCGGCGGGTGGTCGCGGTAGCCGGCCAGCAGCCGCGACACGCGGGTGCGCGAGACCAGCTCGCGCGCCAGGCTGCGGTTGAGCGGCGGCAGCGCGACCGCGACATCGGCCGTCACCTCGACCGCGATGCCGCCACCGCCGCAGAGGATGACCGGGCCGAAGACCGCGTCGATGCTGGCCCCGACGATCACCTCCTGCGCGTGCGGGCGGTGCACCATGGGCTGCACGGTGAAGCCGTCGATGCGCGCGCCGGGCTGCAGGGTGGCGAGCGCCTGCCGCATCTCGCCGACGGCCTGTTCGAGCGCGGCCGGGTCGCGCAGGTCCAGCCTGACGCCGCCGACGTCGGTCTTGTGGGCGACATCGCGCGACACGATCTTGAGCACCACCGGATAGCCGAGCTCGCGGGCCGCGTCCAGCAGGCCTTCGGCCGACGCCGGGACCATCCGCGTGCGCACCACCGGCACGCCGTAGGCCTGCAGCACTGCCTTGGCCTCGTGTTCGGCGAGCCATTCGCGGCCGTCGGCGGCGGCGGCTTCGAGCAGCCGCTGCGCCGCCGGCACGTCGGGCGCCGGGTTCTCGCTGGCGCTGGGCGCCTCCATCAGCAGCGCCTGGTTGCTGCGGTAGGTCTGCAGCATGCTGAAGGCGCGCACGGCGTCTTCGGGCGTCGGGTAGTCGGGAATGCCGGCCGCCTCGAACAGCTGGCGTGCCGGCGCCATGTCGGCATCGCCGAGCCAGCAGCCCATCACGCGCGGATCGTTGGCGCGGACCAGCGGCGCGCAGGCGCGAGCGATCTCGTCGCTGCGCTCGGCCACCGTCGGGGCGTGGACGAACAGCACCGCGCCGCTCGCGGGGTCCGCCAGCAGCGCCGACAGCGCCGCGGCATAGCGCGCCGCCGGCGCGTCGCCGAGGATGTCGATCGGGTTGGCGCACGAACCGCCAGCCGGCACCCACTGGGCCAGCTGCTCGAGCAGGGCGGCACTCGGCTCGGCCAGCCGGATGCCGGCGCGGGCGGCGGCGTCGGCCGCCATCACGCCGGCGCCGCCGCCGTTGCCCAGGATGGTCAGCGTCTCGCTGCGGTTGAGGCGGAACCGCGCCAGCGTGGCGGCCGCCATGAACAGCTCCTGCAGCGTCTCCACCCGCAGCATGCCGGCGCGGCGGATGGCCGCGTCATGGACGATGTCGGAGCCGGCCAGGGCGCCGGAGTGCGAGGCGGCGGCACGCAGGCCCTGGCCCGCGCGGCCGGCCTTGACGACGATCACCGGCTTGTTGCGCGCCGCGGCGCGCGCGGCCGACATGAACTTGCGCGGCGAGGCGATCGATTCGACATAGAGCAGGATGGCGCGGGTCCGCCCGTCGCTCGCGAACCGGTCGAGCAGGTCGCCGGCATCGACGTCGCAGTGGTCGCCCAGCGCCACCAGGTGCGACAGGCCGACCCCGCGGCTCGCGGCCCAGTCCAGCATCGCGCTGGCCACCGCGCCGGACTGGGAGATGAACGCCAGCTCGCCCGGCGGTGCGGCAACGTGGGCCAGGCCGGCACGGAGGCCGATGTGCGGGCTCAGGACGCCGAGCGAGTCCGGGCCCAGCAGGCGCAGCAGGTGCGGCCGGGCGGCGTCGAGCGCGGCCTGCTGCTCGGCGGCGCTCAACCCGGTGCCGACGATCACCGCGGCCCGGGCGCCGGCCGCCCCGAGTTCGGCCACCAGTCGCGCCACCGTGCGCGCCGGCGTGCAGATCAGCGCCAGGTCCGGCGCCGCGGGCAGGTCGGCCACCCGCGCGAAGACGGGCAGGCCGTCGAGCCGCGCATGCTTGGGGTTGACCGGGTAGACCGGGCCGGCAAAACCGCCGGCGCGCAGGTGCTGCCAGACGCGGGTGCCGATCGCGCCGGGCCGGTGCGAGGCACCGAGCACGGCGACGGATCGCGGCAAAAGCAGTCGGTCGAGGTGGCGGATGCTCATGGCGCCTCTGCGGATGAACCGGGGGCCCGCATCATGCGCGCACCCTCGGGGGCCCTGTCAATGGGCGTGACGGTGCGCGTGCGCGTCGCCGTCGGCCGGCGCCTGCACCAGCAGCACCGGCACCGGCGTGCAGCGCAGCAGGTACTCGGCGCAGCTGCCCCCCACGAAGCGCTCGACGCCGCGGCGGCCATGGGTGCCGATCACGATCAGGTCGGCGGGCCATCGGCTGGCGTCGGCGGCGATCAGATCGGGGACCGGGTTCGACGCGCCGTCATGCAGCAGCGTCTCGGCCTCGACGCCCGCCGCGGCGGCCGCGGCCTGGCCGTCGTCCAGGATCTGCCGGCCGTTGCGCGCGAGCACCTCGAAACAGTCGCCGACCGGGCCGGCGGCAAGGCCCATCGCCATGGCCATCGACTGCGAGTCGACCACGTGCACCAGCCGCAGCCGCCCGTGGGTCTGGGCAGCGAGCCGTATCGCTTCGTCGAGGCCCTGCTTCGATGTCGCGCTGCCGTCGAGGGGAACAAGGATCCGTTGGTACATGGCGCGCTCCTGCCGACGGTTGAGATGCCGCCAGTATCCGGCGAGCGCAGGCCGCCGTGTTGACCGTTGGCAACACGGGGCGACACGGCGTCTTGTTGATCTGGGGCAAGGCGGCGTGGCGCCGGCCGTGGAAAGCTGGGGACCCCACTCCGGAGACACGAAAATGACACACGCCACCACCCGCATCATCCGCGACGAACACGCGGCCCTCTCGGCGATGCTGCGCTCGATCCTCCTGCTGCTCGATGTCCATCGAAGACAGCAGAGCACGCCCGACTTCTCGGCCTTGCGGGCGATGCTGTTCTATGTCGACCAGTTTCCCGAGCAGCGCCATCACCGCCACGAGACCGAGCTGCTGTTTCCCAAGCTGCGCGCCCGCACGCCGCTGTCGCGCGAACTGCTCGACCACCTGGACCGGGACCACGCGCTCGGCGAGCGCAACATCCGCGAAGTCGAACATGCCTTGCTGGTCTACGAGATGCTCGGCGAGGCGCACCGCGAGCCCTTCGAGCGTGCGATCGCGCGCTACACCGACTTCTACCTGGCCCACATGGCGCAGGAGGAGAAGGAAATCCTGCCGCTGGCCGAGCGCGTGCTCACCGAAGAGGACTGGCGCGATCTCGACGCCGCCTTCGGTGCCCATCGCGATCCCTTCACCGGCCACGAACCCGACGACACCTACCGCGCGCTCTACACCCGCATCGTCAATGCCGTGCCGGCACCGATCGGCCTCGGCCCCGCGCTGGACACCGGCAAGCCGCAGCGGCACGCGATGCAAGCTTGATCCCGGTCAATCCGGGCGGCCCGCGGCTGACCGAGACTGGAGGCCTTCAACCGGAGACCTCCATCATGTTCAAGAAAATCCTGGTCGCCACCGATGGTTCCTCGCTGTCCGAAAAGGCGGTCGAGAGTGCCATCGAAATGGCGCGTCATCACAGCGCCGAACTGGTCGTCTTCACGGTGGCGCGCCGGCCGCCCAAGAGCTACATGGATGGCTCGACGGTGCGTGAGTCGGTGGAAAGCGAGAGCATCGACAAGCAGCGCCAGGAGACCGCACAGGCCCTGGTGGCTGCGATCGGCGAGCGGGCCCGCGGGCGTGGCGTCTCCTGCCATCCGCTGGTGGCCCATTCGAGCCAGGTCGCCGAATCGATCATTGCCGCCGCCGGCAACCAGGCCTGCGACCTGATCGTGATGGCCTCGCACGGCCGCAAGGGCCTCGGCCGGCTGCTGATCGGCAGCGAGACCCAGCACGTGCTGACCCATTCCACCCTGCCGGTGCTGGTGCTCCGATAGCGCCGGATGAGCGAGGATTCCGATCAAGTACGGGGCGCCGCCGGGCGACTCGGGGCGCTGGCCAGCGCCTCCGGCCTGCGGCGCTGGACGCTGTCGGGCCGCCAGCTGCTGCCGGTGGTGCAGGGCGGCATGGGCGTCGGCGTGTCGGCCGGGCGGCTGGCCGGCACCGTGGCCGGCCTGGGCGGCATCGGCACCGTGTCGTCGGTCGACCTGCGCCGCCTGCACCCGGACCTGTGGGCCCGGACCGCCAACATCGAGGCCGAGCCCGATGCCGGTGCGCGCATCGACGCCGCCAACCTCGAGGCGCTGGGCCGCGAGATCAAGAAGGCCCGGCAACTCGCCGGCGGCCGCGGCCTGGTCGCGGTCAATGTCATGAAGGCGCTGACCGCCTACGAGGCGCAGGTGCGGCATGCGATGGCCTGCGGCGCCGATGCGCTGGTGGTCGGCGCCGGGCTACCGCTCGACCTGCCCGACCTGGCGCGCGAGCACCCCGGCGTGGCGCTGATCCCGATCCTGTCGGATGCGCGCGGCGTTCAGCTGGTGGTGCGCAAGTGGGAGAAGAAGGGCCGACTGCCCGACGCCATCGTGATCGAGCATCCGCGGCTGGCGGGCGGCCATCTCGGCGCCGCCAAGGTCGGCGACCTGAACGACCCGCGCTTCGAGTTCGACGTCGTGCTGCCGCAGGTGCAGGCCTTCTTCAGGACCGCGGGCATCGAGGGCCGCATTCCGCTGATCGCGGCCGGCGGCATCGAGAGCCTGGATGACATCCGCCGGCTGCAGTCGCTCGGCGCCTCGGCGGTGCAGCTCGGCACCGCCTTCGCGGTGACCACCGAATGCGATGCCGACCCGGCCTTCAAGCGCGTGCTGGCCGATGCCGCGCCCGAGGACCTGGTCGAGTTCACCAGTGTCGCCGGCCTGCCGGCGCGCGCGGTGCGCACGCCCTGGCTCGACAAATATCTGCGGCTGGAGCCGCGGCTGATGACCAAGGTCCACCGTGAAACAGCCTGCACCATGCGCTTCGATTGCCTGGCGCATTGCGGGCTGCGCGACGGCACGCCAGGCTGGGGCAAGTTCTGCATCGACAAGATGCTGGGCCACGCGCTGGCGGGCCGCACCGGGCAGGGGCTGTTCTTCCGCGGCGCGGGGCGGCTGCCCTTCGGCAACCAGATCCGGCCGGTGCAGGACCTGATGCGCTGGCTGCTGGGCGGACTCATGCCCGCAGCAAACTGAAAGCTTCCTCTCCCGATCACGCGCTTGCCTGATTTCGGGCGCGCGATCCGTCGAACACCACCTGGTCGTACCACCAGAGCCCCTCGAACAGGACGCGCGCGACGTTGCGAAGCGCGCTTCCGGACACCATCTCGCCAATGGACCTCTGGCCGTCGATCGAATCGACCAGCTGCTTCTGATGCGCGTTGATCGGCAGATACAAGTCGGTGTAGGTGTGATGCCGGTTGATCAGCACCGCTGCGGCGCCCGGCGGCAATCGCTCCTCCACCATGATCGTGTCCGGGACACGGACCGGCACGTAGTCGAGCCACGCTTCGCCCTGGAAGCTGATCGGCTCATGATCGGGTCGATCGTTGCGGTAGACCACGGCACTGTGGCGAATCATCGAACCCCGGAAGAGTTCCACGGCGGCATACTGCTCCGGCGTCGGGAGTCGGGCGAGCAGGGCGTGATGGGGCGTTGACGCCAGCACGCCGCATTGCGGCAGGTAGGCGGCCTGCTCTATCCAGCGCCCGAATCGGAAGCCGCCAGCCTCGATGAAGTCCATCATCTGCGGGACTGAATAGGCCCGGTCGCAGGGATGAAGAAGCGCATCGGCCAGCGCCGCTTCGTTGCCGAAGTCCGGCGAATTGCGCAACACCGGCATCAGCGGATGATCCGGCGGGATCGCCTGAAGGCTCTGCGCGAGCGCCTTGATCTCTTGTGCCGTCGCCCCGATCCCGAGCCGGCGGCAGTAGTCCTGCAACAGGTACACCCCGGCACGGCCATAGGGCGCGTAGACCATGAGTTGCATCGCGCCGTCGGGCTCCAGCACGCCGTGCAGGGCCCTCAGGCCCGCGTCGGGGTCAGGCAGGTGGTGCAGCACGCCCGTGCAGACGATGTGGTCGAAGCTGCGCCGGAGCTCGGCTGCGCGCTCCACCGGAAGCTGGAGCAACTCGAGATTGTCCAGGCCGTACTTGTGCTTGAGGCGTTCGGTGCTCTCGATGCTCGACAGGCTGACATCGATCCCGACCACTTTCGCCCGCGGCCAGCGCAGCGCGTGCCTTGCCGCCTGCGATGTGCCGCATCCGACCACCAGGACGGTCCGATCGTCCCGATAAGCGGCATGCGGCCAGTAGAGATGGGCATCGGCGCGCCGCCGGTCATCGGTCCACAATTTTCGGTAGGGCTCCAGGTCGTCGACCGGAGGCGGGTAGGGATGGCGTTCGTAGAACGCGCTCACCTCCCGCGCCACCCGATCGACGTCCACTCCGTGCGCCTCGCGGAGCTCAGGAATTGCCGTGCCCCGCCACCTGCGCCAACACCGCATCCAGGTTGAACGAAGCGGGTTTCTGGCGAGGCGGGAACTTGGCGAAGTCTGCGATCTGCCCCGCGATCACCGCCTGCATGAGGTACATCTGCGGCACGTGGTCGACCATCCAGTCCAGGTAGGTGTTCGAATTGAATTCGGCCCGCTCGTAAGGGTCGCGGCGCAGGTTCATGATGTACGGCAGCCGAAGCTTCACGAACGGCTCGGCCCACTGCCGCATCGTATTCGCGCGCTGCACGGCAAGGTGGAACTTGTAGTCGCCAACCCGCACCGCGATCACCTCGCCGTCATCGCTGAAGTACACGATGGCATTTCGCAGGCTCTCCTTCACCGCGCCAGTCAGGTACGGGATCTGGTCGTAGCCGTCGAGATGCACGTGGAACTTCTTGCCGTCGACCGTGCAGCCGTCTAGCAGTTGCTGCTTCACATCCGGATTGCCGGCGGCCGCGAGCAAGGTCGGGAACATGTCGATGTGCGAGACGATGCCGTTCAGCACCGAGCCGGCCTTGATCTTGCCCGGCCAGCGCATGAAGCACGGCACGCGCCAGCCGCCCTCCCAGTTGGAGTCCTTCTGGCCACGAAACGGGGTGGTGGCGCCGTCGGGCCACGTGTCGTTCTCCGGGCCGTTGTCGGTGGAGTACATGACGATCGTGTTGTCGGAAATGCCCAGTTCGTCGAGCTTGGCGAGCATCTGCCCGATCTGTTCGTCGTGGACAACCATGCGATCGCTGTAGGGGTCCTGTCCGCTCTTGCCGAGGTTCTTCTCGGCGACGTGCGTGCGGAAGTGCATCGCTGTCGAGTTGTACCAAAGGAAGAACGGCTTGTCCGCCTTCGCCTGTTTTTCCATCCAGGCGATCGCACTGTCCGTGATCTCCTCGTCGATGGTTTCCATGCGCTTCTTGGTCAGCGGGCCGGTGTCCTTGATCGTCTGCCCGCCCTTGCCGTCGGCGATGCAGTGCAGCACGCCGCGTGGACCGAACTGCTTCCTGAACTCGGGATCCTTCGGGTAGTCGGGAAGCTCGGGTTCTTCCTCGGCGTTCAGGTGATAGAGATTGCCGAAAAATTCGTCAAAACCATGCATGGTCGGCAGGAACTCGTCGCGGTCGCCGAGATGGTTCTTGCCAAACTGACCCGTGGCATAGCCGAGCGGCTTCAGCAATTCGGCGATGGTCGGGTCCTCTTTCTGCAGGCCGACGGTGGCGCCCGGCATCCCGACCTTGGTCAGGCCGGTGCGGATCGGGTTCTGGCCGCATATGAAGCAGGCACGGCCGGCCGTGCAACTCTGCTGCGAGTAGTAGTCGGTGAATGTCACCCCTTCCTCTGCAATGCGATCGATATTGGGGGTCCGATAGCCCATCATGCCCCGGCTGTTGTGGCTGATGTTCGAAATGCCGATGTCGTCGCCCCAGAGGATCAGGATGTTGGGTTGCTTCGTTGTCATTCAGGCTCCTTTCGGTTGATAGACCACAGGATTCAGCGAACGCGACGCGGGACCCCGCGGGCGTAGAGCATAGTCTTCATGGGGCCCCGCGCCAACACGCGCAGCCAGGCGCTGCGCTGCACCAAGGTGCAATTCCGCCGAGGGCCATTGCGGCGGATGATGTCGGAGATTGCGCGCCCGCCGACCCTCAAAGGAGCACCGATGGCCACCTCAACGAAGCCGAACATCCTGTTCATCATGGCCGACGATATAGGCTGGTTCAACGTCAGCGCCTACAACCTCGGCGTGATGGGCTACCGAACCCCCAACATCGACAGAATCGCCCGCCAGGGTGCGCTGTTCACCGACTTCTACGGACAGCAGAGCTGCACGGCCGGCCGGGCCGCATTCATCACCGGGCAGACCCCCATCCGCACCGGCCTCACCAAGGTGGGCATGCCCGGAGCGACGCTGGGGCTGAGCGCAGAGGACCCTTCGATCGCCGAGCTTCTCAAGGGCTTTGGCTACGCCACCGGCCAGTTCGGCAAGAACCACCTGGGTGACCGCAACGAGCACCTGCCGACCGTGCATGGCTTCGACGAGTTCTTCGGCAACCTGTACCACCTCAATGCCGAGGAGGAGCCCGAGTACGAGAACTACCCCAAGGACCCGGCATTCCGAAAGCGGTTCGGCCCCCGCGGCGTGATGCGGTGCACGGCGACCGACAAGGATGACGCGAGCGTCGACGAGCAGTTCGGCAAGGTCGGCAAGCAGATCATCGAGAACACCGGGCCGCTCACTCGAAAGCGCATGGAGACGGTGGATGAAGAATTCATCGGCGCGGCCATGGACTTCATGGAGCGGAAGACGAAGGAGGGCGGCCCCTGGTTCTGCTACTTCAATCCGACCCGCATGCACGTCTTCACGCACCTGAAGGAATCATCGCGCGGCAAGAGCGGCTTCGGCCTCTACCCCGACGGGATGGTCGAGCTGGACGGCTATGTCGGCGAGCTGCTGAAGAAGCTCGATGAGCTTGGCGTGGCCGACAACACCATCGTCGTCTTCACCACCGACAATGGGGCCGAGGTCTGCACTTGGCCCGACGGCGGCGCAACACCGTTCCGCGGCGAGAAGGACACCAACTGGGAAGGGGGCTGGCGCATCCCGTGCGTGATGCGGTGGCCCGGGGTGATCGAGCCCGGCTCGGTGATCAACGACATCTGCTCGCTGCAGGATTTCATCCCGACCTTCGCCGCAGCCAACGGGGAGCCCGATCTCGTCGCCAAGCTGAAGAAGGGCCATCAGGTCGGAGAGAAAAGATTCAAGGTGCACCTCGACGGCTACAACCTCTTGCCCTTCCTTTCAGGCCAGGAGAAGACGAGCCCGCGCGACGCCTTCCTCTACTGGAGCGACGACGGCGACATGATGGCGATCCGCATGGGCAAGTACAAGATCGTCTTTTCCGAACAGCGCAGCCAGGGCATCAACGCATGGCGTGAGCCCCTGTCGCCGATGCGCGTACCCAAGTTCTATGACCTTCGCGCGGATCCCTTCGAGCGTGGCGAAGAAAGCATCAAGTACAACGACTGGTTCATGGAGCAGAACTTCCTGCTCTACAGCGCTCCACCGGTGATCGCGAAGTGGCTGGAGAGCTTCAAGGAGTTCCCGCCCCGTGCAAGGGCTGCGAGCTTCAGCATCGAGCAGGTGGTCGAGAAGCTGATGCCGAAGAGTTGATGGGCGCACGCAGCGATCTGGTCACCTACCCGCGCCATTGGAGTTCATATGCCGTACCTTCAGTTGGACGTGACCTGCAGCTATTCCACAGGCGACAAGAAGCGGTTGGCTGCGGCGATGAGTGAGACCTACGCGCGCATGATGTCCGTGGATATTCGGCGAATCAGCGTTGCCATCCGTGAGCTGGGCGAGGGCGGGGTGTGGCGCATTCCAGAAGTGGGAGACGAGCCGACTCCCGTCTCACTGCTCATGTTGGACATCCGCCGAGGGCGGCCCGCCGAGCTGCGAATGCAAGTGGCAAAAGCCCTCTGCCAGCACTGCGTTGACATTCTCGGCCTGCAGGAGAACCGACTCAACGTCGAGTTCACTCAGCACGACGGGGACGAGATGTACCACCCGGAGCTTGGCGGTTACAGCCCGGATTGGAAGCCCGGCGAGGCGTGAGCCGCTCGACGCGCGATCAGAGCATCGAGAAGGCGATAGCCGTGGATCACGGAGGGCAAGGGACGTTTTTGGAAATATGCCAGCAGTGACCTCGTCTGCTCCGCCTACTCGTAGAACGCGGGCGACAGCTTCTGTCCGTCGCGCTGCGCCTTGTCGTGGTTGATCCAGAGCTGGGCCTTGTCACTGGCCATGATGTTCGCGAGCCGCTGCATCGAGGCGGCGGTCTGCTCCGCGTTGAAATTGATCGATGGGACGCGTCTGTTGTCCCAGTTCTCCTTGAAGTGGACGGCATCACCGGACAGCAGCACGGCGCCGGTGCGGGGCAGCTTGACGAGCAGCGATTGGTGCCCCACGGTGTGCCCAGGTGTCGAGATGATGATGACACTGCCGTCGCCGAACACGTCGCGGTCGCCTTCGATCGTGGTCACTGTCGCACTGGGTCGGGACCGAAGGGAGCTTCCGCCCGGGGACTCGTATTCGGCTTTTTGCACCATCAGCATCGAGTTCTGGAACATGTCAACATTGCCGATGTGATCGGGGTGGCTATGAGACACCGCGACGTATTTGATGTTCGACGGCTTCAATCCGAGTTCGTCGATCTGCGCTGCGAGCGTCTTCGGCAGGTACCAGGTGATCGCGCGCGGGTCCGAGGGTCGCAAGCCCTTGGGCATGGCCGCGACCGAGTCCGCGAGGCCCGTGTCCCAAAGCATCCAGCCCTGCGCGTGCTTGATGAGATAGCAGCTTCCGGCGAATGGCATCGACTTGCCCACGTTGACGCCCGGTGACCACCGGGAGATGTCTCCCGCGACGCCTTCGCCACAGTTCAGGATGTAGAGACGCTGCACGCCGGACGCCGGCGCTTGCGAAACGATGGGCTGCGAGCAAGCCTGCAACAAGGAAAGGACCGCCACGAGGCCGGCCACTATCAGGCCGAGACGCTTGACAGACATCATGTTGTTCCTTACACGACGGTCACTGCGCCGTGATTCAGTTCTTCCTGATCAAGCCCCACGCATCGCGACTGCGCCGGCGTTCAAGCGCGAGAAAGGACCTCTCTTGTAACGCCACTGGGGCGGATCTAAAACCTGAACTCAAGCGAGCTATTACCTCTTCCGACCCCGACCATGCGGGTCTGCGCTGCTTTCCCCTGGGGCTCCGCTGTAACCGTGTATCGACCAGGCGCCAGGTCGATAAGGCAAATTGGTCCGCCCGAGGAGGGAATTGAAAGCACGCCCGTGCCTGCATCGTTCTTGACCGTGACCGCGACCGCGGCCAGGAACTCGCCGCGCGTGTTCACAAACATCAGCGAAAGTGTGTGATCTCTCATCGCGCCGCGAAATGCGGTTGACTGCCTCGAGCCGATTCCGCCACAGACATACTTCACGTCGCCTTGTGCTTGCATTGGCGGGATGGCGGATTGGGCCTGTGCCGTCCAAGGTGCAGTAACGGCCAGGATGATGGCGCTGCAACCAAGAATCGATGGAAAGCGATGCATGGTGTGCTCCGCTCGTTGAGGGGCGGCCATCTTCAGTTTGCCAAAGGGGGATGTCAAGCAGACGGGGACAAATCGGCCACGGAAAGTTATTCAGCTCACCGACCCGACGAGCGCTGCTTTATGACGGCTTTGGAGAAAATCGTGTGACTCCAGTGGGCCCATCTGCGACATCCGCTGCGAGCCACCCGTCCTCAGCTGGACACCGACACCCGCGCCCCTCCACGCCCACCCTCATCCCCCCAATTCGCCGGCTCGAACCGCGCCCCGCGCAGATGCAGCGCCAGCGCCGCATCCATCGACTGGACGTGCTTGTGATACCAGTCGCGGAATTGCCAGGCCATCTGCCGGGCCTGCAGCAACTGGCCCTCCCGGGCCTGCACGATGCCTTCGCGCATGACCTCCAGCACCACCCGGTGCTGCAGCGTGTGGTCCTTGCGGCAGGAGAAGCGGGTGGCCTGCATCCACTCGTCCTCGCGCGCGAAGGTCTGGGCAGCCAGGTCGACCACCCGCTGCCAGGCGGCCGGCAGCTCGGCGTCGCCGGCTTCGTCGACGAGGGTCAACAGGGCCGTGAACTGCTCGTGCGCCCGGTCCATGAAAGGCAAATCGAGCGAAAGCGAGGCTGCCATGTGTCTTCTCCGCATTGAAAGGAAAGACACAAGGCTAGCCCTCCCGCGCGCGGGGCTCATTGACCTGCGACAAGCATCGCGCAGGCCGCGAACGAAGGCCTAGCCGCGCAAGGTGAAGACGACGGAGAGGTACGACACCGGCTGGGTGCCCAGGTCTTCGATGCCGTGCATGGCGGTGGCATCGAAGAGCAGCGAATCTCCGACGCGCATCTTCACGCGCCTCGGCCCATAGCGATAGGTGACGTCGCCCGACAGAAGATAGAGAAACTTCAAGCCCGGATGCTGAAAGGTCACATGGGGTTGGGCGTCGGCTTCGAGCATGACGAGGTAGGGCTCGACGAACAGGTTGCCCGAGAGCACATGGCCGAGCAGCTCGTAGCGGTAGTCCGCGACGGTGCCCAGGCGTTCGACCCGAAGGCCCTTGCCTGAGGGCACATGGCTGAAGTCGGCGTGCCAGCGGTGGTCCGCGAAGAGGCGAGAAAGCGGAATGCCCAGTCCGTTTGCCAGCCGGTCCAACATCTCGACGGAGGGCGATACCTGGCCGTTCTCGATGCGCGAAAGCATGGAGCGGGAGACGCCGGAGCGCATTGTGAGCTCCAGGGCCGAAACGCCGGCAGCCCGGCGCAGGCGGTTCACCTGGGTTCCGACAAGGGCGGCAGGTGCGCTGCGCGTGGGCTTGGCCTTGGGCGTCGGCAGGTAGAGCGACGGCGGCAGCCTGCGGGGGCGCGCGGTCGGGAAAGGGGAGGGGACTTGTCGGGTCTTCATGGCTCGGGCGTTCCCGTCCGAGCCTTGTCGTTGCATGGCATTTGATGTCCTCCCTTTAGCGCGATTGGCAAGTCGCTTCGACGGTCCGCCAACACACGGATGTTTGCTTGAGCGTCAACGCATTCAAACTCACCTTACCAGTTATATGGGAAAATTACTATTCACGTGGGAATGATAAAAATCAACTGCTTATGACAATCGTTCGGTGCGATCCCGAGTCAAAGAAGCAGAATCCTTTTCCGAGCGCTTGCGTGTCGCAATGGCCAAGCGCGGGTACAAGGAATTCGGTGCGACGGCTCTCGCCGAGGCGCTGACGCCGGTATTCCCGTCGGGGCTCAGCGTTCAGACCACGCACAACTGGGCATCGGGCAAGTCAGTTCCGCGAGCAGACCGCATCGCATTGATCGCCAAGCTGCTGGATGTCTCGCCGCATTGGCTCCAGCACGGGCCAGATCCGCAAGGTGAACGGAAGAATCCCAAGACGCTGGATGGCGAGATCAGCGGGAAGGCGTTCGCTGAGCGATTTCATGCGTTGACGACAGATCAGCGGCGGATCATGTTGGCGCTGTTGCATGAATTCGAGCGCGGAAGGTCTCGATGAACTACCGCAAGAGCTTGGAGTGCCGCGAGTCGCTGGGACCGTCTGCCGATCGAATCGTTGTTTCGGACTTCTGCTGAGCAAGCGGAAGCAGTCGCGCGGCACCAGGGACTGGCGCCAGCGCTGCTGCGCTCGTCAGTGCAAGTGCATGTTGTGCAGGTCAGCGGCCATTGACCGTCTTGCGGCGCACGGCCTCACGCGCTGAATTGGGCGCCGCCTCCGGGACGGACATAGCGCGGCACAGCCTGGCCGCCAGCCTTGGCCACTTCATGCAGCATCTGCTCGATCCAGCCGGCATCCATGATGTTCATGTAGTTGTCGTTCTCGTCAAAATTCACGTTCGCGCCGTGCACGACCATGAAGCCCTCGGTGCCGTCCCTGCTCGAGAAGGTGTGTACGGAACCGCCTGGTTCATAGAGGTACGAACCCTCGGTCTGAACATCATCCGGATACTCGACGTAGTTCCAGGCGCCGGCCGTCGTGTAGAAGTGCACCGTGCCGGTGTGGAAATGCTTGGGCATCAGCGTGCCAGCCTCGAAACGGGCATACAGCACCCAGATGCCGGCTTCCGCGTCCAGGAAGCACGGCGTGACATGCACGCCGGGGAACACGTTCTTGATCTCGCCTTCGCGATGACGATTGATCGTCAGCAGGAACGGCTGGTGGTTGACGGTGGTATTGAGGGCCATGTGCGTGTCTCCGTGTTTGAACTTTCTCCTGCGGGTTGCAGGACGGTGTGAGTTTGCCGAATTGCCTCTGGCGCCTCTTGTGCTTGCGCGACATAATTTTGATGCTGGACGACACACAACGACCGCCGAAACTGCCGCCTGATCATGTTGGACATTGTTCGTGCCGGTGGATTGGCAGGCTTCGAGTCACTGGTGCGCAGTCTGGGAGGCTCGGCGTCGGTCATCCTGCGCCGCGTCGGGCTGCGCGTTGACGATCTCGCGGATCCGGATCGCTATCTGCCGTACCGCAACGTCCTTCTCGCCATCGAAGAGGCGGCCACGGAACTGAAGTCGCCGGATTTCGGTTTGCGCCTTTCGGCAGTACAAGACGTGAGCATCGTGGGGACGCTGGCGCTGGCGATCCAATCGGCACCCAGCATGCGTGAGGGCATGCTGCTGGGCGCCAAGTACATGCACTTCCACACGCCCGGTATCGGATTCAAGGATTTCAGATCCGACGACGGGCGAACCGAATGCCTTGAGTTCTCTTTTCGGTTTCCGCAGGCTCCAAGTGCTCCGCAAGCCGTGGAGCATGTGGTTGGACACCTGTGCAACCTGGTGGCGCTCCTGTCGGACCGGAACATTCGTCCGGTCGGTATTCACCTTCGGCACGGAAAGATCGGCAGCAGCAAGCAGTACATCAGGCACCTGGGACAGTTGCCCCGGTTCAATGCGGCCTTCGATGGAATATCGATGGACTCGCTGGAATGGCGACGGCCCCTGCAGACCCACAACGCGGTCCTGCAAGCTTTTCTGGAACGCTTTTTTCTAGGCATCAGGCCACCGCAGGATCACCCGATCGCGGACCAGGTCCGCGAGGTGTTGTCCAATCTCACACGTATCGGCCCCGTGGACTTGAGCGATGTCTCGCGAGTATTGGAACTTCATCCCCGAACGCTGCAGCGGCGGTTGCGCGCCGACGGGGTCGCATTTGAAGACCTCAGGGATACAGCCAGACGGACATTGGCCATCGAGTTGCTGGCACAACCGCAGGTGAGCCTGGCCCACATGGCGCAGCTGCTGGGCTTTGCGGACCAGTCGGTCCTGACTCGCGCTTGCCAACGTTGGTTCGGCACTACGCCAAAGCGAATGCGCAGTAGCCGCGCGACCAGTTCGCCGTCGACCTGACGGAGCCAGGATTTTTGCTACGTCCAGAACGTCGCGACGCGCCCTACGAACCAGAACCCGGCGAGCGATCCGATTGCATACGGCGCGGCATTTGCGACATGGCGTTCGAGCGAGCGCAGGAATGCGATGCGGCGGAGGATCGCGAGGGATCCCAGTACTGCGGCGATGAATGCGAGCTGACCCAGCTCGACGCCGACGTTGAAGGCGAACAGCGCCAACGGAATGTCGCCGCGCGGCAAACCGATCTCTGACAACGCGCCGGCAAAGCCGAAGCCGTGGAGCAACCCGAAGCAGAAGGCGACGACCCACGGCCAGCGCGCGGTGAGGCTCGGCTCACCGCGGCGCAGGCGCACGATCTCGGCTGCAAGCAGCATGATCGAGAACGCGATGGCGGCCTCGATCGGTGGTCCGGGCAGGTGGACGACATCGAGGGTCGCCAGCGCGAGCGTGATCGAGTGCGCGAGCGTGAACGCGGTGATCGTCCAGACGAGCGCGCGCGTGCTGGGCACGATGAGGATCAGCGCAAAGATGAACAGCAGATGATCGTAGCCGCCGAAGATGTGCTCGATTCCGTGCCCAACGAAGGCTCCGGCGATTGCCAACGGACCGCCTCGCGCCGCGGGAATTTCCACCCACGGCTGCGCCCCGCGCACGAGTGTCGTCGTCGTTCCGCCGTCGGCGGTCTGCACGCGAACCAGCACATCGGTGATCGTCAATTGCAGCCCGACGAATTCGATGCGCTTTCCGGCGAGGCCACCGGAACCTGCGTCGATCGAGCGGCGCTCGACGAGCGAGTCGACGAGCTCCTGAACCATGGGTTCCCTGACATTCGACACGCCGTCGGGAAACTGCAGCACGACGGGCAGCCGCATGCCCGAGAGCACCGGAGTGCGCCACAACACGCTGTATTGTCCCGGTGCGGTCTCCCTCAGGTCGAGATACGCCGGGCGTGCTTCGTGAGCCCACGCCACGACAGGCAGCACCGCGAGCAGAAGCTGCGCGAGCAGGCGCAGGGCATACGCGAGCAGAAGACGGGCGCGCGGGCGCAATGGCGTCACGAGCCCTCCTCGCGCGCGGATGGCGTTCCTTTGCCGCCGGGCGCCGTTGCTGCGCGCGCCGGCTGCGCAATGTCGGTGGCGGCCGGAAGGAGGATCGTGTACTTGGCGCGCATGTCCTTGTACGCCTTCTGCCAGGCTTGAGCTTTCTGCTCGGTGAGCCATGCGGTCTTCACGTCCTGCTCGATCTCCTCGAAAGCGGGAACGCGGCCTGGAAGGACGGCGTCGACAAACACGAGATGCCAGCCGAAACCCGACTCGATCGGACCCTGCCAGGAATCGGGGGGGAGTTTCGCGACGGCCTGTGCGAACCGCGGTCCGAATTCCTTGCCGAGGAACTCCGGCGCGCGTTCGCGGTAGTACTCCTGAAACATGAATGGGTCGGCAAGCGAAACGCCGACCTTCGTGTCCTCGGGCTGAGCGGCAAGCTGCGTCAATGCGCTCGCCGCATCGTCGTGCGCGCGAGCGCCACGCCGGTCGGGCGAGAAGTACAGGTGCCTGAAGCTCACCCGACTCGGTTGTGCGAAACGCTCGCGGTTGCCGTCGTACCAGCGCATGAGCTCGTCGCTCGTCGGCTCGTGCGCCGCCGCGACATCCTCGGCGAGGAACTGCATCTTCTGCGCCATCCGGCGCTTGACGATTTCGTCGTCCTTGTCGAGTCCCATCGCAAGCCCCTCGCGATACAGGATCTCGTTCTGTACCTTGCTCTCGACCAGACGGTTGAACTCCTCTGGCGTGGGATCCCGGCGCCATTGCGACTTGAACACGAGCGCCAGCTGTCCGAGCTCGTCGACGCTCAGTCGAATTTCCGTCGAGGGCGCGGCGGCGGGTCGCGTGTGACTGTAGATGCCGAACAGAAGGGCGCCAACCAGCAGGAACTGGAGCAAGGGCTCGTGCAGCAGCTTCTTCATCGAACGATCCTCATCACGGAATGCCGGGGAGCAAGGTTGCTGGACCTTGGAGCCTGCTCAGCGCAACACGCCCTTGGCGGGTAGCGGGTTCAGCTCGGCCACCTCCGGAATGACCTCGTAATTGGCGTAGCCGAACTCGTTGCTGCGCGCGCCGACGAACTTGTCGCCGAGCTTGTAGACCGTGACCTCGATCGGAGTTCCGGCTAGCACCGTAACGAGCTTCCCGCGATTGACGTAGTAGGGGGTGGAAGCACCTGTGCGGGTGCGGCGCGCCGGGTCGTCGGTCAGGCTCGGCTGCAGTTGGTCGCGACCAGCGTGCGACACGATGATTTGCCCCTGATTGCGGTCGAGCTTCGAGGTGACGTTGCCGGGATCAATGGGTGTGCTCTCCTTTGCGCTGGAGCCGGCCGCGCTGAAGGTCATCCTGAATTTCGACCCGGTCACGTTGTTCTGCAGCCAGGGGGACTTGTCGACGAGCAGCGCCTTCAGCTGTGCTTCATTCAGCGCCACGGCGCCCCGCTTCTTGAGTGCCTCCACGGTGAGGCCGGGCTTCGCAGCGCCCCGCGCCTGCTCGGATGGCGAGTACCAGACCGGCGAGCTCCAGGCGCGCTCCTGGACTGTCGCCGCCACGACGTCAGGCGGGGCGATGCGCAACTCTGCCGCCTGGATCGTCGTCCAGCGTGGAGTCGGAATCTCGAGCACGCGAGCGTAGTAGAACGCGTGCAGGCTCGCGTCGAACTCGGGATCGGACCACACGGTCTTCAACTCCGTCGAACCACGATCGTTCGTGTACGTGCCCTTCTCGATGTCGACCGTGCTCTCGATGGGCTGCACAGAGCCGGACGCCTTGTCGAGCTTGCGGTCACCCGACCAGACGACGTCGAAGACCTTCTCGAAGCTCTGGCCCTGCTTTGTCCAGCCCTTGACGACCTGAATGCGATCCAGATTGCCGGACGTTGGATCCTTGACTGCCCAGAGTACGAAGGTCGGCGCCGCGCCCTTCGTCGCCGGCATGGACGGGAGGTCGCCTCCCATGGGCACGCCGTTGGCATAGGACTGGCGCACCCAATCCTGCGCGTCAAGGATGTCCTTGTTGTAGTTCCAGCCGCCGAAGAAGCGAACCTTGATGTGCGGACCGCTGACCGCGAAGGTTTCCTTGCGCTTCATGGCATCGAAGATGGAAGCACGGGTGTTCTCCTCGGCCCAGACACCCGTCAGGCCTGCCGGGGCCTCCGTGCGCGGGTCGATTCCGCCGAAGAGGCGCCCCGCCATGCGCGCCTCGATCGTTGCATCCATCACCCCGTGCGCGCCGAAGAAATTGTTCTCTCTGTAAGGCGCGCCCGTGGTGTGTGCATCGGCGGCCGCACCAAAGCCGAACTTGTACGGGTTGAACCCCTTGGTGTCCTCCAGAGCCAGACCATCCTTGAGCGCCTGCCGCGCGTAGCTGCCGACGACATGGGGGATGCGACCGGCCGGATCCCCGAGCAGGAACGTCCAGATCTCGAAGGAGGCGAATTCGTCCGTGGGAGAGAGGAGCGGATGCGTCTCCGATGCCCCCTTGATCTGCTTGATCTCGATCAACGGTTCGTTCCGCATGCGCGATTCCGCGTACGCCCGGTCGATCGCTCGACCGTGAAGATCGATCTCGGTGGGATACATGCGCCCATCGGAAAGATTCGCGTTGTGGGAGATGGCGAGGAGCTCATTGCCTCCCTTGCGCTGGGTGTCCATCCACCGCCATAGCTCCGAGGGGTCGGTCGAGTCCAGGGAGCTGAAGGGGGCGGGGGGTACGTGTGCGCAATCCCTGAAGAAGATGTTGCGGTGGAGGTTCATGTTGTTCGGCATGGACGTCCACTCATAGCTGCAGAAGGCGGTGAACTTCCCGGGTTGGTTGGCTTCATCGGCGATCGAGACGGTCTTCTGCCAGACCGTGTGCGAGATCTCCGGCGTCATCAGTGCCTTGACCGGCGCACCGCTGATGATCTTCTGAGCCGCGAGAAAGACACGGCTGGCCTCCGCAGGCGTGTTGTTTCTGAGGATGACAGCCTGCGCCGCTGGCACCTTGCTGATGGGTGAGCTCGGATCATTGGCGAGCGCCACGACCCCGACGTATTCGGAGTGGTCGGTAACGCCGCCAAAGTCCAGTGGCGTGTCGATCTTGATGTCGAAGCCCGCCGGAGACTTGATCGGCTCCCCCTTCATGTACTTGTAGGCATCGACCGGCGTCGTCAGGCGGTCTCCGAGGAGCCAGGCATCCGCCGACCAGCTGGTATGCAGATGAGTCTCGCCGAAATAGGCGTTGCGGTCGGCATTCCTTTCCTGGGCCTGGGCCGGCGCGCCTATGAAGACGAACAACAAACCGAAGGTGATTCGCGACAGTTTCATCTTTGTCTCCCCCAAGTTCGCCGTCGCGACTACTCGCACCAGCGCGCGTTGATCTGGGTCCTATCACCGGATCGGGTTGAGCTCCGCCACTGCAGGAGTGAGCTCATAGTTGGCGTAGCCGAATTCGTTGCTGCGCGCCCCCCAGTACTTGCTACCCACCTTGTAGACGGTGATCTCGATGGGCGTGCCGACGAGCGCGGTGACGATCTTCCCGTTGTTGAGGTAGTACGGCCTGGAGGCGCCGAGATAAGTGGCGTCGGCCACGTCGCTGGTCAGGCTGGGCATCGCCATCTTGCGCCCCACGTACTTGAACTGGATCTCACCCTGGTTGGCGGCGAAGCGCTGGGAGACGTACCCGGGCTCGACGGGTGTGGCCGGCTTGCCCGATGGGCTCTTCCCCGAGGCGCCATAGACGATCTGATACTTGTCGCCGGTGACCGTGTTCTCCAGCCACAAGGACTTCTCCACGATCAGCGCTTTCAACTGCGCGTCGTTGAGCGCCACTGCGCCCTGCGTCTTGAGCGCGGCGACGGTGGTCCCGGGCTTGGCGCTCTTGAGTGCCTCGGCGCTGGGTGTATACCAGACGGGTGAACTCCAGGCGCGCTCTTGGACCGTGGCGGCCACCACGTCGGGGGGCGCAATGCCGAGTTGCTTGGCCTGGATCGTGGTCCAGCGCGGTGTGGGGATTTCGAGCGCGCGGGCGTAGTAGAAGGCGTGCACGCCGGGATCGAACTCGGGGTCGGTCCAGACGGTCTTGAGTTCCACTGCGCCGATCGAGTTCGTGTACGCGGCGGTCTCGAGGTCCACAGTGCTGCCGATCGACGGCACCACGCCGGTCCACTTGTTCGCCTTGCGGTCGCCGGCCCAGACGACGTCGAAGACCTTCTCGAAGCTCTGGCCGTTCTTCGACCAGCCCTTGACGACCTGGATACGGTCGAGATTGCCCGAGGTCGGATCCTTGACCGCCCAGACCATGAACGTCGGGGCCTTGGACTTCGCAGGCGGCAGGTCGCCACCCATCGGTACGCCCTTCGCATAGCCAGTCTTGACCCAGTCCGCGTCGGCCAGCATGGACGCGGTGTACTCCCACCCGCCGAACAGGCGCACCTTGATATGCGGCCCGCTGACCGCGAAGGTTTCCTTGCGTTGCATGCCCTCGAACAGCGAGGCGCGTGTGTTCTCTTCGGCCCACACGCCGGTCAGTCCGCCCGGGCCAATCGAGCGCGGGTCCATGCCGGCGAACAGACGGCCGGACATGCGCACCTCGATGGCGCCGTCCAGCGAGGCGTGACCGCCGAAGAAGTTGTCCTGGCGGTAGGGGACGGCGGTATTGTGGGAGTCCGACGCGGCCCCGAACCCGAACTTGTAGGGGTTGAAGCCCTTGGTCTCCTGCATGGCGAGCCCATCCTTCAAGGCTTGCCGGGCGTAGCTGCCGACGATGTGCGGAATGCGGCCCACCGGGTTGCCCAGCAGGTACGGCAAGATCTCGAAGTTGGCGAACTCGTCGTTGGGCGAGAGCAAGGGATGCGTCTCCGAGGCACCCTTGATCTGCTTGATCTCGATCAACGGCTCGTTGCGCATGCGCGACGCGGCATAGGCAGCATCGATCGCGCGCCCCTTGTCATCGACCTCGGTCGGGTACATGCGACCGTCCGAGAGGTTGGCGTTGTGCGAGATCGCAAGGAGTTCGTTGCCGGCCTTGCGCTGCGTGTCCATCCAGTTCCACAGATCCACGGGCTGGACAGAGTCCAAGGCGCTGAACGGCATCGTCGGCACCTTGGCGCAGTCCTTGAAGAAGACGTTGCGATGGAGGTTCATGTTGTTCGGCATCGACGTCCACTCGTAGGAGCAAAAGGCCGTGAACTTCCCCGGCTCGTTGGCCGTGTTGGCGAGCGTGATGTTCTCCTTCCAGACCGTTTCGGCGATCTGCGGGGACATCAACGCCTTGTCGGGCTTCGGCGCGCTCAGCAGCTTGATGGCATACAAATAGACCCGCTGCACCTCGGCCGGGGTGTCCGCCTTCATGATCAAGGGCTGAGCGGCAGGCAGCTTGCTGACCGGCGATTTGGGATCATTGGCGAACTTGATCACGCCGACGTATTCCGAGTGGTCGGTGACGCCCGCCCAGTCGAGCGGCGTGTCGATCCTGACCTCGTAGCCCAGCGGATGTTTGATCGGCTCACCCTTGAAGTACTTGTACGCGTCGCCGGGATCGGTGAGGTGGTTCCCGAAGAGCCACGCGTCGAGCGACCAGCTCGTGTGGATGTGGGTCTCACCGAAGTAGGCGTTGCGGTCGGGATTCTTCTCCTGGGCCTGGGTCGGCGCGCCAATGAAAGCGAACAGCAACCAGAAGGTCATTCGGGGCAGTTTCATCGTTGTCTCCCCAGGATGGAAGCCAAATCAATGCCTCGCGACGAATGTGAGGATCGCCCCGCCAGGCAGGAAGTCGTTCAAGCTGCACGAGCCGCGACCCAGCATTCTTTCGCTTCGTCGCGCCCTGCACAATCCGGGCGCCCACGCAGCACCACGTACGTGGACGCGCGGTCGGGATCCTGCAGCCTACGGCCGTACCTGCTGAGTTCGGCCAGGCGCTGTCGTGCGCCGGAAGCCCGTACTCGCCGCCCTTGATAGCTTGGGGTACGCCAGGCGAGGACTACAGCGACCGATGGGTCGCAGCGACGCAAGGTGTGTTGCCGTGCGCCTTCTCCACAGCCGCCGGCGCGGCGCTACGTCTACGAAGAAGGTGGGCGATTCGCCGACGGCTGTCACAACTCCGATGCAGTTGGCTAGCGCGCGGAGCAGGCTTAGCATCGCGCAAGCAGAAGGGGGTCTCATGAGCGCCGATCCAACTGACCACGCCTCCCCGACCAAGGCCGAACCACCCGCCGCGCGGCTGCGTCGCTTTTTCGACCTGCCAGGTCCCAAAGGAGTGCCTCTGCTCGGCAACGCGCTCCAGATCAAGCCGGAAGCCTTCCATCAGATTCTCGAGGGATGGACGGAGCAGTACGGGGGCTTGTTCCGCTTCTCGATCGCCGAGCGCAACTTTCTTTGCGTGAGCGACCCAGCGCTCAACGCCTCCGTGCTCAAGCAGCGCCCGGAGGGATTCATCAAGGGGCCGCGACTGGTGCAGGTCTGCAAGGATCTTGGCTTTCACGGCGTGTTCTCCGCCAACGGGGAAGCGTGGCGCCGGCAGCGTCAGATCGTGCTGGCGGGGCTGGATCCGGCACACCTGAAGACTTTTCTGCCTTCCATCGAAGTGGTCACGGCCCGGCTTCGCGCACGTTGGTTCAGCGACGCGCGCAGCGATCGTGAAATCGATCTCATGACCGACTTGATGCGCTACACAGTGGACGTGACCACCTGCCTTGCGTTCGGCCGGAACCTCAACACACTGGAGCGGGACGATCATGATGTGATCCAGCAACACCTCAACGTGATCTTCCCGACTTTGGCGCGTCGCGTCCTCGCGCCGATCGACTTCGAGCACTGGCTACCCAAGCCTGGGCTTCGTCAGCACGTGGAAGCATTGCAGGGCGCGGTGCAGAAGTTCATCCGAGAGGAGCGTCAGCACATCGAGCACCGGCCTGAACTGATGCAGCGTCCCGAAAACCTGCTGCAGGCGCTCATTGCTGCCTGCGACAGAGAGAGTGCGGGGCTCAGTGACGAGGATCTGTCCGGCAACGTGCTGACCATGCTGCTCGCTGGCGAGGACACGACCGCCAATACGCTGGGCTGGCTTATCTGGCTCCTGCACGACCACCCCGACGAGTGGAAGCGTGCGCGGAACGAGGTCGATGCGATCGTCGGCGCGGGCCAGATCCCGCGCTCGACCGATCAACTCTCACAGCTCGACTTCGTCGAGGCCTGCGCCAACGAAGCAATGCGCCTCAAGCCGGTCGCCCCCATCAACATCGTGCAAGCTGCGCATGACGTCGTGATCGGCGACGTCGCGGTCCCCAGAGGCGTGTTCGTGACCTGCGTGATGCGCCCGGCCGGCATGGATGCAAATCGTTTCGATGAACCGAAGGCGTTTCGCCCGGCGCGCTGGATCGATGGCACGCACGCAGAGGGCGAGCGGATGATGGGTGCCAAGCGCGTGGTGATGCCCTTCGGTGGTGGCCCGCGCGTGTGCCCCGGTCGCTATCTCGCACTGGCCGAGATCAAGATGGTGATGGCGACATTGCTGGCGAACTTCGACATCGCGCAGATGAGGACGCCCGAGGGCGGGCCCGCGGAATACATGTCGCTCACGATGTCTCCCGTCGGGCTGTCGGTTCGTCTTTCACCCCGGGCAATCGGCACTTCTTCGTGACACAAGCCTCTTGGCGGTGATGACGATCACCGACGCCTGTCTGCCGGCATTGGACGCCGGCCCAGTTCAACTGCCACGGCCATGGCCACGCCGTGGCGCGTCAACTTGAATTCGACACGGCTGCCGGGTGCCAGCATCGCCGTCTCATTGATGAGGGCCGTGGCATCGGCGATGCTTTTGCCATTCATCGAAGTGACGGTATCACCCACGCGCAACCCGGCTTTCTCGCCCGGCCCACCGCGCTGGACCTTCTCTACCACCGCGCCGGATGCATCGGGGGTGCTGCGCTTGGCATCGCGCGCGACCACGCCGATCCAGCCTCGCTCGACGCGCCCATGCGCAATGATCTGGTCCATCACCTCGCGCGCCAGGCTCACCGGGATCGCGAAGCCGATGCCCTGGGATCCTCCGCTTTCCGAGTAGATGGCCGCATTGATTCCGACCAGGTTGCCGTCGATGTCCACCAATGCGCCGCCCGAGTTGCCGGGGTTGATTGCTGCGTCGGTCTGGATGAAGTTCTCGAACGTGTTGATGCCAAGCCGATTCCGGCCGGTTGCGCTGACGATGCCCTGAGTCACGGTCTGTCCGACCCCGAACGGGTCACCCACGGCAAGCACGATGTCACCCACCTGTACCGAACCCGCCTCCGCGAATGTGATCGGCGGGAGGCCCGTCGCATCTATCTTCAGCACAGCGAGATCGGTGTCGGGGTCGCGGCCGAGCAGCTGCGCGTCAGCCACCTTGCCGTTCGGCAGCATGACGGCGATTTCAGTCGCACCGTCGACCACGTGGTTGTTGGTCAGGATATAGCCCTGTGCCGCGACGATCACGCCGGAGCCCAGGCTCAGCGAATCCTGCCCGCGCCGGCTGCGGCGGCTTGGCGCGCTGCGCGTGTAGATGTTGACCACCGAGGCCGACGCCTTGCGCGCTGCCAAGCGATAGCCCGTGTCGCGTCGCCCAAGTATCGTGTTCGCCAGCGATGAACTGCCGCCTGCCTCATGAATCGTGACGATGTCGTTGCGGGCGGGCGGCGACGCGGCAGGGCGGAACGCATGCCAGGCGATCAGCAGGCCGGCACCCACGGTCACAGCTTGGGCGAGCAGCATCCACAGTCGATGCAGAGTGATCGAATCGGCTTTCATTCAAGCTGGCTCATGTGCAAGAGCACTTCGAGCAGACCCGCCGAACCCCTACCCCCGCACCACCAGCGCGTCCGGCAGCTCGATCTTCACCTCCAGCACCTCCAGGTCGTCCTGCTTTTCCAGGTGCACCTTGATGTCCTCGGCCTTGATCGACACGTACTTCGAAATCACTGCGATCAGCTCGCGCTGCAGTTCCGGCAGGTAGTCGGGCCGCTTGGTGCCCAGGCTGCTGCGCTCGTGGGCCAGGATGATCTGCAGCCGCTCCTTGGCGACGCTCGCCGTCTTCTTCTTCTCGCCGAGCAGAAAGGAAAACAGGGACATGGCTACCTTCCGAAGATGCGTTTGAAGAAGCCCGGCTTCTCGGCGTCGACGAAGCGCATCGGCTTGTCCTCGCCCAGGAAGCGCGCCACCACGTCGCTGTACGCCTGCGCCACGTCGGTGTCCTTGTCGTGGATCGCCGGCACGCCCTGGTTGGAGGCCTGCAGCACGGATTCAGATTCGGGGATCACGCCGATCAGCTTGATCCGAAGGATGTCCTGGATGTCTTCCAGCGACAGCATCTGGCCGCCGGCCACGCGGTTGGGGTTGTAGCGCGTGATCAGCAGGTGTTCCTTGATCGGCTCGCCGCCTTCCTTGGCGCGCTTGGTCTTGGAGCCCAGCATGCCCAGAATGCGGTCCGAGTCGCGCACCGAGGAGACCTCGGGGTTGGTCACGATCAGCGCCTCGTCGGCGAAGTGCATCGCCATCATCGCGCCGGTCTCGATGCCGGCCGGCGAGTCGCAGACGATGTAGTCGAAGCCCTGCTCGGCGAGCTCCTTCAGGATCTTCTCGACGCCGTCCTGCGTCAGCGCTTCCTTGTCGCGGGTCTGCGAAGCAGCCAGCACGAACAGGTTGTCGCACTGCTTGTCCTTGATCAGCGCCTGGCTCAGGTTGGCCTCGCCCTGGATCACGTTGACCAGGTCGTACACCACGCGCCGCTCGCAGCCCATGATCAGGTCCAGGTTGCGCAGGCCGACGTCGAAATCGATCACGGCCGTCTTCTTGCCTGCCAATGCCAGTCCCGATGCAAAGCTCGCGCTCGTGGTCGTCTTGCCGACGCCGCCCTTGCCCGAGGTCACCACCACAATTTTGGCCATGCCATTCCTTCTTCGTTCGTTCGTTTCAGTTATTGGGTCGCCGGGCGCACACGCCCCCGATCACAGGATCGGCTCCATGACGATTTTCTTGCCGTCGAGCGAGATCCGGGCCGGCTTGCCGGCGATCTCGGCCGGCAGCGCCACCTCCGCCGTGCGGTAGATGCCCGCGATGGCGACCAATTGGGCCTCCATGCAGGTCGTGAAGATGCGCGCCGAGGTGTCGCCCCGGGCACCGGCAATGGCCTTGCCGCGCAGCGGCGCGTACACATGGACGTTGCCGTCGGCGATGACTTCGGCGCCGTAGCTCACCAGCGCGGTCACGATGACGTCGCCGCCGCGGGCGTAGACCTGCTGGCCCGAGCGCAGCGGCTTGTCGATCACCAGCGTGCCGTTCGCCGGCACCGGCACCTCGCGCACGATCTGGGGCGCCTCGGGGGCCGGCGCCGGGGCCTCGGCGGGCGCCGGGGCAGGGCGCGGCACCGGCGCCGCCGGCATCGCGGTGACCGACAGCCCGGCCGCGCGGGCCGCCGCATGCTGGGCATCGCTGCCGCCGCGCACCGCCACCGGCTGGGTCTGGTGGCGCGCCAGCAGGCCGCGCAGGGCGGTGAAGTCGAGCAGTTGGCCGGCGTCGGCCGGGTCTTCCTCGGGCAATTGCGAGAGGTCGATGACCACCGGCTCCTGCTCGAAGAAGTCGGGCGAGTCCGCCAGCTGGGCGTCGAGCGCTTCCGCCAGCACCTCGAGATCGGATGTCTTGAGGATGACCGCGATGAGCGGCAGCGTGGCGCTCTTGAATTCGAATACCGCCCTGGTGCGCGCGGCGGATGCATCTGCCATGGAAAAGCTTGGTGCGAAAAGCGTTGGAGTCTAACGGGCACGGGGCTCCGCGTGGAAAAAGGGCGCTCCAAACCGCCCCGCGGACAACATTTCTTGCACCAGGTTTCACTTGGGCGCCCCATCGTTCCGGCCGCCGCGTGACATCCCTCACGCTCCGCGACCCGCGCCCGCACTCACTTAGTGCAATTGCACTATTCATCGCGCCGCCATCGGCCCCGAGACTCGTCGCACCGCTGTAACAGTTCGTTAGCGGACCGAATATCACCCGAGGAGTCTGATTTTGTTGCGCACCCACCCGAAAAGCCGAATTGCCCTGTCCACAGCGCTCTTGCTGTCGCTCGCCGCCTGCGGCGGCGGGGGAGGCGGCAGCGGCGGCTTCCTGCCCACCGGCACCACCGCGGGCACCAGCTCGGGCACCAGCGGCGGCGGCAATAGCGGCACCACGGCCGCCGCCAAGCTGAACGGCATCGCCGCCACCGGCGCCGCCTTCGCGGGCGCCAAGGTCACGGTGGTCGACCAGCGCGGCGTGACGGTGTGCACCACCGAGACCGACGCCAAGGGCGCCTACGAATGCACCCTGCCGGCCGACACCAAGGCGCCGCTGGTGGTCACGGCCGCACGTGACGACCTGACGCTCTACAGCACGACCGCCAGCGCCACCGGCGGCAACGTCAACGTCACGCCGCTCACGACCATCATCGTTTCGCGGCTGTCGCCCGACGGCAATCCGGCCAGCCTGGCGGGTGCCATCGCGACCCGGCCCGACACCGTGACCGACAGCACGGTGAAGCAGCAGGTGGCCGAGCTGGTCGCCGCGCTGAAGCCGCTGCTGACCCTGCTGGGCGACGCCGTCGACCCGATCAGCGGCGCCTTCTCGGCCGACGGCTCGGGCCACGACCGGCTGCTGGACTCGATCTCGGTCAGCGTGCGCCCCGACGGCACGGGCGCCAACATCGAGATCACGGTCAAGGCCGTGCCCACCAGCGAGGACGCCGCCCCGGTCTCGATCAGCTTCCGCAGCGACGCGACCCTGCCGGCACTGCCGCAGTCGGTCGCCACGGCGACGCTCGCTCCGGCCGGCGCCTCGCTGGCCGTGGCCTCGCTGTTCGACCGGCTGACCCAGTGCTTCGCGTTGCCGCTGAGCAAGCGCGTGAACGCAGCCAACGACACCACCGCCGTGACGGGTGGCCCGGGCGACGTCATCGCCACGGAGTGCCTCACGCTGTTCGTCAACGACAACCCGGCCAGCTACCTCAGCAACGGCAGCACCGTCGGCCGCGACAGCAACAACCAGGGCGCCTTCGCCGGCCTGTTCCGCCCCGGCGCCACGGGCGTCAAGTACGACCGCGGCGAGCAGCAGTTCTTCCGTGCCAACGGCGACCAGGTGCTGAGCTACCGCACCACCGACAGCAGCGGCGCAGTGCAGAACCAGACCATCGTCGCGCGCGACGTCGGCGGCACCTTCAAGCTGATCGGCAACCAGTACAACTACTCGGTCAGCGTCGCGCCGACCGTGCAGGACCGCGACTTCGTGAGCGCGCCCGCGTTCAACTACCTCAGCGTGTCCTACGACGTCTCGATCCCGAACCGGAAGGACGGCCAGGGCAATGCGATCTTCACCAAGGCGGTCGTGACGGCACCGAACGGCACCAGCTACACCTACAAGCCGGGTGCGGGCAATGCCAACCTGGTGGTCGACAAGCCGGACGGCACCTCGGCCAGCACCTCGCTGCTGCGCCTGGCCGCGGGCTTCCGCGATACGTCGAAGAGCGGCAGCCCGGCCGACTTCGAAAGCTCGTACTTCCTGAGCCCGCAGCTCAGCGACGAGCAGCTGCGTCAGCTGCCGGAGCAGGGCGCCTTCAAGGTCGAGTTCTTCCACGTCGACACCAACAAGGCCAACGTGGTCCAGACGCACCGCATGATCACGCGGGTGCCGACCATCGCCGAGGCCAGGCAGCTGAAGTTCGCCGACCTGACGGCGGGCATGCGCAACGAGATCAAGGGCATCGCGCCGGCCCAGGCGCTGGTCTTCGATGCGCCGAGCGCCAGCGAGCCCAGCCTGGTCGACTTCAGCGCCGAGGGCGACCTGGACGCCTGGACCGTGCCCGATGGCGCCCCGGCTCCGACCGCCTTCACGGTCTACGGCGCCTCGTCGAGCAGCGTGCAGTTCGAGGACAAGGTCGATGTCGCCAGCTCGGCGCGCAAGGCGAAGGTCTACTGCTCGTCGGAAGGCGGCACCGACAACCATTGCCAACAGATCAACGGCAACTGGCTCTATGCCGGCGGCACCAGCATCAACCTGTTCCAGCTCTCCGCCACCAGTGCGCAGCAGGTGCTGTTCCTGAAGGGCTTCTCGACCCGCATCCCGGCCCCCTGAAGCAAGTCACTGCGCAGCCTTCCGGGGCTGCGCAGCCTCCAAGGCCCCGCTTTCGCGCGGGGTTTTTTTCGTCTAGTCGCGCGCGCGGCTCAGCAGCGCGTACAGCAGGATGGCGCCGAAGGTCGCGGTGCCGATGCCGCCGAGCGCGAACTGGCCGAACTTGAGCGTGAAGTCGCCGGTGCCCAGGATCAGCGTGATCGCGGCCACGATCAGGTTCTTGTTCTGCGAGAAGTCGACCTTGTTGTCGACCCAGATCTTGGCGCCGGCGACCGCGATCAGGCCGAACACCACGATGCTCACGCCGCCCATCACCGGCAGCGGGATCGCCTGCACCAGGGCGCCGAACTTGGGGCTGAAGCCCAGCACCAGCGCGATCAGCGCCGCCACCACGAAGATGGCGGTCGAATAGATCTTGGTCGCCGCCATCACGCCGATGTTCTCGGCGTAGGTCGTGACGCCGGTGCCGCCGACCGCGCCGCTCACCATGGTCGCCACGCCGTCGCCGATGAAGGCCCGGCCCAGCATCGGGTTCAGGTCGCGCCCTGTCATGGCGCCCACGGCCTTCAGGTGGCCCAGGTTCTCGGCCACCAGGATGATCGCCACCGGCGCGATCAGCAGCATCGCGTTGACCTCGAACACCGGCTTCGAGAAGGTCGGCAGCCCGAACCAGGGCGCCGCCGCCAGCGCACCCAGGTCGATCGGCTTGCCCAGTCCCATGCCGTTGGTCAGCACGGCGTAGACCAGGCTGGCGGCGATCAGGCCCATCAGGATGAGCAGCCGCTGCGCCATGCCGCGCGCATAGACCGCGATCAGGCCCACGCTGAGGAAGGTGACGGCCTGCATCCAGGTGTCGAAGCCGGTCGGCGCCATGTTCTTGATCGGCACGCTCGCCAGGTTGAGCCCGATCACCGCGACCACCGCGCCGGTCACGACCGGCGGCATCAGTCGCTCGATCCAGTGCACGGCGACGTCCTGCTCGACCTCCTCCACCTCGAGGCCTTCGAGCCCGCGCACCGGCGCCGACTTGGTGCGGCGCTCGTTGGTGAAGGCCACCAGCACGCCGATCAGCAGGTAGACCGCGCCGCAGGCGATGATGCCGCCGAGCGCCACGCCCAGGTTGGGATTGGGCCCGGTGCCCGAATAGCCGCTGGCCGCGATCACCACCCCGATGAAGGCGAAGCTGGAGCCCAGGTAGCTCGGCACCCGCCCGCCCGTGATGAAGAAGAACAGCAGGGTGCCGATACCGCTCATCAGGATCGCGATGTTGGGGTTGAACCCCATCAGGATCGGCGCCAGCACGGTGGCGCCGAACATCGCGATCACGTGCTGGACGCCCATCGCGGCCGTTTGCGGCCAGGGCAGGCGCTCGTCGGGTGCGACGACGGTGCCCGCGGTGGCAGACACCTTGCGCCAGCGGGGCAGGTAGGAATCGCTCATTTCTTCTTCTCCTCGGTTGTTGTTCTTGGCCGGCGCGCGGGCCGGGGAGCGTTCAGCCGGCCTGCGGGGCCAGCACCGCCATGGTGATGCGCGAGACGCAGGTCAGGTCGCCGGCGTCGTTGTGCATGTCGATCTGCCAGACCTGCGTGGTGCGGCCGCGGTGCACCGGCCGCGCCGTGCCGGTGACCCAGCCCGAGGTGACGGCGCGGATGTGGTTGGCGTTGATGTCCAGCCCGACCGCGCGCTGGCCCTCGGGCGCCGAGTAGTAGGCGCCGCAGGAGCCCAGCGTCTCGGCCAGCACCACCGAGACCCCGCCGTGCAGGATCCCGTAGGGCTGCACGGTGCGATGGTCGACCGGCACGCGGGCGCTGATGGTGTCGTCGCCGATGGCCAGGAATTCGATGCCCAGCAAGGCCGTCGCGGTGTTCGCGTGGCTCCGGGTCAGGGCTTCGATCGAGATGTCTTTCTTCCAGATGCGCATGAAAAGCTCCGTGTCGGGATTGTCAAAACTATAGCGACAAGGTCGGGCCGGCCGGCAGGGCGTAAACGCGCCCATGGCTGACAGCGCACAGGGCCGGGCGGGGCGATGCTCGCCGCCATGACCCGCTCCCTGCGATGGATCGCCGGCCTCGCCGCCGCGGCAGCGCTCCTGCTGGGCGGGGGTGCGCTGCTGCTCAACCTGTGGCTGCCCACAGATGGCGAACTGGCGGCCGAAGTCGGTGCCCGCTTCCAGAAGGCTTCAGGCATCGGGCTGAAGGTCGGGTCGGCCCACTGGTCGCTGCGGCCCTCGCCGGTGGTCGTGCTGTCCGACCTGGCGACCCAGCAGCCGGCACCGATCACGGCGCGCCGGGTCGTGATCCGGCCGCAGCTGGCCGCGCTGTGGGGGCGCCGCATCGCGATCGAATCGCTGGAGATCGAGGGCGCCGTGCTGCCGCGGGCCTCGGTGCGCGCCTTCCGCGGGCGCTGGAACGCGGAAGGCGTCGGCGCGCCGGGCCTGCTGGCGGGCGCCGCCTGGACCCTGGCCGAGGTGCCGCTGGCGCGCCTGCGCCTGCGCGACGCGGTCTGGATCGACCGCCGCGAGATCGCGCTGGCCTACGACGCCGACGTGCTGTTCGATCCGGCCTGGCGTCCGCGCGAGGCCGAGCTGCGGCGCGCCGGGCTTACGCCGCCGGCCCGCCTGCGGCTCGAGCGCGAAGGCGGACAGGACCGCTGGCGCACGCTGATCGAGATCGGCGGCGGCACGTGGAACGGCAGCACCGTGCTGCAGGTGCTCGACAGTGGCCGCGTTCGCCTCGGCGCCGAGCTCGAGGCCCGGGGCGTCGACATCGTCGCGCTGCTGCGCAGCTTCGACCGCCACGCGGCGGTCGAGGGCAAGCTTGGCGGCCAGACCACGGTCGACACCGAGGGCGCCGATGCGGGCGAACTGGTGCGGCGGCTGCACACCCGCACCCGCTTCACGATCGCGCCCGCGACGCTCAATGGCTTCGACTTCGCCAAGGCGGTGCGCAGCGCCGGCATCAGCCGGGGCGGCCGCACTTCGCTCGACAGCCTCAGCGGCATTCTCGACACCCAGGCCGGCGAGGACGGCACGGTGCTGCGCTACAGCGCCGTCAAGGCGCGCTCGGGCCTGCTGACCGCCAGCGGCAGCGCCACGGTGCTGAACCGTCGCCTCGACGGCGAACTGGCGGTCGACCTGGTCGACGGCGTGGTCGGCGTGCCGCTCAAGGTGGGCGGCACGCTCGATGCGCCCGAGCTGTCGCTGACCGGCGGCGCGCTGACCGGGGCCGCCGTGGGCTCGGCCGTGCTGCCGGGCGTCGGCACCGCGATCGGTGCCCGCATCGGCCAGCAGATGGAAAGGCTGTTCGGCAGCGACGACAAGAAGAAGGCGCCGGCGAAGCCGCATTGATGGCGCTCGGCCACAGCGGCGAGAATCGCGCGGACGCCAGGTCCGCGTCCCGTGCCAGCACCGCCCATCCCGAGGTTCCAGCCATGCGCATCAGCAACTCTGTCTTCACGGAAACGATCTTCTGGCTGATGGTGGCTTTCTCGGTGGTGCTGCCGTTCACGCTCTACGGCGTGATGATCTTCAAGCAGGCGATCTCGCGCTGGACGGTGCTGGCGCTGGGTTTCTCGCTGGTCGCGATCGCGGCCGTCAACGTCTACTTCCTGCAGCGGCTGTCCAGCCTGGCCGCGGTCACGCCCTCGCTGGCGGACGACGTGTTCTTCGTCTCGGAGATCCGGGTGGCGCTCTACCTGCTGCCGGCGCTGTTCGCCGGGATCGGCATCAACCTGATCTCGCACGTGCTCACCACCCACCTCACGGCCGCCGAACGGCGCTTCAGCGAAACGCATCCGGAGAAGGACGAAGAGGCGGATGTCTAGGCTCAGCCGTAGCTCTTCTCGAGCTTGAACGCGCCCACCACCTGCGACAGGTTGCCGGCCTGCTCCTGAAGCGACTGCGCCGCGGCCGAGGCCTGCTCGACCAGTGCCGCGTTCTGCTGCGTCACCTGGTCCATCTGCGTGATCGCCTGGTTGATCTGCTCGATGCCGGAGGTCTGCTCCTGGCTGGCCGCCGTGATCTCGCCCATGATGTCGGTCACCCGCTTGACGCTGTCGACGATCTCTTCCATCGTCTTGCCGGCTTCCGCCACCTGCTTGCTGCCCTCCTCGACCTTCTCCACCGAGTCGCCGATCAGGGTCTTGATCTCCTTGGCCGCAGCCGCCGAGCGCTGCGCCAGGCTGCGCACTTCCGACGCCACCACCGCGAAGCCGCGACCCTGTTCACCGGCGCGTGCGGCTTCCACCGCCGCGTTCAACGCCAGGATGTTGGTCTGGAAGGCGATGCCGTCGATCACGCCGATGATGTCCACGATCTTGCGCGAGGAGGCGTTGATCGAGCCCATGGTGCCGACCACCTGGCTCACCACGCTGCCGCCCTTGACGGCCACTTCGGAAGCCGAGACCGCGAGTTGATTGGCCTGGCGCGCGTTGTCGGCGTTCTGCTTCACCGTCGAAGTCAGTTCTTCCATCGAGGCAGCCGTTTCTTCGAGCGAGCTGGCCTGCTGCTCGGTGCGCGAGGACAGGTCCTGGTTGCCGGTCGCGATCTGCGTGCTGGCGGTCGACACGTTCGCGACCACGCCATGCACTTGCTGCAGCGACGTCTGCAGGGCCGTGCGCATGCCGTCGATCGCGCGCAGCAGCAGGCCGGTCTCGTCCTTGGCGTAGCTGGCTTCGGCCGTGCCGCTCAGGTCCATCGCGCCGATCGCCTGGGCGGTGGCCTCGGCGCGGCGCAGGGGCCGCGTGATGCTGCGCGACAGGCCCCAGGCCAGCAGGCTGCCGAGCACCAGCGTCACAGCGGAGCAGACCATCAGCAGCGTGGTGGTCTGCGCGCGCATGGCCTGGGCCCGCTCGGCGGCGGCGTCGAGCGCTGCGCGCTGCAGGTCGACCATCTGCTGGACACCGGCCAGGTAGCTGACCGAGGTCGGCTCGAAGCGCGAGCTGAAAACCCGTTCGGCGCCTTCGAGGTCGCCCGCGAGCTTGAGCTTGCTCACTTCCTCGCGGGCGGCGAGGTAGTCCTTGCGCAGCTCGCCGACCTTCTGGAACAGCGCCCGTTCCTCGGGCGCGGTCATCTGGCCTTCGATGAACTTCTGCAGTACGTTGGTGTCCTTGATCGAGGCCGCGGTGGCCGGCGCGAAGTACGCGACCAGGCTCGGATCGCTGCTCTTGGCGATCGCGGCGGCGCGCTGCACGCCCGAGTTGGTGTGGCGCAGCCAGTCCGAGGCGGCGCGCTCGGTCTTGACGTTGTCGGTCACCATGCCCTCGATCTCGACGCCGAGCTCGCGCAGCTTCAGCACCGCGAACAAGCTGGTGGCGAGGAACAGGGCCAGGATGGCGCCCAGCACGAGGGCCAGGCGCCTGCCTATCGAAAAATTGTTCAAGAACATGGTCGTGATTCCAGATGGGACGAAGGGAGAACGCCCAGGTATATCGGCAGCCCGCCGAAATACTTGAGGTCTCGCCCCGTCCGTCCGGATCACGCCCGTCGAGCGCGGCCCGTCTTAGAACTTGTAGGTGACCGCCAGGTACGGAACGATCGGATTCACCTTCAGGCTCGACTCGCTGGTGGCGACCGGGAAGCCGCGCGCCGTGGTGGTCAGCTTGGCCGTGGTCTTGAGCGGGATGTACGAGACCGAGAAGGCCATGCCCCAGTGCGGATCGAACTGGTAGGCGACACCGGCGTTGAACACCGCCGTGAACGAGCTGTCAAGCTTGGCCGTGGTCGCCGACAGGGCCGATGGCGGCAGGCCCAGCCGGTTGGCGAGCGCGCCCTGCAGGCCGGGCGTGAGCTTGACGTCGCTGTACCAGACGTAGGTCGCGCCGAGGCCGACGTAGGGGCGGAACCTGGCTTCGCCGTCGTTGAAGTAGTACTTGGCCAGCAGGGTCGGGCTCCACTGCCGGGCTTCGCCGAGCTCGCCGATCGGGCCCAGCGTGCCTTCGCCCGAGAGCTCGAACTTCGGCGGCACGCCCATCACGCCTTCGACCGCCCAGTGGCTGTCGATGAAATAGGTGAGGTTGAGGCCGAGCGTGTCGGAGGTGCCGACGCTGGCGCCGGAGCCCGGCACCACCGCGGCGACCGGCGAGGTGAACGTGAGGGGCTTGCTCGAGTCTTGCGGCGCGAAGTGCAGCCAGCCGGCACCGACCTGCCAATCGCCGGCCTTCTGGGCCAGGGCGCTGCCCGATCCGAGGGCGGCAAGGGCTGCGAGTGCAAAAAACTTCGTCTTCATCTGATGTCCGTGTTGGGGAGGTAGCGGGAGGACTCCATAGGATAAGTTGACAGAGCGAGGGTTCACTTACAAGTGTCGCCTCTGTAACAGTTTCGGAACTGGCGGCCAACCCTCAAGTTTTTTCACGATCTGTCGATAACAAGGCTGGTTCTCCAGGGATCTTCTGACCAGGGATCATTCGGCCCGCCTTGTGCGGGCCATTTTTTTGCCCCAAAAGAAAACCGCCCCGACGGGAGCGGGGCGGGCGGAGCGGGGGCGGGGCCGGTCAGACGCGCCGCTCGCCGCGGCCGGAGCGGTGGCCGTCGCCATGCCGGGCCCGGGCGCCCTGGCGGAAGAAGGTGGCCCAGTCGCTGCGCTCGCGTACGGCGGCATCGATGTCGACCGGCGCGTGCGACAGCGTGACCAGCCGCAGCGCTTCTTCGGTGGGCAGCGGCCGGGTCTCGTACAGGAAGCGCAGCTGGCAGTCGCCGGTGCTGATCGCGTCGCCGTTGGCCAGGGCGCGCTCGCGGATCCGCATCTTGTTGACGAAGGTGCCGTTGCGGCTGGCCAGGTCGGTCAGCACGAAGCGGTCGCCGGTCCAGTGGATCGCCGCGTGATGGCGGCTGACCCCCAGGCTGTCGATGTGGACCCCGCATGACGGGTCGCGCCCGATCGTGGTGATCGGGCCCTTGATGTTGACCTGCCGGACGCTTCCGTGGCGGGTCAGGACGATGAGTCTGGACATTTCAATCTCGTTGCTCGGTTGGTTGAGGTGATCGCATTTCGGCAATGCCGGGCGATTCCTGAAGTCGATCGAGTTCCGAAAACTGAGACTTAGGTCGCGCTCGCGAGGGTCCGGACGCCGGGAGGGGCTCGCAATCGGTTGTTTCGTCCACTACGCTCGGCCCTTTCGGCGAATCTGTTCGCCGGAGCCATCCCGAGTGTCGGAAAGAACCTGGTAATGAGAAAAGCGCGCAATGTCTTCTATGTGGTGGACGACCACCCGATGATGAGAGACGCCATTGCCCTGATGCTGCGGCGGCTGCAGCCGGCGGCGGGCATCGTCGAGATCGATCGTCTCGACAAGCTGGCCGGCGCGGTCGAGCGCAACGGCGCCGCCGACCTGATCTGCCTCGACCTCAACCTGCCCGACACCAAGGGCTGCGACGGCGTCGAGGCGGCGCGGCGCGAGCACCCCGAGGTGCCGATCGCGGTCTACTCCGCGCTGCCCGCGGCCGACATGGAGGCGCTGTGCCTCTCGGCCGGCGCCGACATCTACATCGAGAAGGCCTCCGATGCCGCCGGCCTCATCAAGGCCCTGCGCAGCGTGCTGAAGTCCGAGCAGGACAAGGACGAAACCCCGGCCGCCGCGCCCGAGAGCAGCGCCGGCCTGACCCGGCGCCAGGTCCAGCTGGTGCAGCTGATCGCCGAGGGGCTGGGCAATCGCGAGATGGCCGAGCGGCTCGAGATCAGCGAAGACACGGTCAAGGTCCACATGTGGCGCCTGTACCGCCGCATCGGCGTCAACAGCCGGACCCAGGCGCTGCACTACGCGCGCACCAACGGCCACCTGGCCTCGAACGCGCTCGCCGCCGTCGCCTGAGCCCGGGCCGCCGCGGCCCGGCTGTACCATCCTGCCGCAGGGCGTCCGCCGGACGCTCGCCACTCAGGAGAACCCATGATCGGACGACGATTCCTTGCCCTCGCGCTGGCGAGCCTGCTGGCGGCCTGCGCGAGCCCGGTGACCGTCAAGACCGACTTCGACGCCAAGGCCAGTTTCGACAGCTACCGCAGCTACAGCTGGATTGCCGAGCCGGCGGGCGACCCGGCGCTGGTGCCGCAGAGCGTCATCCAGGGCATCGACACCCGGCTGCAGGCGCGCGGCTGGAAGCGGGTCGCCGAGGGCGAGGTGCATGTCGCGGCCCACGTGACCACGCGCGACGGCCAGACCTTCAACAACTTCTACAGCGGCATCGGCCACGACCTGCGCTGGCTGGGCTTCAGCGGCGCGCGCGACAGCGTGACCATGTCGGTCGACAACTACCGGGCCGGCACGCTGGTGGTCGACATGTTCGACTCCAAGAGCCGGCGCGCGATCTGGCGCGGCAGTGCGGAAGGCGTGCTGCCCGACGATCCGTCGCGGCTCGACGCCTCGGTGCAGCGCACGCTCGACCGACTGTTCGCCGACTTCCCGCCGGGGGCCCCGAAACGCTAGTGCGAACGGCAGGCGGCGCGGATCAGCCGCTGGGTCGGGTTCGGCTCGACGTCGCGGAACAGCATCGGCTGGGGATTGGCGCCGTAGTCGACAGTGGGCCTGGGGGGGCCGCGCCACAGCGGCACGGGATAGAAGGTCGCCTCGACGTAGGAGGCCTTGCGGGCCCGGCAGTCGAACACCACCCGGGATTCGTAGGAGCGGTAGGGCTGGCCGTCCCAGTTGCGCCGCTCGGCGGCGCGGCTCACGCGCACGTTCATGGTCTTGAGCGCGCCGTCGGTGCGCACCGCGACCGGATCGACCTCGACCGTGTCGACAGCCGGATCGGCCGGGTTGCCCGTGACGGTGAACCAGGGGGACTGCGCCTGGGCCTGGCAGGCGAACAATCCGAACAACACGAACCACCTTCTCACGTCGAGAAATCTCCGCCGGCGATGAATTTTCGATTCTAGCCAGCGCGGATCGCCCGCCGCTTACGCCAGTCTGACCACCTCCGGATCGTCGCCCTCCGCATGCAGTCGCTCGACCTCGGCGGCGCGCCGCGTGAGCACCGCGCGCTGGTTGATGTAGCCCTTGTCGGTGATCTCGCCGGCATCGATGTCGGGCGGCGCGCCCAGCACCAGCGCCCGCACCGGGCATTGCGACGAGCCGGCGCCGCCATCGCGCAGCGCGCGCATCACGTCGAGCAGGGCGGCGTGCAGGGCCTCGCGCGGTTGCGCCGCGGCCTGCGGGCTGGCGAACACCAGCAGCCCGATCTCGCTGCGGTCGTGGCCCGTGACCACGATGTCCTGCACCAGCGGCGCCAGCCGCGACACCAGGTCGACCCGCAGCGTGCCGACCGAGACCCAGGTGCCGCTGGCGAGCTTGAAATCCTCGGCCACGCGGCCGTGGAACATCACGCCGCGCTCGGGCCGGGCCGGGTCCGCCAGGTAGCCGGCGTCGCCGATGCGGTAGTAGCCCTCGTCGTCGAAGGCCTCGGCGGTCTCGCGCGGCGCGTTGCGGTAGCCCGGGAACACCGACACGCCCTTGACCCGCATCTCCAGCTTGTCGCCGTTGGGCACGAACTTCAGCTCCAGCCCCGGCAGCGGCGCGCCGATGCAGCCGGCGCCGTCGAGCCGCCAGTGCGCCGAGGTGATGGCCGGCGAGGTCTCGGTGGCGCCCCATGAGGTGGTGAGCCACAGCGGGTGCCCCGGCCGCACGCGCCGCGCGACCGCCTCCAGCCGCTGCCAGGTCGACGGCGCCAGCGCCGCCGCGGCATAGAAGGCCAGACGCAGCCGCGACATCACCTCGGCCGCCAGCGCATCGTCGGCTTCCAGGAAGGGCAGCAGCATGTCGAAGCCGCGCGGCACGTTGAACAGCAGCGTCGGGCGCACCTCGCGCAGGTTGCGCAAAGTCTTCTCGATCAGTCCCGGTGCCGGCCGGCCTTCGTCGATGTAGAGCGCGCCGCCATGGCACAGCACCATGTGCAGGTTGTGGTTGCCGCCGAAGGTGTGGCTCCACGGCAGCCAGTCGACCAGCACCGGCTTCTCGTCGTCCAGGAAGCGCCAGGTCTGCGCCATCATCTGCTGGTTGGCGCACAGCATGCGGTGGGTGTTGATCACCACCTTGGGGCGCCCGGTCGAGCCCGAGGTCAACAGGTACTTGGCATGGTCGTCGGGCAGGATCGCCTCGAAGGCCTGCCTCACGGCCGGCGTCTCGGGCGTCTGCAGAAGGCGCTCGAAGGACAGCGCGCCCGGCACGCTGTCGGCGTGCCGGCTGAAGACCCGCGCCGCGTCGAGCGCCAGGCCGTCGAGCGCGGCGCCGTAGAGCCTGGCGTCCGACGCATAGACCAGCGCCGGGTCGAGCGCGCGCAGCATGCCGTGCAGCCGCGCCGGGTCTTTGGCCATGCGCGAGTAGGCGCTCGACAGCGAGCAGGCCGTGCGGCCGATGTGCAGGGTCGCCAGCATCAGCACGGCATGGTCGATCGCGTTGTCGGACAGGATCACCACCGGCCGCTCGGCCGGCACGCCCAGGTCGAGCAGGCCCTGCGCCACCGCGCCCACGGCCTGCCGCAGCGCGCGGTAGTCGAGCCGGCGCCAGCCCTCGCCGCTGTCGTCGCGCTCGGCCAGCGCGATCGCGTCGGGCGTTTCGCGCGCCCAGCGCTCGAGCCACTCGCCGACGCAGCGGGCGTAGGGCCGCAGCGCCACCGGCGAGCGCAGGGCGAAGGAGCCGTCGTCGAAGTCGATGCGCAGCGCGCGCGGCGGCGCGATCTGGCGCGCGTCGTCCAGGAAGCCGTTGGGGGCCATGTGCATGTCTCCAGGCCGCTGTCGGGCCTTGTGGTCTTGTCTTATTCGAGCGTGGCCGAGGCGGCCTTGGCGCGGATCAGGTCCAGCAGCAGGGCGTCGCGCGCCGCTTCGAGGTCGGCGCTGCGCCGCCCGCCCAGTTCGTCGGCCATGCCCTCGGCCACCTGGCGCTTGAGTTCGGCCGTCATCGAGGGAGCGCCGAGGTCGTGCCACCAGTCCTCGATCGGCCCGCCCAGGTGGTCGAGCAGGTGCGCGATGCCACCGGCGCCGCCCGACAGGTGCAGGTTCATGAACGGGCCCATCAGCGCCCAGCGCAGGCCCGGGCCGTGCGCGATCGCGGTGTCGATGTCGGCGACCGAGGCCACGCCCTGCTCGACCAGGTGGAAGGCCTCGCGCCACAGCGCCGCCTGCAGCCGGTTCGCGATGTGGCCCTTGACCTCGCGCCGGACGTGGATCGGGCGCTTGCCGATGGCGCTGTAGAAAGCCATCGCTTGCGCGATCGCCTCGGCCGAGGTGTGCTCGCCGCCGACCACCTCGACCAGCGGGATCAGGTGCGGCGGGTTGAACGGATGGCCCAGCACCACGCGCCCGGGGTGCCGGCATTCGGACTGCACCGCGCTGATCGCCAGCCCCGAGGAGCTCGACGCCAGCAAGGTGGCGGACGGCGCCGCCGCGTCCATCCGGCGGAACAGGTCGATCTTGATGTCGATGCGCTCGGGGCCGTTCTCTTGCACGAAGTCGGCCTGGGCGACCGCGTCCTCGAGCCGCGCGTGGAAGCGCAGTCGCTCGGGCGAGGCGCCGTCGGCGAGCCCGAAGCGGACCATCGTGGGCCAGTGCTGTGCCACCGCTTCGCGCAGCCGCGCCTCGGCGCCGGGCGAAGGGTCGGTGGCGTCGACGTCGAGACCGCGCGCCAGGAAGTAGGCGGCCCAGCTGGCGCCGATGACGCCGGTGGCGACCACCGCCACCCGTTTCACGTCCGATGGCGTGTTGCTCATCTCGGTGCCTGTCATGTTCAGCGCGGTGCGAACTCGGGCCGGGGTGCGCCGATGCGCGGCAGGCCCATGATCTCGCGCGCCTCGGCCGGCGTGGCGGGTTCCATGTCCATCTCGCGGATGATCCGCACGATGCGCTCGGTCAGCTGCAGGTTGGTGGCCAGCTCGCCGTGCCGGTAGTAGAGGTTGTCTTCCAGGCCCACGCGCGCATGGCCGCCCAGCAGCAGCGCCGCGATGTTGGCCTCGAGCTGCGACGGGCCGATGCCGCTGACGCCGAAGATCGCGCCCTTGGGCAGCGTGTCGACCATCATCTGCAGGTTGCGCGGCGAGTAAGGCATCGCGTTCTGGAAGTTGCGGTGCACGTTCATCACCAGGTTGATGAAGTAGGGCTCGTCGTCCAGCCCTTCCTGGATCAGCGTGGTGGTGTCCTGCAGGATGTGGGTGGGGCTGAACACCTCCCATTCGGGCTTGATGCCGCGCGCCTTCATGCCGGCGGCCAGGGCCCGGCCCTTGGTCAGGGGCGTGTCCATGAGGATCTCGCGGCCCTCGAAGGAGAGGTTGAGCGTGGTGGCGTCGAGCGTGCACATCTCGGCGCCGGCGTCCATGCCCTTGATGCGCTCCTCGAAGGCGATCTCCCAGCGGTCGCCCGGCAGCGGCTTGATCATGTCGCCGTGCACCCCGCCGCCGGTGGAGTTGTTGATGACGATGTCGCAGCCGGCCGCGCGGATGCGGGTGTTGATGTCGCGGTAGACGTCGGCGTTGCAGGTGGCGCCGTCGTCGGGGCGGCGGGCGTGCAGGGCGACCACGCTGGCGCCGGCCCGCCAGCAGGCCACCACGTCGGCGGCGATCTCGGCGGGCTGGGTGGGCAGGTGGGGGTTCTGCGACTTGTGGGCCATGCCGCCGGTGGGGGCGATGGTCACGATCACTTTGCGCTTCGACATCGGTGGTCTCCTGTGAACAGCAGGGTATTATTTTTGGCCTGCATCCCCCTGGCAGTCATCGCGACGACATTTTGGATCAGGGTTTACGAGGCGAGGATCGCCCATGCCCCACAAGCCGCACCATCAGAGACAACACGAGTCCCTTTCCCTCTCCATCCCGGGCCTGCTCGAAGTCTCGGGCTGGTTCGCCGAGCTCGATGCCGACGCCCAGGCCCGGGTGCTGGACGAGATGCGCGAGGAGCACGTGGCCGCCGGCGCGGCGCTGTGCCGGCGCGGCGAGACCCCGCTGCACTGGTACGGCACGCTCGAAGGCCTGCTCAAGTGGTCGATCACCTCGGACGACGGCCGCTCGGTGACCTTCGGTGGCCTGTCGGTGGGCAGTTGGGCCGGCGAGGGCACGCTGCTGCGCGCGGTGCCGCGCACGGCCGACATCATCGCGCTGCGCGACAGCCGGGTGGCGGTGCTGCCGATCGAGACCTTCGAGTGGCTGCACCGCACGCAGCTTAGCTTCAACCACTTCCTGCTGGTGCAGATCAACGAGCGGCTGCACTGGTTCATGGGCAACTACGCGGCCCAGCGCCTGCTGGACGCCGACGGCCAGGTGGCCAGGGCGATCGCGGGGCTGTTCCACCCATGGCTGCATCCGCTGGGGCAGGCGCACCTGGAGACGTCGCAGGAGGAGATCGCCAATCTTTCCGGGCTGTCGCGGCAGCGCTGCAACGCGGCCTTGAACCGGCTGCGGGCGGCGGGGCTGCTGCAGATCGAGTATGGCGGGATCACCGTCGTCGACCTGGAAGGGCTGCGGCGGTTCGTCGACCAGATCTGAGCGGCCGGGAGGCTCAGGCTGTCGGCTCGGCCCGCCGGTGCAGGGGCCAGATGACCTTGAGCGCTTCGCCGTCGTGGCGGTAGGCCTGGCAGGTGCCGGCCAGCCAGGGGCGGGGCAGCGGGGCTTCGCCCTGGTGCGCGGCGCGCAGGCTGCCGGTTTCACGGCGCCACGCGTGCAGCGCCTGCATCGCGGTCGTCGCCAGCGGGCCGAACAGTTCGGTGAGGTGCGTGCACCCCTTGGCGCCGCCGACCAGCGCCCGGACCCGCTTGGTGAAGCCTGGGCCTATTTGCAGCCCCTGCAACGCCTCGTAGGCGGCGTTGCCGTCGGCGCAGTACGGCGTGGGCGCGGCCTCGGTGTGCACCTTCACCTGGCGGATGACGAGGTCGGTGTCGACCGTCAGGGTGATGCGCATGCGGTGGAGGTCCTCCCCGGGCGCGAGCCGCTTGAAGAAGAGGTCGCTGCCGTCGGGAGATATGTCCTTCATCGTTCCTTCGACATCGAGCAGGCCGTCGTCGCGAAGGTAGCCATGGCAGACGATCTCGCGCGTGTGGAGCAGCCGTCGGCCGGGCGGGGCGGGGGTGTGGGATTCCATGGGCCCTATGGTCTGCAGGGCCCGCGCGTTCCGCACTACCCCGGGTGGGTGGTCACTGCACGAGGGGGCGTCGGACGACCACCCGTTCGGGGTGGCCGGCGGCGGTGGGGGCGCTGGTCTACTCGACTTCGATCAGAGAGACAACGCAACTTCGGACGGACCCCATGGATGCATCCAGCGCGACACGGACATCGGCACACCCTTGCCCTCCGCCCCAGGGCGTGATCGAACGTCCCCGCGGCGCGCTGGGCCTCGATCCGGCGCATGCCCGCGCCGGGCTGCCGCGTTCCGCGCACATTCCGGACACCAGCCTGTTCCGCAATCTCGAGACCTCGGCGCAGCGCTATCCGGCGAAGACGGCGATCCACTTCCACGGCACATCGACCCGCTACGCCGAACTGCTGGGCCAGGTCGAAGCCATGGCCGGCTATCTGCAGCAGGCCTGTGGCGTTGCGCAGGGAGATCGCGTGATCGTGTTCAGCCAGAACTGCCCGCAGTTCATCGCGGCCTATTTCGCGATCCTGCGTGCCGATGCGGTCTTCGTGCCGGTCAACGCCATGCTGCTGCAGGACGAACTCGAGCACATCGTCGACGACAGCGGCGCCGTGGTGGCCTTCGTGGCCAGCGAACTGCAGGGCCGCGTGATGCCGCTGCTGGGCAAGGGCCCGCTGCGCAAGGTGGTCGTGCATGCCTACGGCGACGCACTCGGCGACGACGAGCCCGGCCTGCCCACGCCGGACTGGCTGCGCACGCGCATCGCCGAGGTCGAACTTCCGCCGGGCGCCGAATCGTGGAATACGGCCCTCGCGCTGGCGCATGTGCCCGCGCCGCACCGCGCCGGCCCGGACGACCTCTGCATGCTGCCCTACACCTCGGGCACCACCGGCAAGCCCAAGGCTTGCGTCCACACGCACCGCACGGTGATGACCTCGAGCGTGGGCTCGTCGCTGTGGCGGCGCACCAACCCGTCATCGGTCTACCTCGCGGTCGCGCCGCTCTTCCATCTGCTGGGGCTGCAGAACAACGTCAACTCCGCCATCTTCTGGGGCGGCACCATCGTGCTGATGCCACGCTGGGACCGTGAGGCCGCGGCGATGTTGATCGAGCGGCACCGCGTGAGCTTCTGGGCCGCGCTGCCGGCGATGCTGGTCGACTTCTTCGCGCAACCCGGCATCGAGTCGCGCGACCTCGGCAGCCTGTCGATGGTGACCGGCGGCGGTGCGGCGACGCCGCAGCATGTCAACGACATCCTCAAGTCCCGCTACGGGCTGGACTACATCGAGGGCTACGGCCTGACCGAAAGCGCGAGCTTTCTTTGCGCGAACCCGGTGCACAAGCCGAAGAAGGGTTGCCTCGGCGTGCCCACCTTCGGCGTTGAATTGCGCATCGTCGATCCGGAGACCCTGCGGGAAGTGCCGCAGGGCCAGGTCGGCGAGATCGTCGTGCACGCCGCGCAGACCATGCTCGGCTACTGGAACCATCCCGAGGCCAATGCACAGAGCTTCTTCGTGAGGGACGGCAAGCGCTTCTTCCGCACCGGCGACCTCGCGAGCGTGGACCCGGAAGGCTATGTGTTCATGCGCGACCGGCTCAAGCGGATGATCAATGCCTCGGGCTTCAAGGTCTGGCCGGCCGAGGTCGAGGCGGCGCTGCATGCGCATCCGTCGATCCTCGAAGCCTGCGTGATCGCCGCGCCCGATGCGCGCCGCGGCGAAACGGTCAAGGCGGTCGTGACGCTCAGGCGCGGCAGCAGCGACGACGGCGCCAGCCTGCTGGCCTGGTGTCGCGAGCATATGGCGGCCTACAAGGCGCCGCGCATCGTGCAGATCGTCGACGAACTGCCCAAGTCCCCGACCGGAAAGATCGCCTGGCGCGAACTGCAGGAGCAGGAAGCGCGCGCCGCATCGCCCACCGAAGAAACCCCCCTCGTCCGCTGAAGGCCAGACCCATGTCCATGACGCTTGCGCTGCAGCGCTCGATCCAGTCCACGCCCGAGCGCGTCGCCACCGTGTTCCACGGCCGGCGCCAGAGTTTCCGCAGCTTCGGCGATCGCGTGGCGCGCCTGGCTGGCGCATTGAAGACCCTGGGCTTGAAGCCGGGCGACCGCGTCGGCGTGCTGGGCCTCAACGCCGACCGCTGGCTCGAACAGATGATGGCCGTGTGGTGGGCCGGCGGGGTGCTCAACCCGGTCAACACGCGATGGAGCGTGCCCGAGATGGTCTATTCGCTCGACGACTGTGACACCGGCATCCTGCTGGTCGACGACCATTTCCTGGCCCGGGTCGAGGGCATCCGCGCGACCGCCAGGCGCGTGCCGGTCTTCATCCATACGGGCGACGCCGGAACACCTGACGGCATGTTGCGCTGCGAGTCGCTGATCGAGGCCGCAACGCCGGTCGGGGACGCGGGCTGCAGCGGCGACGACCTGGCGTGCATCCTCTACACCGGCGGAACCACCGGCTTTCCCAAGGGCGTGATGCACAGCCACTGGAGCCTGTGGGCCATCTGCATGCAGCGGCTGGTGCAGACGCCGCTGAACGCGGGGCCGAGCATCGCGCTGCATGTCGCGCCGCTGTTCCACATCGGTGGCATCGGGCGTGCGCTGGTTCAGTTCGTGGCCGGAGAAAGCCATGTGCTGGTACCTGGCTTCGATGCGCGCGAGGTGCTGCAGACGATCGAACGCGAGGGCGTGACCGACGTGCTGCTGGTGCCGACCATGCTGCAGGCGCTCATCACGCATCCCGAGTTCGACTGCTTCCGCCTCGACAGCCTGCGGCGCATGGTCTATGGCGCGTCGCCGATCGCGGAGTCGGTGCTGGAGCGCGCCATGGGCCTCTTGCCTGGTGTGGAATTCACCCATTCCTACGGCTTGACCGAGGCCGGCGGCGTGACCTCGAACCCGCCGGAGAACCACGGCGCGGCCGGCCGCGCCTCGGGGCTGTCGCGCTCCGCGGGCCGGGCGACGCCGGGGGTCGCGGTGCAGGTGGTCGACGGCGAGGGCCGGGAGCTGCCGCGCGGCGAGGTCGGCGAGCTGATCGTGCGCGGGCCCAACGTGATGCGTGGCTACTGGAACAAGCCCGAAGAGACGGCGCGCGCCATTCGCCAGGGCTGGCTCTGCACCGGCGACGGCGCGCGGATGGATGACGAGGGCCATGTGTTCATCGTCGACCGTCTCAAGGACATGATCGTGAGTGGCGGCGAGAACGTGTATTCGGCCGAGGTCGAGAACGTGATCGCGCGCCACCCGGCCGTGCAGGCCTGCGCGGTCATCGGGGTGCCGCATGCGCAGTGGGGCGAGGCGGTGCATGCGGTGGTGGTGCGCAAGCCGGGAGCGGACGTGGACGACACCGGCCTGCACGATCACTGCCGTCGCCACATCGCGGGCTACAAGTGCCCGAAGACCATCGAGTTCCGCGCGGCACTGCCGCTGTCGGCGGCGGGCAAGGTGCTCAAGCGCGAACTCCGCGAGCCGCATTGGGCCGGGCAGCTGCGGCAGGTGCATTGATGCGCCGAACCCAAAAACAGAACGCCGGCGAATGCCGGCGTTTTCATTGGGGAGAGCGATGCCTTTCTATCCCCGGAACTCCGGCTTGCGCTTCTCGACGAAGGCCGATACCGCTTCCTGATGGTCCGCCGTCTGGTGCGACATCACCTGGAAGGCCGCGGACATCTCCAGCAGCGTGTCGAGCCGGGTGTGAAGGGCTTCGCGCAGCAGGCGCTTGGCGAGACGCACCGCATGCGGCGGATTCGCGGCGATCGCACCCGCGATCTCGCGGGCCGTCGGCAGCAACTGGTCGGCCGTCACCACACGCGACACCAGGTTCCATTCGAGCGCCTGGCGGGCATCGATCGTTTGTCCTGTCAAGGTGAGCTCGGTCGCGCGCGACAGGCCGATGATGCGCGGCAGCAGCCAGGCGCCGCCATCGCCCGGAATGATCCCGAGCTTGACGAAGCTCTCGGCGAATTTCGCGTCCTCGGCGGCGACACGGATGTCGCACATGCACGCGAGATCGAGCCCGGCGCCGATGGCCGCCCCGTTGACCGCCGCGACCACGGGCACTTCGAGGTTGAACAGCGCGAGCGGCAGCTTCTGGATGCCCAGCCGGTATTCGCGCCGCAGCTCCATGCCCGGCATGGCGCTGTAGCGGCCCATGTCGCGCACGTTGCCGCCGGACGAGAAGGCGCTGCCCGATCCGGTGAGGATCACTGCCCGCACCGAATGGTCGGCATGGATGCGGTCGATGGCCGCGAGGAATTCCGGCACCGCGCTGTTGCCGGTGAGCGCGTTGCGGCGCTCGGGGTCGTTCATCGTCAGGGTGACGATGTGCCCCTCTTGCTCGTAGTTCAGGAATTGGCTCACAGGATCTCCTCCATCACGAATTGCAGGACCGACGGCGCCGCGTGCCCGAGCACGGCCTCGCCGACGATGCGGTTCCAGTACGCCTCCGAGCCGTCGGCCATGCGCCATTCATGCAGGCGCCGGCTGTAGAGCTGGAGGTCGAATTCCTCGGTGACGCCGATAGCACCGTGCAGCGCGTGGGCGGTCGAAGCCACGAGGGACACGGATGCGCTGGTGCGGGCCTTGGCGGTTGCTGCGGCAAGCAGGGCAGGGACTTTTTCGCCGCCCTTGAAGGCCAGCTCCGCCGCCACGCCGGCGCACGCCACATGCTCGGCCATCACGCTGAGCTGGTGCTGCACCGCCTGGAACTTGCCGATGGCCTTGCCGAACTGCACGCGGTCGTTGCAGTAGCCGAGCGTCATCGCGAACATGCGTTCCATCGCGCCGGCGATCGCGGCCGCATGCAGTGCGGCGCTGAAGACAGCAAGCGCGTGGCCGTTGTCGCCGATGGGTGCGGGGACCGATCCTGGGGCCCAGTGCAGCGACGCGGCCTGGCTGCCGCGCACGCCGGTCGCGGTGCGTTCGGCCTTGGCGCAGTCGAGCAGCACGAGCGCGCCGTCGACATCGGCGAGCGCGTGGTCCGCGATGCCGCCGAAAGCCACGTGGGCCGCGCTGAGCGAACCATCGGCTTCTCGCCGTACATGGGCCGCGAGCGTGACCATGCCTTTCGGCGCTGCCGCGTCGCGGAGCAGGGCGCGCGCGGCGATGCTCTGCGCCGCAGGCACCGGCACCGCGTGGCGCCCGAAGGCCACGAAGATCGGAAAGATCGCTTCCAGGTCGAGCCCCGCGCCGCCGGCGGCTTCGCTCGCCATCAGCTCCAGGAATCCGTTGTCCGCGAGCGCGCCCCACAGCGCCGCTGTCGTTCCGCCGTTCTCGATCGCGCGGATCGCCCCCGGCGTGCACTGGTTGGCGAGGATCGCCTCGATGGCTTCGGTAAACATGTTCGTGTCTCCTTCGTGTTCAGCGCAGTCCGAGGCCGCGCGCGATCATGCCGCGCAGGATCTCGCGCGTGCCGCCGCGCAGCGAGAAGGTCGGCGAGATCTGGCTCAGGTAGGCCAGCGTGCGATGCAGGTCGGCATCGACGGCGCGCGTCGGGTCGGCCGCCACTGCGGCTTCGATGGCGGCAGGAATGGCCTGCTCGAATTCCGTGCCGATGTCCTTCACCAGCGCGGCTTCGACCACCGGGCTTTCGCCGCGCGCGAGCTTGGTGGTGACTGCCACCGACAGGCTGCGCAAGGTCGCCAGCTGCGTGGTGAAGCCGCCCAGCAGCGCCGCATCCGAGGCCGAGAAGCCGGTCTTGCGCAGGCTCGCCAACCAGGTGTCGAGCAGCACGACGCTCGAGTACAGGCGCTCCGGCCCGCTGCGCTCGAAGGCGAGTTCGGCGTTGACCTGCATCCAGCCGCTGCCTTCGTCGCCGATCAGCGCATCGTCCTTGAGGAAGACGTCGTCGAAGGTCACTTCCGAGAAGTGCGCATCGCCGGTCAGGTCGACGATCGGCCGGATCTCGATGCCGGGCAGCGACAGGTCGACGATCAATTGCGACAGGCCGCCCTGGCGGTCTTCCGGCGCGCCCGAGGTGCGCACCAGCGCGATCATGTAGTGCGAGCGGTGCGCGTTGGTCGTCCATATCTTGCGGCCGGTCAGGCGCCAGCCGCCTTCAACCCGGGTCGCGCGCGTGCGCACGCTCGCCAGGTCCGAGCCCGAGTTCGGCTCGCTCATGCCGATGCAGAAGAAGGCTTCGCCACGGCAGATGCGCGGCAGGTAGAAGTCCTTCTGCGCTTCGGTTCCGAACTTGTTGATCAGCGGCCCGCTCTGGCGGTCGGCGATCCAGTGCGCAGCGACCGGCGCGCCGGCCGCGAGCAGCTCTTCGACCAGCACGAAACGGCGGAAGGCATCGAGGCCCGCGCCGCCGTACTGGCTGGGCAAGGTGATGCCGACCCAGCCGCGCGCGGCGAGGCGCCGGCTGAAGGCGGCGTCGAAGCCCATCCAGGTGCGCGCCCGCACCGCGGGTGCCGCGGGCTCGAGGTTGGTCGCCAGGAACTCGCGCACCTCCTTGCGAAAAGCCTGCGCTTCCTCGGGTAACTGCGCCAGGCGGAAGGCTTCGAGCATCTGGGTCATGACGCGACCTCTTCGACCGGGATCTCGCCGGTGGTCAGTGCGTTCGGCGCGGCTTGCTGCACGAGGCCGGGGATCAGTTCGCCGAGTTCCTCGACGGTCCAGCGACCTGTCTTTTCGATTCGGGGGCCGGCGTGCCAGCCTTCGGCCACGGTGATGCGGCCACCCCGCGCCCCGAACACGCGGCCGGTGATGCCGCGCGATGCGCTGCTGCCCAGCCATGCCACCAGCGGCGCGACGTTGGACGGGTCGAGCGGATCGAAACCCGGGGCTTCGTTGCGGATCGCCTGCCACTTGGGGCTGGCGAAGATGTCTTCGGTCAGGCGGCTCATGGCGGTCGGGTAGATGGCGTTCACGGTCACACCGTAGCGGTCCAGCTCGCGAGAGGCAATCACCGACAGCGCGGCGATGCCGGCCTTGGCCGCGCCGTAGTTCGACTGGCCGGCGTTGCAATAGAGCCCCGAGGACGAACTCGTGTTGATGATCCGTGCGTCGCGCTGGCGCCCGGCCTTCGACTCGTTGCGCCAGTAGGCGGCGGCATGGCGCGAGGGTGCGAAGGTGCCGCGCAGGTGGACGCGGATCACCGCGTCCCAGTCTTCCTCGTCCATGTTGACGAGCGTACGGTCGCGCAGGATGCCCGCGTTGTTGACCAGCACGTCGAGGCCGCCGAAGGTCTCGATGGCGGCGTCGATCATCCGCCTGGCCCCGTTCCAGTCGGCGACATCGTCCGCGTTGGCGACCGCCTGGCCGCCCATGGCTTCGATCTCGGCGACGACTTCGAGGGCCGGGCCGGTGGCGGCGCCGGGAGCGCCGTCGCCGCGTCCGCCCAGGTCGTTGACCACGACCTTGGCGCCGTGGCGTGCGAATTCGAGCGCGTACTCGCGGCCGATGCCACGGCCGGCGCCGGTGATGACGACCACGCGGTCCTTGCAGAGCTGTTGCATGTCTTTCTCCTGAGTCATTCTTTGTCGGGGTGCGGCGGCTCAGCGCTGCACGATGTCGACCTGCCTGGCCAGCGCCTTGTAGCGCGCGGTTTCCGAAGCGATCATGGCGCCCATCTCCTTGCCGGGGAGGGTGTACACCTCGGCGCCCGCCATCTCGGTCACGTAGGTCTTGAACTCCGGCTGCGCCATGGCCTTGAGCAGCGCGGTCTCCAGCGTCTTCGCGGCGGCGTCCGGCACCTTGCTGCTCACGCCGAAGCCGATCCATACGTAGAGGTCGTAGTCGGGCAGGCCGCTCTCGCGCACCGTGGGCACGCTGGCGAGCTTGGGATGGCGTTCCTTGCCGGTCACTGCCAGCGGACGCACCTTGCCGGCCGCGATCAACGGCAGCGCGCCGCCGATGTCGAGCAGGGCGAGGTCCACTTGCCCCCCCATCAGGTCGGTCTGCACCTGGCTCGGGCTCTTGTAGGGGATGTAGTTGAACTCGACGCCGGCCGCGTTCTGCATCATCAGCGAGCCGATGCGGTAGTGATGGCTGTAGCTCGCCATGCTCACGGTCTTCGGTGCCTTGCGTGCGGCGTTCATGGCCTCCGCGAAGGTCTTGTACGGCGAATTGGCGCCGGTGACGAGCACGGCGGCGCTGCGCAGCATGGTCGCGACGGGACGCAGGTCCTTCTGCGGGTCGTAGGACAGGCTGTCGTTGACCAACGGGTTGATCACCATCGACGAAGGCGACAGCATCAGCACGCTGTAGCCGTCGGCCGGTGAAGCCAGCAGGCCTTGGACTGCCAGCACCGCGTCGCCGCCCGGCTTGTTTTCCACGAAGGTCGACTGGCCCAGTTCCGGCGTCGCCAGCTTGGCAACCAGTCGTGTGACGGTATCCGAGCCGCTGCCCGGGCCCAGCGGCACGATGAATCGCACCGGGTGCGACGGGAAGGGGTCGGCCGCCTGCGCCGCATGCTGCGGCAGGGCGAAGGCCATCAGCGAGGCCAGCGTGACGCCCAGCAGGCGAAGGGTCTTGAGATGTTTCATTCTTGTCTCCGGTTTGGGTATCCGATTCAGATGCGAGACAGCCGAGCGGCCTGCGCGTCGACGTTGCCGAACAGGTGGTCCAGCACATGGATGCGACGCAGGCAATGCCCGACCGCGTATTCCTCCGTCATGCCGATGCCGCCGTGCGACTGGATCGCCTGCTGGCACAACGCCCGCGCATGACGGCCGATGCAAAGCTTGGCGCGCGGCAGGTCGGTGGCGGCGTTGGCCGATGCCGGGTCGTCCACCGCCACGGCGGCTGCAATCGCCATGCTGCGCGCCATTTCGAGCGCGACGGCCATCTCGGAGATGCGATGGCGCAGCGCCTGGTATTCGCCGATCAGGCGGCCGAACTGTTTGCGGGTGTTGACATAGGCGGTGGTCAGCGCGAAGGCGGTTTCCATCGTGCCGACCATGTCGGCGCAGACGGCGGCGGTGCCGGCGGCGAGCGTGGCGCGGATCGCCGATGCAGCGCGTGCGTGGTTCGCGGGACTGCCCAATGGTTCGGCGGCCGCCGCGTCGAGCACCACCTCGCCGGCCGGCGTGTCGTCGACCAGCCGGAACGTCCGCAGCCTGGCATGGGCCGCTTCGACGAGGAAGAGGGCCAGGCCGTCTTCATCGCCGGCTTCGCCGCTGGTGCGTGCGCTCACGACGAAGCGGCTGGCCGCGCCGGCATGCAGCACCAGCGACTTGGCGCCGTGGAGGCGCCACTGGTTTCCATCGAGGCGGGCACGCGTCTCGACCCACTGCGCCGCATGCCGTCCAGCGGCTTCATCGTGCGCCCAGGCCATGCGCAGTTCTCCGCTGGCGAGCAGGGGCAGCAGGGCGTCCTTCTGCGCTTCGCTGCCCGCTCCGAGCACCGCCGTGGTGGCGAGCACGCTCGATGCCAGACAGGGCTCCAGCAGCAGCGCGCGTCCGAAGGCCTGCATCACGGGCAGCCGGTCACCAGCACCGCCACCGAGGCCGCCGAACGCCTCGGGAATGCCCAGTGCGGTCACGCCGAGTTCGGCCAGCTTGCGCCACACCGCTTCGCTCCAGCCCGCTTCCGAGCCCGCGATGGCGCGGCGCTTCTCGAAGCCGTAGTGGTCGTCGAGCAGGCGCGACAGGCTTTCCGCCAGCGCCTGTTGGTCTTCGTTCAAATCGAATTGCATGGCTTATCCCAGGAGCGTCTTGGCCAGAATGTCCTTCTGCACTTCGCTGGAGCCGCCGTAGATGGTGGCTGCGCGATAGAAGAAGTAGCGCGGGGACGCCGCCGCGAGCGGATGCAGGGCGGCGTCGCCTTCGCCGTCGCGCCGTTCCAGCCCGGCCGGGCCGGCCAGGCGTGCGATCAGCGAAGTCAGCTCCTGCATCGTCTCCGAGCCCTTCACCTTGAGCACCGAGGCAAAGCCCGGGTTCTTGCGGCCGATTTCAGGGTCGAGCAGGAAGCGCCAGTTGGTCAGCTCCAGCGCGCGCACTTCGGCGCCGAGCATGGCCAGCTCTGCGGCCAGCTTCGGGTCGTCGATCAGGCGCTTGCCGCCCTGGGTGATGGTTGCGGCGAGCTCTTGCGCGTAGCCCAGTCGCTCCCAGCACAGGCCGATGCTCGCGATGTTGGTGCGCTCGCTCGCCAGCAGGTACTTGGCGCAATCCCAGCCGCGGCCTTCCTCGCCGACGAGGTTGCCGACCGGCACCCGCACCTTGTCGAAGAAGACTTCGTTGAGGTGGTGCTGCCCGTCGATGGACACGATCGGCCGCACCGAGACACCCGGTGTCTTCATGTCGATCAGCAGGAACGAGATGCCGTCCTGCTTGCGTGCGGCCTGCTCGGTGCGCACCAACGCGAAGATCCAGTCGGCATGGTGCGCGGAGGTGGTCCAGATCTTCTGGCCATCGACCACGTACTCGTCGCCATCGCGTACCGCGCGTGTGCGAAGGGAAGCCAGGTCCGAGCCCGAATCCGGCTCCGAGAAGCCCTGGCAGAACCACAGGTCGAGCCGCGCCAGTTTCGGCAGGAAGAAGCGCTTCTGTTCCTCGGTGCCGAAGCGCAGCAGCACCGGGCCGAGCATCGCCACGTTGAAGGGCAGCGGCTGCGGCGCCGCGGCGCGTTGCAGCTCCTCGACCAGGATCAGGCGCTCGGCGGTGCCGAGCCCCGCGCCGCCGTATGCCTGCGGCCAGTGCGGCGCCGCCCACCCGCGTTCATGCAGGATGCGTTGCCACGTCACGATGTCCTGCTTGCGGGCCGCATGGCCCTTGCTCAGGCGGTCGCGGATCCCGGCCGGCAGCCGGTCGTGGATGAAGGCGCGCACCTCGTCGCGAAACGCGGACTCGCTCGGGCTCAGCTGGAGGTCCATGGCATGCTCAGTTCTTGCCGTAGAGGGTGACCACGCAGGCGCCGCCGAGGCCCAGGTTGTGCTGCAGGCCGAGCCGCGCACCTTGCACCTGGCGCTGGTCCGCACTACCGCGCAACTGGTGCGTGAGTTCGTAGCACTGGGCCAGGCCGGTCGCGCCCAGCGGATGGCCCTTCGACAGCAGGCCGCCCGAGGGGTTCACCACGATCTTTCCGCCGTAGGTGTTGTCGCCGTCGTTCACGAACTTCTCGGCGCCGCCCTCGGGGCAGAAGCCCAGCGACTCGTAGCTGATGACTTCGTTCTGCGCAAAGCAGTCGTGCAGCTCGCAGACGTCGATGTCCTCGGGGCCGACGCCGGCTGCTTCGTAGACGCGGCCCACGGCCGACTTCGTCATGTGCGTGCCCACCCAGCTCAGCATCGAGGGCGGCTCGAAGGATTCGACCGGGTCGGTGGTCATCGCCTGCGCGAGGATCTGGACGTCGGTGCGCAGCCCGTGCTTCTTCGCGAAACGCTCCGAGACCAGCAGGGCCGCGGCGCCGCCGCAGGTCGGCGGGCAGGCCATCAGGCGGGTCATCACGCCGGGCAGAAGCACCTTGTCGGCCATCACTTCTTCTGTCGTCACGACCGAGCGGAAGAGGGCCAGCGGATTGTTGGCCGCATGGCGGCTGGCCTTGGCGCGCACGGCGGCGAATGTCTCCATGCTGCAGCCGTAGCGCGCCATGTATTCGCGGCCGGCGCCGCCGAAGGTGCGCAGCGCCTGCGGCATGCCGTCCATGTCGGCCGTGAGGCCGTGCAGCACCGGCATGAAGCGCTCGCGCGTCGGCGGCCGGTCTGTGTATTGCGCCTTGAGCGCGCCGGCCTGCATCTGCTCGAAGCCCAGCGCCAGCACGCAGTCGGCATCGCCGGAGGCGATCGCCTTGCGCGCGAGATACAGCGCAGTCGAGCCGGTCGAGCAGTTGTTGTTGACGTTGACGACCGGGATGCCCGTCATGCCCACCTCGTACAGCGCCGTCTGCCCCGATGTGGAGTCGCCGTAGACATAGCCCACGTAGGCTTCCTGCACGGCCTCGTAGCCGATGCCCGCATCGGCCAGCGCGCGGCGCGTGGCCTCGGCGCCCATCTGGGTGTAGCTCTGGCTCTGGCCGGGCTTGGCGAAGGGGATCATGCCGACGCCGGCGACGATTGTTTTCTCGGTCATTTCATGGGCTCCGTTGCTTCAAAGTTTTCTGGAGATCAGGTCGCGCTGGACTTCGCTGGTGCCGCCGAACACGCGCGTGATGCGGTAGTCGGTGAACGCCCGCGCGATCGGGTACTCCAGCATGTAGCCGTAGCCGCCATGCAGCTGCACCATCTCGTCGATGCACTTCCAGAGCGTCTCGGTCGCGAACAGCTTGGCGATCGCGGCTTCCTGCACCGAGATGCGGCGCTTCATGTGCTCGGCGATGTAGTAGTCGACCATCGTGCGCACGGCCACGGCCTGGGCCTTGACGTCGGCCAGCTTGAACTTGGTGTTCTGGAAATCCCACACCGTCTGGTCGAAGGCCTTGCGTTCCTTCACGTACTCGATGGTCTGCTCCAGCAGGCGCTCGAGTTTGGCGGCGCAGTAGACGGCGATGATGAGCCGCTCCTGGGCCAGTTCCTGCATCAGGCAGACGAAGCCCTTGTTCTCTTCGCCCAGCAGGTTGTCCACGGGCACGCGCACGTTGTCGAAGAAGAGTTCGGTGGTGTCGGCCGCCGGCTGGCCGACCTTGTCGAGCTTGCGGCCGCGCCGGAAGCCCGCACGGTCGGTCTCGACCATGATCAGGCTCACGCCCTTGGCGCCCGCGGACGGGTCGGTCTTGCAGGCCACCAGCACCATGTCGCAGTTGAGGCCGTTGCTGATGAAGGTCTTGCTGCCGTTGATGACGTATTCGTCGCCGTCGCGCACGGCGCTCGTGCGGATCGATTTCAGGTCGGAACCGGTGCCGGGCTCGGTCATGGCGATCGCCATGATGGTCTCGCCGCGGCAGATCTTCGGCAGCCAGCGATGCTTCTGCTCCTCGGTGCCGAAGCGCACGATGTAGGGGGCCGTGATGTCGGAATGAACCGAGAGGCTCATGCCCGAGACGCCGGAACGGTGCAGTTCCTCGGCCAGCACGCAGGAATGGCCGAAGTCGCCGCCGCCGCCGCCGTATTCGGTCGGCACGGTCACGCACAGCAAGCCTTCGCGGCCGGCCTTCAGCCAGGTCTCGCGGTCGGTGCGGCCGGCCTTGTCCCATTCGGCCTGGCGCGGCAGGCATTCGCGTTCGAAGAAGCGGCGCGCCGTCTCGCGCAGCATGTCGTGGTCGTCGCGGTAGACGGTACGGTGGATGTTCACGGGGGTCTCCTTGTCTTGTGGGTCATTCTGGAAGCCACCCCCCGGAATCCCACTACCCCGATCGGGTGGCAGCCGGGACACAATGGCAGCGCAGCCATGCCCACCAAGCCGACTTCCCCCGCGCGTCCGCCCGAAGACCTGAAGGCGCTCGTCAGCACCAAGATGGTCCCGCCCCGGAGCGCGGGCCGGATCGTCGCGCGCGACGCGCTGCTCGCGCGGCTGATGGAGGCGCGGCGCCGTCGCTGCCTGGTGCTGCTGGGACCTGCCGGCAGCGGCAAGACCACCACGCTGGTCGCCTGGCGCCAGGCGCTGCTGCCGCTGGGCTTCGATGTCGCCTGGCTCACCCTGACGCCCGAGGACAACGAACTCACGCGCCTGCTCGACTACCTGCTGGCCAGCCTCTCGCAGGCCGCGCCGGCCGTGACGCAGGAGGCCGCGGACTTCGCGGGCCGCGGCATCGACAGCGAGGCGGTCGAGCGCACCCTGATCGCGCTGGTGCGCGCCATCGCCGCCCATCCGCGCGACCTGGTGCTGGTCCTCGACGACCTGCAGCACCTGGGCGATGCGCGCATCCACGAGGCGCTGCAATGGCTGGTCGACTACGGGCCGTCGAACCTGCACCTGGTGCTGGCCTCGCGCGGCGCCGTCCCGCTGTCGCTGGATCGCCTGCGCGCGGAGGGCCAGTTGCTGGAGCTGGATGTGCGCGACCTGCGTTTCTCCGCGGCCGAGTCGGAACGTTTTCTCCTGTCGCAGCTCGGCAGCATCGATCACCGCGATGCGATGCTGCTGCACGAGTTGTCCGATGGCTGGGCGGCCGGGCTGCAGCTGCTGGCCATCAACTGGAAGAAGCGGCGGCAGGAACTGGCGGGCGGCAACGCCAGGGCGCCGGGCGATTTCGTCCGCACCCACGTGCAGGACCCGCAGGCCTTCTCGGCCTACTTCGAGAAGGAGGTGTTGTCGCGCCTGTCGCCGCTCGACCTCGACCTGTTGATCAACGTGTCCGCGTGCAGCCCGTTCTGCGCACCGCTGTGCGCGGCGCTGCTCGGGCGGCCCGAAGGCGATGCCGCCATGGCGCCGCTGCTGGCGCGCCTGGAGTCCGAAAACCTCTTCATCGTGCCGGTCGAAAGCACCGAGCGCGAGACCTGGTATCGGCTGCACCCGCTGTTGCGCGAGACCCTGCGCCAGCGGCTCGGGCAACGCAGCGAGGCGGACCGGCTGCTTGTGCACCGCATCGCCTGGCAGTGGTTCCGAGACCACGGCCTGATCGACGAAGCCGTGCGGCAGGCCGTGGCGGCGGGCGAGGGCGCGGCCGCCGCGGCGCTGGTCGAGAAGTCCGCCCACGGACTGGCGGTGCGCGGCGAGCTGCGCAAGCTGATCGGCCTGGTGCAACAGCTGCCGCCCGTGCAGGTCCAGGCGCGTGTCGGCCTGCGGCTGTGGATGCTCCGCATGGCGCTGCTCACGCGGCAGTTCGACGCCTTTTCGGCGCAGGTCGAAGGCCTGCGGCGGGACATTCCGCCAGACGACGGCATCAGCCATTTCGCGCTCACCCTGCAGGAGGCGCTGCTCGCGCTGCAGCGCGACGACACCGACGCCGCGATGGCGCTGCTGCCCCGCTTGCTCGCGCTGCCCGAAGGGGCGGACGCGATGGCGAGCGGCGGGCGCGACAACATCCTGTCGTGGCTCTTCATGCATCGCGGGGAGTACGAGCGTGCGCGGCGCATCCAGCAGGACAACCCGATCCGGCTGATCGACGGCGTACCGCTGCGTGGCACGCCCTCGGGCACCTTGCAGGGGCGCTGCCTGGTTGGCCTGAGCTACGCGCTCGAAGGCCGCATGACGCAGGCCGAGCGCATCTACCGCGAGGTGCTGCGCGAGGCGAACGAGGGCGGCAGCGCCTGTGTCGATCCGGCCTATCTGGCGACCGCACTGCTCGGCGAGGTGCTCTACGAACACGACGAGACCGAGGCCTTGTTGCAGCTGCTCGAAGACCGGGTGGATGCACTCGAGCGCGTGTCGATCCCCGACTCGGTGCTGCGGGTGCACCGCACGCTGGCCGCGGCGCACTGGGTGGCGGGGCGGCGGCTCGAGGGCCTTGCGTACCTGGAGCGGCTGGAGGACTACAGCACGACGCTGGGCCTCGATCGGCTGCTGGTCTTCAGCTTGACCATACAGGTGCAATGGCGGCTGCAGATGGGCGACCCGGCGGCCGCCGAATCGGTGCTCGCGCGGGTCGAGGAGATCGACGCACGGCATGCCGGTGCCGAGCACAGTGCGCTCGGCGAGATCGCGATCGTGGCCGAGCGGGCGCGCATCCGCTGGTCGCTCTGGCGCGGCGAGCTCGATGACGCGGCGCGCCGTATCGAGGCGCTGATCGCGCGCATCGAAACTCTGGGGCGTCAGCGCCTGATCGCGCAGCTGAAGTTGATGCGCGCCGTGATCGAGCGCCGGCGCGGCCGGCCCGATGCCGCGCGCGATTGCACGCTCGCGGCGCTGCGCAGCGGGCACCGGCTTGGGCTGGTGCGCAGCCTGCTCGATGCGGACCCATCGGTGCCCGAGCTGGTGGCGGAGATCGCGCGGGATGCGTCACTGGATCCGGTGCTGGTCTTCTATGCGGAGCGGCTGGTGCGTGCCGCGCGGGCGCCTGAGAGTACGGCTGCGGCGGAATCCGTCGGCACCTTGCCTCAGGCGACGAAGCGGCCCGTGGAGCCATTGAGCGAGAGAGAGCGTGATGTGCTCGCGTTGCTGGCGCAGGCGATGCCGAACAAGAAGATCGCTCTGGCGCTCGGACTGTCGATCGACACCGTCAAGTGGCACCTGAAGAACATCTACGGGAAGCTGGGGGTGGCGGGGCGGGACGAGGCGGTGGCTTGGACGAGGAGCGGTTCGGCGTAGATCGCGTGCGGGCCGGGGCACCTGCGGGTGTGCTGCGGTGCTTCAGTGGGGCGGTCGGCGCTGCGCGCCGACTTCCCTGCGGTGCTCGCGTGGCCGGCGCGCCGCAGAACTCGCTACGTGCCCCTGCGGTGCACTTCGCTCAAACAGCTGCGGCGAGTCAGTTTACGAAGCGCGTGCTGCGCACGCGCCGCCGGCCACACTGCGCTCCTCGGCGCCCCACAGGCGCACCGCAGCACACCCGCAGGCGCCCCGGCCGGAAACGGTGTGCGGTTTCCCCTCCGATCAAGCGCAACGTCACCTCGCGGCTGGGGGTCTGGGTCTGGGGCATGGGCGACTTCCGGGGCGGCGAGGAGCGCAGTCCGGGGGC
>NZ_JASZYN010000022.1:0-71855 GCF_030316965.1 Variovorax sp. J31P207
TCCTCTAGAGGCAAACCACTTTAAAACCCGACCGCAAACGCACCCCGGGCGCGTGCGTCAACCGCTCACGATAGTTGTCGCTGACCGCTCAAGATAATTGTCGCCCGCCAGCGCTGTTGACAAACGGGCCCGATCAGAGAAGCAGGTATCTGCGACAGTCCCTTCTCCGGCAGCAGAGATTGACGGCCGCAGGGCCGAAGCCATACAAATCGATTGGCAGGACGCGGCGGGCTGGCCTACATTGGTCTTCCACCCACCACGAGGAGCGCAACATGCCCATTCGCATCGCATCGCTGACCCACCGCATCGCGAAGAACGGCGCGATGCTTCACAAGGCGACGATGGACCGCGTCCACTCGCTGGGGGCGGACCATGAGCCATCCGAAGCCGAACAGGAGCTGGCCGAGGAGCGCCGCCTGCTCAAGGAGGAGCGTGCGAAGCGCCAAGCGCAAGCGCAGCAGCCGAGGGCGAAGGCCGTCGACAAGCTGGTGAGGACGCACCACGCGCAGGCCAAGGAGAAGCCCAAGGAAAAAAAGGAGCCCAAGGACGCCAAGAAGACCAAGGCTGGCACGGCCCACAGGCCCTCGCGTGCCGAGAAGCACGCTGCGCAGGCGGCGGCCCTGCAGGCCGCGAGTAGAGCGCCAAAGAAGTCGGCGAAGACCTGAGAAGGCTCTCGGGCACTGCGCGGAACGCGGACGCGCTCTTCCGAGTACAGGCGGAGTACGAATCGCCCTGCCTCGGTGTCGCGCAGGCCCCGAACCTCCTCGCGCATGGCGGGCGGCACTTCGTCGAGCACAAGGTAAGCGGGACCGCATCCTGCCGGAAGCAGCATCGGTGACGCGAGCGCGGCGGCTGCTTCGGAGAAGTCGCTAGAACCGCTTCGGGCCGCCGGCGTCGTCGCCCATGTGGCAGGATGCGGCGACAAGCTGCCCCTCATGGAGAACGTCCAATGACGCTTCGGTTTTTGAGCGATTTTCTGCTGTGGTGCGCAGTGCTCAACTACGCCGTACTGCTTGCTTGGTTTGTCGCCTTCAGGTTTGCCCATGCCTGGATGCGAAGGCTCCACGGTCGATGGTTTCACATATCGGAAGAGCGCTTCGATGGCATCCACTACGCATGCATGGCGGTCTACAAAGTTGGCATTCTTCTTTTCAACGTCGTGCCATACATCGCCCTTCGCGTCCTGGCGAGTCATACCGGCTGACCAAGCGCGCCCGCCCCAATGATTTAAAGCGCAAACAGACCAGGATTTTTGCTGCCTCCCTGCAAGGGCAGAATGCGGCCCGACAGCCGACCGTTCGTCGAGGCACGGCCGCCAGATTGCATCAGCTCGGCGCCATGGTCGGCCCAGCATCGAACACCTCGACCGGCGTCAGGCGCATCAACTGCCTGGCCTCGTCCATCGTGCCCGCGAGCCACTGATCGACGTCGCCCCGCTCGATCGCGATCACTGAGCGCTTGTCCTGCTGGTCGGGCGGCAGCTTCGGATCTGGCTTGTGCATCCGGTTCATCAACGGGTGGTGGTCCGCGTTCAGGGTGAGCATGCTGTAGCTCTCGTGCACCTCGCCCGTCGCCTTGTCTGTCCAGGTGCTCCACAGGCCGGCCAGCCCCCACGGATTCCCGTCCGCGCGCCGGAACTGCCACCATTGGTTCTTCCCGCTCTCCCAGTTCGGCTCGTCGAAGCTGGCCGCCGGGATGATGCAACGCTGGCCGCGCTTCCAGGGGTCCTTGAAAGTGGCCTTGGCCGAGAGATCTTCGGACCGCGCGTTGTTCGTGCTGAAGGTCAGCTTGGCGGACTTGGCGAACCAGGGGATCAGGGCCCACTGCCCGACAACGAGCTCGCGTTCGTAGTTGGAGGCGAGAAGCGCGCGGCGGATGAAGGGGCCAGGCGCCCGCGGGAGCACCTGGCGCGGCCAGGGCAGTTGGTTGTGACGGCCGATGTGCCAGAAGCGCTCGATTTCCCAGACTTCAGGGGCCTCGTATCGGTTGCACATCGGCGGACACCTGGTTCCCCTTGTGGGCCGCAGGCCCGACATGACGAGACTGAGGCAGGGACGGCTACTGATCGATGAAGGGTGATTCGCCCTCGCCGCGCTTGATGTCCCATTCATCGACAAAGGCGCGGGATCGGTCGGAGAGTGCCGTCATTGCGGCGGCAGCATTCGGGTATTTCCCGGCGAGCGCAATAGTGCATCGGTGGCCGCCGCGCCTGTCAAGGTCGGCGTGCCCAGAAGACACGCCCTCCGAGGTGCAGCCGTCCAACTCGATCACCACAGACCACCCGTCGTATTCGAAACGACGAAGTTCAACACTGGGCAGCATGGCTGTCGCTCCAAAAGATCCAACTCCTCGTCCGCCCTCGTGGAGATCATAGGCCCGGGGAACCGCGCAGCCAGGCATCATCCTTGGCATTCGAGGGGCCTAGTCCGGCCGGTCATGAAAGCCGTCGAGATGGTCTTGGGACGGCGGCCAAACCGCCCTCCACGATGCCTTCGAACTGGAATCGGTGCGAGGTTGAAACGATGGGCCGCCGGCATCAAGGGCCCGCTCTCGACGAGCGGGTTGCCACAGCATCCGTTGCGAGCGCCAGCGGACCATCGTTCTCCAGGGTACGTCTGCGTCTTTGACTTTGTATGTAGGCCGTGCACGCTTTTCGGGTTAAGGCCTCGTTCACCCAGCAGGTTCAGCATTTGACCTTCCTCCTCCACCGAGGACATCAGAGGGTCCTCATTGCCCGCTTCGGCGGGCTTTTTTCGGGGGCGACTCGGCTCAGATGCAATAATTCGTTCGAAGTGATCTGCGCCCGAAGCGAGGACTTATAGACCTCAAAGGCGACCGCCACATTCAGGGTCCAAGCGAGGGCGATGAACGAGCCAGCGACCAGTGCGCAGATGTACCACCCTCGCAGGCTGACGCGCACCTCCCTCAAGGAGTTTTTGCATTGAAGACGACGTGGCGAGCACTCACCGAAATCAGGCTTCGCAGCTCTGACGACGTGGCCCATGGCGGCGCGCCTGCCGACGGGCGCGATCACTTGTGGATTCCCTACAACCGCACCACCAGGGAAAGGCTCGTCCGGGCCGTGGAGCTTGGCAATCGGCTGCATGGTCCGGCCACCCATTGGATCGAGAACCGGCAAGCCTGAGAGCGATGTGAACCAGCCAGTCCGAGGCCCAGGACGCTGACAGCACCCTCTCCTTCTGCCAGACGCTGGGGGGTGGCGCCCCCTAAGGCGGGGGCAAGGCGCTGCAACTGGCAGCAGCGCGCCCTTGCGAGGAAGGCCGTCGCGCCGACCCAGACCGCGGCACGCACGAAGCGCTAGTTGGGGTAATCATCCCAATCATGTGGATTGATACGGTTGCGAGAAGTTTTCTTTTGAATATCAACGACTTACGCAGGACGGCTTTCGCGCAGATGCGAGTGCTCGTAAGTCGTTGTCGTGCGTTGGGTTTCTTGCCCCAACAGTATCAAATTCCATCGAAAGTACGACTACCCCCTGCGATGACTCGCTCAAAGGGAAGCGAGACCGCGCCCTCCTCCTCTTTGCCTGGGCCTCGGGCGGGCGCCGGCGCTCCGAAGTCTCAGAAGCTGTGTTCGAGAACCTGCACCGCGGCGATCAGGGCGCCTATCTGTACACCTTGGCGAGCTCGAAGACGAACCACAACGGGAAGATCCGCCCGGAAGACGTGAAGCCGGTGGTCGGATCAGCCGCCGAAGCGCTGGATGCGTGGCTCAAGGCGAGCGGCATCACCTCGGGGCCCCTCTTCCGACGGATCCTCAAGAACCGAAAGCTCGGCATCGACGGGCTCTCAGGGACGGCGGTGCGGGACATCGTGAAGGCGCGGTGTGCGCTGGCAGGGGTGGGCGAAGATTACTCGGCGCATTCGCTGCGGTCGGGTTTCGTCACCGAGGCCGGGCGGCAGAACATGCCGCGGCAGGAGACGATGGCCATGACGGGGCATTGGAGCACGGATACCGTCGCGGGATACTTCCGGGCAGGCGCCGCCCAGGTGAGCGCGGTGGCGCGGATGAGGGACACGGGAAAGCATGAGTCTGGCAAAGCCTGAATGCCGGTTCGGTGCCGAATCGGTTGCTCAATTCAACATGTAATACAAATGTGTACAACTACGATGCCCTGTCGCGCGGCGGGCTCCGAATCCCGAACGGCAGGTTCTCCACATTTGCAGTGGACAAGCCTGTGGACAAGGATGCCCGCATCGTTGCAAATCGTTACCAGCCGGGCGTTCTGACGCGGTGCCTGCAAAAGCGACATGGCATCCCATGAATTGAGACCGCCACCGACATCGAGGGACCGCCCCTTACGAACGGGTACGCCGACGCGCTTGTTCAGCGACCAAACACGAGGCAGGCAGCATCGTCGCGCTGATAGCGTGGGTGCGCGATCGGCGCAAGCGCCCTCCTCCACCACCTCGGCCTCAGACGCCCAGATGATCAGCCGCTTCACGCCGTTTGAAATTCCGCGCTTGCGCGAGAGCGACGACCTCCGACGGTTGCTGGGCGCCTTCGAGCGGGTGCTCCCGCTGCGCAAGCCCTCGGATCTGATGCAGCGGCCAACGTTCAGTTCATTCTTGTGGCCAGTGGCGGCCAGACGGGCGAGATCTCAATGCTGCTTAACGAAGCATCGGCACTCGCAGTCCTGGATGGTTCGGAGCGGATCACGCTTGCGCATCTGGAACATGTCGCACTCGCTGATCAGTGAGCACCGCCCGCTGCCGTTCGCACCCAGGCCGTTTGATGCCGAGGTCTTGGGTGGATGGATTGGCCGCATCGTTGCGCGCTACAGAATGTCCGTGCCGGCGTTCGCGGCAACATGCGGACTTGAATTGCAGATATCGGACGGCCGGGGATGGTTGCTGATGCCGCAATTGCACCAGCATGCGGTAGACCACCTTGCAGCCTTGACCCGAATCAGTAGGCAACGCATCGAGAGCATCGAGGTCCCGCCGCCCTGGGAGGGTCCAGGAGGCACTTCTGCTATTGCGCGCGATGTGTGTTCGTCAACCCTCTTGACGTCGCAGCGCCGATCTGGCGGCGCGAGTGGCTCGACCAGAACCTGATGGCCTGCACGGTCCACGGCGACGGGTTTCAGACGCTGAGTGCCGGGCGGGTGCTCGCGTGTACGAACCTGGACAAGCTGTTTGCCTTGACGAGTCGCAACGAGCGGGAGATTCGCGCTGGGACGTTACCCCGGCGCGCTAGCAGAGTTCATTCAGCGGCTAGCGCATTTCGCTGACCTGGCTAGCTGTTTTAACTGACCTCAACATCAAGCGACGACCGTGCCCGGACACCTCTTCGCATCGGGTTGATACAAATTGAAAAATGGGGTGCGGCTCAAGCTCGAGCCGCCTTGGGCGGGACATGGCGCGCAGCATGATCGCAACGCCTCAATGGAGCTTCACGTGCGGTTCGGTGCGCCGCGTGATGAGCCGGGCAAGCGTGTCGAGCGAGACCTTGACCACGCCGTGCAGTGCGAGCTCGTGCATCTTGTAGAGCGACATGTACATCAGCCGCGCGAAGGCGCCTTCGATCATCAGACTGCCGCCGATCAGGCCGCCCATCATGTTGCCGACCGTGCTGTACTCGCCGAGCGAGACCAGCGAGCCGAAGTCGCGGTACCGGTAGTCCTTCAGCGGCTTGCCGGCCAGTCGGCGGCGGATTTGTTCCGCGACGTGCGAGGCCTGCTGGTGCGCGGCCTGCGCGCGCGGCGGCACGAGGCCGCCCTTGCCACCGTTGGCCTCGGGCCAGGCGCAGGCCGCGCAGTCGCCGATGGCGAAGATGTCGGCGTCGCGCGTGGTCTGCAGCGTCGGCAGCACCGCGAGCTGGTTGCTGCGGTTAGTTTCGAGTCCCGCAATGTCCTTCATGAAATCGGCCGCCTTCACCCCCGCGGCCCACACCACCAGCTCGGCCGGCAGCGTGCGGCCGTCGGCCAGGCGCACGCCCTCGGGCAGCACCTCAGCCACCTTGGCCGAGGTGTGCACATCCACGCCCAGCTTGCGCAGCAGCGCCTCGGTGGCGGTGGACATGCGCGGCGGCAGCGCGGGCAGGACGCGATCGGCGGCCTCGATCACGCTGACCTGGATATCCTTCTCGGCGTCCACGCGATCGAGCCCGTAGGCCACGACCTCGCGGGTGGTGCGATGCAGCTCGGCGGCCAGCTCCACGCCGGTGGCGCCCGCACCGATGATCGCCACGTGCAGCTGCTCGGGTCTGAGCGGCGTGGTCTGCGCATGCGCGCGGATGCAGGCGTTGACCATGCGCTGGTGAAAGCGCTGCGCATCCGCCTTCGACTCGAGGCGCAGCGCATGCTCGCGCACGCCGGGCGTGCCGAAGTCGTTGCTGAGGCTCCCGATGGCGACCACCAGCGTGTCATAGCCGAAGGCGCGTGCAGGCGTGACCAGGCGGCCCTCGTCGTCCAGGTAAGGAGCGACATGCACCTCGCGCCGCTCGCGGTCGATGCTGGTGAGCTCGCCGAGCTGAAATCGGAAGCGGTGCCAGTGTGCCTGCGCGAGGTAGTCCACCTCGTGTGCGCTCATGTCCATGCTGCCCGACGCGATCTCGTGCAGCTTAGGCTTCCACACGTGGGTGCGGTGCATGTCGACGAGCGTGATGTCCGCCACGCCGCGCAAGACCCGCATATCGCCGAGGCGCGTGGCCAGTTCCAGCCCGCCGGCGCCGCCGCCCACGATGACGACTCGGTGCTTGGACAAAGGGCTGTTCATGGTTGACTGCTCGTACAGGCGCGGGGGCGCTTCAGCGCGGCAGGGGCCGCGACGACCGATGAGTTCGCCAGGCACGGCCACTTCGTGGAGACGCACCAGCATTCCAGGCCGTGACCGAGCGCTCCTACAGCTGCCCCTGGCACAGGTACTTGATGTGCAGATAGTCGTCGAGACCGTGCACCGAGCCCTCGCGACCGTAGCCAGAGGCCTTGACGCCGCCGAAGGGAGCGGCCTCCGCCGCCAATGCGCCTTCGTTGATGCCGACGATGCCCGACTCCAGTGCCTCGGCCACGCGCCAGATGCGGCGCACGTCCTGCGAGTAGAAGTACGCGGCCAGTCCGAAGGGCGTGTCGTTGGCTGCGGCGATCACCTCGGCCTCGCTGTCGAAGCGCGTGATCGGCACCACCGGCCCGAAGGTCTCCTCGCAGCTGCACGCCATGCTGGCGTCGGCGTTCACCAGCACCGTGGGCGCGTAATAGTTCGGGCCCAGATCGACAAGACGCCTTCCGCCGGTGAGCACTTTGGCGCCCTTGGCGACCGCGTCCTGCACATGGCGATCGATCTTCTCGACCGCGCGCGCATTGATCATTGGACCAATCTGCGACCCCGGTTCGCTCGCAGGGCCCACCTGGAGTGCGCCTACGCGCCCGGCCAGCTTGTCGGCGAAGGCGTCATGCAGGCGCTCGTGCACGAACACGCGGTTCGGGGAGACGCAGGTCTGGCCGCCGTTGCGGAACTTGGCCGCCATCAGACCTTCGACGGCGGCGTCGATGTCGGCGTCCTCGAAGACGATGAAAGGCGCATTGCCGCCGAGCTCGAGCGAGAGCTTCTTCAGTGTGTCAGCCGACCGGCGCGCCAGGTGCTGGCCTACCGGCGTGGAGCCGGTGAAGGTGATCTTGCGCACGCGCGGGTCGTCCAGCCACACATCCACCACTTCGGGCGTGCGTTCGCGCGAGGCGGTGACGATGTTGATGACGCCCGGCGGCACGCCGGCCTCCTGAGCGAGCTTGACGAGCGCAAGCGAAGTGAGCGGCGTGTCCTCGGCCGGCTTGAACACCACGGTGCAGCCGGCGGCGAGGGCCGGCGCGATCTTTCGCGCAATCATGGCAGCCGGGAAGTTCCACGGCGTGATGGCGGCGACCACGCCGACCGGCTCCTTCAGCGCGAACATGCGCCGGCCCGGCACCGGAGCGGGAATGATGTCGCCGTTGGCGCGCGTCGCCTCCTCGGCGAACCACTCGATGTAGCTGGCGGCATAGGCCACCTCGCCGCGGCCCTCGGCCAACGGCTTGCCCTGTTCGCGCGAGATAAGCCGGCCCAGATCCTCCTGGTGCGCCATCACCAGGTCGTTCCAGCGCTTGATGATCTGGGCGCGCTGCTTGGCCGGCACGGCGCGCCACGCCGGGAAGGCGGCATGCGCGGCGTCGACGGCCGCGTGCGCATCGGCCGCGCTACCGTCGGGCACGCTCGCGAAGACGGCGTCGGTGGCAGGGTCGCTCACATCAAGGCGGCGCGCATCGCTCGCGTCACGCCATTCGGCGCCGATCAGCTGGCGTCCGGGCATCAGGTCCTGGCGTTCGAGGGTCAGTGTCATGGTGTTTGTCATTTAGGGGTTGTCAGTTTGCGGCCACGCGCTCGGCGATGGCCATGCCGAGCTCGGTAGTGGATGCCGTGCCGCCGAGGTCGCGCGTGCGTGGGCCCTCGCGCAACACCGCCTCGATGGCGCCGAGGATCGCGTCGTGCGCGGCGCGGCCCGCGCCCTGGCCTTGGGTGAGAAAGTCCAGCATCAGCGCGCCCGACCAAATCATGGCGATGGGATTGGCAATGTTCTGGCCGTAGATGTCCGGTGCCGAGCCGTGCACAGGCTCGAACAGCGACGGGAACTTGCGCTCGGGGTTGAGGTTGGCCGACGGCGCCAGTCCGATGGTGCCGGTGGTCGCGGGCCCCAGGTCGGACAGGATGTCGCCGAACAGGTTGCTCGCCACCACTACGTCGAAGCGCGTCGGCTGCAGCACGAAACGCGCCGACAGGATGTCGATGTGCTGCTTGTCGACCTTCACGTCGGGGTAGTCCTGGCCGATCGCGTCGGCGCGCCCGTCCCACCAAGGCATGCTGATCGCGATGCCGTTGCTCTTTGTGGCCACCGTCAGGTGTTTTCTCTTGCGCGCCTGCGCGAGTTCGTAGGCGTACTTCAGCACGCGGTCGGTGCCGTGGCGCGAGAAGACCGATTCCTGGATCACGATCTCGCGCTCGGTGCCTTCGTACATCACGCCGCCGAGCGAGGTGTATTCGCCCTCGGTGTTCTCGCGCACCACGAGGTAGTCGATGTCACCGGGCTGGCGGCCGGCCAGCGGGCACGGCACGCCTTCGAACAGGCGCACCGGGCGCAGGTTGATGTACTGGTCGAACTCGCGGCGGAACTTGAGCAGCGAGCCCCACAGCGACACGTGGTCGGGCACGGTGGCGGGCCAGCCGACGGCGCCGAAGTACAGCGCGTCGACGCCCTTCAGCTGCGCCTTCCAGTCGTCCGGCATCATCTGGCCGTGCTCGGCGTGGTAATCGCAGCTGGCCCAGTCGATGACGCGGCAGTCGAGCTCGAAGCCAAAGCGCGCCGCCGCGGCCTGCACCACGCGCAGGCCCTCGGGCATCACTTCCTTGCCGATGCCGTCGCCGGCGATCAGCGCGATGCGGAAGGTGGGGGTCATTTCGGTTTTCCTCATGTTGCTGCCGCAGCCGTGCGGTCCATGTCGTCGAGCCAGCCCTGGCGCAGTTCGGGAACCGATCGGGCCAGCAGCTCGTAGTAGGGATGGTGCGGCCCGCGCTCGTAGTCGCGGCGTGCCACCTGCGCCAGCTTGCGGCCATGCTGCATCACGACGATCTCGTCGCACACCGCGCGCACCGTGTGCAGGTCGTGGCTGATGAACAAGTAGGACACGCCGAGCTCGCGCCGCAGCTCGGCTAGCAGTTCGAGCACCGCCGCGGCGACCACGGTGTCGAGCGCGGAGGTCACCTCGTCGCAGAGGATCAGGTCGGGGTCGGCCGCGAGCGCGCGCGCGAGGTTCACGCGCTGCTTCTGCCCGCCCGAGAGGCCGCCCGGCAGGCGCCCGGCGACCGTCTGCGGCAACTTCACGAGATCCAGCAATTCGCGGATGCGGCGCTTGAGCGGCTCGCCGCGCAGGCCCTTGTAGAACTGGAGCGGCCGCGCCAGGATGCGCTCGATAGTCTGCGACGGGTTCAGCGCAGTGTCGGCCATCTGGAACACGATCTGGATGCGGCGCAGCTCGTCCCGGTCGCGCTGCTGCAGCGTCGGCTTGAGTTCGTGGCCGCGGAACAGCACGCTGCCGTGGCTGGGCTTGATCAGGCCGGCCACGGCCCGCGCCAGCGTGGTCTTGCCGGAGCCGGACTCGCCGATCACGCCGATCGCCTGGCCGCGGTGGAGCTTGAGGTCGATGTCCTGCAGGATCGGCATCGCCGGACGTCCCTGCGCATCCACCGGACCGTAGCCAGCCGAGAGCTGCTGCACATGGAGCAACAACTCGAGATCGTCGTTGGCTGCCTTGGCCGACGCGCGCGGCACCGGCCGCGCCGCGGCCAGCAGGCACTTCGTGTAGTCGTCCTGCGGTGCCGAGAGAATCTGCCCGGTCGCGTTCAGCTCGCGCATCTTTCCGTCGCGCAGCACCAGGATATGGTCCGCCATCTGCGCCACCACGGCCAGGTCGTGGCTCACATACACCGCGGTGGCGCGGCGCTCGCGCACCACGCGGCGAAAGGCGCGCAGCACCTCGATCTGCGTCGTCACGTCGAGCGCGGTGGTCGGCTCGTCAAGGATCACGAGCTCGGGGTCGCCGATCAGCGCCATAGCGGCCATCAGCCGCTGCAACTGGCCGCCGGAGACCTGGTGCGGATAGCGATCGCCGATGGTCTCCGGATCGGGCAGTGCCAGCTCGCGAAACAGCTGCACCGCCTTCGCCTCGGCCTCGGCTCGCTTGCACAGGCCGTGGATGACGGTCGGCTCGATCACTTGGTCCATGATCGTGCGCGAGGGATTAAAGGAGGCGGCCGCGCTCTGCGCGATGTAGGAAACCGTGCGGCCGCGCAGCGCGCGTTGCCGAGGCGCATCGAGCGCCAGCACGTCGGTGTCGCCGATCTGCACGCGGCCTGCCGAGATGCGGCAGCCGTGGCGCGCATAGCCCATCAGTGCCAGCGCGGTGGTGGTCTTGCCGGAGCCCGACTCGCCGATCAGCGCCAGCACCTCGCCGGGCTGCACGGAGAAGCTCAGGTTGTCGACCAGCGTGATCGCGCCGGCCGAGATGCTGAGGCCCTGGACAATGAGTGGTGCGCCCATCAGCGTGCTCCTCGTTCCCGGGCGGTGCGGCCCGGCAGGTTGTCGATGACGAGATTGACCGCGATGGTCAGGCTCGCGATGGCCAGCGCCGGAACGATCACCGAGGCGCCGCCCATGGCCAGCGCGCCGATGTTCTCGCGCACCAGCGAGCCCCAATCGGCAGCCGGCGGCTGGATGCCCAGGCCGAGGAAGCTCAGGCTGGCCAGCAGCAGCACGACATAGACGAAGCGCAGGCCGAGGTCGGCCAGCATCGGCCCCAGGATGTTGGGCAGGATCTCGCGCAGCATGATGTACAGCGTGCCTTCGCCGCGGGTGCGCGCCACGGTCACGTAGTCGAGCGCATTGATGTTGACGGCCAGCGAGCGCGCCATGCGGTAGGCGCCCGGCACGTAGATGATGCCCGCCGTGACCACCAGCATCGGCACCGAGGAGCCGAAGCCCGCCACCATGATGAGCGCGAACATCTTGCTCGGGATCGCGGTCAGCGTGTCCAGGCCGCGACTCAGCACCGCATCGATCCAGCGGCCGCTGGCCGCGGCCAGCAGCGCCAGCGTGATGCCGGTACCGCTGGCCAGCACGGTGGCCAGCAGCGCGACGCCGATCGTGTAGCGCGCCCCCTCGATGATGAGCGCCAGCATGTCGCGGCCGAGGTAGTCGGTCCCCAGCCAGTGCGCCGCGCTGATCGGCGCGAAGACGTTCGAGGTGCCCGTGGCCGCCGTGCCGTGCGAGAGTAGCCAGGGGCCGAGCAGCGCCGCGAGCAGCCAGAACAGAAGCACCGCGAGGCCCAGGAGCCCGGATGGCCCGAAGCCGGCGAGCCAGCGCAGTGGGCCGCCCCGGCGATCTGGCAACGCTGCCGCCAGGGAAGCCGCGGCGCTCACGACTGTTGCAGAGGTGGACGTTTCCATGGTGCTTTCCTCAACGGTGCCGCAGCCGCGGGTTGGCGACGATGCCGCAGATGTCGGCCGTCGTCACCAGGATCAGGTAGGCGCAGCAGAAGATCATGGCGCAGGTCTGCACCAGCGGCATGTCGCGCTGCGAGACCCCGTCGACCATCAGCTTGGCAATGCCGGGGTAGTTGAAGATGGTCTCGACGATGATCACGCCGCCCAGCAGGTACGACAGGCTCAGCGCCACGGCGTTGGCGATCGGTCCCACCGCATTGGGCAGCGCATGCGCCAGCACCATGCGCATCGGCGAGGCGCCCTTGAGCCGCACCATCTCGATGTAGGGGGCCTCGAGCTGGTCGATCACCGCGGCGCGGGTCATGCGCATCATCTGCGCGACGATCACGCAGCACAGCACCATCACCGGCATGGCAAAGGCGCGCAGCATCTGCCCGATCGACTCGATGTCGTTCACGAAGGACAGCGCCGGCAGCCACCGCAGCTTGACCGCGAACACCAGCACCGCCAGCGTCGCGACCAGGAATTCCGGTACCGACACCACGCCAACGGCCGTCGTCGAGGCTGCCCGGTCGAACCAGGAGCCGCGCCAGACCGCCGAGGCGATGCCGAGTGCCAGTGCGATCGGCACGGAGAACAGCGCCGTCACCGCAGCCAGCAACAGAGAGTTGGGCAGGCGGCTGGCGACCAGCTCGGCCACCGGCATCTGCGTGGTGGCCGAGAGGCCGGGATCGCCCTTCACCATGCCGAGCAGCCACTTCGCGTAGCGCTGGGGCGCCGGCACGTCCAGACCCATCTGGGCTCGCAGCGCCGCAACTGCCTCCGGCGTGGCGTCCTGGCCTAGTTGCTCTTGCGCCGCATCGCCCGGCAGTACCGCCGTGATCGAGAAGACGATGACCGACACTGCGAGCAGCGAAAGCAACGCCAACGCGATGCGCTGGCCGAGGAGCTTCAGAATCACGTGGTTCATGGGGAATCCTCCGGCGCGTGCAGATCAGGCCTCGAGCCAGACGTTCTCGGCAAAGTTGTAGCCCATGAGGCCGCCCAGGGGGATCGGCGCCAGACCCTTGAGCTTGGAAGTGTGGCCGTCGATGCTCGCGAGAAACAGCGGGATGCCGATGCCGGCCTCCTGGTGAATCATGGTCTGCATGTCGGCATACATCTGCTTGCGCTTGGCCAGGTCGGTCTCGGCGCGCGAGGCCAGCAGCAACTGGTCGAACTTCTCGCTCTTCCAGCGCGACTCGTTCCATGCGGCTCCCGACTGGAAGAACTGCGTCAGCAGCACATCGGCGCTCGGGCGCGGGTTCACATTGCCGAAGCCGACTTGGCTGTTGAGCCAGTGGTTCGACCAGTAGCCGTCGGCCGGCATGCGCTTGATGTCGATTTCCAGCCCGGCGCGCTGTGCCGTCTGCTGCAGCAACAGCGCCATCTCCACCGAGTACAGCGCCGCGGGCGATGCCACCATCGGCACCTTGCCCGTAACGCCGGACTTCTGCAGGTGGAACTTTGCCTTGTCAAGGTCGAAGGGCCGCTGCGGCAGGCCGGCAAAATAAAAGCGGTTGGTCGGATCGATCGGCTGGTCGTTGCCGACCACGGCGTAGTCGAGCGCGATGGTTTTCTTCATCTGCTCGCGGTCGAAGAGGTACTTCATCCCAAGCACGAAATCCGGGTTGGCGCCGGGACCCACGTCCTTGCGCATCACGAGGTCTGAGTACTGACCGGACTGGGTAACGAAGATCCCAAAGCCGGGCGTACCCTTCACGCGCTCGACCGAGCGCGGATTGACCGACCCCACCAGGTCCATTCCGCCTGACAGCAGCGCGTTGACGCGTGCGGTTTCGTCGCCAATGCCGACGAATTCGATCTCGTCGAGGTAGGGCTTGCCGGGCTTCCAGTAGGCGTCGTTGCGCACCATCAGCGAGCGCACGCCGGGCTTGAACTCCTTGAGCTTGTAGGGGCCGGTGCCGATGCCGGCGTTGAAGTCGGTGGTGCCTTCCTTGACGATTTGGAAGTGGGAGGTGCCGAGGATGACCGGCAGGTCGGCGTTCGGCGCGCTGAGCACGAAGGTCACTTCGTTGGGGCCGGTGGCCTTGGCGCTGTCGATCTGGTCGGCGAGCACCTTGGCCTTGGAAGCGGTGGCCGGGTCCTTGTGGCGCATCACCGAGAACACGACGTCGGCCGGCGACAGCGCCTTGCCGTCGTGGAAGGTGACGCCCTTGCGGAGCGTGAACACCCAGGTCTTGGCATCCTTGGTGGTGAACGATTCGGCGAGCGCGGGCTGCGGCGTCAGGCTGCCGTCCAGCGATGTCAACCCGTTGTAGATCATGTTGCAGCGCGAGTAGTCGGTCTGGTTCGACTGCTTGGCCGGGTCGAGCGTGTCGGTGGCGGCGGCAGTGGCGCCTGCGACGCGGATGCGGCCGCCCTTCTTCGGCGTCTGCGCATGGGCGCTCATCGCCGCGCCTGCGATGCCACCGGCCAGCGTGGCCTGCATGCCGCCCGCCATCAGCATCGCGAGGATGTCGCGCCGCGTGGCGCCGCGCTTGAGCGACTCCATCACGCGAAGGCTCTCGCCGGGACCGACGAGCTTCTCGAAGCTCGTGTTGCTGGTGCTGTTCATGGGGTTGTCTCCTCTTGGTGGGTCGATGAAGAAAGGTGGTAGCTAGGGCGCTCAGGCCAGCCTGTCCTTGAGCGTGTAGTAAAGGCCGATCGCCGGCAGGAACCACGGCGGGCCGAAGTGGCCAGGGATGGCAGGCCAGTCGCGGCCTTGCCAGGGGTTGGCAAGCGCATCGCCGCCCATCACGGCCGCCATCCGCTGGCCCATGTGGACCGACATCTGTGTGCCATGGCCGCTGTAGCCCATCGCGTAGTAGAGGCCCTCGCGCTCGCCGGCGTGGGGCAGGCGGTCCTGCGTCATGTCGACCAGGCCGCCCCAGCAGTAGTCCAGCTGCACGGCGCCGAGCTGCGGGAAGATCTGGGCCAGCCCGGCGCGCAGGATCTCGCCGCTGGCGGCATCCGACTGCGGGCTGGAGATCGCGAAGCGCGCACGCCCGCCGAACACCAGCCGGTGGTCCGGGGTGAGCCGGAAGTAGTGGTGGATGTTGGCCACCGTGGTGTAGGTACGCCGTGCGGCCAGCAGGGCCTGCGCGCGCTCGGCGCCCAGTGGCTCGGTGACCACGATGAAGCTTCCGATCGGCACGATACGCCGGCGCAGCCAGCCGAAGCTGCCGTAGCCGCCGTGGCGCGTCGCCCCCGTGGCCAGCAGCACCTGCTGTGCGGCGACGGTGCCGTGGCCGGTGTGCAGCTTGTGCGCGTGGCCCTGGCCCAGGCGTTCGATGCGCTGCACGTTCGTGCCGGTGTGGATTTGCGCACCGCTGCGCTCGGCCGCCGCTGCCAACCCTTGGGCGAAGCGGCCCATGTGCATCTGCCCGCTGCGCTTGTAGAGCAGGCCGCCGTGGAACTGGTCGCTCTGCACTTCGGCGCGCACGCTGGCCGCGTCGAGCACCTGGACATCGGTGTCAACGCCGTCACCGATCAGGCGTTCGGCGCTGCGCTCCAGTGCGGCCATCTGGCTCGGCCGCGTGGCGAGCTTGAGCTTTCCGTGACGCAGGAAGTCGCAGGCGATAGCCTCCTCGCGCACAATCCGCTCAACCGTGTCCACGGCTTCGTCGTAGGCGTGGTACCAGCCTCGGGCGCGCTCGACGCCGACCTTGGCGGCCACTTCAGCGTAGTCCTGGGCGAGCCCGTTGTTGACATGCCCGCCGTTGCGGCCCGAGGCTTCGGCCGCTACGCGCTCGCCGGCCTCCAGCACCGCCACCTTGGCGCCGCGCCTCGTCAGCGCCAGCGCCGCCGAGAGGCCGGTGAAGCCGCCGCCCACGATCGCGACATCCACCTGCGCCGGCAGCTCGCACGAGCGCGAGACGAAGGCGGGCGCCGAATCGGTCCAATAGGATTCAAGCTTCATGGCGTGCGGTGCTTGCAACGGATCAGAGACCGACCACGCCGGGGAGGCCGCCAATGTCCTTGATCTCGACGTAGCGGTAGGCCGGGTTGCCCGGGCCGTGGCCGCGATTGACGAAGACCTTGTTGACGATGCCCAGGTCGTCCGCTGACATCAGGTCGTAGCGCAGGCTGGAGGACACGTGCAGCACGTCCTCGGGGTTGCAGCCCAGCGAATCGAGCATGTATTCGAAGGCCTGCAGGCGCGGCTTGTAGGCCTGGGCTTGCTGCGCGGTGTAAACGCGATGGAAGGGCGCTCCGAGCATGGCGACGTTCTTCTGAATCTGGCTGTCCGAGGCGTTCGACAGGATCACCAGCGGGATCTCGTTGGCGATCTTGGCCAGCCCTGCAGGGACATCCGCATGCGGGCTCCAGGTCGGCACCGCGTCGTAGTACTTTTGCGCTTCGTGGTCGAGGTACTGGATCTTCCACTTCTTGCACAGGCGGCGCACCGCGTTCTTCAGCACCACGTCGTAGGGCTGCCAGTCGCCCAGCACCTCGTCGAAGCGGTAGGCGCTGAAGTCGGCGACGAACTGCTCCATGCGCTCTGCCGGGATGCGGTCGGCGAACATGTCGCGCGCCAAGTCGCCCATGCGAAAGCGCGTGAGGGTGCCATAGCAGTCGAAGGTGATGTACTTGGGCCGGAAGGTCATGGTCTCTATTCCTTAAATGACAGATGTAAATGAGGCGAACTGATGACGACGTGATTGCAGCACGCACAAGCGCTGAGGCCGTAGGGAAATTGGGCGCCTGGCACACGAAAACTGCGGTTTGGAGGGGGTGCGGCGGCATCCCGTGCGGTCTGCCCCTTGCGCGTGCAGCGACGCACCTCGGTGCGTCGCTGCGAAGGCGATGCGCACGTTTTTGAAGCGGCAGGCTGAGTCATGCTCAGGCCATGATCCACACTTTGCGCACGGTCTCGAGGGTGCGCCAGGTGCCGGTGTAGCCGGGCTTCATGATGAAGCAGTCCCCGGCCTTGTAGGTGACCGGGCGCTGTCCGTCCTCGGTGAGCTCGACCACGCCGGACAGGATCAGGCAGAACTCCCAGGTCTCGCCCTTGATGGAGCGGTTGACGCCGGGCGTCGACTCCCACACGCCAGCGCGCACCTTGTCGTCTTTGGCGCTGTCGACATCCCAGTTGCGGCACACGATGTCGCCTTCGATGACGCGTTCAGCGGGCGGCCGGTACTCACGCGGTTCGCCGAGTTGATCGAAGTTGAAGTCGATGAGTAGATTCTTTGACATGAAAAGTGGACTCTCAGGAGGGTGGAACACGACCCTGATGCTAAGTTTGGGCGTTCTCGCGTGGGTGCCGAAGCAGATGCCGAAAACGGTGGCAAATGCCGATTGGCTGCGCGGCGAAGCGCAATCTGCTTTGCGCGGGCAATGCGTGAGACTCGGCGATCAATTGGAGAAGTCGTTGCCTGCCGCCAACGCCGGGCCAATGTCGGTGACGGCCTGCGTGACCGGGAAGTTCCAGAGTGCGAAGTCGGAACGACGCCGGAGGGCTCGCCGACCACCAGACCCAGTTGGCGCGCTGCGCGTCGCTGCCGCATCGCCGCCCAGCAGCTCGTCGGCGCATTCTGCAAAGAACCTCAGGCAGTCGGCGGCGTACGGGCCGTCCACGTCCAAGACCGCGCGGTCGACGATTGCCGCGGCAGCGATCGGCACCTCTGCGCAGACCATCCCATCGGACGGGCGACGGACCTCCAGCACGTCACCCTCGCCATCGACCAGCACACCCCCGATGAAATGTCGCTTCTGAAAGGAGATCTTGTTGCGATCAGAATCAGGCATCTTCAAGTTCGGGTCGAGGCTTTGGATGGCGATCGACGCTAGGGGGCTCAGCATTTGTATGCGTAAGCGGGCCCGCTGCCGCAGCGAATTGCAAAACACGCACGCTTTGCAGGCGAAGCTTGCGAGTTGCTTGAGAGTGCGAATTCGGTCTGGTGCAGGCCGTCAAAGTCGTCCAAGATGAAGGCGTTTCTCCTTTGCAGAAAGAGCCTCTCCGATGCCTGATCGCACCCTGGATGCACCCACCACAGACGAAATGGTGCTGAGACCGATGACGACCGGCGACTTGCCAGTTGCGCACGCGCTGTCGGCGCAGCTGCGCTGGCCGCACCGTCCGACGGACTGGGCGCAGGCGTTCGCGCATGCCGAAGGCTTCGTCGTCGAGTGCGACGGCGCCATCGTTGCCACCGCGCAGCGCTGGCGCTGGGGCGCGCACCACGCCACCATCGGCCTCGTGATTGTGGCGCCGGCCTGCCAGGGACGACGCATCGGGCAACGGTTGATGAGCGCGCTGCTCGAGGGCCTCGACGAACACACCGTGCTGCTGCACGCCACCCCGGAAGGCCGCGGACTGTACGAGCGGCTGGGCTTCGTGCGCACCGGCGAACTGCGGCAGCACCAAGGCATCGCGCAGACGGCACCGATGATCGCGCTCAAGCCCGGCTGGCGGCTGCGGCCTGCCGGACTCCATGAGGCTGCAGGTCTGCAGGCGCTCGACGCGGCGGCGCGCGGCATGCCGCGCGATGCGCTGATCGCTGACCTGCTCGCCGGCGCGGATGCCTGCGTGGTGCTCGATCACGACAACGAGCCACTGGGCTTCGCGATGCTGCGGCGCTTCGGACGCGGGCACGCGATCGGTCCGGTCGTCGCGCCCGACGCCGAAGGCGCCAAGGCGCTGATCGCGCATCTCGCCGGACTCAACGCCGGCAACTTCACGCGTATCGACATCGACTTCGCAAGCGGGCTGACTGAATGGCTCGAAAGCATCGGCCTGCCGTGCGTGGACGCCCCGACGACGATGGTGCGCGGTGCGCCGCTTGCCGAGCCGCCGGACGGGCCGGAGATGTTCGCGATCGTGACCCAAGCTATCGGTTGATGGCGATGGGCACGACCACCTTCCTCTACAAATCAGATCCGGTGCGCGGCCGCCAGTGGGCCGAGGTGTTCCGGCGCCGCGCGCCCGAGATCGACTTCCGCATCTGGCCCGACATCGGCGATGCGGCGCAGGTGCGCTTTCTTGCGGCCTGGGAACCGCCGCAGGACCTGGCCGAGCGCTTCCCGAACCTCGAGGTGCTGTTCTCCTCCGGCGCAGGCGTTGACCAGTTCGACTTTGCGACATTGCCCCCCGCACTGCCGGTGGTGCGCATGGTGGAGCCCGGCATCGTGCGCGGCATGGTCGAGTACGTGACGCACGCGGTGCTCGGCCTGCATCGCGACATGCCGCGCTACCGGCGCCAGCAGCAGGAGGCCCAGTGGCGCCCGCTGCCGGTGCGGTCCGCCGCCGAGCGGCGCGTCGGCGTGCTCGGGCTCGGCTCGCTGGGCCAGGCGGTGCTGGCGCAGCTTGTCGGCCTGGGCTTTGATTGCGCAGGGTGGAGCCGTTCGCGGCATGCAGTCAACGGCGTGCAATGCCATGCGGGTACCGACGAGCTGCCGTCCTTCCTCGCGCGTACCGAGATCCTCGTGTGCCTGCTGCCGCTCACCGATTCGACGCGCGGTTTTCTCGATGCGCGGCTGTTCTCGATGCTGCCGGAAGGCGCGGGCCTCGTACATGTCGGCCGCGGGCCGCAGTTGATCGATACCGATCTGCTGGCTGCATTGGCCAGCGGCCAGATCGGCGATGCCGTGCTCGACGTGACCGAGCCTGAGCCGCTGCCTCCGGCGCATGCGTTCTGGCGCCACCCGAACGTCCAGCTCACGCCGCACATCGCGAGCATGACGCAGCCCTTGAGCGCGGCCGAGGTCGTGCTGGACAACCTGCGCCGTTTCGAGGCCAGCGAGCCGATGATCGGCCTCGTCGATCGCGCGCGGGGGTACTGAGAAGATGCAGGAACCTCAACGGGACAACGAGCGAGCAGTGCTGGGCAGGTGCGCGAGCGCCATCCGGCGCAGGAACCGCTGCCCAACCTGAAAACCGCGGCCGTCAGCCCGCCGGCCCGAGTGGTGGAGCAGGCCGTGATCGAGGACTTTCGCCTGGTCAGCCGCAATCCGAACGTCAACGTCTGGACCCCGGCTCGATGGGAATCTGCCTTGGTCAGGGGCGCGCTGGCCGCCCTGGTCGATTTCGATCGGGCCGAGATCACGCTGCGTTGCCTTTCGATGGCGGCTGCAGGCACTATCCTGCAGAACTACCGTCGCTTCGTCGAGCAGGCTGAGCACCATCGGTATCGACTGATGCAGGACTCGAGGCCGAGAAGCTCAGCTTCGCTGGCAACCGATCCAGCCGCGATAGCCGCAGCAGCCACGCGCACTGGCGCGACTTTGCCGAGTTTTCGCGACTAAGCCGCACCGCCCATCGACGCGCTGCGCATGCCGCGTCAGCCGCTGCTGCTCTGGCTGGCGACGCAGTTGCGGCAGGCGTTGCCGGCCCAGATGCGCCCGATGATCATGGGGCGCTCCACGTGTTCAGGGCTTGCGCAAAGCATACCCAAGCCCCCGGGAAGGCCCGGCGCCTACCTTGCCATCACGACGGACAGAGCAGGCGGGGATGCCGGGTCGGCAGCGGGTGCCAGCTCGCGCTCGGCCACTTCGCAGAACCAGCGCACGCCCAGCGGCAGCGCATCGTCGTTGAAGTCATAGCAAGGGTGATGCAGCGCGCGTTCGCCATCCGGCCCCGGATCGGCGCGGCCCTGGCCCAGCCAGAGGTAGGCGCCGGGCCGGTGTTTCAACATGAAGGCGAAGTCCTCTGAGGTGAAGGCGGCGCGCGGCGCCATGTCAGCCTGCAGGCCGATGGATTTGGCCGCGGCCAGCGCGAGAGCAGCCTCGGTGGCCGTGTTGACGGTGGCCGGGTAGTACCGCACATAGCTCACGTCCACCTGCGTGCCGCTGGCCAGCGCCACGCCGTCCACGGTAGCGCGCAGCGCCGCCTCGATGCGGTCCTGCGATCCGGCATCGAAGCTGCGCACGGTGCCGGTGATCGACACTTCCGCCGGCAGCACGTTGTGGCTGTGGCCGCCTTCGATGCGCGTGACCGACAGCACCGCCGATTCGCCCGGGTCGATGCGGCGCGAAACGATGGTGTGCAGCTGCGCAACGAGCTGACTGGCGGCGAGGATCGCGTCCGGCGTGTGATGCGGCTGCGCCGCATGGCCGCCGCGACCGCGCAGCACGATGTCGAAGCGGTCGGCCGCGGCCATGATCGGGCCGGCCCGCGTCTGTACATGGCCGATGGGCAGGTCGGGCCAGTTGTGCAGCGCATAGACGCTGTCGCAGGGGAAGCGCTCGAACAGACCGTCCTCGATCATCGCTCGCGCGCCGCCCTCGCCTTCTTCGGCCGGCTGGAAGATGAAGTGCACCGTGCCGTCGAAGCGCCGCGTGCGCGCCAGCTGGCGCGCGGCGCCGATCAGCATGCTGGTGTGGCCGTCGTGGCCGCAGCCATGGTGCACGCCCTGCGTGCGGCTGGCATGGGCGGCGCGCCCCAGTTCGACCATCGGCAGCGCATCCATGTCGGCACGCAGGCCGACGCTGCGCGTCCCGCTGCCGGAGCTGAGCGTGCCGACCACGCCGGTGCCGCCCAGGCCTTCATGGACCTCGAGGCCGAGCAGTCGCAGCGCCTGCGCCACGAGGCCTGCCGTGCGCCTTTCCTCAAACGCGAGCTCGGGATGTGCGTGCAGGTCGCGACGCAGCGCGACCAGTTCGGGCAGCAGGTCGGCGACCGGCGCGGCGATCGCGTGCAGCGTCAAAGCCCCGCCTCGACGGCGTCGGCCAGCTCGGCCAGCGTGTGGAAGTGGTAGTCGGGCTGGGTGTGTTCGGATTCGAGCGTGCCGCCGGAACCCTTCTGTCCATGGCGGCGCTCGATCCAGCAGGTGGTGATGCCCAACTGCTTGGAAATGCCGATGTCGTGGTACTGGCTTTGCGCGACGTGCAGGTTGTCCGCCTGCTTGTAGCCCCAGGCGCCCTCGATGCGGCCGCGGGCGTAGGCGAAGTAGCGCGCATCGGGCTTCTCGCACAGCGCGTCGTCGCAGGCGAGCAGCATGTCGAAGGGAGAGCCCAGCGTCTTTTCGAAGTGCGCCAGCGCCCATTGCTGCGCATTGGTCATAGTCACCAGCTTGAAGCGCCTGGCCAGGCGCTTCAGTGCGTCCACCGAATCGGGAAACGCCGGCCACTGCGCCACCGAATCGCGCAGGCCCTGCGCGAGTGCGTCGGTGTCGGGCAGGCCCAGCTTCGGTGCGATGGCATGCCAGCAGCGCGCGAGATCGTCGGGGTACCAGCCGGCCGTGCCGTCGGCGCGCGCGTGGCGGTAGGCGGCGAGGAAATCCTCGTCCGTCACCCGGGACTCGGGCACCGCGGAGCGCAGGTAGGCGAGCATGCCGCCCTCGAAATCGATCAGCGTGCCGACGACGTCGAAGGTGAGCACCTTGAAATCTTGCAGGGACATGGTGAAGAGCTCCAGTGATGACGGCAATGCCGTTGCTATGAGCATAGGGGCCGCTTTCTGCGCCGCTGAATCAAAGTGGGTCCGCGCTGCGGCACAGGATTTCGTTGTCGGCACGCTGCCGGCATCTTCTTCTGTCGCCCAACGTCGGATGGCAGACGGTGCCTCAAGCTCTAACGTGACGCCGCACGCTCTGATTGGACTTTGGGAAAGCGTCATCAAGGCAATTACTGGCAAGTCGCTCGAGACCCTGCTCGGCGAAGGCGGCATGGGCCCTGGAAGTGGGACCAGGACCGTGCGTCGGCCTGCCTCTATGTCGTTGCAATCGGATGGGACCTGTCACCAGAGGCCACGATGGAGAAGTTCATCCGCACCCATCCCGAATGGAAGCACACCGCGCCACCGCCTTCGGGCTTTTACTGGCCTTTGAGTCGGGCGCGGCTGCCGCCGGTCGAGTGCGCCCGTCGTAGAGGCCCCCGGCATGGACGCGACGGCAGTATCTGCTGTGGCGACCCGCACAACCGCAGCCTGCTCTGCGCAACGACCCCAATCTAGCACCAGCGCGAGAGGCGCGCGCCCTAAGCTTCTGGACATCCTTAAACCCGACCACCGCCCCTCCATGACGCACTCCGCCGCACTCCCCAACCTGGCCGCGCTCGATGTCATCGACCGCGCCCATCTCATCCATCCCGTCTCGCCCTGGCGCGTGCACGAGCAGCGCGGGCCCACCGTGCTCGCCTCGGGCCGCGGCGCGTGGCTCACCGATGCCAGTGGCCACGAACTGCTCGACGCCTTCGCCGGCCTCTGGTGCGTCAACGTGGGCTACGGGCAGGAGAGCGTGGTGCAGGCCGCGGCCGAGCAGATGCGCCGCCTTCCGTATGCGACCGGCTACTTCCATTTCAGCAGCGAGCCGGCCATTCGCCTGGCCGAGAAGCTGGTGCAGATCACGCCGGCTTCGCTGACCCGCGTGTACCTGACGCTCGGCGGCTCCGAGGCGATCGACGCCGCGGTGCGGTTCATCGTGCAGTACCACAACGCGACCGGCAAGCCGTCGAAGAAGCAGTTCATCGCGCTGGAGCGCGGCTACCACGGCTCCTCGTCCACCGGCGCCGGCCTGACCGCTTTGCCGGCCTTCCATCGCGGCTTCGACCTGCCGCTGCCCACGCAGCACTACATCCCCTCACCCTACGCCTACCGCCATGCGGACGGGGCCGACCCGCAGGCGCTGATCGCAGCCTCGGTCGCCGCACTGCGCTCCAAGGTGGCCGAGCTGGGCGCGGACAACGTGGCGGCCTTCTTCTGCGAGCCGATTCAGGGCTCGGGCGGCGTCATCGTGCCGCCCAAAGGCTGGCTGAAGGCCATGCGCGAGGCCACGCGCGAGCTCGGCATCCTCTTCGTCGTCGACGAGGTCATCACCGGCTTCGGCCGCACCGGCCCCATGTTCGCGTGCGAGGCCGAGGGTGTGGAGCCCGACCTGATGACCATGGCCAAGGGCCTGACCGCCGGCTACGCGCCGATGGGCGCAACGATGATGTCGGAGCAGGTCTATGCCGGCATCGCCGACGGTGCGCCGGCGGGCGCATCGATCGGACATGGCGCGACCTATTCGGCACACCCGGTCAGCGCCGCGGTCGCGCTGGAGGTGCTGCGCCTGTACGAGGAGGGCGGCGTGCTCGCCAACGGCCAGCGCGGCGCGGCCCACTTCGCGGCCGGGCTCGATGGGCTGCGTGCGCATCCGCTGGTAGGCGATGCGCGCCATCGCGGACTGCTCGGCGCGCTCGAGCTGGTGAGCGACAAGGCGAGCAAGCGCGGCTTCGATGCCGCACTCGGCCTGGCCGACCGCATCTTCGCCGCCGGCTACCGCAACGGCTTGGTGTTCCGTTCCTTCGGCGACCACATTCTCGGCTTTGCGCCGGCGCTCACCTTCACCGAGGACGAGTTCGCGCAGATGTTCTCGCGCCTGAAGAAGACGCTCGACGAGGTGCTCGACGCGCCGGACGTTCGCGCCGCATTGACTGCCTGAGCGAAAACCCGCGTACCGACCCCCAACACAACGAGACAGACGCAGAATCGGGCTATCTTCGTTTTTCGGCACCGCCATGTCAGAAGCCTTCAAAATCGACCGACTCGACCTGCGCATCCTGGCGCAACTTCAGAAGAACGGGCGCATGACCAACGTGGACCTGGCGGATGCGGTGGGCCTGTCGCCCAGCCCCTGCCTGATCCGCGTGAAGCGGATGGAGCAGGCCGGCTATATCGCCGGCTACGGTGCCCACCTGCGGCTGGAGAAGCTCGGCGACACGCTCACCGTATTCACCGAGGTCACGCTGCAGGATCACCACCGTGAGGATTTCGTGCGCTTTGAGGCCGCCATCCGCGAGGTCGACGAGGTGCTCGAATGCCACCTGGTGAGCGGCGGCTACGACTACCTGCTGCGCTTCCTGACGCGGGGTGTGAACCACTACCAGGAAGTGATCGAGGAACTGCTCGAACGCAACATCGGAATCGCGAAGTACTTCAGCTACATCGTCATCAAGTCGCCATTCATCAAGACGCACAGTCCGATCGAGCGGCTGTTCCCGCATCCGCGCTGAGGCGCTTTCGTTCCGTCCATTCCCGGCTGCAAGGGGCCGACGGCAGGATCTGCTTGTAGCGACTCGCACAACCGCAGCCTCCTTCGTGCAAGACCATCATTGCAGCAGCGGCGCGAGGGGCACGCAGCCTAAACTTTTTGCCATGAACTCCCCGATCATCGAACACCTCAGGAGCGCTGGCCGCCTGGACCGCATGTACGTTGGCGGCGAGTGGGTCGTGCCCGAAACGCAGGCTCGCAGCGCCGTCGTCGACCCCTCGACGGACGAGCCCGTCGCGGAGATCGCGCTGGGAAGTGCAAGAGACGTTGCTGCCGCGGTGGCTGCGGCGCAGCGCGCCTTCGTGACATGGTCCGTGAGCTCCCCGCACAGCAGGGCCTCGCTTCTCGATCGCGTGCACAGTCTGATCCTCGAGCGCGCGGAGTTGTTTGCCCAGGCCATCTCGCTGGAGATGGGCGCGGCAATCGGCATGGCGCGTAGCACTCAAGTGCCTGTTGCGGCGGAGCACATCCGCGTGGCCCGGGACATTGCGGGCAGCTATCCCTTCCTCACCCATCGGGGCGACACGGCCATCGTGCGAGAAGCCATCGGGGTGTGCGGCCTGATCACGCCCTGGAACTGGCCGCTCTACCAGATCACCGCCAAGGTCGGTCCCGCCTTGGCGGCGGGGTGCACCGTCGTTCTGAAGCCCAGCGAGCTGTCGCCGCTGAGCGCGTTGCTGTTCGCGGAAGTGATGCACGACGCCGGAATTCCGGCGGGTGTGTTCAACCTGGTCAACGGCCAAGGGCCAGAGGTTGGCGCCGCTCTGGCTGCGCACCCGGATGTCGACATGATCTCCATCACCGGCTCCACCCGGGCCGGCGTGCTGGTGGCGCAGGCGGCCGCACCGACTGTCAAGCGCGTTGCCCAGGAACTCGGCGGTAAGTCGCCCAACGTCATCCTGCCCGATGCTGATTTCGCACGCGCCATACCGGCTGCGGTGGCGGCCGGTATGCGCAATGTTGGCCAGTCCTGCAGCGCCCCGACCCGTATCATCGTGCCGCGCGAACGCCTCGCGGAGGTCGAACGACTCGCTTGCGAGACCGCGTCCACGCTCGTCGTGGGCGATCCGCGTTCGCCGCAGACCACGCACGGCCCGGTAGCCAATCGCGCGCAGTTCAATCGCGTGCAGGAGATGATCGGTGTCGGCACGGCCGAAGGCGCGCGCCTCGTCTGCGGCGGCCCCGGCCGGCCGCAGGGGCTGGAGCGTGGCTGCTACGTGCGCCCGACACTTTTCTCCGACGTGGAGCCGCAGATGCGGATCGCGCAGGAAGAAATCTTCGGCCCGGTGCTGGTGATCATCGCCTACGACAGCGTGGACGAGGCGGTGGCCATCGCCAACGGCACCGAATACGGCCTGGGCGCGCACGTGCAGGGCCGCGACCTGGCGGCCGCGCGCGCGGTGGCCTTGCGCATCCGCTCCGGGCAGATCCACATCAACAACCCGCCCTGGAGCCCCGATGCGCCCTTTGGCGGCTACAAGCGCTCGGGCAACGGACGCGAATACGGCGTCGAAGGCCTGGAGGAATACCTCGAGACCAAGGCCATCCTCGGCTACCTGGAAGGCCCGGCGCCCACTGCCGCATGAGGGCGCGAACGCAGACAAATACCCGCAACTCAAAGGAACAACGACCATGACCGTGGCCCTGCTGCTGCACCGCGCCGATGGCGCATCGCCATCGACCTCTTTCCGCAGGGCCGCCTTCGGCCCGGCCGATCCCTTCGCTCGCGATCGCGAAATCGCCTGGGAAGGACCAGGCGCGATGAGCGCTGGCCGCGTCAGCTTCTCCGGTGACCTCGATGTCGCGCGCTTTCCCCACATCGAGACCCTTGTGGTGGTGGAGGGCGAGCTGACCTTGACGGTGGCCGGAGAGGCGCCGCTGGTGCTCGTCGCGCAAGCGGGCGCGGTCATCGGATGCGGCACCGCACTTCACATCCAGGCTGCAGCGCGCACGCGGTTCGTCTTTTGCGCGGCCGCTTGCGAGAAGCCGACCCAGCGCGGCGTCACTGCACTGCGCGCCGAAGCCAACTTCAAGCCGTCCAATCCGCCACCGGCCGAGACGCTGCTGGGTCCCACGCCGCAATGCCGCAGCGACAACGTGTTTACCGACGACGGCGCGCAGTACCTCGCGGGCACCTGGGAGTCGACCCCTTACCACCGGATCGTCCGGGCCCATCGCCTCAACGAGTTCATGTTCCTGCTGGCCGGCGGCGTGCGGTTTGCTGCCCCTGACGGCAGCGTGCTGTCTGCCGTCACCGGCGATGCGCTGTTCGTGCCGCAGGGCGCACCGATCGGCTGGGAGAGCAGCGATCGCGTGGCGAAGTACTACGTGTGCCAAAGCGTTGCAGCCTGAGGCGACGATCGAGCCCCAGCCATGTCCCAGCCACTGCGTCTCGTTGAGACCTCGCCCAACCTGCCAGCCCGTGCCGACGTCGTCGTGATCGGCGGCGGGATCATCGGTGTCTTCACCGCCTACTACCTGGCCCAGCGCGGGCTGTCGGTCGCCGTCGTCGAAAAGGGCCGCATCGGCGCCGAACAATCGAGCCGCAACTGGGGCTGGTGCCGCCAGCAGAACCGCGACGCGCGCGAACTGCCCATGTCCACCCGGAGCCTGGAGTTGTGGGATCAGTTTGCCGCAGACAGCGGCGAAGACACGGGCTTCAAGCGCTGCGGCTTGCTGTACCTCAGCAACGACGAGGCCCAGATTGCCGGCTGGGCCAAATGGCGCGAGTTTGCGACGACGGTTGGTGTGACCACGCACATGCTCAGCGGCCGCGAGGCCTCGGAGCGTGGCCAGGCGACCGGCCGCGCGTGGAAAGGCGGCGTCTTCTCACCCAGCGACGGCACGGCCGATCCGGCCAAGGCGGCGCCGGCCGTCGCCGCCGCGCTCATGAAACTCGGCGGCACCGTCCACCAGAACTGCGCCGCGCGTGGCATCGAGATGGAGGGTGGCCGGCTCAGCGGCGTGGTGACCGAAGCGGGGACAATCAAGACCCGTACCGCCGTGCTCGCAGGCGGCGCGTGGGCGTCCTCGTTCTGCAACCAGCTCGGCGTGCAGTTTCCGGTCGCCACGATCCGCCAATCGATCGTGCGCCTGGCGCCGGTGGAGCAGCAACTGCCGGCCGCGCTGACCAGCCCCCGCGTTGCCATCACCCGGCGCCCTGACGGCCACTACGTCCTGGCCATCAGCGGCCGAGGGCGCGCCGACCCCACGGCACAGCTGGTGCGCTTCGCACCGCAGTTCTTGCCGATGTTCGCCAAGCGCTGGCGCAACGTGTTTCCCGGCGGCCTGGAAGGCATCCGATGGGGCCACGAAACCCGCGCTCGATGGAAGCTGGACGCTCCCACACCGATGGAACGGGCGCGCATCCTCGACCCGACGCCCGACCCCGCGGGTGTCCGCGAAATCCACCGCCGTGCCGTCGATCTGTTGCCTGTGCTGCGCGAAGTCCGCATCGTCAACACCTGGGCGGGCTACATCGACAGCACGCCCGACGGCGTGCCGGGTATCGGAGAACTGCCGCAGGTGCCAGGCTTCATCCTGGCCGCGGGCTTCTCCGGCCACGGCTTTGGCATCGGCCCCGGCGCAGGCCACCTGATCGCCGACCTGGTGTCCGGGGCCAAGCCGATCTTCGATCCCGCGCCTTTCAGCCCGGCACGGTTCAGCGGTTCGGCGTGGGGCAAGGTTGCTGACTTCTAGGTTTGCCGGCACGCCGATGGTCCTGCTGGCCGACCGCGCGCGGCGCTACCGAAAGCAGTTGCCCGAGCCCTTGATTCATGGAGAGATCACCCCGATGAAGACACTGTTGCTGAACAAAGAGGATGTAGGAAGCCTGATTTCCATGAAGGAAGTCATCGGAACGGTGGAGGAGGCGTACAAGGCCTTCAACAGTGGCCAGGTGAATCAACCGCCGTATACATGCATCCACCTCCCGCCACCCCGGGGCGAAATCGACTTCAAGCTGGGTTATTGCGAGGCCAACGAGATCATCTCGATGAAGGCCTCGTCCGGGGGATTCCCGAACAACCCCACCGAGCACGGCGTGCCCAGCGGCATGGGAACCATCCTCCTGTTCGACGCCAGAACCTGCGCGCTCATCTGCGTGATGGATGGCAGCCTGATCACCGGCCTGAGAACCGGCGCCGCCGGAGCCGTCTCGGTGAAGGCGCTGGCCTGCAAGAACGCGAGGACCATCACCTCCATCGGGACTGGCAATCAGGCCCGGATGCAGATCCGGGCGATCCGGGAGGTGATGACGATCGAAGCCATCCATGCCTGGAGCCACCACCCCCAGACCCTCGCCCAGTACAAGGCCGACATCGAGCGCGAGTTCGGCATCCCGGTGGTGATGGCCCGCTCCAAACAAGACGCGGTGGAACAGGCGGACATTCTCGTCACCACCACCCGCGGCAAAGGCTCGCTGGTGGAAGCCGCCTGGGTCCGACCTGGCACGCATATCGTCGCCATCGGCACGGACACGCAAGGCAAGCAGGAACTGGAGCCGGAGATCTTCAGGAACGCCAAGATCGTCAACGATTCGATCGCGCAATGCGTCGAGAAAGGCGAAACCTGGCACCCGCTGCACAACAACATCATCAGCAAGCACGACATCCACGCCGAGATCGGCGAGATCCTGCTGGGCAAGAAGCCGGGGCGCGAGTCCGACGACGAGATCACGATCTTCGACTCGACGGGCATGGCCATTCAGGACAACACGACGTCGAACCTGATCTATCGCAACGCCATCGCCAGCAACACCGGCATGGCCTTTGAGTTCATTCAATCATGATTCCCCTGCTTGAACACCCCACCCTTCGCGACATCCACCAAGCACGGGAGCGGCTGAAACCGCACATCCGTCACACGCCCATGCTGCGCGCCGAGAAGATGGAGACCACCCTCGGGTGCGAGGTGTACCTCAAACCCGAGACGCTGCAGATCACCGGGGCCTTCAAGATCCGGGGCGCGCTGAACAAGGCCTTGTCTCTGCCTCGCGAGGCCATTGCCAACGGCATCATCGCTACGTCTTCAGGCAACCATGCCCAGGGGCTGGCCTACGCAGCGCGGATGCTGGGTGTCAAGGCGCTTCTGGTGGTGCCCGTCACCACCCCGAAAATCAAGGTGGAAAACACCCGGGCGCTCGGCGCGGAGGTGATTCTGATTGACGGCGACACCGCGGCGCGATGGAAACGCGTTTACGAGATCGCGGCAGAAAACCACTACGCCGTAGTGCACGCATTCGAGGACCCCATGGTCATGGCGGGCCAGGGAACCATCGGATGCGAAATCCTGGAAGACCTGGCCGACGTGGACACTGTCATCATTCCCATGGGCGGCGGGGGTCTCATCTCCGGCATTGCCACCGCCATCAAGGAAACCAGACCCTCCGTACGTGTGGTGGGCGCGGAGCCGGCGCTGACCCCCAAGTACTTCCATAGCCGGATCAACAAGGAGCGCACTTCGCTGCCGCTGAAGAACACGATCGCCGACGGATTGCGCATCAGTGTGCCGGGCCAGAACCCCTATCCCATCATCGAAAGGTACGTCGACGAGATCGTGCTGGTGGAGGACGAACACATCATCGAGGGCATGCGCATGCTGGCCAAGGACGCCAAGCTGATCGCAGAGCCGGCTGCCTCGATCGGCATTGGCGCGCTGCTGGCGAAAGGACTCAAGGTGACGCCGAAGGAAAAGGTCTGTGTGGTGTTGACAGGCGGCAACTGGGATCTGTGCGATCTTGCCGAAGTCTTTCAACGCGGCAATTGATCGCTCTCGAGTTGGGGTGCCCGCGATGGGAAGGCAACGCCGCCAAAGCATCATTTGCCGAGACCCGCTTCACAACCACATGAAGCGGGTCTCGCGCACATGCCATTCGCCCGTGGTGTGCGCCGGAAAGAGCAAGGTGTCGGCTGCTCGAATCTGAAGCGCTTCGCCGCCGGTCGGCGTGAAGCTGCAGACCCCTGCACGGATGTGCATGACCTCGGCGTTGGGCAACGGACGCGCGAAGCGCCCGGGCCCGCATTCCCGGATACCGCTCTTGTTGTCGCCGGCGTCCGGCAGTTCGACGTCGATGCCGCGCAGGCGGCAGGACGGTTGGCTGTGCGGACCCGCAGGCGTGCCCTGGTCTTGGAGGCCGGCGATGGCTGCGGATTGGCGTAGTGCGGTGACGCTCAGGGTCGGGTGTGGAGGCCGAAGAAGGCCTCATCACGCCAGCGCGCGTTCGGAGACTTCGCACGGCCAGCGCACGCCCAGCGGCAGCGCGTCGTCGTTGAAGTCGTAGCAGGGGTGGTGCAGTGCGCGCTCCGCGTCCGGCCCCGGGTCGGCGCGGCCCTGGCCCAGCCACAAGTAAGCGCCCGGAACGCGCTGCAGCATGAAGGCGAAGTCTTCCGAGGTGAAGGCCGCGCGCGGCGCCATGTCGGCCTGCAGGCCGACGGCTTGAGCCGCGGCGATCGCGAGCGCCGCTTCTTCGGGCGTGTTGAGGGTGGCGAGGTAGTAGCGCACGTAGCGCACCTCGGCCTGGACGACGCTCGCCAGCGACACGCCCTCGACGGTGGCGCGCAGCGCGGCCTCGATGCGGTCTTGCGACGCGAGGTCGAAGCTGCGCACGGTGCCGGTGATCGAAACCTCCGCCGGCAGCACGTTGTGGCTGTGCCCGCCTTCGATGCGAAAGCGCCCCCAAGTAAGCGGTGACGCTAGCACGCCGCTGCGCTCGTCTGTGGCAAGGGCTTGCCCCGTTGAACCGAAGGTCTCCGGAACCGTTGCCGGATCGTCACCGCGCTTCGGCCACGACCGGATTGCGCAGCACGCCGATGGCCGGAATTTCGATCTCGATCACATCGTCGACGTTGATAGGCCCGACTCCGGCCGGTGTGCCAGTCATGATCAAGTCGCCCGGAAGCAGTGTCATGTATTTGGACAGGTAGGCGATCAAGAACGGCACGGAAAACACGAGGTCCCGGCTGTTGCCGTCCTGGCGCACGGTGCCATTGACCCGTGTGATGATCCGCTGGTCCGCCGGATCCAGGCCCGTCACGATCCACGGGCCGATGGGACCGAAGGTGTCGTAACCCTTTCCGGCCAAGAGGCAGCCGAAGCTGCTCTCGCGCCTCTGCAGCACGCGGTCGCTGACGTCGTTGCCACAGGTGTAGCCGAAGACGTAGCCCAGTGCATCGGCCTCCGTGACGTGACGCGCCGTCTTGCCAATCACCACTGTGAGCTCCCCCTCGAAGTGAATGTTTTCGCCGTGGGGCGGATACACAATCGCGTCCTCGTGGCCGACGACGCAGGTGCTCGGCTTCATGAAAACGACCGGGATTTCCGGCACTGTTTTTTGCGATTCCTGCGAATGGGCCTTGTAGTTGTAGCCAAGGCCGAAGATGCGCGGTTGTGCCACCGGCGGCAGCAGGCGGACCGCGTCAAGGCGGTCCCGCTCTGCGCTTTTGACAATTCCCTCGAAAGGGGAGCCAACCAGGCGTTCCAACACGCCGTCTGCCAGAACGCCGTAGTGCGCTTGGCCTTCTCGTTCGTATCTCACGACAGTCAGTGAATCCATGTCAACTCCTATGCAAACGTTGGCATTTTGATCCTCCGCCGATGGCCGTGGCGACTAGGGTAAACCCCTGGCTCTCTATCCCATTGACAAATAACAAGACCGCGCCAACAATTGTGCGAACGTTAGCACAGGAGACAAGACAAATGCGTCGGGACCAAATAGCGGTGGGCCATCAGGCCGTCAGCTGCGCACAGCGAGCGCACTTCTCGCGCGGGCCGTGCGCTGAGGGAGCAAAAGGGTGAGCGCTTCGCTGCTGCTCCAGTCGGGCATTGGGGGCTTGCTGCTCGGTGGCATCTACGGACTGCTCGCAATGGGGTTGAGCCTCAGCTGGGGTCTGCTGAGACTGGTCAACCTGAGCCACTTCGCCCTCGCATTCCTGGGCGCGTACCTGACCTACCAGTTCGGCGCCCAGTTCGGCTGGCCGGCGTACGCTTCGTTGCTCATCATCGCTCCAGGCTTCTTTCTGATCGGCTTGGCGCTGCACACGATATTCGTCCGCTTCGACGTCAGCGAGTTCGCCTCCATGCTCGTGACCTTCGGCATCACTGTGCTGATCGAGTCCCTGATCCAGTGGATCTGGTCGGCGGACTTTCGGAAGTACGAGACTCCCTACGCGCAGGAGTCCATCCGGGTGGGGTCTCTGTTCGTTCCAGTGCTCGAACTCACGGCGTTTGTCAGCGCGGCGTTGCTCGCGATCGCCGCCTGGGTGGCATTGCACCGCACGTTGCTCGGGCGAGCATTGCGGGCCTCCGCCCACGACGGTCCAATCGCGGCAGCCTTCGGCATCAATGCCCGTCAGCTGTCATACGGCTTGGCCGGACTGTGCTCCGCTTCAGCTGGCGTGGCGGGCGTGTTTATCGCCCTGACCTCCACGTTGGCGCCGTCGCAGATCGAGGCCTGGATCGGCGTGGTATTTGCCGTCGTGATCATCGGCGGTCTGGCAAATCCCCTCGGCGCACTGGCAGCGGGCATGCTGATCGGCGTTGCGGAAGCCCTCACCATGGCCACGGTAAATCCCGCTTGGGCGCCATTGGTCGCGTTCTCCATCCTTATCGCGTTGTTGCTTTGGAAGCCGAAATGGCTGTGAATTCCATGACTGTAAAAGCGGCCGTCGGCCTTCTTGGGGCAGCGCTGATCGCGTTGCCTTACGCAGGAGCCCCCGACTTCTATCTGTCGTATCTGTACGTCATCTTCTTTTGGGTGGCGTTGGCCACGAGCTGGGGAATCCTGAGCGGCTACGCCGGCTATTGGAGCTTTGGTCACGCGGCCTTCTTCGGCACGGGCGTATATGCCGCAGGCGGACTGTCCGTCAAGTTGGGGGTTCCCTACCTTCTGACCATTCCGCTTGCAGCGGCGCTGGCCGCTGGGCTGGCCGCCTGCATCGGCGCGGTGGTGTTTCGCATCCAAACGCTGCGTGGCGAATTCTTTGCCCTGCTATCGCTGTCAGTCACGTACGTCTTGGCCGCGATTGTGTCGAACACCCCAATCGATGGCGGTGCCGGTGTGAATCTCAGCGGCGTCTCGATGCCAACCTTCGGCACCTCCGTTCCCGGCGCAATCTATTTGCTGGGCCTTACAGTGGCGGTGATCGCTCTGCTGGTGTCGCGCGGCATTCTGTCTTCTCGTTTTGGCCGCGGTCTGCTGGCCATACACGACGACGAGGACGTGGCCGAGGTGAAAGGCGTGCCCACATTCCGCTACAAGGTCGGCGCCTTCGCCATCTCGGCTGCCATCGCCGGCGCCGCAGGTGCCGTGCAAGCGGGCTACGTGGGCTACGTCACCGTTGGCGAGACGTTTTCGATCACGGTGCCCCTCTACGTGGTGCTGATGAGCATCTTGGGCGGCGCCCGGCATTGGGCAGGGCCGGCAGTGGGCGCAACCCTGATTACCGTCGCGCTCAGCCTGTTCGTCGGTGGCAGTCACGCCGAGCTGGGCCGCGCCGGGGTCGCCCTCGCATTGATTGTCGTCATTCTGTTTTTGCCTGAAGGCATCGCGCCACGACTGCTGCAGAAGTTTCGCAGCCGTCCTGGACCGGCGGTGGCGTCAGCCGCGGAGCCACTGCTACAGGCCATCGACACCCGTGCGCCGAGCGGCGCGCTGCTGGAGTGCAGGAACGTCACCAAGCTTTTTGGCGGTCTTCGCGCGCTCGGCGGCATTTCCCTCTCGGTGCGCCGTGGCGAAATCCTGGCGCTGGTTGGCCCCAATGGTTCGGGCAAGTCGACGCTCATCAACATGATCAGCGGTCACTTTCCGATGACGTCTGGGAGCATCCGGCTGGATGGACAGTCTCTTGATGCGCTGGAGCCGCACATGGTCGCGGCACGCGGCATTGCGCGTACCTACCAGATCCCGCGGCTGTTCGAGCACATGACGGTGCTGGAGAATGTGCAGCTGTGTGCGGCGTTTGGCCAAAACGCCAAGGCGCTCCATGCAGCGGACTCCGCGTTGCACTGGCTCGACTTCATGGGCTTGGCCGAGAAGGCGCACAAACTGCCGGCGTCCCTCAACCTCCACGAGCGCAAGTTCGTCGAGTTCGCGCGAGCCCTGGCGGCCAAACCCAAGCTGCTGCTGCTCGATGAGGTGCTTTGCGGTTTGACACCCACCGAAGTCGACCAGGCCATCGACCTGATCCGCCGTATCCGCGCCGCCGGGACCACCATCGTGTTCGTGGAGCACGTGATGCGCGCAGTGGTGGCGCTTGCAGACCGGGTGGCTGTGCTAGACCAGGGGCGGCTGCTGGCCCTCGGTCAGCCCGAAGAAACAATGCAGGACGCCAAGGTCATCGATGTCTACCTGGGAGTCGCACATGCTGCTTGATCTTCTCAATGTACACGTGTCGTATGGCGACGCACCCGCGATCTGGGATGCCAGCATGCAGATCGACTCCGGCCAAGTGGTGGCGGTGGTAGGCCCTAACGGTGCCGGCAAGAGCACGCTCATCAACGCCATCGCAGGCATCCTTCGGCCCCGCCAGGGGAAGGTGCTCATTGGCGGCGTCGACATCACGGCAGCACTTAGCCACCGGGTGTGCGACCACGGTATTGCCATCGTGCCCGAGGGCCGACGCCTGTTCGCTGACATGACCGTGCAGGACAATCTTGAGCTTGGCGCCTATCGCAAGGGTGCGCGGGCATCGAGCCGCGAGACGATGGAGGAGGTGTTCTCGCTGTTGCCGGTGTTGAAGGACCGGCGCCAGCAGATCGCGGGCTCGATGTCCGGTGGGCAGCAACAGATGGTCGCGATCGGACGCGCACTCATGGCGCGACCACGCCTGCTCCTGATGGACGAACCGTCGCTGGGCCTCTCGCCGCTGATCGTTTCGGAGATGTTCAAGATCATCCGATGCGTCAACGAACGCGGTGTGGCAGTGATGCTGGTCGAACAGAACATTCACCAGGCGTTGGAGGTGGCGCATCACGCGTACGTCATCGAGCAGGGCCGGATCGTGACCTCCGGCAAGCCCGCTGCCTTGTTGAATGACCCGAAGATCAAGGAGGCCTATCTTGGCGTCTGATAGTTCCAACCAAGTCCACGTCCCGTCCGCCTTGAATCGCATCGTGACGGGGCAGCGGAAGGATGGCGGCAGCCAGGTTGCCATGCGCTCGGTGCCGCCCCGCACTGACGTGTTCAAACACATCCCGGGCATGGTGTCGCGCTTGGTCTGGGCGACACCCGCCGCGCCGACGCTTCCCTTCGACGGAGCAGATCCGACTGCTGACGTCACAAGCCTTGTACCTGCCCCAGGCGAGACGCGGCTGCTGGTCGTCACGTTTCCACCCGATAGCGTCTTCGCCGCCGCGCATTTCAACGGCCAAGCGGCGTTTGAAGAGAACCTCGCGATCAGCCCCGGCTTGGCGGAGCGATTCGAGCCCGACGGCATGCACGAGACCCCAACCGTCGACTACGGCATCTTGCTCGACGGAGAGCTGTGGCTGGAGCTCGACGACGCGGTGCAGACCCACCTGAAGCCGTTCGACATCGTGGTCCAGAACGGTACACGCCACGCATGGCGCAACAAGTCCGACCGACCTGCGACCGTGGCTTTCGTGCTCATCGGTGCGCGCCAAGCGGCCGAGTAACACCAAACGACATCAACACAACAAATGAACGATACAACGATCGAGAGCGTCCACGGACGACGCATGTGGGACTCGCGCGGCCGACCGACCGTCGAGGCGACCGTACGGCTGCGCGGCGGCCTGACGGGGCGCGCGCTCGCGCCGGCTGGCGCCTCGATGGGCAGTGGGGAGGCGGTCGACCTGCGCGACGGTGGAGCACGCTTCGGTGGCTTGGATGTGCAATCGGCCTGTCGCGCGATCAACGAGGTTATAGACGGCGCGCTTGCAGGGCGCGATGTCAACGACCAGGGGTCGCTGGACCAACTGATGGTCCAGCTGGACGGAACACCCAACCGGAGCCGGCTCGGGGGCAACGCGCTGGTGGCGACATCCATGGCGATAGCACATGCCCGGGCGGCCGCGGCTGGTGTGCCGCTTTGGCAGCTGCTGGCCGCCGGGCAGCCGGTTCGGTTGCCGCTTCCTGAGATCCAGATCTTCGGGGGCGGCGCCCACGCTGAGCGGCGCGTTGATGTCCAGGACTTCATGGTGATGTGTCCTGCCGCCGCCAGCTTCGACGAAGCGCTGGAGTGGACTGCCGAAATCTATCGCGCCGCGGGAGCGCTGCTACGACGCACCGGGAAGCTCCAAGGAGTGGCCGACGAGGGCGGCTACTGGCCCGCGTTCAACTCGAACGAGGAAGCGTTGGATACGCTGATGCAGGCCATCATCGATGCGGGACTGAAGCCAGGTGCGCAGGTCGGCATTTCGCTCGACATCGCAGCCTCCGAATTTGGCTCGAACGGTCGCTACGAACTGGCCCTGGAGAGCCGCGTGCTCAACACGGACGCCATGATTGACATGCTGGGGCGTTGGCTCGACAGCTATCCCATCATGTCCATTGAGGACCCATTGGCCGAGGACGACGCAGAGGGCTTCACGCGCTTCAGTTCGAAGTACGCATCGCGCTGCCAGATCATCGGCGACGACTTTCTCGTCACCAACGCCGAACGCGTCCGCGCCGCCGCGGCGGTGTCGCAATTGAACGCTGTCCTGATCAAACCCAACCAGGCCGGCACCTTGACCGAAACCCTGGCCGCGCTGCAAGCAGGGAAGGATGCACGATTCGGCACCATCGTTTCGGCGCGTTCAGGAGAGACCGAGGACGTCACGATCGCTCATCTGGCGGTGGGTTGGAACGCGGGACAGCTCAAGGTCGGCTCCTTCGCCCGCTCGGAGCGAATGGCGAAATGGAACGAGGTACTGCGCATCGAGGAATCGATGGGCCGCGACGCGCGCTTCTGGGGCTGGGACGCATTGCCGTTCCAGGCCAGTCACTGATTTCTTGCCAACAAAGGATTCCCAGCATGATTCGCCTCCTCGGCCTCTCCGGCAGCTTGCGCCACGCTTCGAGCAATACGGCCGTCCTGCGCACCCTGCAGCAACGGGTGCCCGACGGGATCGCCCTCAAGTTGCATCCGCTCACGGACCTCCCGCTGTACAACGGCGATTTCGACACCGAGGAGCCTCCGGTCGCGGTGGCGCGCTTGCGCGAGGCGATCCGGCAGGCGGACGGCCTCGTTCTGTGCACCCCGGAGTACAACGCCGGTACTTCGGGCGTGATGAAAAACGCCCTCGACTGGGCGTCTCGGCCGCCGAAGACTTCGCCGCTGCGGAGCAAGCATGCGCTCATCATCAGCGCCTCGCCTGCTTTCACCGGTGGGGCTCGAGCGCATGCGCAGCTGCGGGAGGCGCTCGCAAGCACATTGTCCCGGGTGGCGGTCCATCCGGCTGTCGTCATCCCCCAGGTGTTCGAGAAGCTGAAGGACGGCCTGCTGACGGACGAGTCGATCATCCAGTTCGCTCTCGCCGCCATCCAGGCATTGACCACCGAGATCAGCGCCAGCAGGGCGCTAACCGAGTAGGGTGAAGTTACTTCGGCTGCACCGCCGGAAATCGAGTCCCAAGCCCTCTTCAAACCGGTCTCGTTCGCTCACCGTCAAACCAACCACACAGGAGATTTACCATGTTGCCCACCGTCGACCTGCGCCCGCCATTCAACATCAGCCGGGCGAGTCACATAGTGCTGGAAGTCAAGGATCTCCAAAAGAGCCGAGACTTCTACGTGAAGATCGTGGGCCTGGTGGTCTCCGACGAGACGCCAACCACCTGCTACCTACGCGGTTTGTCGGAAGCAGCGCACCACAGCCTGGTCCTGGTGCAGGCGGAGGGGGCGCCAGCCTGTCAGCGGCTCGGCTTCCGCGTCTATCTGGACGAGGACCTCGACAGCGCCTACGCCTGGTTCACCGGGCGCGGCCTGCCCGTCAAGTGGGTGGAGGTACCCTACCAAAGCCGCACGCTGCATTGCGAAGACCTGTACGGCACCAAGCTCGAGCTGTGCGCCCACATGGAAGTGCGCGAGCGGATGTTCCTCAAGTTCGAGCAGTTCACCGGCGCACACGCTCAGCGCATTGATCATTTCCAGATCTTTGCACCCGATTGCTGGAAGGCCTGCGAGTTCTATAGCCAACTTGGCTTCCGCAACTCGGAATACCTGGCGCACGGTGACAAGTTGCTGGGCGCCTTCATGTTCCGCAAAGGGACGTGCCTTGACCTTGCGATCGTGGAGAACGTGGGGCCGAAGATGCACCACTTCGCCTATATCGTTCCGGAGTCGCACCTGATCTTCACGGCCTGCGACCTTGCGGGCAACTATGGCTACGGCGGCTCGGTGGACCGCGGGCCAGGCCGACATGGCCCTGGCGGGATGCTGTACGTCTACCTCCTGGACCCGGACGGACATCGCATCGAGTTGTGCGACGGCCACTACCAGACCATCGACACCGAGGTCGAGCCGGTGCGCTGGGAGGCTGGCTCGCTCAGCACCAACGTGCGCTGGGGCCTTCCGGCGACTGAGCACTGGTACTTCCACGCCAGCCCCTTCAAGGACGCCACAACCCAGGATCCTGAGAAGAAGCCGAATCCGCAGACGCTGGAAATGTTCGTCCGGCAGCAATCGACCCAAAGCAACATCTAAACAAGGACCGAATCCCATGGCACGCGTCAAATACCTCCATCGCGCCAACAGCCCCAACCAGGCCATCTTCGACCGCCTCGAGAAAGAGCGGAAGACACCCACAGCCAACATCTTCCTGGCGCTGACCCAGACGCCGGAGTTGCTTGACGGCTTCCTTACCTACGCGAACGCGCTACGGTCATCGCCACTGAGCCCGCGGCTGCGGGAGTTGGCGATCCTGACGGTGGGGCACCTGACGAACTCGCGCTACGAGATTGCCCACCATCAGTCGCATGGCCTCAAGGCCGGCCTGACGCAGGCGCAACTCGACGCGGTTCCGCAGTTCGAGAGTTCCAGCCTCTACACCGACCAAGAGAAGGCGGTGATGGCATTTGCCAAGGAGTCGACTCTCGAGGTTAACGTGAATGACGACACCTGGTCACGCGCAGCGGCATTCCTTGGCGAACCGGAAATGATCGCGCTGGTGCTGGTGGTCGCTTGGTACAACTCCGGAGTTCGCATCATGGCGGGCCTGGGGATCGAGCTCGAAGCGGGCCACTGAACGACGGCAACGGCGCCGACTCACAACATCAACAGGAGGCATCACCATGACTTGCAGCCTTTATCGTCGTCGCATGCTGGCGCTCGCGGCCGCTACGCTCGTGCTTGCATCCGGCCTGCCGGAGGCCTTCGCGCAGGGGACCGGCAGCGCCCCCATTCGTGTCGGGGGCACCCTGCCACTCACTGGCCCGCTGGCGTCGGTCGGCATGATTCACAAACTGGCCGCCGAGGTGTTTATCGAAGACATCAACAAGCGCGGCGGGCTGCTGGGCCGCAAGGTCGAATTCATCGTATTGGACGACCAGTCGCAGTCGGCAAACGCACGCACGCTCTACGAGCGCCTCATCACAGCGGAGAAGGTCGACCTGCTGATGGGACCTTACGGCACCAGCGCAATCCTCGCTGCAATGGGTGTGGCGCAGCGCTTCAACAAGCTATTCGTTCAAAGCAGCCTGGGAGAGCCTGCGCTGGCGCCGTACGACCTGCAGTTCCCTTCTCTGCCCCTGGGCCCCGAGCCGCGCTCCGCAGACACGGAACTCATCCTCGATGGATACGCCAGTCTTCCGAATCCGCCTAAGACCATTGCCTTCGTCACCAGCAAGTTCCCGTCGGCGCTCGATCTGGCAAAGGGAGGCCAGGAGATCGCGCAAAAGCGGGGCCTCAACAACGTGCTCGCTCTCGAGTATGAGTTTGGCACGCGCGATTTTGGCGCGATCGCCGCCCGCATCAAGGACGCCAATCCAGATCTATTGTGGTCAGGCGCAGTGGGAATGGAGGCGGTGCAACTTCTCGACGCGATGAAGCGCATCGACTACCGGCCCAAACGCCACTTCTACCTGTTTCCCGCGCCGGGTCCGACAGCGGCACACCCGAACGCCACGGGCGTGACTAGCCTGACATGGTTCGAGGATCACGATCCGTTCATCAAGAATGCGGGTGCCTCAGATTTCGCTGCTGCATATGTGCAGAAAGCCAAAGTTGCCGGCTTGCCATACCCGGTTGCTGAATATCAGGCTGCGTCGGAATTTGCTGCGTGGCAAATCTTAGAAGCCGCGGTCAATGGCGCCGGCAAGATTGACGACAAGGTCATGGCCTCCTGGCTCAAGGCCAACAAGGTACAGACCGTGCTCGGCGTTCGTTCATTCGAAGGCAAGTTCAACAGTAGCCCGCCCGACACCAAGCTCAAGCAGGTGCAGGGCGGCAAGTGGGTGACTGTTTGGCCGGCGAAGTTCCGCCCGCCGGGCGGCTCCTTCCAGTGACATCGCATACCCCCGGATCGCAACAGGAGAAATCATGAGGACAATGACCTCGGCGCGGCTGCACCAACTGCACACCCCAATGACCCTCGACACCATCCCGGTGCCGAAGCCTCGGCCCAACGACGTGCTCGTGCGCGTCAAGGCGTGCGGCATCGTTCCAAACATGGCAAACGTCATCAACAACTGGCCGAGCTGGTTTCCGCACCAGCCGCTCGCCAAGTTTCCGGCCATCTTCGGCCTGGACCCGGCCGGCGTTATCGAGGAGGTCGGCGAGGCGGTGATCAATGCAAAGCCGGGCGATCGCGTGTACGTCAGCCCACTGCGTTCTTGCGGATCGTGCAAGGCCTGCCGCTCTGGCCACCGTAGCCAATGCCGCTACTACACGCTCAATGGCTACTTCAGCACCAGCACAGACGGGCAACGCATCTTCGACTTGTACCCGTACGGCGGCTTCAGTGAGTACATGACGGCTCCTGAGTACGCGCTGGTGAACATTCCCGACAACCTCAGCTTCGAGAAGGCTGGACGGTTTGGCTATCTAGGCACCTCCTACGGGGCGCTGCGCAATGCCGGCGCTGGCTCGGGACAAGTCGGCCTGATCGACGGCATCACCGGTACGCTGGGCGTCGCGGCGACAGTGCTCGGCCTGGCGATGGGACTGTCCAGGATTCTGGGCACCGGCCGAGATCTGGCTCTGCTGGAGCGCGTGAAGGCGCTAGCACCCGAGCGCATCGAGGTCATTGCGTTGGGGGAACGGCCCACCGGGGAATGGGCGAGGGCGCAGACCGGTGGCGACGGCGTCGATTTCGCGATCAGCGCACTGGGCGCCCGCGCGCCGGTCGAGACGATGCTGGATTCGATGAAGGGCGTGCGGCGTGGCGGCAAGGTAGTGAATATCGGCGGTGTGTCCGACGCGTTGCCGATCGACATGAAGTGGCTGATGGACGAGCAGATCCAGTTGATCGGGTCGAATTGGTTCAGCGCCACGCAAGGCCAAGAGATGGCCGATATGGTGAGCACCGGGACGATTGACCTGTCGTACCTGGAAGACGTCACATTCCCCCTGGAACGGGTGAACGAGGCGATCTCCGGCCTCAAGGACCGCAACGGGGGCTTCTCGAACTACGTCGTGTGTCCCTGAGGACCTCGCCTGCCCGTGGCGGACCCGTCGGCACCAGAAGGAGCGCTTGCGTGAGCGTCGTGATGATCAATGCCTCGATAGGCGATGGGCGACCACTCTTGGCTCTCGCGACGGGCGGGCGCGCGCTAGGACTGAATCGTTGCCTGGCCCTCGCTTCGAGCCGTAGGCTTGCGGGGGAGCTCGATCTGGGGGGGCTTCAGAGTCAGTGGTCGAGATGGATCGAGCCCCTGCGGACCGCTTGCCACTCGACGCATGTTCTGCAGGCCATCGCTGCCGAAGGATTTCCGATGAAAGATCTGCGCCTGCACGCGCCGGTAGCACCGCGCCAGGTGTTTTGCACGATCGGCAACTACTCGGGCCAGTTGATCGAGGCCGCTGAGGACAGCGGTGACGGTCCGGCCGGTGCAGGCGCCGGCGCGCGCCGGGAGGCGGCGCTCGGGGCGATCCAGGAGCGCCGCCGTAGCGGTGCCCCGTACATCTGCTTGAAGCCCAGTTCGACCGTCCGCGATCCGACTGGCGCGCTAGTGATAAATGCCGAACACACCATGCTCGATTGGGAAGTCGAGTTGGGCGTGATCATTGGCGACGCGGGTGGGGAACTGACGATCGAGCAGGCGGCGTCGGCAATCGCTGGCTATTGCGTGGTCAACGACATCACGCTGCGCTCGGCGGTGTTTCGCGAGGAGCCTCCACGTTTCGGTACGGATTGGCTTCAGTCGAAAGGTGGTCGCGGCTGGCTGCCCGCCGGGCCGTGGTTCGTACCTTCCTGGAACGTGAGCGATGCCAGTGCGCTGCGCCTGTGGCTGCGCCTCAACGGCACGCTCATGCAGGACGGTTGCACGGACGACATGGTGTTCGGCATTGCCGAACAGATTGCCTACCTGTCGCGACATGTCGCGTTGCTGCCAGGCGACCTGATCTGCACTGGTTCCCCGGCTGGGTTTGGCAGCCACCTCGGTCGCTTCTTGCGCCCTGGCGACGTGGTGGAAGCAGGCATCGACGGACTAGGGACCCAACGCATTAGTTTCATCGAGGGCTCGCCCTCGTCTCATCCTAGGTATTGAGCATGACCAAGACTGTTTTGCTGACTGACTTCGCCTGGCCCGACGACTCCATCGAGCGCATGGTCATTGAATCTGCGGGGCTGCGTCTCGTGAGTGGCCCGGCCGCGCCATCCAACGTGTCAGACATCGACGCTCTGGTCGCCGCGCATCAACCGCACGGAATCATGACGTGCTGGGCGGAGGTCTCCGCGCAAGCGATCCAGTCCAGCCTGCCGCTCGAGATAGTGTCCCGCCTGGGCGTCGGGCTGGACAACATTGCTGTGCAGGCCGCGACCGACCGTGGAGTCTGGGTAACGAACGTGCCAGACTATTGCGTGGAGGAGGTTTCCGATCACGCGCTTGGATTCATCCTGTCCTGGACCCGTGGCCTGAATCACTTTGATCGCGAGGTTCGGGCCGGACGCTGGAACCCAGCGAGCGCGCAACTCAAGCGACTGGCCAACCTCACCTGCGGCATCGTAGGGTTCGGACGCATCGGTCGGCTCACCGCCCGCAAGCTGTCTGCGTTCGGCTGCCGGATGCTGGCTTATGACCCATTTTCAGGTGCACCGCAGCCAGGCGTCGAGCCGATGGATCTGGACGGCCTGATGCGCAACAGCGACATCATCGTCGTGCATGCGCCATTGGTACCGGCCACCAAAAATTTGATCGACGGCGAGCGACTCGCCCTGATGCGACCGGGTGGCCTGCTCATCAATGTCAGCCGAGGCGGCGTTGTGGACACCGCGGCAGTGATTGAGGCCCTTGCGTCCGGTCGCCTGTCCGCAGTTGGGTTGGACGTACTGGAGTCGGAACCACTGGTGCCGGACGAACTGAGATCCAGTCCAGGCGCGATGTTGACGCCGCATGTCGCATTCTCGTCCGACGCGTCGCTGGAAGAATTGCGACGTCGCGCTGCCGAGGAGGTGGTGCGCGTCCTGTCGGGTCAAGCGCCGCACGAGGGGTGCAACCAGCCGGTTCGCCACAGCTAAGGAGACGCCATGTCGAATGCACCCGTGCCCGACCGCGATCTGGTCCGCTTCGTCGAAGCCCATGGCTTGACAAGACCTGGCGTCAAAGCGCGCTGGCAGGAGTTGGCCGGAGGCGTGTCTTCCGACATCTGGAAGGTCGATTTGGGCGATCGCGCAATCTGCGTCAAGCGCGCACTGCCGCAACTGAAGGTCGCAGCGGTGTGGGAGGCTCCAGTCTCCCGCAATGCCTATGAGTGGGCGTGGATGCAGTTCGTGTCGGAGCATTGCCCCGCCAATGTGCCCACGCCGATCGCGCAGGATGTGGAAGCCGGCCTGTTTGCCATGGCCTACTTGGAGCCGGAGGACCACCCGGTGTGGAAGCAGCAACTGCTAGCGGGCGAGGTTGACGTCGATCTGGCTGCTGCGGTGGGTAAGGTGCTTGGTGCGATCCATGCGGAAAGTGCCTGGCGGATCGACGTGGCCAAGCGCTTCGACACGATCGAGAGCTTTTATGCCTTGCGACTGGAGCCTTACCTCGTCGCTACAGCGGCACGTTATCCAGAGGTCTCGGCGGCACTGTTGGCGCTGGTGGCGCAGACAGCAGGCACCACGCACGCGCTGGTCCACGGCGACGTGAGCCCGAAGAACATCCTGGCCGGTCCGCGCGGACCGGTGCTTCTCGATGCCGAATGCGCCTGGTATGGTGATCCGGCGTTTGACCTCGCGTTCTGCCTCAACCACCTGATGTTGAAGGCGGTTGTCGTGCCGTCGCGCAGCGCTGAGTTCGCGCGGTCGTTCATGGCACTCATGCGCAGCTACCTCGACCAAGTTGGTTGGGAGCCCGCGCACGATGTACAACGCCGGGCCGCGAAGTTGCTGCCTGGCCTGTTGCTGGCGCGGATCGATGGCAAGTCGCCCGTCGAGTACATCACCGATGAGCAAGACAAAGACCGGGTCAGAGGCTTCGCCGTTGGCTTGATCAAGCACCCATCTCAAGAACTCAGTGACATCTGCCGCCGCTGGTTCTAGACGGGATTGAGCCGACGCCTCAGAGGCGTCGGCAGGCGTCACTTTTGCGACTGGGGAGATCATTGAGGTGCCATCGATGCACAAGGGCATGGACGGCACGATCGCAAGCCTTGTTCCCGGCAGCCGAGGGAATGATCAGTCCGCAAGTTGGCGAAGACGCGCTTCGGCGCGGTTGGGGTTCGCCGCCTCCATTCCTCGGGTGCTGCCGCGCACAACGAGCGTCGGCGGCGAGACAGAGCTGTAAGGCGCTGCGTTTGCAGACTTCTGTTTCAGCTGATGGATGAACCACAGCCCGCACGCAGTGGCCAACTCGGAGACGGGGAGGCTCATCGTCGTCAGGCCCGGTCCCCACCATCTGAAACCCAACTCGTCTCCGAACCCGACAATGGACAACTGTTCGGGCACACGCACGCCGCTTGCCAGCAGTTCCTCCAGAACGCCCTGCGTGTTCTGGACCGAACCCAGGACTACCGCCGTGGGCGGGCTGCGCAGTGCGAGCAGGCGTCGTATCGCATCACGGCCGAAATCCGTCGACGACGGCACTCCGAGTTCCTCTCGCGAATGCGTAGCCGCCTTGCTTCCGGCGAGGGCGTTGTGAAACCCTTGCAAGCGTGCGGCTCCGGTAGGCAGGTCCGTGGTGCCGCCGATATAGGCGATGCGCTGGTGGCCGAGTTCGACCAGGTGCCTGGTCGCCTGGAAGAGCGCCTGCGTATCGTCGATGCCAAACCAATGGTCACCCAGCGAGGCATGTCTGCGCAGCAACTGGATGCATGGCGTCATCCTGAGAAGGCGCACCGACTCTGGATGTGGCCGGGCCGTGGGCACGATGATGATGCCGGCCACATTGACGCTGGTGAGTTCGCGAATGTGGCGCAACTCGACCAGGCGGTCGTCATCGGATTCGGACAGCGTAAGTTGAAGATCCGCGCTCTCCAGGCATTTCGACAACGCGTGCGCGATCGTCGAATAGAAGCTGTTGCGGATGTCGGGAACGACCAGGCCCACCAAATTGCTGGAGACCCCCCGCATCATGCGCGCCGCACGGTTGGCGACGTAGCCCATCTCATTCGCTATCTCGAGCACCTTCTGCTTCATGGCAGAGCTGATGCGGGGGTCGTCGGCCAAGGCGCGGCCAACAGTGGACGCGGAGACCTCAAGTCGGGCGGCGATGTCTTTGATTGTGACCATGGGAAAAGGGTGCAGGATGCACTAACGATAGCATAGGGAATGGGGATTGCCAACCAGTACCGTTCCTGCTCCCGGTCGCCGATTCACTAGAAAAACTACAAGCAACATTTGGCGTCGTCGGATCAGGGCTGTTGACATTCCTGCAATGCCTCTTCTAGAATCTATGCTAACGATAGCATAAACGGACGACGACCCGCCAGATGGCGAACTCCATCGTTCGTGGCGCACTTCATTCGCCCACGATCAAGGGCTGGCCACCCTGACCGGATTCTTTAGAGCCTCAATGGAGACACTTGCAATGAAAAAATCTCTGGTTGCCCTAGCTTCTCTGGCAGTTGCCGGTGCTGCTTCGGCACAGTCGTCTGTCACGGTGTTTGGCGTGTTGGACGCCGCAATCAGTGGCTACAAGAACCAGTCGGAAACGCCTTTCGGCGTGAGCGTCACCAAGACTGCGACGGCCTTGACCAGCTCTGGCTACAACTCCAGCCGCCTGGGCTTCCGTGGCACGGAAGACCTCGGCGGCGGTTTGGCTGCCGGCTTCTGGCTCGAAACCGGCATGACCAACGACAACGGAAATGGCGCTGCCACCGGCGGCGGCCTGAACTTCAATCGTCGTTCGACGGTCAGCCTGTCCGGCAACTTCGGTGAAGTCCGCCTTGGCAAGGACTTCAGCCCGACATTCTGGAACGACACCGTGTTCGATCCGTTCGGCGCCAACGGCGTGGGCACCAACTTGATCACCACCGCCAGCGGCGGCGCCGCCCTCGGCGTTCCCAACAGCGGCTTCCAGTCGAACCCCAACTACGTGCGATCCGTCAACTCGGTGGGCTACTTCCTGCCGCCGAACCTGGGTGGTTTCTACGGTCAGTTCATGTATGCCTTCAATGAGCAAGTCTCGTATGACCCGGGTGGTCTGACCCCCCCGGGCGCCGCCGCGATCGTCGCCAACCCGGCGCTGGCCCTGACGCCGAACAACGCACGCACTGGTCGATACTTCGGTGGTCGCGTCGGCTATGCCAATGGCCCGCTGGACGTCGCGCTGGCCTATGCCGAGAGCACCATCGGTTCCAACTACTACGTGGGTACGACGACCACCCTCGATACTTTGAACCTCGGAGCTTCATACGACTTCGGCATTGCCAAGCTGTTCAGCGAATACTCGAACAACAAGCAAAAGACCGCCTACGCGACCAACGCGTTCAATCCTTTCGGCACCACGAAGCCCGGTGCCAATGGCGGCGTGTTTGGAGTGACTGTTCCAGTCGGTGTTGGCGTTATCCGGGCGTCGTACTCCGCTGTGAAGTACAACAACCTGCCGGTGGGCTTCTTCGCTTCGCAGCCGAAGGCCGACCAGTTCGCTATCGGCTACGTGTACAACCTGTCGAAGCGCACCGCGCTATACACAACCTTTGCGTACATCAACGACAAGGGTGGCGCTGCTCTGGGTGTCACGGGTTCCCCAACCTTCTACACGGGCACGATCCCGGGCGGTGCCGGCAATGCTGTGCCGAACAAGTCAATGGGCTACGACCTGGGTATCCGTCATGCCTTCTGATTTTGACTCCGGCGTACCCATCCACATGCCCACGCCAGTGGGTATGACCTCGGGAGGGATGGCGTCAGCAATTGGTGCTTCACTCGGCTGGGATCGGACCGGAGCTTCCATTGGGCTATGCGGATCGGGCCATCTGAGAGTTGTTGGCGCGAAGCGGATTCCTACGCTTCAGTCCAGTAACTGCCCACCCTTGCACCTCGTGGCACGGACCAAGCAAGGTCTGGCAAGAAGGCCGACTTACTCGGCAGGCAGTAAAGGGCGCACGCGGCTCCCGTGGATTGCCGGAAATTGGTGACGAGAACCGTCGAGGGCGCTTCAGCTCGGAAAGGATTGCAATGTTGATCGTCATAAAGAATGTGCCCTTGGCGCAGGATCCTCGCATCGTCATCGCTTGCATTCGCGCGTGCATTTGGGCAACTGTCGAAGGATGGCCGTTTTGCCCTTGGAAGTAGGCGGTGGTGGTGCCGCCATAGATGGGAACTTGACCTTGTGCAAAGCCGATCGGCCGCGATGATTCCCTACGCAAAGTCGGCCGAACTGCTTGGGCTGTCGTTGCCGGTGGTCGGAGCGAACGCGCCGAGCACGGTGCGAGAACACACGCTGGGAGTCGGCCGCCGACTGAACGCGCAAGGCCTGGAGACCTAGGAAGACCCAGTCGCGGTGAAGAGCGTGTTGGTCGTCACAACGGTCGGCCTCGACAGCGGATACCTGCGGCACTGCCACCCCGACCACGAGAAAATCCTTCGAGGTCGTCGCTGGGCGGGCGATGCGCGTCGGCGTCGGTCAGCGAAGCCTTGCGTTCGTTCGCACCATCGACGAGCATTCGCGCGAACGGGTGCGAGGCGTCCTTGCTGCCTTCGGCAGACAGGATAGGTTGATGGAGGTTCACCGACGGCGACACCCAACTGCGCCAATGGCAGCTGACGGCTTTGCCCCGGGCGACTCACATTCTGGACTGGTATCACCTGCGACGACGCGTCAGCAAGCTCGATGTCGTCGTGCACAGCAAGGCGACGGCCAGCCAACTCAAGCCCGTGGACCATGACCGATTGTCGTATCTGGCCGGTGGACTGGTGGACGGGGTAGTCGTACTTATCGTTCGGTTTGATACGGTTGCGAGAAATTTCCCTTTGAATATCAATAACTTACGCCGGACGGTTTTCGCGCAGAGGTGAGTCGCCATAAGTGGTTGTCGTGCATTGGATTTCTGGCTCCGAGCGTATCAATCTCCACCGAAGGTACGACTACCCCGGGCTGGCGGTAAGTCATATGAGCAGCACGTCGAGACCGGGCGTGGTAGCGCGGTCGGCCTGGGGGGCGAGTGGACTGGAAAGGTGGCGCAACGCCGCCGCGAAGCGGCTATCCCATTTCCGCAGCCGGAGGCATCGTCGTCGGACCCGCTTCAATTTCCCCGATCAGGCTGGAGGAACCAGAACGGCCGTGCAGTTGGTGATGAGTGGGTCAAGTGTCATTGCCAGTCGCCCGATCAGACGGTCGCTGTAGCCCTTGTTTGGATGCACGAAGTCGAGCAGATCCACCTCGCCGAAGAACGGCACCGATCCCCAGTCGGCAAAGGCTACGCTCGCGTTGTTAGCGACGGCTTGAATGACCGTGTCGTAGAAGTCCCGGCGCCAGAGTTGCGGGTACCCAAGGTCTCCGCCAAATGCCTGGTGGGAAAAGCCCGTCAGCACCGGGACGCGGCCCTCATTTCGCACTTTCTTGACCATGGCGGCGTACTCGTACATCACGGTGTTGATATTCAAACCGTCCCACGCATCGATGACTCCATTCTCGATGATCACGTAGTGCGCGGTGAGGGTCACGTAAGGAAAGAAAGTCGCCAGGGCACGCAGCGACATGCCGGCGACCGCGTGATCGGCGACTATCTGCAGGTTGGGCCTGATCCGCTGCAGCGTCATGGACGGGGTTTCTGGGGACCCGTTGCCGCCCATGATCGAGTCGCCAAAGATCTCGACCGTGCAAAGAGATGCGTCTTGGGCGGCGGCCCCTCCCCAGTAACCGGCAAGAACGCCAGTCACCAGGACTGCAGCGAGTGGGCGAAGCATGGATCGAATCATGAATCATCTCCTCTCGGTGCCACCGCACCATCGGTGGGCCGTCAGGGCGCTGGAATTATCTGACGCAAGCTCAATTGACAAGTTAACGACATCGTCAAAAAGGGCATTCGCTCCCCTCGGGACAATCTGAGCGCCGGCCTGCGCGAAGGCGCTGCCCAGTCATACGCCGTTCACCGCAAGACGCAAAAGACATCCAAAGATCGCCAATCCTCCCAGCGCCGCAACAACTGTCGCAGTCGGACTCGCTTCATCTGGCGGCGCCACGCCTTCCGCCGTCTCGGCCTCTTCCGCTGCCTCTATCCTCCCGGGAGGCCCTGGCATCGGCGAAAAAGGGCTAAGAATCGCTCCGCCAAGATCCGCACTGGGCACGGGGCTCGTCCTGAGCAGCGGCGGGAGCGAGGTCACCTGAGTCGCCGCCACCGCGGCACTCGGAACGTCTGGCACTCCCGGTGCGCGGGCGCCTTCCGCGCGCGCGACCGAGCAGGCGGCAAGGGTCGCAAGGAACCATCCGATCAGAAGAAATCGGGTCTTCACGGGTACACCTTGAGCGCAACGGGGCCGAAGATTGACCCGAATTATTTGACAGCGTAGAGGGTCGCGCAAGCCAAGAATTGTTCCGCTGGCGTGCCTTGGCGCTCCGCAATCCTGTACCGACATCGCCCGAGTGGAACCCCAAATGCAGCCGGCGACCCATTTCAAGTCGAAACGACCGCTCATTGGAGCCGTCGCTCCATGCGCGGCATCGAGTCCAAAGGGTGGTTGCACTCGGCATACTGGTCCAGCCCAAGGCTGTTTGAGTTCGGGCCCAGAACGCCATTTCGCGACATTCGAAAGCAGCCGCTGACGGGCAACGCCGTCCATTGCCACCAGCGATCCGACCAATGCCCTGCCCTGAACGTCCTCACGATGACGGCGAAGGTCAAGGTCTGAAGTAGACGAGCCGGTCGCGAAGAAAGCCCGAAAGTCAGCCTTCAACAGTCGCCGTCGTTCGCCCCAGAAACTCGACCGACAGCAACCAGTCTTGAGCACGCCTTCGTGACGAGACCGCTTGACGGCCAGAAGCCGGCATTGCAGAGTGACCCCATCGGATTGCGTCAAGGTGAGGCACGATGTCTTGGCGCCGCGAGCGCAGAATGTCCCATCGCGCGCGGCCGCCATCGCCATGGAGGTTCCCATGAAGTACGACCGTGAACTACTCCTGCTTGGCGAGAAGCGAAACGACGTCCTGGATCTTCACGAAGTCCAGCAGTACGGCCTGGACAGCTACGACGATGCCGACTACGTTTCACTCTACGGCCTGACGCCGGTCGATTGGTTCGCCAGGGGAATTCGTGTGCTCGGACGCACCGCCGTCGAGTGCACGCGCGACCGCTTGGCCGCGGCGATCGCCGCTGATGTCGCGTTCGCCGCGGCCGGCATCCTGGCCGGTTCGCATCTTGTGATCGATCCTTTCGCGGGCTCAGGTAACACGCTGTACTGGCTGCTGCGATGTCTGCCCGGGGCGGTCGGCCTCGCTTTCGAGAACGACGCATCGGTCTTCCGACTCACTTCCAGCAATATGGTGCTACTGGGCCAGTCGATGCGCATGTTTGACATCGACTTCGAGCACGGCCTCGAGCATACCGTCGCGGCGCAAGACCAGTTGGTGGTTGCGTTCATCGCACCGCCCTGGGGCCGCGCATTGGATCCAGAATCGGGTCTGGACCTGAGCCGCACCGAGCCGCCTGTCGAAACGATCGTGGATCGCCTTGTCGGCCATTTCCAGCACGCCAAGCTACTTTGCGTCATTCAGGTCCATGAACGCGTGAAGCCAGCACCTATGGCGAAGCTCGCCTTGCGATTCGATTGGACCGGTTCGAAGACCTACGGCTTCAACCGTCCGGGGCAGAACCATGGCATCTTTCTCGGAAGCAAGCGCTGGACGCCGACTCAAGCATGACGAGGGCGCCAACGGTCTCGCTGCTGTCCATGACGGACGTCGAACCAGTACTCAAGTTGTGCCGCCAAAGTCGTGTAGAGGCCGAACCCTCGAGCCGCTTTTAAGGGGGACTGTACCAAGCGTAGCGCCCTGTCGACCTTTGCCCGGGGCATTCATATTTGTCACTTCGACACCGTGCACACGGTGTCAGTCTGAATCGGAAGTCTGAGTCGCACCGCTCAGAGCCAGATCGGGGCCGGGATCGCCGGTACGCCTCATTGTCTATGTCACTTTCCCGGTTTGAGGGTTCCTCTTCCCTACTGCAATTTGGCCCCGGTGCCTCCCTCCTCCGGCCGAGGACCTCGAAGACAAGTGAGAGAAACCATGCTGAGCAGCATCTTCGCCCAGCGAGCGTGGACAAATCGACGTCCCTAGCTCCGTTAGGAACGCGCCTGAGCCCACTCCAAGAGCCGGACATGCCCAAAACTATTGGATTGCCCGCGTCGAGCGACCCGGTGGTTGGAAGAAGTATCCGACCTTGGGCGCGCGCAATGTGCCGCTCTCAACTCTGATACATCGGCCAACGCCGTGAGGGCGTCGCCACACGAGGCATGTCAACAAACAGCCCGGTGATGAAATCGACAAACGTCCTGACCCGCAGCGTCTGGACGTTGCCGCGCGCATAGAGCATGTAGATCGGCGGAGCATCGCTCGTCCAGTCGGACAGCACGGGCACCAGGACGCCAGCCGCGATCGATCGTTCCGCAGTCATCGCGATCACATGCGCGATGCCATTCCCCGCTGCAGCCAGGTCGACGAGCGCTTGGCCGTCGTTGATGCAGAGATTGCCGCCCACCTCCACGGCATGCGTCTCGCCGTCGCGCTCGAAGGTCCATTCCTTGCGCGTGCGCCCGTCGGGGCGCAAGTACTCGATGCAGTTGTGGTTCACAAGGTCGCGGGGATGAGACGGGGTCCCATGCTGCGCAAGGTAGGCGCGCGATGCGCAGGTGACGAACTTCAGATCGGCAACGCGGCGCGCAACGAGTCGCGAATCGGGTGGATCGCCAATGAAGACGCCCACATCGATGCCTTCTGCTTCGACGCTTTTCGCGCCTGGCGAAATCACCACTTCGAGTTGCAGTTCCGGATGCTCGCGCAGGAAACGGGGCAACTCCGGCAGGATGCGGTATCTCGCCGGGGTGACATGGAGCATCACACGCAAGCGGCCTTGCGCAATCTCGCGCGCTGAGGACATCTCGCGCTCAGCCGCTTCGAGATCCGAGACGATGGTCTTGCAGCGGGCGTAGAACCTTGCGCCTTCGTCGCTGAGCCGGGCGCCTTGCGTCGTACGCACGAGTAGTTGGACCTTGAGCCCGCGCTCCAGCGCAGCGATCGATTTACTGACCGCTGACGGCGTCAGGCCCAGCGCCGTCGAGGCTGCCGCGAAACTTCCCAATTCCGCGGTCCGAACGAAAATGCTGATGCTTCGAAGATGCTCCATGCCGTTCCCCCATGCGCACGTTGGTCGACACCCGAAACGTACCGCGCGTCTGGGTGAACGAGGTGAATTTTTTTCACTTCTTGTGTGCCAATCTCTGGCTGGCGTGTTCGGGAGCGCCCACCTAAGCTGGCTGCAGATTGATCGAAAGGGAAATTGGCAATGAGCACGCGGTGTCTGGTTCGGCCTTGGGTTCTGCTCGCATGTCTTGTCGCCATGCCAGTGGCGCACGCCCAGCACTTCCCGGCAAAGCCAATCCATTTCGTCATTGGCAGTGCGCCCGGCTCGGTGATCGACGTCGTTACCCGTCAGATTGCCGAAGGATTGGCGAGGGAGCTTCAACAGCCCGTCGTCGTCGAGAACCGGTTTTCGGCCGGTGGCATCGTAGCGCTGGAGACGTTGAAGTCCACCCCTCCCGGCGGTTACACGTTGAGCGTCGTCGCCATGCCGCAAATGAGCGTGAGCCCGAGCTTGTTCAAACAATTGCCCTATGACCCCGTCAAGGATTTCACCCCCATCGGCATCCTGTATCGCGGGCCGCAGTTCCTCGTCGTCAATTCTTCCGTGCGCGCGGCTTCGCTGACTGATCTCATCGCGTACGCCAGGGCTCATCCCGGACGTCTGCGCTACAGCTCCCCTGGCAACGGCACGCCGTCGCACGTGTTGATGGAACAGTTCAAGCACGAGGCGAACATCGACGTACAGCACATTCCCTACAAAGGACCGAGCGCAAACACTGCGGTGCTCAGCGGCGAAGTCGATGCACTCCTGGAGGGTGTCGGACCCATGATTCCCTATGTTCGAAGTGGCGCGCTGCGCGCGCTCGCCGTCACCGGCTCCCGCCGCGTGGATATGGCGCCCGAGGTGCCAACGTTCGAGGAGTTGGGGATCAAGGGAGTCGACGCGGTCTGGGTCGGGGTCATCGCCCCGCGCGATCTGAAAGAGCCAGTGGTGTCGGCGTTTCATCAGGCCCTCTCAAAGGCGCTGCAAGACCCCGGGCTTCGCGCCAGTTTCGAGGCCGCGGGCAGAACGATCCACCTGAGCACGCCGGAAGAGATGACGGCAGTCATCACCGAGGAAATCCCGCGTTGGCGCGAAGTCGTGCAACGCGCCGGCATCGCACCTCAATAGAGCCCTTGGAGCACCGCATCATGTCGACTGAAGCCAACACCCTATTGCGGATTGCCGAGGTCGTTCTTCGAACGTCGCGATACGACCAGATGAGGGCCTGGTACGCGTCGGTGCTCGAGATCGATCCGTATTGCGAGCATCTGCCGCCGATGGCCGCGCAGGCCAGCGCGGAAGCCGGACATGGCGAACCATCATGGGAAAGTCAGTCGCGATTGAGTTTTTTCAGGTTGCTGTTGGACCATCCCTACATCCAGGTGATCGCATTGTTCGATGTTCCCACGGCGGAGTTGGCTGCTCCGGCGGGTCCGGGCCTGCACCACATGCAGTTGCGCGATGCTTCGCTCTCGACGATGGCAGCGCGCTACCGGCGGCTCAAGGCACTTGGCATCGAACCATTCAGAACCGTCGACCATGGTCCTTCGCTGAGCTTCTACTATCACGATCCGGATTGCAATGTCGTCGAGATCGCGGCGAGCAATCACGCGTCCGTGGAGGCCTACCTCGCTGCACTGGCAAGTCCGGAGTTCAGCCGCAATCCCTCGGGCCGCCACGTGGATGCCGACGCCGTGACGGCGCTCATTTGCGCGAGGGCTGAGCAGCCGTGAGTTCTGGACGCTGGCACGGGCCGACGCGGCGCAGCGCACCTGGACAAAGCCGTTCCAGGGGGTGTCGTGGTTCGTCATGAACGCCGGAGTGCCATCCCTGCCAACAAATCCGGAGACCGCAATGACCCAAACCGTTCCTTCTTCAAGCCATGCGTTCAGGCAACTGGACACGGGCGCGTTGCGCGCGTCCGGTGGTCCCGACACGAATGGAGACTCGCGCGCCAGTGCCGCGGCGAGTGCGAACCCCGAGCAGCGTTTTGATGTCGTCGTCATCGGCGGCGGCCAGGCCGGGCTCTCGGTCGGTCACTACCTGGCCCGCAAAGGCCTGCGCTTCGTCATCCTCGAGGGCAGCGCGCGTGTTGGTGACGGCTGGCGCCATCGCTGGGATTCGCTGCGCCTGTTTTCGCCGGCACGCTTCGACGGGCTGACCGGCATGCGGTTCCCGGCGCCGCCTCGCTACTTCCCGACCAAGGACGAAATGGCCGATTTCCTCGAAGCCTATGCGGCGAAGTTCGAACTGCCGGTGCGTACCGGCGTCAAAGTGGAGGAACTGACGCGGGCCAATGGGCACTATGTTGTCCGTGCCGGCGAGCGACTCTATTTGGCTGATCACGTCGTGGTGGCGGCGGCGAGTTACCAGAAGCCGAAGATTCCCCACTTCGCGGCAGACCTGGACTCGTCCATCCACCAGATCCACGCCTTAGGCTACAGGCGACCCTCGCAGTTGAAGGCCGGGGTCGCACTGGTGGTGGGGGCGGGCAATTCGGGAGCGGAAATTGCCTCCGAATTGAGCCGCACGCATCAGGTCTGGTTGGCCGGCCGACACCCAGGACACATCCCGATCGAACATGGCAGCGTCCTGGCTTACTACGTGGTGCTGCCAATACTGTTCCGCCTTGTCTTCCACCGGCTGCTTTCGGTCGATACGCCGATAGGTCGCAAGGCGTTGCCGAGCTTCATCTCCCATGGCACGCCCTTGATTCGCCTGAGGCCGAAGAACCTCGACCGTGCCGGCATCCTCCGCGTGCCGAGCGTGACTGGCGTTCAGCGCGGTCTGCCGATGCTCGAGGACGGAAGGCTCCTGAACGTCGACAACATTGTGTGGTGCACTGGCTTCCAGCCGGGCCTGGACTGGATCAAGCTGCCGGTCTTCGACGCCTCAGGGCGGATTGATCAGTACCGGGGTGTTGTCGCCCATGAGCCGGGGCTGTACGTCGCGGGTCTTGCCTTCCAGTACTCGGCGTCGTCGGGAATGATCCACGGCACAGCAAGGGATGCCGAACGTCTCGCCAACACGATCGAGGAGCGGATACGCGTACGTCCATGAACAAAGCTCTCCGCGACCTGGCAAGCAGCGTTGGCCTCGACGAGCCAGGACAGAAAATGCTTCGATGGCGATTTGGACTGGCCTGCGCCACGCGCGTCGAGCACTTGCTGGAAGCCCCTGGCGCACTCGCTTGCTTGGCCTCGTTAAGCCAGTTTGTCACAGGAACGCTTGATGCGGCGAGCTTGGACAGGGCAGCCCAGGAAATTGCGCGGATTTCCAACCCCATCAGGGTTCCAACTCCATCGACGGCGCTGGTCATGCTGCAGAATCTGCCGCTTTTGCCGTTGCGAATGCGCTGGCCGGAAAGGCTCTAGTTGCCGCCGACTATGCGGCGTACGCGGCAGTCTATGCCTGTGGCGCGTATGCGCCCAGCGACCCCGCGGCGTTCGAGGAGGAGTTCGAGTGGCAGCTTCTGGCTCATGAGCCAGCCACCGGTCTGCCTCCGGTCAGCCACAGTAGGGCGCCGGCAAGACCCCGGAAGAGCTGTTCGTAGCGCGGACGGTCCTTGGCACAGTGCCGCGCATCGACTCAGAACGGGCAATTGCCGCCAGCCACGGGCGGCAGCTTGAGAGGGCAGCGATCAGGTGTGGCAAGGGATAGGTCTTGAAGGCGCAGCGAAGCGACCACCCGGCATTTTCAGCCTTATCTTAACGGCGCCCGCCGGCAATGCGGCCATGCGCCTGGGCGGCGCCGACTTCGTCGACGTGGCGCTGTTCTGTGGTCACGCAACCTCCGGCAGACCCACGTAGTTGGCTGCAAAGTGGAGCGCTCTAAGGCCTTGCCTTCCATAAGGCGAGCAAGTCGCGCCTCGCGCGGCCCCTCCCTGATCAACGCGCGTACCGGCTGCATTGGCTGCCCGCTGGCCGCCGAGGACACCGCGCTCGACACGATCCTGACGAGTTCACAGTGGGCCTACCTGGCGCCGCTGAAGGGTATCAAGCCGCTGTGGCGCGAGCTGCGAGAGCCGAAGCACCGCATCAAGAAAGCGGGCTTCGAGCGGCTGAAGGACGGCAGCATCGCCAAGAACCCGCAGCGCATGGGCCCGCTGACCCTGGAGGCGCGGGCCATGGGCCTCGACCGGATCCTGGGCATCCAGGCCGCGTGCAACGACGCCGCCGACCGGCTGCGCCGGCCGCGCATCAGCCTGATCAACGCCGAGGAAGAGTCGCGCATCCGCGCGCTGATCGTCGCTGGCACCTGGCCTGACGGGTGGGAAGGCGACGAGCCGGCCGCCGACTCCGTCATGCCGATCGTCTTCCAGAACGGCGCTGTGCAGCCGCTCCTGTTCAGTGCAGAGGACGCAGCGTGATATCAGGACGCACGATTGTTTGGAGTCACCTGAAGTTCGAACTTCTCGCGCACCTCCGCGTAGGCGCGCGAGATGAAATCGTAGCCATTGCCCGGCCCCTCCCAGTTGTAGCCCGACGCGTGAGCGACCGTCTGCCCTTTCGGCGCAGGCACGACTCCGCCGCCTTTGTAGCCATCGTAGGAACGAATTCGGGCGTTCATCTCGTCAAGAAGACCCTGTTCGACGATCACCGGCTTGTCCATCGTCATCTCCTCATTGTGGCGCCCGCAGCATGCAGCGAGGTTTCAGGCGTTCGCCGGGCGATACTCCTCAAGCCAAGCGGCTGCCGCCGCGAAACCAGCCTCCACGGCTGCAACCTCAAGGTCGTAGACGTCGCCCGTCGAGCAGCCTTTGATCTCAGTATTCGCCTTGCCGCGGTGCTCGGTCACCAGGAAGGCCGCGAAGAACCTGCTGTCGCCCGTTCGCAGGCCGTAGCCCTTGAGCGTGAAGCGGCCGCGGTGCACGGTCTTGACTTTTTCCATTTCCACCTCTCGCTTCTGAGAGGCCGGAGTATGAAGGGCCGCGCGCTTCTTGGCTACGGCCTACGGCCCCGCATCAAGCTCCTTGATAGCCGCGATGGCCTCGTGCCTTGCCTCGATCAACGCCTGTTCCTCCGAGCGCGCGCCGGATTCGGCAATGTCGACAGGCTTCCGGTCGTCGATCTGGTACGACCAACTCCAGCGGTCGCCGGTTGTCCAGACGTTGATCGTGACTTGGTGCCCGTGGTGTTCAAAGCTGGTGTCGGACATGTGTCGCCTCCATCGAGGGGAACTGACGTATGAAAGACCGGCCAATCCTTTTCTCCGCCCCGATGGTGCGCGCCCTGCTGGATGGAAGCAAGACGCAGACGCGGCACGTTCTCAAGCAGCGGCTAAAGGTTCCGGACGGTTCAGCGACAGCGAAGGCGTTGAACTTCAGCTTGAAACGCTGGGCCGCGCTGACGCGCTACCTGGACGACGGCAACTTGCCTGCGGACAACAATTGGGTGGAGAACCAGATCCGGCCTATTGCCGTGGGCAGAGGCAACTGGCTGTTCGCTGGAAGCTTGCGTGCCGTAGAAGAAAGTAAATCTGATACCGGCCACACGCGCCGCTTGCCTCTGGCGGCTGCTCTAATAGGCACAGATTTACCGTCGCAAGAAAGAAAATCTGATACTTCGCGACCGCGCAAGCAAAATTCGATACTTCGCAAGTCCAAGGGCGCAAGGGCTGCGTAAGACGTTGAATCATGAGGAGTTCCGCGCCACGCTTCTCGACGCCGCTGGACGCGCCGCGTCCGCGCGGTTCACCGATGCTGGAAGGCTTCAGTCCCAAACTGGGCAGGCGAATCCGCCTGTTCGATCGGTCGACATTCCGTCAGTGGCTTCGCCTCGAAGCCGATCCGGCGAGCGGCCGCGCTGTGCATCGCGAACCCCGAACTGCAAGAACTCTTGCAGTCGAAGAGCAACCGCACAATTCGCTGAAATTAACAACGTCACCGAAGCAGCAGCATTATCGGCAGATGCAAGCGATTCCATATGGAGCTTGCATCGGAGAGCAGGCAAGTCGAGGGCGTTACGAGGGGCCTGCGAAGCGGCGATGCTGCTTTCCTCAAGCGTAGAGCTCTTCGTGCAGCGCTACGAACTCCTGAGCGAGCTTGTGGCGCGGCTCCAGGTAGATCATCGGCCTGGCATGCTGGTGGCTCTCGCGAATCCTCACCGATTGCGAGAGGTAGGAATTCAGGACCGGATGTCCTTCGTCGACTAGCTCGTTGACCAGCTGCTGAGGAAGTCCGGCGCGTGCCTGGAACTGGTTAATCACGATCCCCTCGACTTTCAGGCCGCGATTGTGATCGTGCTTGATTTCCTTCACATTTTCGAGCACCGAGTACAGCGCCCGGCGCGAAAAATCGTCGCAGTCGAAAGGGATCAGGCAGCGTTGGGCCGCGATGAGTGCCGAGCGCGAATAGAAGTTCAAGGCCGGTGGGGTATCGATGTAGACGGCGTCGTAGCCCTTGAGCGCCTTGAGCGCATCGCGCAACTTGAAGATCTTGTGACGCGATTCGAGCTTGCTGGTCAATGCATCAAGATCGGCGTTCGCCACAATCACATCGAGGTTTTCGAAGTCGGTCTCATGGATGAACGACTCGAATGTTGGCTCCTTGAGGCTGTAGCTCAGCGCGGACTCGAAGAAGTTGGCTACGCTGGGCTGCAAGTCCTGTGCCGCTTCGCCCAGCAAGTACTGGCTCGAGTTGCCTTGCGGATCCAAGTCGATCACGAGCGTGCGCAGGCCCCGAGAGGCGCTGACCGCAGCCAGATTGCAGACGATCGTGGATTTGCCCACTCCGCCCTTTTGGTTAAACACGACGCGGAAAATCACCTTGAGCCGTCCTTGGGAAGAAGGCCGCGAGTTTATCCTAGGCTACCCCCTAATCAACCTAGACAGGGCCTCGCCGAATGCAGATGGGGCTCTCGCACGGTCACGCATCGCGGCTCTCCTCGAGTTCGAGGCCGAGTATTGCTTGCTTCTGTATTCTCATTGGTTCCACGCTGCCCCCGGATAGGCCACCGGCGCCTCGCCGGGCGCGCGCTCGAAGCCGCAGAACAGCTCCGGCAGGCGAAGCCCGAAATGCACGGCCGCTTCGAACATGTCGCCGAGCAACAAGACAGGATCTGAGAGCTTGCTGATTGAGGTTGTGACGCCAAGACCGGAGCTGGCTGCCCTTCGACCGCACCGCTATTGCTGCTCGGGCACGAGGGCGCGGCGGCCTTCTTCCGTCAAGCAGACGAGCATCTCGTCCTGGTCCTCGGATTCAAGTGCGTGCACCAGGCCCGCGGCCTTCAGCGCAAGCACTTTGTTCATGGAATCGCTCTCGCGAACGAGCACAGGCAGTGCGTTCCTGCCCATTTGAGCAAGCAACTTCAGTGGCATTCTCTTGTCTCCTTTCTGAATCCCGTCTACGAGTCTCGAATTGCAGCAATCGGGTCGGCAGCGACTGCGGGCCGGCTTCTGACAGCACGCAGCCACTGACGTATTCATTCACTGGCAAAAAAGGCGCGATTCTGGCCGCGCGGCGCGGGTAGGAAAACGACGATTTGTCACATATGTGGACCTGTTCGATGCTGACGTGTTCACGGACGATTCGGGGGAAGTCCACGAATGAGGATGATCAACATTGGCAGCTTGCAGGACGAGCGCGACGCAGCAGTTCGGGTCTGGTCGACTCTGGCCGATGGTCGGACTTCAACCGCCGCTTCACCGAGAGGCCGGTCCCCGACGGATGGATCGCGCAGATGCTGCAGAAGGCGCGGCGCGCTTCCAGTGGGGCGAATCTGCAACCGGACGAGTTCATACGGATCGACGGCGTGCCAGAAGCTCTCGGACCAACTGGTGGAGAAGCGGCGCTCCTCAGAACGAGGACTACAGCTAATTCCCAGTTCCCATGCCGATGACGCTGCGCCGACGTCAGATGGCCGCCGCTCAAGCGCTCTATGACGCGCTCGGGGCAGCACGAGACGACCAGGAAGCACGGCGCGCGCATTCGAATGCAACTTCTGGTCCTTCGACGCACCGGTCGCGCTGGTGCAAACGCTTACCTGACATGTCACTCGCACTCTTGGTCGCGCATGGCATGAGCTCCCGCATCGCCACTCGGACTGTTGTGGAGATGATGCAAGCGGACCCCACCCCTGGGCGATTCGCGCCTCTCAGCCGCGCCTCCTCGAAGGCGTCGAGGAGCTGTCGAGTCTCCGGAGAGGCCTGATCGGATCGTTCGTGCGAAGGATGCGCAGCGCCATATTGGGGTGCGTGTACCCATCGTCGAAATACACGGTCGGTTTGCCCGCGGCAAAGGAGCCGAGTTCGTCCAGCGCCCGGAAGGCCTGGATGTTCCACCTCCGCTTGACCAGTTCCTAGACCACGAAGTTCACCGCGATCGAGGCGGCGTTGGCCGGTTTCGTATTGGCTCGCCGATGCAGGAATTCGGCGGCGAACCTTGTTCAACATGAACCTCGCATCGTGACTCCAGATTGGGCTCGAGCGTCGAGGCGTTTTATGTCCCCGTGGTCGAGGAGCACGTGTGCGAGCAGAGCGACGTGCGAGGAGAGTGGTTCGGCGACGGGTTTTGCGTGATGGCCAAGCCGCGATTCGCTGCAATCGCACAGGGCATCGATATCCCGATGCAGCTGCGACGCACCCACATTCTCTCGGCTCTAAATGCACGTGGGCGTAGCGCAAGAGTCGGTTATGGTTCGCCCCGTTTGTGACCAGAACCGAGAGCAACGACCCGTGATTTTTCATGCATTCAACAGATCTTTGGCGGCACGCCGACGTCATTGACCATCGCGCCGCACCGGACACAAGCGCATTGCGAGCCGTCGTTTCCAAGCGCGCTGTGAGACATCGCCAGTCGATTGGCGCAAGTGGCATCGCCGCGTCGCCAGCCGGCTGAGGCGCCCCCTCATCCTTCTGTATCCGAGAGAAAGAGCTTCACACCATGTTCCGCACCCTGCTCAAGTCCAAGATCCACCATCCACCATCCACCGGGTCGCCGTCACCGACTGCGAACTGCACTACGAAGGCTCCTGCGCCATCGACGAAGACCTGCTCGACGCCGCCGGCATGGCCGAGAACGAGCAGGTCCACATCTGGAACATCAACAACGGCGAGCGCTTCGTCACCTACGCGATCCGCGGCCAGCGCGGCACCGGCATCATCTCGGTCAACGGCTCGGCCGCGCGGCGGGCGGCCGTGGGCGACCTGATCATCATCGCGGCCTTCTGCCTCGTGCCCGAGGAGCAGGTGACGGCGCATCGGCCGAAGCTGGTCTTCGTCGACCACGCCAACCGCGTCCAGGAAGAGCGCACGCACATCCCCGTGCAGGCGGCTTCCGGCGAAGCCGTCGTGGCCTGATGCCAAGTCAGGGAAAAGAGGAACTGCGCCCCCATGAATCGCCCACATGCACACAACGTCGGCGCCAATGAAGCCTGGCAACAGCGCAGCGTGCGCAGCGTCTGGCACCCATGCACCCAGATGCAGCGCGCCGCTGCGGTCCCGCCGCTGCCGATCGCGCGTGGCGAGGGCCCATGGCTCATCGACCACGAAGGCCATCGCTACTTCGACGCTACCAGTTCGTGGTGGGTCAATCTGTTCGGCCATGCGGATGCGCGCATCAACGCAGCCTTGAAGGACCAGCTCGACCGCCTGCCGCACGTGATGCTGGCCGGCTGCACCCACGCTCCGGCGGTGGAGCTGGCCGAGCGGCTGTCGGCGCTGACCGGCGGTGTGCTCGGCCATTGCTTCTTTGCCAGCGACGGCGCCTCGGCGGTCGAGATCGCCCTGAAGATGAGTTTCCACCACTGGCGCAACCGCGGGCGTTCGGACAAGCGGGAGTTCGTCTGCCTGCGCCAGGGCTACCACGGCGAGACGCTCGGAGCCCTGGCGGTCACCGATGTGGCAGTGTTCCGCGATGCCTACGATCCGCTGCTCATGCGGGCGCACCAGGTGATGTCGCCCGACGCCCGCCAGGCCGGGCCCGGCGAGACAGCGGCAGACGTGGCCACGCGGGCCGCCGCTGAGTTGGAGGCGCTGTTCGAGGCTCGCCACGAACACATCGCCGCTCTGATCATCGAACCGCTGGTACAGGGCGCTGCCGGCATGGCCATGCACGACCCGGCCTATCTGCGCACGGTGCGAGCGCTATGCGACCGCTACGAAGTGAGCCTGATCGCCGACGAGATCGCGGTGGGCTGCGGGCGCACCGGGACCTTCTTCGCCTGCGAGCAGGCCGGGATCTGGCCCGATTTCGTGTGCCTGTCCAAGGGCATCAGCGGCGGCATGCTGCCGTTGTCGCTGGTGATGACGCGCGACCACATCTACGAGGCCTTTCTCGACGACGACGTGGCGCGCGGTTTCCTGCACTCGCACTCCTACACCGGCAATGCACTGGCCTGCCGGGCGGCGCTCGCGGTGCTCGACCGCTTCGAAGAGGACGATGTCCTGCAGCGCAACCGGCAGCGCGCCGTGGCATTGACTTCGGCGCTCGCGCCTCTGCAGAACGATCCGCGCGTCGAGCACTTCCGCCAGCGCGGGATGATCTGGGCGTTCGATGTGCGGGAGGCCTTCGTCGGTGAGCGCTTTGCCGAGCGCTTCCACCTCGCCGGCCGCGCGCGCGAGCTGCTGATCCGCCCGATCGGCCGTACCGTCTACCTGATGCCGCCCTACGTGCTGGACGATGAGCTGGCCGCCTGGCTCGCGCAACGCGTGATGGCCACGCTGGATGCGGTGGCCCACACAGAGAACGCCAATGTTGATCGAACATCTGAACCACCGACTGCGTGAGCGCGACGCCCAGGCGCTGCGAAGGCAGCGCCGCACGGCCGAGTCGCCCTGCGCGCCGCACCAGCGGGTGTCCGGGCGCGACATGCTGTCCTTCTGCAGCAACGACTACCTGGGGCTGGCGAACCATCCAGACTTGATCGAGGCGCTGGCCGCAGGCGCGCGCCGCTATGGCGCAGGCAGCGGCGCGTCGCATCTGATCAGCGGCCATTCACGCGCCCATGTGCTGCTCGAGGACGAACTCGCCCGCTGGCTTTCGCCGTGCATCCCGGAGGCCAAGACGCTGAGCTTCTGCACCGGCTACATGGCTAACCTGGCGCTTCTCACCGCTTTGGGCGATACAAGCGCGACCATCTTTGCCGACAAGCTCAACCATGCATCGCTGGTCGACGGCGCACTGCTGGCCAAGGCGCCGCTGCAGCGCTACCCCCACGGCCGGCTCGACCTGCTCGCCAACCAGCTCTGGCGCTGCAGCACGCCAATCAAGCTGATCGTGACCGATGCCGTGTTCAGCATGGACGGCGACCTGGCCGACCTGCCGGCTCTTTTGGCGTTGGCCGAGGCGCACGACGCCTGGCTGGTCATTGACGATGCGCATGGCTTTGGCGTGCTGGGCAACGACGGCAGCGGCAGCCTGTCGCACTTCGGCCTGCGCAGCGAGCGCCTCATCTGCATGGGCACGCTGGGCAAGGCCGTGGGCCTGGGCGGGGCCTTCGTGGCCGCCCACCCGAGCGTGATCGACTGGCTCGTGCAGTCGGCGCGCAGCTACGTCTACACCACGGCGGCGCCACCGGCGATCGCGCATGCCGTGCTCACCAGTCTGCGTTTGATTGCTGGCGACGAGGGCGAAGCGCGGCGCGCCCGATTGGCGCAATCGATCGCCATGCTGCGCGATGGCCTCACGACATTGGTGCAGCAATACCCCGGTCTCGGCTGGCGGTTGGCAGATTCCGCCACCGCGATCCAGCCGCTGATCGTCGGCGACAACGCCGCGGCGCTGGCCCTCGCGGCAGGGCTCGACGCGCAGGGCCTGTGGGTGCCGGCGATCCGTCCGCCGACGGTGCCCGTGGGCACCGCCCGGCTGCGTATCACGCTGAGCGCCGCGCACACGCCGAAGGATGTGCAGGCGCTCCTCGATGGCTTGGCGCAGGCCGCTGGAACGCTGCAATGAGTTCCGCCGCGATGCGGGGTTGCTTCGTGACCGGCACCGACACCGAGGTCGGCAAGACGCGCGTCAGCGCCGCGCTGCTGCTCTGGCTCGGCGCGCAGGGGCTGCGTTGTGCCGGCTACAAGCCCGTGGCGGCCGGCACCGAGGTGATCGGTGGGGAAGACGTTAACGAGGACGTGCGTGCGCTGCGCGATGCGAGCTCGGTGGCGTTGGCCGATGCCGACGTCGGGCCCCTCCAGTTCAAGGCTGCTTGCGCACCGCACATCGCGGCAGCGCTCGAAGGCCGCACCATCGAGCGTGCCTTTCTGCTGCGAGGTGCCCTGGCGCTCGCGACGCGCGCCGAGCACCTGATCGTCGAGGGCGTGGGCGGCTTCTGTGTGCCGCTTGGGCCGAATTTCGACAGCGCCGACTTCGCCATGGACCTGGACTTGCCGGTCGTGCTGGTGGTCGGGTTGCGGCTCGGCTGCATCAACCATGCGCTGCTCACGGCCGAGGCCATACATGCACGCGGTTTGCGACTGGCAGGCTGGGTCGCAAACACGGTCGATCCGGCGATGCCGTACCGCGACGACAACCTCGCCACCCTTCGCCAAGAACTGCGACGGCGCCACCAGGCGCCTTGCCTGGGCATGGTCCCCAGGCTGACCCGCCCTGACGCTGCGGCCGTGGCGGTCCACCTCGACGATGCGGCGCTGCGAACGCTGTTCGAGCTGCCCTGAGAGCAAGTGTGAGCATGGCGCGATCTGCAACCACGTTGGCCACCCTTGTGACCGGTGGCTGGCTATTCTGGCTCGAAGAGACCATCCCTGAAAGACGACATGATCACCAAATCCACTTCCACGACAACATCCACCGTTTCCCTGTCGTCGTTGCGTGGCGCGACGTCGCGCAACGAGCCGCGCATCGATCAGCGTTGGCTTGTCGCAGACATCGAGGCGCTCTACGCATTGCCGTTCATGGATCTTCTGTTCCAAGCGCAGCAGGTTCATCGCGAACACTTCGATGCCAATGAGGTACAGCTGTCGACCCTGCTGTCGATCAAGACCGGTGGCTGCGCGGAAGACTGCGGCTACTGCCCGCAGTCCGCTCACTTCGACACCGGCGTGGAGGCGAGCAAGCTGATGGCCCTGGCGGAGGTGGTCGAAGCGGCGCAGGCCGCTAAAGCACAAGGGGCCACGCGCTTCTGCATGGGAGCGGCCTGGCGCAGTCCGAAGGCGCGTGACATGGAAAAGGTGACCGACATGGTGCGCGAGGTGCGCGCGCTGGGCCTGGAGACCTGCATGACGCTCGGGATGCTCGAGGCGCAGCAGGCCCAGGCCCTGAAGGATGCGGGGCTCGACTACTACAACCACAACCTGGACAGCGCCCCCGAGTTCTACGGCAACGTCATCAGCACCCGCACCTACCAGGACCGGCTCGATACGCTGGCCCGCGTGCGCGACGTGGGCATCAACGTCTGCTGCGGCGGCATCGTGGGCATGGGCGAGAACCGTGCCCAGCGCGCCGGGCTGATCGCCCAACTGGCCAATCTCGAGCCCTATCCCGAGTCGGTGCCGATCAACAACTTGGTGCAGATCGAAGGCACCCCGCTGGCCGGCACCGAGCCGCTCGACCCCTTCGAGTTCGTGCGCACCATCGCGGTCGCGCGCATCACGATGCCGACCACCATGGTGCGGCTGTCGGCCGGGCGCGAGCAGATGGACGAGGCGCTGCAGGCGCTGTGCTTCGCCGCCGGCGCCAATTCGATCTTCTACGGCGACAAGCTGCTGACCACAAGCAATCCGCAGGCCGAGCGCGACCGGGCGCTGTTCGACCGGCTGGGGCTGAAGGTCCAGAGCCAACGATGAGCGCGGTGCTGGCGCCCCCGTCGAGCCCGCTCGGCCGCCCGATCATCGACGCGGCGTTCCGCGCCGATCCCTATCCGACCTACGCCGCGCTGCGCGAGGCCGGGCCGATCCACTGGAGCGACGAGTTCTTCGGCGGCGCGTGGCTTCTGACCCGCCATGCCGATGTCGAGGCGGTGCTTCGCGACGCCGTGCGGTTCTCGGCCCAGCGCACCGGCGGCTGGGTGATGCAAAGCCCGGCCGCGCGCGGCGAGTTGAAGGATTTCCAGCAGCTCTTCGCGCGCGCGATGCTGTTCGTCGACGCGCCGGACCATACGCGCATCCGGGGCGTGCTCAATGCAGGCTTTCGCAGTGACGTCCTGCAGAAGTTCGCGCCGGCCATCGAGCGCCGCGTCGATGCCTTGCTCGATGCGGTGGATGCCGACGCGGGCTTCGACTTCATGCAGGCACTGGCGCGGCCGCTGCCGGCCGAGGTGATGGCGATGCTGATGAACATCCCCGCGGCCGATCACGGCGACTTCATCGCCTGGTCCGACGATCTGGCGACCTTCATCGGTGCGCCCGTGCCCTCGCTCGAGCAGGTCCGGCGCGCTCGCACCAGCCTGCTGGCGATGACCGGCTACTTCGAGTATCTCGTGCCTCAGCGCCGGCGCACCCCGGGCGACGACCTCGTGAGCCGGTTGCTGCGGGCCGAGGCGGCCGGCGACATCCAGCCCGGGGCCGAGCTGCTCGCCCAATGCGCGATGCTGCTGTTCGCCGGCCACGAGACCACGCGCAACCTGCTGGGCAACGGGCTCCAGGCGCTGCTCGCCAATCCCGACCAATGGCAGCGCCTGCAGCACGGGTCCGCGTTGCTGCCGGGTGCGGTGCGCGAACTGCTTCGCTTCGACAGCCCTGTGCAGTACACCGGCCGCCGCGTGGCGGCCGACCTGGTGTTGCACGGTCGACAGCTGCGCCGCGGCGACCTGGTGGTCGCGCTCATCGCCTCTGCCAACCGCGATAGTGTGCGCTACTCAGAGGCCGATCGCCTGGACATCGCGCGCCGCCCGGGCGGCTTGTTGTCGTTCGGCGCCGGACCGCATGTGTGCATCGGCGCCAGCCTGACGCTGATGGAGGCTCAGATCGTCTTTGATCGCCTGCTGCATCGGTTTCCGCATCTGCGCCTGGTCGACGCGCAGCCGCGCTGGAGCGGCAATGCGGTGTACCGAGGGCTCAGCGCGCTGCCGGTACGTCAGTCTCCGGCCGCCGGTCTGCGCATCAGCATGCCGCGCCGATAGGTCTCGGCAATGAGCATGCGCGGGCCCTCGGGTGTCACGATGCAGTACGTGCGCGACGCGTCGGAGTCAGGGAGTCCACCGACCGCGCCCCAGAGCCGTTCGTACAGCACCGGCGCCGCATCGAGGAACGAGCGGCGCACCCACAGGCGCGACAGCAGATGACCGATCGGCATCGCGCCAGCCTCGAGGTCGCGCTGCACATCCTCCGGCAGGCCCTCGAGTGCGATGTACGACAGGTTGTCCATCAACACCTGGCCATGAGCGGCGAGGCAGGTGATCCGCTCGATGAAGCTCGCGCCCGGAAGCACTGCACGCACTTCGGCGGGCACCGCCTGCACGATGCGCTGCTCCAGCACATGCAGCGAAACCGGACCGCCGGCGATGGTTTCGCACAGGCGGGTGGTCGATCCGTCCTGTGCCAGCAGCAGGCGCAGCATGTCGCGGGCGTGCTCTGCCCACGCGGGCGCATCGGATGGTTGGTGGAAGCGTTGACGCTCAAGCGCCTGATATTCGAATGAAGACATGATCGAAATTGAAGTGACGATTCGCCCCGTGGCACTGCCGGACGGCCCACGCGGCACGATGGCGCGGCTGCGCGGCGAGGGACGTTTCGCGCTGCTCGAAAGCGCGCTGCCCATGCCGCGCCAGGCCCAGTGGTCCTACATCGCCGGACCAGCGCTGGCCACACTGTACACAGACGAGACCACGACCCGGCTCGAACGCGACGGCCGCGAGATCGCGTGCTGGGCCGATCCCTTTGAAGCGCTCGCGGCGGTCGCCGCTGGGGAGCCCGACAGCGTCCGCTTCGAGGGCGACTGTCCCGAAGGCATGGACTTCGTCGGTGGCTGGGTAGGCGTGCTGGGCTACGACCTCGCACGCCATGTCGAGCGCCTGCCTGAACAGGCCCTGCACGACCCGATCCTGCCCCGGCAATGGTGGATTGCGGTGGACCAGGTGCTGGGGTTCCACCACCCGAGCGGTCAGTGGTGGGAGGCCACCGTCCGCGGCCCCGCGGAGCGTTGGCCCTGGACCCGCGCCGGGCGGGCAGAGGCCTGGGCGCGGACCATCGAGCGTGCAAGCGGGCCTCTGCCCGAACGCGGTCAGTGGCAGGCCGGATCGCTCAGTCTGCGCACATCGCGCGCGCAGTTCGAACGCGGCGTGGAAACCATCCGCGAGGCCATCACCCGCGGCGATGTGCTGCAGGTCAACCTGACGCGGCGTGAGGAGGCGGCATTCGAGGGCGACGCCTGGGCCTTGTACGAAGACCTCGCGTCGGCGCATCCGGCGCCGTTCGCGGCCTACCTCGAAGGGCCGGGCTTCGCGATCGCCAGTTGCTCGCCCGAGCGATTCCTTCACCGGAGGGGAGACAGGCTCGAGGCGCGTCCGATCAAGGGAACTGCAGCGCGAGGTATCGGCGAGACGGAGGACGCCGCTCGACGTCAGCAACTGGCGGCGAGCGTCAAGGATCGCGCGGAGAACGTGATGATCGTCGACCTGATGCGCAATGACCTCGGGCGCGTGGCCGCGACCGGTAGCGTCGCAGTGCCCGAGCTGTTCGAGCTGGAGCCCTATGCCAGCGTGTGGCAGATGGTGTCGACCGTGCGGGCGCGACTGCGCCCTGACTGCGGCGTCGCACAACTGCTGCGCGCGTGCTGGCCACCGGGCTCGATGACCGGAGCGCCGAAGGTCAAGGCGATGGAGATCATCGAGGGGCTCGAGACCTTGCGCCGCGGCTGGTATGCAGGCTCGGTTGGCTACCTGGATTGCCGTGGCAACATGGACCTGTCGGTCGTCATTCGCACGGCGATCGTTGCCGGCGGGCGCGTGATGGTGCAGTTGGGCGCTGGGATCGTCTCGGACTCCGAGCCGGCAGCCGAATGGGCAGAGACGGTGGCCAAGGGGCTTCGCATCGTCGAGACGCTGGAACGGGGCTCTGAAGCAGCAGGGCAGAGTCCACATCGCAGAACGGCTCTGTGCCACTTCACATGAAGGACCCAGCCGTCACCACAGCCTCGCGCCATGGCGCGCGCTTCTGAGCCGCATTGAAAATGGCGTTCAACCGGTCTAGATCGAGTGCGGTCGCCGACTCGAAAGCGCAGGCTCCGGCGGTTGCGCTGATCAATTCCGAGACGGTTCGACGAAGCGCATCCGTTGGCATCGACCAGTCCATGGCCCGAAAAATGCTTGATCTCCTCTCATGAAAACTTTCATTCGGCTTGCTGAGGTCTGGGTACCGTCAGACGACGAAAGCTTGTTGGAGTTGGCCGGCGGCTTGTTCGATTCCGCGCCGGCTTTTGGTGCTGTCACCAAGCAGATGTGTTTTGGAAGAGCCGAAGGTCTGCCGGGACGCGCATGGGATGATGGCCACCCAGCGATGCTGCGCAAGTTGGAAGGGTCCTATTTCAGACGTGCGGCAGCAGCAAGGGCAGCAGGCTTGAGTTGTGCAGTCGCATTCCCGATCTTCGTTGGGGATGTACTGACCTGCGTGGTTGTGCTTCTCTGCGGTGACACCGGCTCGCATATTGGTGCTGTCGAACTATGGCATAACGATCCGCGCGTTGGCACCGATTTGACTCTTGCAGACGGCTACTTCGGCTCCACGTCGCCAGCGCTGGAAATTCTCACGCGCGACACCTGGCTGCCGCGAGGCGCAGGCGCCCCGGGTCTGGCTTGGCAGCGCGAATCCGCGATGTTCATCGACGACATTGCCGGGTCGAAATACTTTCTGCGCGGCGCCGAGGCCGCTGCGGCCGGCATTCTGCGAGCGTTGTCGATCCCCTGCGGTGTGAGAGGCAACGACACTTGGGTGCTCAGCCTTCTGTCGTCAGCAGCGACGCCGATCGCCCTCCGAACCGAGATCTGGCGTCCGGATGCCGCGGGCCTCCAGCTGCAGTGCGCCGCGGGCCGCTGCGAGATCAATGGCCCGCTACCGTGCGGGAGTTCAAACTTGTGGCCGATCGACGCGCTGGGTCCGATC
>NZ_JASZYN010000023.1:0-70545 GCF_030316965.1 Variovorax sp. J31P207
ACTCAGCGCCGATGATAGTGCGGGTTCCCGTGTGAAAGTAGGTCATCGTCAGGCTCTTACAGCCCAAACCGCCCAGCCCCTCAAAAGGCTGGGCGTTTTGCTTTGTGCGCGACGCGCAAGCAATATTCAACGATTGAAGATGCGCGCGCCATCTGTGGCCGCCGCACCGACGGCCACGAGTTCGTCAAGAATCTCCCCGGCCAGGTCGCCCAATGGCGAGGTAGTGAAGAAGCGCGCCCGCACCGTCTCGACATACGGCGTGGCGGCCAACCAGGCGGCCCATTCTTCGCGCGAGATGCTCTGCCATTCGAGCAGCTTGAACTTCAGCAGCACCTTGAGCGCGTGGCGCGCATGCTTGACCGGCTGCCGCTGGAAGCCTTCGAGCCGGCTGCGAGCCTTCCGCAAGGCTGCGGGCGCATCGTGAAAGACGCGCCCGTGGCCGGGAATCACGTGCAGTGGTGCCAGCGATTCGATCAGCTCCAACGTGGCCTCGACCTCGTCGAACGAGGGTTCGCCGAACAATTCCGGAAAGACCACGCCGAACCCGTTTTCCCAGAGCGCATCGGCCGAGACCAGGGTCCTCGAATCGGGCTCGAACAAGATGACCGAATGCGGATCGTGTCCCTTGGCGGCATGGACCTGCCACGGGAGGTCGGCCAGCAAGATCTCGGTGCCCGGGGCGAGCAGCCCATCGAAGCGGAAGCGGTCGCAGCGTTGGCCAGTGGCCTTGAAACTCAAGGCCTCTTCGTCCCAGGCCTCCACCGCCGCAGCTTCGCCGGGAGGGATCAACGTTCGCACGCCGGGATGTCGCGACTGGAGCGCGGCGTTGCCGCCGCAGTGGTCGCTGTGCAGATGGGTGTTGAGCAGCAGGTCCAGCGGCCGCGGCCCCAGCGCGGCGTCGATCAGCGCAACCGTCTGCATCGAATGTGTCGCGTAGCCCGTGTCGACCACGGCCGTCTGCGCGCGGCCGGTGAACAGCAGGTTGTTGGCCGACAGCCAGCCGCGCTCGAAGACCTGAAGTCCCGCGGGCAGGCCGTCCGTCGCCGATGTCAACCCGTCGCGCCCACGCGCAGTTCGCGGCGCAGGATCTTGCCCACGTTGGTCTTCGGCAGCGCGTCGCGGAACTCGATCTGCTTCGGCCGCTTGTAGCCCGTCAGCTGGTCATGGCAATAGCGCATGACGGCTTCCTCGGTCAGCGCCGGATCCTTGCGGACCACGAAGACCTTGATCGCCTCGCCCTGCTTCTCGTCGGGCACGCCGACGGCGGCGCACTCGACCACCCCGGGGCACAGCGAGATCACGTTCTCGAGCTCGTTCGGGAAGACGTTGAACCCGCTGACGATGATCATGTCCTTCTTGCGGTCGACGATCCGGCTGTAGCCGTCTTCCTGCATGACCGCGATGTCGCCGGTGCGCATGAAGCCGTCGGCCGTGAAGGCGGCCGCAGTCTCGGCCGGCTGGTTGTAGTAGCCGACCATCACGTTCGGCCCCTTGATGCAGAGTTCGCCGGGCTCGCCCGCCGGCAGCGAGCGGCCCTGGTCGTCCTTGATCGCGATCTCGATGCCGGGCAGCGGCAGGCCGATGTTGCCGCTGTAGTGGGTGTTGGTGACCGGGTTGTTGGTGCCGATCGCGCAGGTCTCGCTCATGCCCCAGCCTTCGATCATCGGGCAGCCCGTGACCTCGAACCACTTGCGCGCCGTGCCCTCGGAGGCCGCCATGCCGCCGGCCTGCGAGACGAACAGCTGCGAGAAGTCGACGCTCTTGAACTCCGGATGGACCAGCAGGGCATTGAAGAGCGTGTTCACCGCGGGAAGCATGTGGAACGGCCGCTTCTTGAGGACCGCGACGAACTTGCCGATGTCGCGCGGGTTGGGCACCAGCGTCAGGTGCGAACCCTGGCGGATCGCGAGCAGGAGCAGCGTCAGGGCGAAGATGTGATACAGCGGCAGGGCGGCGATGCTGTTGACCTTGGACAGGTCGCCCGCCCGCCCCAGCGCCGGCGTGAACCAGGCCTCGGCCTGCAGGGTGGCGGCGACGATGTTGCGATGGGTCAGCACCGCGCCTTTCGACAGCCCCGTGGTGCCGCCGGTGTACTGCAGGAACGCGATCGAATCGAGGGTGCTCGGATCGGCCGCCAGCGTGCGGCCGCGACCGGCTGCGATCGCATCCTTGAACGGCGTGACGGTGCGTCCGTTGGACAGCGCGATCTTGTAGGGCGGCACCATCTTCGCGAGATGGCGCACGGCGAAGGTGATCCAGGCGCCGTACATGCCGCCGAGCAGGTCGCCCATCGAGGTCACGGCCACGTGCTTGATCGCGGTCTGTTCGATCACCTGCTCGAGCGTGGTGGCGAAGTTCTCGAGGATGACGATCGTGGTGGCGCCCGAATCCCTGAGCTGGTGCTCGAGTTCGCGCGCGGTGTAGAGCGGATTGACGTTGACGCAGGTGTAGCCCGCACGCAGCACGCCGCAGACCGTGACCGCGAACTGGGGCACGTTGGGCAGCATCACCGCCACGCGGGCGCCGGGCTCGAGGCCGAGCGACTGCAGCCATGCGCCCAGGGCCTTCGACAGCACGTCGACCTCGCCATAGGTCATCCACTGCTCCATGCAGACCGAGAAGGGGCGCTCGGCGTAGCGCTTGAACGACTCGTCGAACAACTGCCCCAGCGAGCCGTACTGCTCGGGATGGACTTCATGCGGCACGCCGGCGGGATAACTCTGAAGCACTGATGTCTGCATTCGATCTCCTTTGGCGCGGATTGTCGGAGCGACCCGCCACCCGACGCCAGCGGGCTTGTCCTAGGAGCGCGGGTCGCGCGTGCGATAGTTGACGGATGGTTGCACGTGCTCAGCGTTGGTTGGTCTTGGCCTGGCTGGTCGCCGCGGTGGCGTGGACCGCCGCCTGGTGGAGCCGTTCGCCGGCGCTGGCGATCGCGGGGCTGCTGGTGCTCAGTGGCTCCCACGCGGTCTTCCTCGCGTTCGAGTTCGTGCTGGCCTGGCGCGTCGATGACAGCGACCCGCTGCCGCGTGCCAGCGGCTGGCAGTTCTTCAAGGCCTGGCTGGCCGAGAGCATCGCGGCGCCGAGCGTCTTCGGCTGGTACCAGCCCTTTCGGTGGCGCGCCATTCCGGACCACCTGCCGCAGGCAGCGCGGCGGGGCGTCGTGCTGGTGCACGGCTTCGTCGGCAATCGCGCGTTCTGGACGCCCTGGCTGCGCGAACTGCGCGCTGCCGACCGTGCCTTCGTCGCGGTCGACCTCGAGCCGGTCTTCGGTTCGATCGACAGTTACGTGCAGACGATCGACGCCGCCATCGTGCGCGTGACCGCCGCGACCGGCCAGCCGCCGCTCCTGATCTGCCACAGCATGGGCGGGCTCGCGGCCCGGGCCTGGCTGCGCGATGCGGATGGCGCGCGGGTACATCGCATCGCGACCCTCGGCACGCCGCATCGCGGCACCTGGCTGGCGCGCTTCGGCCGCACCGCCAACGGCCGCCAGATGCGGATGGGCGGCGAATGGCTGCGACGCATCGACGGCGAGCGCACGAGCGTGCAGCAGGTGCCCTTCAGCTGCTGGTATTCGAACAGCGACAACATCGTGTTCCCGACCTCGGTGGCCACCTTGCCGGGCGCGGACAACCGGCTCGCGGCCGGCCGCGGCCACGTGGAGCTGGCCTTCGACGCGCCCGTCCGGCGCGAGGTCCTGGCGCTGCTCGACGCTACTTGAGCCAGCGGTCCATCACGCGCTGGAACTCGCCGCCGGCCTGCGACAGATGCAGCCACTGGTCGACATAGGACTTGAAGGCGACGTCGTCGCGCGGCAGCAGCCAGGCCATCTCGCCGTACTGGAGCGGCTTGTCGGGATTGATCGCGCAGAGGCCGGGCTTGAGCTTCTGCTGCGTGATGGCCTCGGCCGACTCGGTGACGAAGACGTCGGCGCGGTTGGCCAGGATCTCGTCGAAGATCGTGACGTTCTCGCCGTGCAGGGTCAGCTTGGCCTGCTTGAAGTTGGCGCGCGCGAAGCGCTCGTTGCTGCCGCCCGGGTTGAAAATCACGCGCACCGAGGGCTTGTCGATCTGGGCCACCGTCTGGTACTTGGCGACATCGGCGCAGCGCGCGATCGGCGTCTTGCCGTTGACCATGTAGGCGCTGCTGAAGAAGGCGAGCTTCTGCCGGTCGGTGGTCACCGAGATGCCGCCGACCGCCATGTCGCACTTGGCCGCAGTGAGGTCGGGCATCAGGTTGGCCCAGCTGGTCTTGATCCACTCCGGCCGGGCGTTGAGGCTGGCGGCGAAGCCCGTCATGAGGTCGACGTCGATGCCCTCGTAGCCCGCGTCCGGCTTCTGGAAGCTGAAGGGCTTGTAGTCGCCCGGCGTGCAGATGCGCAGCACGCCGGCCTTCTGCACGGCGTCCAGGCGGGACACCGGCGTCGCCTGGGGTGGCGCCGTGGCGCAGCCTCCGAGCACCAGCGCCGCGGCGGCGATCCAGGGTAGGGAACGAAGCGGGGACGACGTCGGCAGGCGCATGGAGGCTCCAGGTGGATTGGGGCGCCTATTGTGCGGCGGCCAGCACCCCGCGGCGAATCTGGTCGAGCTCGATGCTCTCGAACAGTGCCTTGAAGTTTCCTTCGCCGAAGCCGTCGTCGCCCTTGCGCTGGATGAACTCGAAGAAGATCGGCCCGAGCTGGTTCTCGCTGAAGATCTGCAGCAGCAGCGCGCCCTTCTTGCCGTCGACCAGGATCTTGCGCTGCTTGAGCGCCGCCACGTCTTCGCCATGGCCTGGGATGCGCTTGTCGATCAGCTCGTAGTAGGTGTCGATGGTGTCGAGCAGCTTGACGCCCGAGGCGCGCAGCGCATCGACCGAGTGCGCGAGGTCGCGCGAGCCCATCGCGATGTGCTGGATGCCCTCGCCGCGGTAGCTGTCGAGGTACTCCTGGATCTGGCCGGCCTTCTCGTTGCCTTCCTCGTTGATCGGGATGCGGATCTTGCCGCAGGGGCTGGTCATGGCCTTGCTCTTGACGCCCGTGACCTGGCCCTCGATGTCGAAGTAGCGGATCTCGCGGAAGTTGAACAGCCGCTCGTAGAAATCGGCCCACTCCTTGAGCCGCCCGCGGTGCACGTTGTGCGTCAGGTGGTCGATGTAGGTCAGGCCATGGCCTTCGGGCGCCAGCGCCTCGACCGCCGAGAGGCCCGGGAGGGCCTCGAAGTCGACGTCGTAGAAGCCGATGTTGCCGATGTCGCCGGGTGCCGCGCCGTTCTTGCCGCGCCAGCGGTCGACGAAATAGATCAGGCTGTCGCCGATGCCCTTGATCGCCGGGATGTTGAGCTCGCCCGGGCCGGCGCCGGGCGCGAAGCCCCAGGCCCCGAGGCCGATCGCGCGCTCGTAGGCCGCCTTGGCATCCTGCACGCGGAAGGCGATGGCGCAGATGCTGGGGCCGTGCTGGCGCGCGAAGCGCTGGGCGAACGAGTCGGGCTCGGAGTTGATGATGAAGTTGATCGTGCCCTGGCGGTACAGCAGCACGTTCTTGTGGCGGTGCCTGGCGATCGGCCGGAAGCCCATCTGCTCGAAGACGCGGCCCATGGCGGCGGGGTCCGGTGCCGCGTACTCGATGAATTCGAAGCCGTCGGTGCCCATCGGGTTCTCCCAGGGGGTGAAGGCGGCAGTGTCGGTGGTGCTCATGGTGTGATCTCCGTGGGAAGTCAGTGTGCGGCCGCGGCGACGCGGTGTCGGTATGGAACTGTAAAAGCGCGGGCCTTCATGATTTCGGCGTTATTAGGCATCGAATGGTTGCCTCACGCAGGAAAGCTGTAAAAATCCAGCAATGGATGCACTTGACAAGATAGATCGCCAGATCCTGCGCACGCTTCAGTCCGACGGACGCGCCACCTACGACCAGCTGGCCGAGCAGGTCAGCCTGTCGCCCAGTGCCGTGCTGCGGCGCGTCAAGCGGCTGGAGGAAAGCCGCGTGATCGACCGCTATGTCGCTCTGGTCAAGCCCGAGGCGGTCGGCCTGGGGCTCACCGCCTACCTCAACGTGCGCCTCGAAAAGCTCACTGAAAGCCACAAGCGCAACCCGATGGACTTGTTCCGGGCGAGCGTGCAAACTTGGCCCGAGGTCGTCGAATGCGCGGCGCTGACCGGCGAGATGGACTACCTGCTGCGCGTGGTCGTGGCCGACATGGCGCACTACAGCCGCTTCATCATGAACACCCTGCTGAAGCACCCGAGCGTCCAGGATTGCAAGACCAGCTTCGTGCTCGACCGGGTCAAGGCGACGACGGCCGTGCCCCTGTAACAACGTGCGTCGGCTGCCGATAAGGCAGGAGCGGAAATTGTTCACTGAATCGTCTGGGAGCAGACCCCGCCCCCTTGAGGGTCTAGGGAAAACCCTTATATTCCATGCATGCTTACCGCCAAGGCCCTCTTTCTAGCCTCACTCGGCGTCGGCTCGTTCTTGAAGGCGCCGATGGTTGAGGCGCAACCGCGCGCCGCCGCGCCGCACCCCGTCATGGTGCCGATCCGCTCGATCGGCCCGCGCGAGCGCGACCGCATCGCGCAGCACCTGCTGGCCCTGCCGCAGCACGACCGCTACCTGCGGTTCGGCTATGCGGCCTCCGACGAACAAGTCCAACGCTATGTCGACGGGCTCGATTTCGAGCGCGACGAACTGTTCGGCATCTACAACCGCCGGCTCGAATTGATCGCGATGGCCCACCTGGCCTTCGCCCCTGCCGACCAGCAGCAGGACTGCGCCGAGTTCGGCGTTTCCGTGGCCGTCCACGCCCGCGGACGCGGCTACGGCGCGCGCCTGTTCGAGCGCGCCGTGGTGGTGGCGCGCAACGAAGGTGTCGGCATGCTGTTCATCCACGCCCTGAGCGAGAACGCCGCGATGCTGAAAATCGCGCGCAATGCCGGCGCGACCGTGGTGCGCAGCGGCTCCGAGTCCGAGGCCCACCTCGAACTGCCGGCCGCCACCTTCGACAGCCGCATGAGCGAAATCGCGCTGCAGCACTTCGCGCAGATCGACTACCAGCTGAAGACCCGGGCCAAGCAGTTCTGGTCTTTCCTGGGCGAACTGCAGGAAATCCGAAGCGGCGTGCGCGCCGCGCGCGAGAAGTCCGCTCCCTGAACCCGCCTCGAAGTCCGGCCGCGCAGCGCCAGGCTCCGGGGGTGGGTTATCCTTGCGTTTCCCCAACTCCGCCCTGCTGCAGTGGCCGACCCTCACCCTGATCGCGCGCCCGTCGAACGCGAAGACAAGCGCAGCTTTCTTCAGAAGCTCGCCGAATTCATCCATCCCGGGCCCGATTCCCGCGACGAACTGATCGAAACGCTCGCCGACGCCGAGGACAACGACGTGATCGGCGCCGAGTCTCGCGTGATGCTCGAAGGCGTGCTGCGCATGGCCGACATGACCGCCGGCGAAGTGATGGTGGCCGCGCCGCGGATGGACCTGGTCAACATCGACGCGCCCTACGACGCGCTGCTGCACCTGGTGATCGACACCGCCCACTCGCGCTTTCCGGTCTACGAGGGCGAGAAGGAAAACATCATCGGCATCCTGCTCGCGAAGGACCTGCTCAAGCTGCAGCGCGCGCCGGGGCTGAACATCCGCGCGCTGCTGAGGCCGCCGACCTTCGTGCCCGAGAGCAAGGGCCTGAACGACCTGCTGCGCGAGTTCCGCGGCAACCGCAACCACCTGGCGGTGGTGATCGACGAGTTCGGCCGCGTCGCCGGCCTGATCACCATCGAGGACGTGCTCGAGCAGATCGTCGGCGAGATCGAGGACGAGTTCGACATCCCCGAGGACGAGGGCGACATCTTCGGCCTGGCCGACCACACCTACCGGGTGGCGGGCGACACGCCGATCGAGCGGGTGGCCGAGGCCTTCGGCATCACCTTCGACGACGAGGCGCTGAGCCAGGAGTTCGACACCATCGGCGGCCTGATCGCGCACGAGATGGGTCACGTGCCCAAGCGCGGCGAGCACTATGCGCTCGGCGCCTTCGACTTCGTCGTGCTGCACACCAAGGGCGGCGCGGTGCGCTGGTTCAAGGTCTCGCCGGCGCGCGGCGACGACTCGGCCGATTGAAAACCCCATTGCGCGCGCTGGGCTTCGGGCTCGCGGGGCTGGCCCAGGCGGCTTCGATGGCCGCGCCCTGGAACGGCCAGCCGCTGTGGTGGCTGCAGCTGCTGTCGCTGGCCGCGCTGGTCTGGCAGCTGGACGCGCTGCGTCCCGCCGGCGGTGATGCGCCGGCCGCCGGGCCCCGGCCCTGGCGCGCGGCGGGGCTGCTCGGCTGGGTGTTCGCGACCGCCTGGCTCTGCGGCACCTTCTGGTGGCTGTTCATCTCGATGCACACCTATGGCGGCCTGCCGGCGCCGCTGGCCGCCGTGGCGGTGTTCGCGCTGGCGGCCGCGCTGTCGCTCTACTACGCGCTCGGCTGCGCCCTGTACGTGGCCTTCGCCCCGGCGAGCCCGCTGCGCGCGGCGGCCTTCTTCGCCGCGCTGTGGACCCTGGCCGAACTGCTGCGCGGCAGCTGGTTCACGGGCTTTCCATGGGGCGCGGGCGGCTATGCCCACGTCGAAGGGCCGCTGGCGGTCTATGCGCCCTGGGTCGGCGTCTACGGGATCGGCGCGATCGCTGCCGGCATCGCGACGCTGGTGCCGCTGGCCATGCGCCATGCGCGCGGGCGCGCCTTTGCGCTGCCCGTCGGGCTGGCGCTGGTGCTGTTCGGCGTTCCGGCGCTGATCGCGCTGGCGCGCGGCGTGCCGGCCGACGATGCGGCCCGTTCGCGCGGCCGCATCACCGTCGCGCTGCTGCAGGGCAACATTCCGCAGGACGAGAAGTTCATTCCGGGCGGCGGCATCGCGACCGCGCTGCAGTGGTACGGCGAGCAGCTGCGGGATGCCGACGCGCCGCTGGTGATCACGCCGGAGACGGCCCTGCCCCTGCTGGCCTCGCAATTGCCGCCGGGCTACCTGGAGGCGATCGCGGCCCGCTATGCGAGCGGCACCCAGGCCGCCATCGTCGGCCTGCCGATGGGCGATGGCCGTTCCTACAGCAATGCCGTGCTGGGTTTCCGTCCGGGCGAGGCGGCGCCCTATCGCTACGAGAAGCACCACCTGGTGCCTTTCGGCGAATTCATCCCGGGCCTGTTCCGCTGGTTCACCGACATGATGAACATCCCGCTCGGCGACTTCCGCAGCGGCGGGCTGGCGCAGGCGCCGTTCGTCTGGCTGGGCCAGCGCATCGCGCCGAACATCTGCTACGAGGATCTGTTCGGCGACGAGATCGGTGCCAACTTCCGCAGCGCCGAGGAGGCGCCGACGGTGCTGCTCAACGTCAGCAACATCGCCTGGTTCGGCGACTCGATCGCGATCGACCAGCACCTGGCAATCTCGCGCATGCGGGCGCTGGAGTTCCAGCGACCGATGGTGCGTGCCACCAACACCGGCGCCACGGTCGTGATCGACCATCGCGGCCAGGTGACGCATTCACTGCCGCGGCTCACGCGCGGCGTGCTGAAGGCCGAGGTGGAAGGGCGGGGCGGGCGCACGCCGTTTGCGGTGTGGGTGTCGCGCTTCGGGCTCTGGCCGTTGTGGGGATTGGCGCTGGCCGTGGTCGCCGCGACGATCGTCCGCCGCCGCCGTTCTGCCTAGGGCTTCACGGGCCAGTCGCGCAGCTTGCCCGGGTTCAGCAGCCCGCGCGGATCGAAGCGCTTCTTCATCTCGACGATCTCGGGCGGCAAGGCGCCTCCGGCCTTGCCGTCTTCGACGACGAAGACGTGCGGGTTGTTGATGCGCACGCCGTGCTCGCGATGCAGGCGGATGATCTGGTCCAGCCGCTCCTCGGTCGTGAAGCGCACCAGCTGCAGCGCACTGCAGGTGAGGAGGCCGTCGAGGCCGCGCAGGAACTCGACGTGCATCAGGACCTCGCCGGCGAAGCGCTGCTCCATCTCGGTGATCTGCGCCACGTGCCGGCCCGGGACGAAGCTGCTCTGGAGGTAGGTCAGCGACTTGTCGACCTTGAGCGCGTGCAGCGTCGTGTGGTTCCAGGTGAACTCCATCAGCGTGCGGTTGCTCTTCTTCACCTCGTCGGCGGTCTTGCGGTAGGTCATGCGGCCGCCGTGCGTGTCGGCCAGCGCGCGCATCGGGTCTTCGGAGGACTCCGCCACCAGCGACAGCACCGCGTGGCAGCCCTTGGGCAGATGCTCGGCGAGCTGCGCCAGGTGGTCGGGCACCGGGCTGGCGAAGAAGGCCACCTCGCGCTTGACGATGCCGGGGGCGTTCGCCAGCGCATCGGCGAAGGCCAGCGCCGGGGCGAAGGCGTCGAACACCACCAGGCTTTCCAGCCAGGGATGGGCCGGCGCCAGCGCCACTTCGAGCTCGAGCACCAGTCCGTTGGTGCCCCACAGGTGGTGCATGCGCAGCGCCTCGGCGCCGCGCAGCTCGACGATCTGCGGCTCGGGTTCGATGGTCATGGCGCGCAGCCCGAGCACGTTGCCGGGAGCGCCGAGCGGGCCGTAGTTGATCGATCCGACACCGCCGAAGCCGCCGCCGAACAGGCCGCCGAGCGTCGCGCTGCGGTAGGTCGACGGAATGCAGCGCAGCTCCTGGCCGGAGGGGCGGGTGTGCTTCTCGAATTCGCCGAGTCGGATGCCGGCTTGCGCCCGGGCGACGCCGGTGCGCACCCACAGAAGCGCGTTGTAGCCGGTCATGTCGAGCACCACGCCGCCGGCCAGCGGCGTGGTCTGGCCGTAGTTGCCGGTGCCGCTGCCGCGGATCGTGATCGGCACGCCGAGCCGGGCGCAGGCGCCGACCAGGGCGCGGATCTCGTCCTCGGTGCGCGGGCGCACGACGGCGTCGGCGCGCTTGTCCTTCAGCTGCCGGTCGAGCACGGGGCTGAACCAGGCGAAGTCCTGCGACAGCCGCGCGATCCGGCTCGGGTCGGTGATCCAGTCGAGTTCGGGCAGTTCGAGGTGCAGGCGCTCGATCGAGGTCATGGGTGCGTTCATCGGAATCAGTCTTGGGAGAGTTCGCTCGCGTGCCAGGAGCCGAGCGCGAGCTTGGTGAGCCAGGCCATCAGCACGAACAGCGCGACGCCGGTCAGCGAGATCAGCAGCAGGGCCGCGAACATGCGCGGGATGTTGAGCTGGAAGCCGGCCTGCAGGATCTGGTAGGCCAGGCCGGCACCCGAGCCGCCGGTGCCGGCGACGAATTCGGCGACCACGGCGCCGATCAGCGCCAGCCCGCTCGAGATGCGCAGGCCGCCGAAGAAGTAGGGCAGCGCGCTCGGGATGCGCAGGCGCACCAGCTGCTGCCAGCGGGTGGCGCGGTTGAGCTTGAAGTAGCTCTGCAGGTCGGGGTCGATGCTGCGCAGGCCGAGCGTGGTGTTGCTGATGATCGGGAACAGTGCGACCAGCGCGGCGCAGACCACCATCGCGGCGGTCGGGTTCTTGACCCAGATGATGATCAGCGGCGCGACCGCGACGATCGGCGTCACCTGCAGCAGCACCGCGTAGGGGAACAGCGCGGTCTCGATCAGCTTGCTCTGCACGAACAGGAAGGAGATCAGTACGCCGGCGATGGTCGCGACCACGAAGGACAGCACGGTGATCTTGAGCGTCACCATCAGGGCCATGCCGAGCGGCACCCAGTCGGTGACCAGCGTCTGCATCATCAGGTAGGGCGAGGGCACCAGGTAGGGCGGCAGCTCCATCGCCGTGACCAGGCCCTGCCAGAGCCCGATCAGCACCACGCCGACCAGCAGCGGATACATGACGCGCTGCACGTGCGGCTGCTGGAGCAGCGGAATGCGGGTCGGCTGGTTCTTCAGCGTCGGCTTCGGCGCCGGGCGCGACCTGCTTGGTGTTGCGGAGGAGGTCATCGTCGTCGTTCCGGCGGCGGTTGTAGGTGCCAACGCGCTCATGCCTGCACCTCGTCGTGCGCGCTGCTGGCGCGCAGCAGGCTGTCCTGCAAGGTCTTGGCGTAGCGGCTGAACTGCGGCGACACCATGAAGTCGGCGCGGCGCGGGTAGGGCTCGTCGATGCGGAACTGCTCGACCACGCGGCCCGGCCGCGCGGCCATCATCACGACGCGGCTCGACAGGAACACCGCCTCGTGGATCGAATGGGTCACGAAGATCACCGTGAGTTTCTTCTTCTGCCACAGCTCAAGCAGTTCGGCGTCGAGCTTGTGGCGCGTGATCTCGTCGAGCGCGCCGAAGGGCTCGTCCATCAGCAGCAGGTCGGGCTGCGTGACCAGGCCGCGCGCGATCGACACCCGCATCTGCATGCCGCCCGACAGGGCGCGCGGCAGGGCGCTCGCGAACTTGTCCAGGCCGACCAGTTCGAGCGCCTCGGCGACGCGGTCTTCCGCCTCCTTGCGCGGCACGCCGGCGAGGTCGAGCGGCAGCCGCACATTGGTGCGCACGCTGGCCCAGGGCATCAGCGTCGGCGACTGGAACACGAAGGCCATGCGGCGGCCGCTCTCGTCGATCTGCGCCACCGGCTTGCGCCAGACCAGCAGGCGGCCGTCGGTCGGCTCGAGCATGCCGGCCACCATCTTGAGCAAGGTGCTCTTGCCGCAGCCCGAGGGGCCGAGCAGGGTGACGAATTCGCCTTCGGCGATCCGGAGGTCCACCGGCAGCAGCGCCTGGGTGCCGTTCGGATAGGTCTTCTCGGCGGACAGGACCTCGACGGCGGGGACAGTGAGCCGGGGCTGCGCCGGCAGCGTGTAGGCGGCGGATTCGGTGTCGTTCATGCAGAGCCTTTCGAGAGGGGCGCCGAGGCGCCCGGTGTGTCAGGGCAGGACCTTCGCGTCCTTCACGAATTCAGTGGTGTAGGTCTTGGCGATCTCGACCTTGGCCGGGTCGAGCAGCTTGGCCGAGACCAGGAAGTCGTAGCTGGCCTTGGTGCGTGCGTCGGTGATCACGCCGATGCCCTGGGTGGCCGCGTCGCCGCCGGTGACCATGCCCATTTCCTTGAGCTTGGCGACGCTGTAGGCGAGCTGGTCGTCGGTCATGTTGGGGTTGTCCTTCTTGATCAGCGCATTGGCGGGCGCCGGATCATTGAGGTAGCTCTTCCAGCCCTCGGCCGAGGCCTTGACGAAGGCCGCCACCTGCTTGTTGCGCTCCTTCACGGTCTTGTCCATGCACGAGACCGTGGTCGCATAGGCCGGGAAGCCGTGGTCGCTGAACATCAGCACGGTGCTCTTCACGCCGGCCTTCTGGATCGCGTAGGGCTCGGAGGTCAGGTAGCCCTGCTGCGCCGTGTTCTTGTCGGCGACGAAGGGCTGGATGTTGAAGGTGTAGGGGCGCGTCTGTTCGTCGGTGAGGCCGAACTTGGCCTTCAGCCAGGGCCAGTAGCCGCGGTTGGCCTGGGCGCCGATCAGGATCGTCTTGCCCTTGAGGTCCTCGAACTTCTTGACGTCGTCGTGGGCGATCAGCACTTGCGGGTCCTTCTGGAAGAAGGCCGCCACGTTGACCACCGGCACGCCGCCTTCGCGCACCTGCATCATCTGGATGTCGCTCGAGCCCATGATGCAGTCAGCCTGGCCGGCGGCCATCATCTGCGTGATGTTGACCTGCGGCCCGCCCATCTTGATCGTGACGTCGAGGCCGTACTTCTTGTAGATGCCCTGGGCGACCGCCTGGTAGAAGCCGCCGTGCTCGGCCTGCGCGTACCAGTTGGTCATGTAGGTGAACTTGTCCTGGGCCTGGGCCGGCGCGGCGGCGGCCAGCGCGAGGGCTGCGGCCAGGGGGGCGAGACGGAGGGCGAGGGGAAGGCGCATGGTGGGGACCTCTCTGTGGGGTTGGAGTCGAAGCGGAATCGGATGCAAGGAGCGGGCCTCAGGCCGCGGCTGCGGCGGCGGTCTGGATGAAGCCCTGTTCGTGGCCGCGGCCCCAGGTGGCTTCGTCGCGCACCACCCAGCGCAGGGCGTGCAGCTCGGTCAGCGCCTGCACCCAGCTCGCGGCCAGGGTGTCGAGGATCTCCTCGCCCTGCTCGCGGGTGGCGCTGGTCGGATCGCCGATGACGCCGCTGGGGCCGAAATCGCGCGCGGTCCAGGCACAGGCCGGGCGGCCGTCGGGCGACAGCAGCTTGATCGGGAACGGCGGCGGGAAATTGGCGGCGGCTCGTTCCATGTGCACCGTGTCGGGCGCCAGCGCGAGCATCAGCGCCGTCTCCGAATGGCCGGCGTGCATCGCGAGGCGCTTTTCCTGGTCGCTCACCTGCTTGCTGGCCGCGCTCGGCAGCCGCGACACGCCGTGCGGCACGACCACGTAGTCGCCATGGCGCAGCCGCAGCTCGCGCGCCGCCATCTCCAGCACCTGCGGCTGGCCGCCATGGCCGTTGGCGAACAGCAGCTTGCGAAAGCCCGAGCGGTAGACCGACTCGCCGATCTCGATCACGGTCGAGAGCAGGGTGGTGCCGGTCAAGGTCATGGTGCCCGGGAAGTGCAGGTGCTCTTCCGACTTGCCGTAGGTGATGGTCGGCAGGGCAAAGGCCCGCACTTCGGGCGGCAGGCGTTCGAGGGCCTTGCCCATCACGCCCGAGGCGATGACGCTGTCGACCGAGCAGGGCAGGTGCGGGCCGTGCTGCTCGATGGCGCCGCAGGGCAGCACGATGACTGTGTTCTCGCGGTCGGGCAGCGCGTCGATCTCGGTCCAGCTCAGGTAGGGCAGGAAGCGGTGGGGCGGGATATAGCCGTGGAGCATGGGAGTCCTGTGACGGGAAGGGATCAAGCGAAGCGCGCCATCGCGCTGCCCACGCGCTGCATGAAGCGCTTGAGTTGCGGCTCGGTCGCCACGTTCATGTGGTAGTGGGCGTGGTAGTCGACCCGCGCCTGCTTGCCGGTGAGGCGCAGCATGTAGCGCGTGACGATCTTGCGCGGGGGGTCGCCCATGTACCAGGCGACCCAGCGCGGGCGGCCGTAGGTCACGACGGCCGAGATGCGCTGGATGTTGGTGAGCATCGGCTTGACGTTCTTCGGGTCGCTGAGGTCGAAGGCGACGCCGGGCATGAAGAGCCGGTCGAAATAGCCCTTGAGCATCGCCGGCAGGCCAAAGCACCAGGTCGGGAAGCAGAACACGATGCCTTCGGCCCACTGCAGCCGCTCGACATGGCGCTGCAGCGGCAGCTGATTGCTCGGCACCTCGTGGTAGCCGAGGCGCTCCTCGCGCGACAGCACCGGGTCGAAGCCCTCGGCATAGAGGTCGCAGTCATCAACCTCATGGCCGGCGGCGCGCAGGTTGCGCAGCACCTCCTGGTGCAGCGCCGCGTGGAAGCTGGTTTCGACCGGGTGGCAATAGACGACGAGCACTCGCATGGTGTGTTTGACCGCTTAATCAGAGCAAGTGGTCAGGTTATGCAAGCGACGTGCCAGGGCCTCCGCACCAAAAGCGGGACGTCCGGCGAGCAGGCAGGGGAGAAGCTAGGGCTTGATCCCGCAGCCGCCGAGGACGAAGGCGACCAACTCGCGCGCGATCGGCTCGCGGTCGATCGGCGCGTCGGGCGGCAGGCCGAGCATCACGCGCGTCTGCAGCGCGTAGTCGGCATAGCTCTGGGTCATGGCCCAGATGTGCATCAGCAGCAGCCGGGCGTCGAGCGGGCGCATCAGGCCGCGCGCGATCCAGCCGTTGATGATGTCGACCTTCTTTTGCGTCCAGAGCCTGGCGTTGGGCCAGTAGCGCTCGAGGTTGCGGCCGCCGTCGAGCACCTCGCGGGTGAAGATCCGCGAGATCTCGGGGCTGTCGAAGGCGTGGTCTAGCTTCTTGCGGATGTAGTCGCCCAGCACCGCGCCGGGCGCGCCGGCATGGTCCTCGAACGAGAACACCACCTTCCAGTCGTGCAGCACCTGCATCAACAGCTCTTCGTAGAGCTCTTCCTTGCCGGGAATGTAGTAGTGCAACTGGGGCTTGGTGAGCCCGGCGCGGGCGGCGATCGCCTGCGTCGAGGCGCCCTTGAGGCCGTGCAGGCTGAATTCGGCGATGGCCGCGCTGCGGATCGCGGCCAGGATGCGCTCGCGCCCGGGCCGCGCGCGCGACAGCGGGCCGCTGGGGGCCGGCATCTGCTGCGCGGCCGGGGACTCGGAAGAGAAGGTCTCGGAGGTCATCGTTTTCGGCGGGTGCCGCCCGGGGATGGTAGCGCTTGCCCGGATCTTGCTGCGCCACGAGGTCGGGCTGGCCGGCATGACCGCATGCGTGCACGGCATCGACGGCCTGCGCCGGAATGGCCGCGATCCGGTATCTTTTCGGCCCTCCGCACCACACCTCCAAAAGGAGTCTCCATGTACTTCGCTTCCCGATTCCGCAGCTTGGCGGGCGCCGCCGCGCTGCTGGCCGCCGCCGCCATCGCCCAGGCCCAGTCGCTGCCCAACGTCGTGATCCTGGCCACCGGCGGCACCATCGCCGGCGCCGGTGCCTCGGCGGTCAACAGCGCGACCTACTCGGCCGCCAAGGTGCCGGTCGACAAGCTGATCGCGGGCCTGCCCGAACTGTCCAAGGTGGCGAACGTGCGCGGCGAGCAGGTGTTCCAGGTCGCCTCCGAAAGCCTCACCAACGACAACCTCCTGACCCTGGCCAAGCGCGTTTCCGCCTTGTCGAAGCAGGCCGACGTCGACGGCATCGTCATCACCCACGGCACCGACACGCTGGAAGAAACCGCCTACTTCCTGACGCTGACGGTCCACACGGCCAAGCCGATCATCCTGGTCGGCTCGATGCGTCCAGGCACTGCGCTGTCGGCCGACGGCGCGCTGAACCTGTTCAACGCGGTCAACGTCGCGGCCAGCAAGGATGCCGGCGGCCGAGGCGTGCTGGTGACGATGAACGATGAGATCCAGAGCGGCCGCGACGTCAGCAAGACGGTCAACATCAAGACCGAGGCCTTCAAGAGCCAGTGGGGTCCGCTGGGCATGATCGTGGAGGGCCGCAACTACTGGTTCCGCGCGCCGGTGAAGCGCCACACGATGCAGTCGGAGTTCGACATCGACAGCATCGACGCGCTGCCCCCGGTGGAGATCGCGCTGGGCTACGAAGGCGTCGCCCCCACCGCCATCAACGCCCTGGCCGCCAGCGGCATCAAGGCGCTGGTGCATGCCGGCACCGGCAACGGCTCGGTGGCCGACCGGATCGTGCCGGTGCTGCAGAAGGTGCGCGCCGACGGCATCCTGGTGATCCGCAGCTCGCGGGTGCCGGACGGCTTCGTGATCCGCAACGCCGAGCAGCCGGACGACAAGTACGACTGGGTGGTGGCGCACGACCTGCGGCCGCAGAAGGCGCGGATCCTGACGATGGTGGCGCTGACGAAGACCAAAGATACGAAGGAACTGCAGCGCATTTTCTGGGAGTATTGACTCGCCCCCCAGGTTGCCCGGCACTTCGTGTCCGGGCGCCCACCCCCCTGACCGGGGGGCAATACCTGCGGCCCGGCGGAGCCGGTTCCGCGGTATTTCACGAACACGCCCCGGCTGGCGCGGGGCGAATCCTGCGGTCGGGTTGTGGCTCTTAAAATGGCCGGTTCGCCGCCTCGGCGGGCGCTTCGCCCTCCTGCGGCAACCAGGCCCATCATGCTGACTTTCCAACAGATCATTCTCAAGCTCCAAGCCTACTGGGATGCCCAGGGCTGCGCGCTCCTGCAGCCCTACGACATGGAGGTCGGCGCCGGCACCTCGCACACCGCCACCTTCCTGCGCGCGCTCGGCCCCGAGCCCTGGAAGGCGGCCTATGTGCAGCCGAGCCGCCGGCCCAAGGACGGCCGCTACGGCGAGAACCCGAACCGGCTGCAGCACTACTACCAATACCAGGTGGTGCTGAAGCCGGCGCCGAGCAACATCCTCGAGCTCTACCTGGGCTCGCTCGAGGCGCTCGGCTTCGACTTGAAGAAGAACGACATCCGCTTTGTCGAGGACGACTGGGAGAACCCGACGCTCGGCGCCTGGGGCCTGGGCTGGGAGGTCTGGCTCAACGGCATGGAGGTGACCCAGTTCACCTACTTCCAGCAGGTCGGCGGCATCGACTGCAAGCCGATCACGGGCGAGATCACCTACGGGCTCGAACGGCTCGCGATGTACCTGCAGGGCGTTGACAACGTCTACAACCTCAAGTGGACCGAGGGCCTGAGCTACGGCGACGTCTTCAAGCAGAACGAGATCGAGCAGTCGACCTACAACTTCGAGCACAGCGACGCCGACTTCCTGTTCACCGCCTTCGCCGCGAACGAGAAGCAGGCGAAGCACCTCATGGAGGTGCAGCTCGCGCTGCCGGCCTACGAGCAGGTGCTCAAGGCGGCCCACAGCTTCAACCTGCTGGACGCGCGCGGCGCGATCAGCGTGACCGAACGCGCCGCCTACATCGGCCGCATCCGCAATCTCGCGCGCAGCGTCGCGCAGAGCTACTACGAGAGCCGCGAGCGGCTCGGTTTCCCGATGGCGCCGCGCGAGTGGGTTGCACAGATGACGAAGAAGGCGGCCTGAGCGATGACCACGAACAACAACCTGCTCGTCGAACTGTTCGTCGAGGAACTGCCGCCCAAGGCGCTGAAGAAGCTCGGCGACGCCTTTGCCACGGTGCTGCGCGACCAGCTGATCGCCCAGGGGCTGGCCGATGCCGGTTCGGTGCTCACGGCCTATGCCTCGCCGCGGCGGCTGGCCGCGCACCTGACGAACGTGCTGGCGCAGGCCGCCGACAAGGCGGTTTCGCAGAAGCTCATGCCGGTGACGGTGGGCCTCGACGCCACGGGCCAGGCCACGCCCGCGCTGCTCAAGCGGCTGGCGGCGCTGGGCGCTGACGTCGGCGCGGTACCGGGGCTGCAGCGCGCCATGGACGGCAAGGCAGAGGCCCTGTTCTTCCAGAGCACGGCCAAGGGCGCGACCCTGGCCGAGGGGCTGCAGAAGGCGCTGGCCGAGGCGATCGCCAAGCTGCCGATCCCGAAGGTCATGAGCTACCAGCTCGAGACCAACTGCGAACTGCCGGGCTGGACCAGCGTCAGCTTCGTGCGGCCGGCGCACGGCCTGGTGGCGCTCCACGGCGACGCGGTCGTGTCGGTCGCCGCGCTCGGCCTGACGGCCGGGCGGCAGACGCACGGCCATCGCTTCGAGGCGGCGGTCGATCCGATCGAGCTGCGCGACGCGAACAGCTATGCCGGGCAGATGAGCGAGCAGGGCGCGGTCATCCCGGGCTTCGAGGCGCGCCGGCTCGAGATCGCACGGCAGCTCGCCGAAGCGGCCGTGAAGGTCGGTGGCGGCATGCAGCCGATCGACGACGACGCCCTGCTCGACGAGGTCACGGCGCTGGTCGAGCGGCCCAATGTGCTGGTGTGCGAATTCGAGCGCGAGTTCCTCGACGTGCCGCAGGAGTGCCTGATCCTCACGATGAAGGCCAACCAGAAGTACTTCCCGCTGCTCGATGCCTCGGGCAAGCTCAGCAACAAGTTCCTGGTGGTCAGCAACATCCGCCCCGACGACGCCAGCGCGGTCATCGGCGGCAACGAGCGCGTGGTGCGCCCGCGGCTGGCCGACGCCAAGTTCTTCTTCGACCAGGACCGCAAGAAGTCGCTGGCCTCGCGGGTCGAATCGCTGGCCAAGGTGGTCTACCACAACAAGCTCGGCACCCAGGGCGAGCGGGTCGAGCGCGTGATGCGCATCGCGCGCGCGCTGGCGGAGCAGCTCGGCGACGCCACCCTGGCGCGCCAGGCCACGCAGGCCGCGCAGCTCGCCAAGGCCGACCTGGTGACCGACATGGTCGGCGAGTTCCCCGAGCTGCAGGGCACGATGGGCCGCTACTACGCGCTGCACGACGGCCTCGACGCCGCGGTGGCCGACGCGATCGAAGATCACTACAAGCCGCGCTTTGCGGGTGACGAACTGCCGCGCAACCCGGTCGGCGTCGTGGTCGCCCTGGCCGACAAGCTCGAGACGCTGGTCGGCATGTTCGGCATCGGCAACCTGCCGACCGGCGACCGCGATCCATTCGCGCTGCGCCGCCATGCGCTGGGCGTGATCCGCATGCTGGTCGAGCGCCACCTGCCGCTCGACCTGCGCGCGGTGCTGGGCAGTGCCTTCGCCGCCTTCCATGCGCCGAAGGGCGGGGAGCTGGCGCTGAACGATCCCACCGATGCCCTGGAGGCCTTCATCTACGACCGGCTCTCCGGCAGCCTGCGCGAGCAGGGCGCCAGCGCTCAGGAAGTCGACGCCGTGCTGGCCCCGCGTCCGCAGCGGCTCGGCGAGGTGCCCAAGCTGCTGGCGGCGGTGCGCGCATTTGCCGCGCTGCCGGAAGCACCGGCGCTGGCCGCCGCCAACAAGCGCATCGGCAACATCCTCAAGAAATCGCCCGAGGCCGATGCCCACGTCAGCGACCTGCTGCTGAAGGAGCCGGCCGAGAAGGCGCTGCACGCCGCGATGCGCGAGGTGGTGCCGGTGGCCGACGCGCAGTTCGAGAAGGGCGACTACACCGCCTCGCTGCAGACGCTGGCGGCGCTGCGCGGGCCGGTCGACGCTTTTTTCGACGGCGTGATGGTCAATGCCGAGCAGGCCGACCTGCGGCTGAACCGGCTCGGGCTGCTGATGCTGCTGCATGCGGCGATGAACCGGGTGGCGCAGCTGGAGCGGCTGGCCGCCTGATCGGGAGCACCCATGAAACTCGTCATCCTCGACCGCAACGGCTCCCTCAACGTCCACCGCGAGGACTTCGTCAAGAGCGACCTCGAGTGGACGCCGCTGCCCGGCGCGCTCGAGGCGGTGGCGCGGCTCAACCATGCGGGCTGGCACGTGGTGATCGCATCGAACCAGTCGGGCCTCGGGCGGGGGCTGTTCGATGTCGCTTCGCTCAACGCGATGCATGCCAAGATGCACAAGATGCTGGCGGCCGTGGGCGGCCGGGTCGATGCGGTGTTCTACTGCCCGCACAGCCCGGACGAAGGCTGCGACTGCCGCAAGCCCAAGCCGGGCCTGTTCCTGCAGATCGGCGAGCGCTACGGCGTCGACCTCGCCAACGTGCCGACCGCGGGCGACAACCTGCGCGACCTGCAGGCCGGCGCGGCCGCGGGCTGCGAGCCGCACCTGCTGCTGACCGGCATGGGCCAGGCCTGCCGCGGCGTGCCGCTGCCCCCCGAATACCCGCCGAACACCCGCGTGCATGACGACCTCGCGGCCTTCGTCGATTTCCTGCTGGAGCGCGAAGCGCGCGCGGCGCTGAAAGTGGCTGTCTGATGGATTTTTTGCGTTCCCTGATCCACGCCCTGTGGATGCTCGTCACCGTGGTCCCCTGGGGGATCATCATGTGCGTCAACTCGCTCTGGAAGCGCGGCATCCCGCTGTACTGGATGGCCGTGACATGGCTCAACTGGGCGATCGGCGGCGCCCGCGTGCTGCTGGGCATCCGCACCCGCGTCACCGGCATGGAGAACCTGCCGACCGACAAGCTGGCCGGCTGCATCCTGCTCGTGAAGCACCAGTCGACCTACGAGACCTTTCTCATGCCCACGCTGATGCCGCACCCGCTGGCCTTCGTGTTCAAGAAGGAACTGATCTACGTGCCCTTCTTCGGCTGGGCGATGGCGCGGCTCGACATGATCCACATCGACCGCAGCCAGCGCACGCAGGCCTTCAACAAGGTCGTGGTGCAGGGCCGCAAGCTGCTCGCGCAGGGGATCTGGATCATCATGTTTCCCGAAGGCACGCGGATTCCGCGCGGCCAGAAGGGCCACTACAAGAGCGGCGGCACGCGGCTGGCCTGCGAGACCGGCGTGCCGGTGGTGCCGATTGCCGTGACCTCGGCCAAGGTCTGGCCGCGCAAGGCCTTCATCAAGCGCCCGGGCGTGGTCGATGTGTCGATCGGTCCGGCCATCTCGAGCGTCGGCCGCAAGCCCGACGAGCTGATGCGCGAGGTCGAGGCCTGGATCGAGGCCGAGATGCACCGGCTCGATCCGGACGCCTATGTGCCGGAAGCCGCGCCCGCGGCGTCGACCACCGCCTGATGGGCTGACCATGCGCGGCCTGCTGCAGTTCACGCTCGACCTGTTCGATGCGTCGACGGACGAACCGGCGCCGCTGCCGCCGCCCGCCGGGCCGCACGCGCCGGCCATCACGCTGGCCGACGCGGTGAGCCCCGCGAGCTTCGTGCATCCGCGCGCCACGCGCGAGGTCACGCTGGGCAATGCCCGCATCGCCTACGAATTCACCCGCGGCAAGCGGCGCACCATCGGCTTCCTGGTCGGCGCCGAGGGACTGTCGGTGCGGGCGCCGCGCTGGGTGGCGCTGCGCGACGTCGATGCCGCCGTCCGGGAGAAGGGCGACTGGATCCTGCGCAAGCTGGCCGAGACCCAGCAGCGCCATGCGCGGCTGGAATCGGCACGCATCGAATGGCAGGACGGCGTCGCTTTCCCGTTCCTCGGCCAGCAAGTCACGGTCGCGCTCGATCCGCACCATGCTTTCGACGGCGTGGGGGGTGTGCTCGACGCCGGGGCCGAGGGTGGCGGGGCCCCGGTGCTGCGCCTGGCGCTGGCCAAGAACGCCGGCGCGCCACAGATCCGCGATGCCGCACAGGCCTGGCTGATGCGCCAGGCGCGGCGCATCTTCATCGAGCGGCTCGATCATTTCGCGCCGCGCCTGGGCGTGACCTGGAACAAGCTGTCGCTGTCGAACGCCTCGACCCGCTGGGGCAGCGCCAGCGCCGATGGCGCGATCCGGCTGCACTGGCGGCTGGTGCATTTCAGGATGTCGGTGATCGACTACGTGGTGGCCCACGAACTGAGCCACCTGCGCGTGATGGACCACAGCCCGCGCTTCTGGGACACGGTGGAAAGCGTGATGCCCGACTACCAGCAGCTGCGCAGGCAGCTCAAGGACGAGCCCGTTCCGCGCTGGTAGGCAGCAAGCGGGCTACCGTGCGTGGGTGACGCCGCCGTCCACCACCAGCGTCGAACCCATTACGTAGTCGCCGGCCCGCGAAGCCAGGTAGATCGCGGCCGCTGCCATGTCCTCGGGCTCGCCGATGCGGCCGGCCGGAATGCGCGCCTTCACCTCTTCCCCATGGTCGCGTGCGTCCTTGTTCATGTCCGACGCGAAGGCGCCCGGCGCGATCGCGCTGACCACGATGCGATCCTGCGCCAGGCGCAGCGCCATGCGGCGGGTGAGCTGGATCAGGCCGGCCTTGCTGGCCGCGTACGAATAGGTTTCCTGCGGATTGACCGAGATGCCGTCGATCGAGGCGATGTTGATGACCTTGGCCAAGTGGTCGGTGGCCGCCTTCTTGAGCATCGGCGTCAGTGCCTGGGTCAGGAAGAAGGGCGTCTTGAGGTTCAGGTCGACCACCTTGTCCCAGCCGCTCTCGGGGAACTCGGCGTAGGGCGCGCCCCAGGCCGCGCCGGCGTTGTTGACCAGGATGTCGAGCGAGCCTTCGTGCTTCGCGTAGGCATCGACCAGCGCCTGCGCGCCCTGCAAGGTCGACACGTCGGCCGGCAGCGAGACGCAGTGGCCGAAGGCCGACAGCTCCCTGGCGGTCTGGTCGCAGGCCGCGGCCTTGCGGGCCGAGATGTAGACGCGGGCGCCCTGGGCCAGGAAGCCCTCGGCGATCATCCGGCCGATGCCGCGCGAGCCGCCGGTGATGAGCGCGGTGCGGCCCTTGAGCGAGAAGAGTTGGGTGGTGTCCATGCGGTGTGTCTCCTGAGTGTTCGGTGCGGGGGCCGGACGATGCGGCTTTCGGGAGCTTAGTGCGGCCCGGCGTCGGCGGGCGTCACCTTGGCGCCAGTTCAGGCCGGCAGGTCCAGCGAACGCAGGCTCGTGAAGCGCCGCTCGGCACCGGTCATCGGGTCGACGAAGGAGATCTCGCGCGCCAGCAGCTGCAGCGGATGGTCGAAGTCGTCGCTGCCTTCCGGCAACAGCACCGGATAGATCGCGTCGTTGCGGATCGGCATGCCGAGCGCTGCGCAGTGCACCCGCAGCTGGTGGCGGCGGCCGGTGAACGGCGACAGGCCGAGCCGCGCCCAGTCGCCGCGTGCCTCCAGCAGCTCGAAGTGGGTCTCGGCATTGGGCGCGCCGGCAACCTCTGCCATGCGCATGAAATGCCGGTCGGGCGCGAGCCGGCTGTGGCGCACCGCCGGCAGCGCGCGTCCGGCCTGCCAGGGCACGATCGCCTCGTAGCGCTTGTGGACGGCGCGCTCGGCGAACAGCGCGCTGTAGGGGCCGCGCCCTTCCGGCTGCACCGAGAACAGCACGATGCCCGCGGTCTCGCGGTCGATGCGGTGCAGCGGCGCCAGGTGGTCGAGGCCGAGCGTGCGCTTGAGCCGCACCAGCAGACTCTGCTGCACGTACTTGCCGACCGGCGTGACCGGCAGGAAATGCGGCTTGTCGACCACCAGCAGGTGCGCGTCCTGGTGGATGACCTGCTCCTGGAACGGGATGACCGGCTCGGCGTCGAGCGCGCGATAGTAGTAGACGCGCAGCCGTGGCTGGTAGGGCCGGGCGTGCGTCACGCGCTGGCCGTGCTCGTCGACCACGTCGCCGGCCTCGATGCGGGACGCCCAGGTGGCGCGCGGGATGGCCGCGAAGCGCTGGACCAGGAACTCGGCGATGGTCGGCCAGTTGCCGTCCTCGGGCAGCGCGACGCAGCTCGGACCGACGCCGTCGCGCACGGGCAGCGGCAGCGCGGCCATGTCAGGTTCCCAGGGCGGCGGCGATCTCGTCGAACAGCGGCCGCTGGGCGGGATCGTCGTCGAGGCAGCGCGCCTGGAGGCCGGCCAGCAGCGCCCCCGTGGCCGCATCGGGCGCCTCGCAGCGCGCGGCCAGCTCCTCCAGCAGGCAGCCGAAGGCGCGCGCCTCGGTGCGCTGCAGCGCCTGCGACTGCGCCGCGTCGTCGCGCGGCAGGAACGAGGCGGCGCCGAAATCGCCGAGCAGGGCGTCGCCCCGGCCGTTCCAGAGAATGTTGTGGCCGTAGAGATCACCATGCAGGATGCCGTGCGCATGCAGCCGCGCGATCGCCGAAGCGATGCCGCGCGCCATGCGCAGGGCCGTCTCGGCCGACCAGCGGGCGTCATCGCCATAGACGTCGCGGGTGCACGATGCGAGGCTCGGCGGGCCGGCTAGGTTGCGGAAGCTCGGGTCGACCAGTTCGAGCACCAGGCCGGCGCTGGCGTCGGGATGGTGGGCGATCCGGCCCAGCACCGGGATCAGCCCCGGATGGGGCCCCGCCGCCAGGCAGGCCGCCATCTCGCTGTGCGGCCAGCCGTCGCTGGTCACGGCGCCCTTGAACAGCTTCACCGCGACCGGCCGCAGGCTGCCGTCCGGCTGCCGCCAGTCGGCCTGGTGGATCACGCCGGAGGCGCCTTCGCCGAGCTTGTGCTGCAGCGAGAGCGATGGCCAGTCGATGGCCCGGGTCGGCTGCGCATCCATCGCCATGGCCTCGGGCGCTTCGTCGAAGGGATTGCCCGCGAAGGCCAGCCACGACAGGCGCGGCAGCGAGAGCAGCCAGCCCGGCAGGGCCTCGAAGCGGTTCGCCGACATGCGCACCAGTTCGAGCGCCCGGCAGGCGGCCATCGATTCCGGCAGCGCCTGCAGGCGGTTGCCGGCGAGCATGAGTTTCTGCAGCCGCGCGCGCGCGCCGAGTTCGGCCGGCAGGGCGTCGATCCGGTTGTCGGTCAGGATCAGCCAGCGCAGCAAGGGCGGCAGCGCCGCCGCCGGCACCCGCGAGATCTGGTTGGCCTTGAAGGCCACCATCTCGAGCCGGGGGCATTGGCCGACGGCTTCGGGCAGTTCGGTGAACTGGTTGTCGGAACAGAAGAGCACGCGCAGCCGGTGCAGCCGGTGCAGGTCGTGCGGCAGCGTGCGCAGCGCGTTGCCGGAGAGGTTGAGCACCTCGAGCGAGTCCGCCAGCCCGAAGACCTCGGGCGGCAGCTCGGTCAGGCCGCAGCTGAGGTCGAGCCGCTGCGCCCCGGCCATCTCGCCTGCGCGCAGCCGACCCAGCGTTGCGTTCATGCCAGCGCGCCGAACCGGTAGATGCCGTCGTCGCCGAGGCGGCGCCGCAGCTGGCCGGAGAACCACAGCAGGTGCAGGTGGGCCACGGTCTCGCCCATGGCGAAGGTCATCTGGTGCAGGTCGAGCGCCCGCTTGAACAGGATCGGCAGGCCCTCCGCGGCGCTGTGCGGCCGGGCCAGGCAGGCTTCCAGCAGTTCGGCCAGCCGGTCGCGGTGGTGCTCCTGCAGCTGCTCGACGCGGCGATGGATGCCGGTGAAGGGCTTGCCGTGTGAAGGCAGGCCCAGGGTGTCGACCGGCAGCGACTTGAAGCGCTCGATGCTGTCGAGGAACAGCCGCAGCGCATTCGCCTCGGGCTCGCCCGCATGCACGCTCACGTTGGTCGAGATTCGCGGCAGCATCATGTCGCCGCCGAGCAGCACGTTGAGTTCGTCGCAGTAGAGCGCGATGTGCTCGGGCGCGTGGCCGTAGCCGCTGATGCAGCGCCAGGCGCGGCCGCCGATCATGACGTCGTCGCCGTCGAGCATGCGCACGAAGCTGGCCGGCACCGACGGCACCATGTTGGCGTAGTAGCTGGTGCGGGCGCGGATCTTGGCGACCGCCTCGGGGTCGGTCAGGCCGTGCGAGGCGAAGAAGTCGGCCGCCGCGTCGCCGCCGGCCAGCGTGTCGCCGGCGGTGGTGAGCACGCGCGCGACGTGGTAGTCGGTCGAGCTGATCCACAGCGGCGCCTTCCAGCGGTCGCAGAGCCAGTGCGCCAGGCCGATGTGGTCGGGGTGCATGTGGGTCACGATGACGCGCAGGATCGGCAGCCCCTGGAGCTGCGTCTCGAAGATCTGCTCCCATTGCGCGCGGGCCGCGTCATGCGAGATGCAGCAGTCGACCACGCTCCAGCCTTCGACGCCGTCGATGCTGTCGCGCAGCAGCCAGAGATTGATGTGGTCGAGCGCGAAGGGCAGCGCCATGCGGATCCAGCGAATGCCGGGCGCCACTTCGACCGTCTGGCCGGGCGCCGGCAGGGTGTCGCCGAGGGGGTAATGGAGTTCGCGTTCGAGAAGGTTCATGTACGATTGACGTTAACGTAAACGTCATGGCTTTGAGCCGACATTGTAGGCAGTGCCGCCCGACCTTGCTGTCGCCCACGCTTCGACCCATTTTTTCATGCCTTCGCAGACCTTCACCATCGGCGAGCTCGCCAAGGAGTTCGACCTCACCACGCGGGCGATCCGCTTCTACGAGGACATGGGCCTGCTGGCGCCGCGCCGGGCCGGACTGCAGCGAATCTACACCGCGCGCGACCGGGCCCGCCTGACGCTGACGCTGCGGGCCAAACGGCTCGGGCTGAAGCTGACCGAAGCGCGCGAGATACTCGACATGTACGACAGCCCGCGCGACACCGCCGTGCAGCTGGAGCGTTTCCTCGGCGTGCTCGGCGCCCACCGCGAGCAACTCGAAGCCCAGCTGGCCGAGCTGCAGGCGAACCTGGACGAGGTCCGGGCCCAGGAAAAGCAGGCCCGGGCGGCGCTGGCGCGCGCATCGAAGCCGAAAGCGCGCTGAGCCCTGCCGATAGCATTCCCCCAACCCTTTCATCACGAAAAAGACCATGGAAAACAAGCCCGACTCCCTCGAGGACCTGTTCGCTCACAACCGCGCCTGGTCGTCGCGCATGGAGCGCGACCGGCCCGGCTTCTTCACCAGCCTGGTGAAGCAGCAAACCCCCAAGTACATGTGGATCGGCTGCTCCGACAGCCGGGTGCCCGCGAACCAGATCACCGGCCTCGAGCCGGGCGAGGTGTTCGTGCACCGCAACGTCGCCAACATCGTGGTGCACTCCGACCTCAACGCGCTGTCGGCGATCCAGTTCGCGGTCGAGCGGCTCAAGGTCCAGCACATCATGGTGGTCGGCCACTACGGCTGCTCCGGCGTGCAGGCGGCGCTCGAAGGTGCGCGCATCGGCATCGCCGACAACTGGCTGCGCCACATCCAGGACGTGCGCGACCGCCACCACGTGATGATCGACAGCCTGCCCGAGGCCGCGCGCGCCAATGCGCTGTGCGAGCTGAACGTGGCGGAGCAGGTGGTCAACGTGGCCGTCAGCACCGTCATGCAGGACGCCTGGAGCCGCAACCAGTCGGTCACGATCCACGGCTGGGCCTTCGGCGTGCACGACGGCCTCATCCAGGACCTGGAGCTCACTGTCGACGGCACCAAGCCGATGGAGAACCAGTACCGCGCCGCCGTGCAGCGCATCCGCTACAAGTGGAGCAAGCCGGCGGATACGGGCACGTCCGAATACATCAAGTAGTCCGGCACCGGTCCCATGTTCCCGCAGCGCCTCGATTCGCCGCTCGCCTATGACATCGCCCGTGCGATGCGCGACGGCTTCGATCGGCACTATCGGCTCTTCCGCGCCGAGTCGGCGCGCGCCAAGCACCGCTTCGAGACCGCCGACTGGCACGGCCAGCAGCGGGCCCAGCGCGAGCGGATCGAGTTCTACGACCTGCGGGTCGGCGAGGCGGTGGCGCGGCTCGAGAAGGAATTCAAGGCCGGCGAGCAGCCGATGGAGGTCTGGCACCAGATCAAGCTGCACTTCATCGGCCTGCTGGTCGACCACCACCAGCCGGAACTGGCCGAGACCTTCTTCAATTCGGTCACGACCAAGATCCTGCACCGGGCCTATTTCCAGAACGATTTCATCTTCGTGCGGCCGGCAATCAGCACCGAGTACATCGAGCCGCGCGACGCGCCGACCTACCGCGCCTACTACCCCGAACGCGACACGCTGGCCGACACGGTCGAGCGGATGCTCGAGGACTACGCGCTGCAAGGGCGCTATGCCGACCGGCGCCGCGACGCCGAACGCGTGGCGGTGGCGATCCTCGGACGCTTCCACCAGGTCAAGCTGCGCGCCAATTTCCAGCTGCAGGTGCTGTCGGGGCTGTTCTACCGCAACAAGGGCGCCTACGTGGTCGGCAAGATCAACAACGGCTTCATCGAGATGCCGTTCGCGCTGCCGATCCTGCACGACACGGAGGGCCGGTTCCATGTCGACGCAGCGCTGTTCGGCGAGGAAGACCTGCAGATGCTGTTCAGCTTCGCGCGGGCCTACTTCATGGTCGACATGGAGGTGCCCTCGGCCTACGTGCAGTTCCTGCGCTCGCTGATGCCGCGCAAGCCGCGCGCCGAGATCTACAACGCGCTCGGCCTGGCCAAGCAGGGCAAGACGCTGTTCTATCGCGACTTCCTCTACCACCTGAACTATTCCACCGACCGGTTCCGCATCGCGCCGGGCATCAAGGGCATGGTGATGCTGGTGTTCGACCTGCCGTCGTTTCCGTACGTGTTCAAGGTCATCAAGGACTTCTTCCCGCCGCAGAAGGACACCACGCGCGAGCAGGTCAAGCGCAAGTACCTGCTCGTGAAGCAGCACGACCGCGTGGGGCGGATGGCCGATACGCTGGAGTACAGCGATGTCGGCTTTCCGTTCGACCGCTTCGAGCCCGAGCTGATCGAGGAAATCCGCAAGTTCGCGCCGAGCCAGCTCGAGATCGGCGACCGCGACGGCAACGGGGAAATGGAGATCGTGGTCAAGCACGTCTACATCGAGCGCCGCATGATCCCGCTGAACCTCTTCCTGCAGGAGTCCTTGGACCTGCTGGCGCAGCCCGAGCACGCGCGGCGCGCGAGCAAGCAACTGGAGCACGCGGTGATCGAGTACGGCAATGCGATCAAGGACATGGTGGCGGCCAACATCTTCCCGGGCGACATGCTCTGGAAGAACTTCGGCCTCACGCGCGGCGGCAAGGTGGTGTTCTACGACTATGACGAGATCGAATACCTCACCGACTGCAACTTCCGCAAGGTGCCGGCGCCGCGCAACGAAGAGGACGAGATGAGCGGCGAGGTCTGGTATTCGGTCGGCCCGAAGGACGTCTTCCCGGAGACCTTCGAGCCCTTCCTGCTCGGCAACCCGGCGGTGCGCGAGGCCTTCATGGCCCACCATGCCGACCTGCTCGACGCTGCCTTCTGGCAGAGCCACAAGCAGCGCATCCAGGCTGGGCAGATGTTGGACGTCTTTCCCTACGACGAGTCGCTGCGCTTCAAGCACGACAACGCCACCCCCTATTTCTGATTTCTGACTGACAACCACTGAAGGAGCAAATCCATGAGCGAATCGATCATGATCGTCGGCGCCGCCCGCACCCCGATGGGGGGCTTCCAGGGCGACTTCTCATCCCTCTCGGCGCATGACCTCGGCGGCGTCGCCATCAAGGCGGCGGTCGAGCGCGCCGGTATCCCGGCCGACAGCGTCGGCGAGGTGCTGTTCGGCAACTGCCTGATGGCCGGCCAGGGCCAGGCGCCGGCGCGCCAGGCGGCCTACAAGGGCGGCCTGCCCGACAGCGCGGGCGCGGTCACGCTCAGCAAGATGTGCGGCTCGGCCATGAAGGCCGCGATGCTGGCGCACGACATGCTGCTGGCAGGCACGCACGAGGTGATGGTGGCCGGCGGCATGGAGAGCATGACCAACGCGCCCTACCTGATGCTCAAGGGCCGCGGCGGCTACCGCATGGGCCACGACCGCATCTTCGACCACATGATGCTCGACGGCCTCGAGGACGCCTACCAGCCGGGCCGCTCGATGGGCACCTTCGGCGAGGACTGCGCGGCCAAGTACAAGTTCACGCGCGAGCAGCAGGATGCCTTCGCGATCGCCAGCGTCGAGCGCGCCAAGGCGGCGACCAGCTCCGGCGCCTTCAAGGCCGAGATCGCGGCGGTCACCGTCAAGGGCCGCGGCGGCGACACCGTGATCGAGATCGATGAGGGCCCGGGCAAGGTCAAGCTGGACAAGATCCCGACGCTCAAGCCGGCCTTCAAGAAGGACGGCGGCACCATCACCGCGGCCTCGAGCTCGTCGATCAACGACGGCGCCGCGGCGCTGGTGATGATGACCGGGAGCGGCGCGAAGAAGAACGGCGCGAAGCCGATTGCCCGCATCGTCGCCCACGCCACCCATGCGCAGCAGCCCGAGTGGTTCTCCACCGCCCCGGTGGGCGCGGTCGCCAAGCTGTTCAAGAAGACCGGCTGGAGCGTCAAGGACGTCGACCTGTGGGAGGTCAACGAGGCTTTCGCGGTGGTGCCGATGGCGCTGATGCATGAGTTGGGCGTGTCGCACGACATCGTCAACGTCCACGGCGGCGCCTGCGCGCTGGGCCACCCGATCGGTGCCAGCGGCGCGCGCATCATGGTGACGCTGATCCATGCGCTGCAGCAGCGCGGCAAGAAGCGCGGCGTCGCGACCTTGTGCATCGGTGGCGGCGAAGGCACGGCGGTGGCGATCGAGCTGCTCTGACGCGCCTTCCTAGAATCCCTCTTCTTCTTTTTCGGAGTTCCTTTTCGATGCCTTCGGTTTTCCCCCGCAGCGCGCTGGCCGCGCTGCTCGCCACCGCCTTCGTCGCACCCGCCGCCTGGAGCCAGACCCGCGACCAGGCCCTGTTCGCTGCCGCCACGGCCGAAAAGCCCGCCGTCATCAAGACGCTCGAGACGCTGGTCAACATCGAGACCGGCACCGGTGACGGCGACGGCATGGCCTCGGCCGGCAGCTACCTCGAGTCCGAGCTGAAGGCGCTCGGCTTCACGGTCACGCGCAGCAAGTCGACCGGCATCGTGGTTGGCGACAACATCGTCGGCAAGCTGAAGGGCAAGGGCGGCAAGAACCTGCTGCTGCTCTCGCACATGGACACGGTCTACCTCAAGGGCATCCTCGCCAAGGCGCCGTTCCGGGTCGAAGGCGACAAGGCCTACGGCCCCGGCATCGCCGACGACAAGGGCGGCAACGCGGTCGTCGTGCACACGCTCAAGCTGCTCAAGGACCGCGGCTTCAAGGACTTCGGCACGATCACGGTGCTGTTCAACACCGACGAGGAAAAGGGCTCCTTCGGCTCGCGCGACCTGATCCAGGAAGAGGCGGCCAAGGCCGACTACGTGCTGTCGTTCGAGCCCACCGGCGCCGGCAAGGAAGACCTCTCGCTCGGCACCTCGGGCATCGCCTACGTCCAGGTCAACATCACGGGCAGGGCCTCGCATGCCGGCGCGGCGCCCGAGCTCGGCGTCAATTCGCTGGTCGAGGCCTCCGACCTGGTGCTGCGCACGATGGACATCGACGACAAGTCCAAGGGCCTGCGCTTCAACTGGACCATCGGCAAGGCCGGCGCGGTGTCAAACATCATCCCGGCCAGCGCCACCCTGAATGCCGACGTGCGCTACGCCAGGAACGAAGACTTCGACGCCGCGATGAAGACGCTCGAGCACAAGGCGCAGCAGAAGAAGCTGCCTGAGGCCGAGGTCAAGGTGCTCGTCACGCGCGGCCGTCCGGCCTTCAACGCGGGCGAGGGCGGCCGCAAGCTGGTCGACAAGGCAGTGGCCTACTACAAGGAAGCGGGCGGCGAACTCTCGGTGGTCGAGCGCACCGGCGGCGGGACCGACGCGGCCTATGCGGCGCTCGCGGGCAAGCCGGTCATCGAAAGCCTGGGCCTGCCGGGCTTCGGCTACCACAGCGACAAGGCCGAGTACGTGGACACCAGCGCGATCCCGCGCCGGCTCTACATGGCCGGCAAGCTGATCATGGACCTCGGTCAAGGAAAGTAAGGACGCCATCATGCTGCTCAGCGCCGACCAGGAAGCCATCCGCGACGCCGTGCGCGCCTTCGCCCAAGCCGAACTCTGGCCCCATGCGCCGCGCTGGGACCGCGAGCACAGTTTTCCGAAGGAGGCCCACGCCGGCCTGGCGGCGCTCGGCGCCTACGGCATCTGCGTGCCCGAGGAAGATGGCGGCGCCGGGCTCGACTACCTGACGCTGGCGCTGGTGCTGGAAGAAATCGCTGCCGGCGACGGCGGCACCAGCACCGCGATCAGCGTGACCAACTGCCCGGTCAACGCGATCCTGATGCGCTACGGCAATGCGCAGCAGAAGAAGCAGTGGCTGCAGCCGCTGGCGCAGGGCCGCATGCTCGGCGCCTTCTGCCTGACCGAGCCGCAGGCCGGCAGCGATGCCTCTTCGCTGCGCACCACGGCGCGCAAGGACGGCGACGGCTGGGTGATCGACGGCGTCAAGCAGTTCATCACCAGCGGCAAGAACGGCCAGGTCGCGATCGTGATCGCGGTCACCGACAAGGGCGCGGGCAAGCGCGGCATGAGCGCCTTCATCGTGCCGACCGACGCGCCCGGCTACAACGTGGCGCGGCTGGAAGACAAGCTGGGCCAGCATTCGAGCGACACTGCGCAGATCAATTTCGACGCCTGTCGCATCCCGCGGGAGAACCTGATCGGGCAGGAAGGCGAGGGCTACAAGATCGCGCTCGGCGCGCTGGAGGGCGGGCGCATCGGCATCGCCGCCCAGAGCGTGGGCATGGCGCGCAGCGCGTTCGACGTGGCGCTGGCCTATGCCAAGGAGCGCCAGGCCTTCGGCGGCAGCATCTTCGACCAGCAGGCGGTGGGCTTCCGGCTCGCCGAATGCGCCACCCAGCTCGAGGCGGCCCGGCAGCTGATCTGGCATGCGGCCGCCCTGCGCGACGCCGGCCGGCCCTGCCTCAAGGAGGCGGCGATGGCCAAGCTGTTTGCCAGCGAGATGGCCGAGCGGGTCTGCAGCGCCGCGATCCAGACGCTGGGCGGCTACGGCTACGTCAACGATTTTCCGCTCGAGCGCATCTACCGGGATGTGCGCGTGTGCCAGATCTACGAAGGCACCTCGGACATCCAGAAGCTGCTGATCCAGCGGGCCCTGGCCTGAGACCTTGCGGGACAGACCAAGAAATTGCGCCGCAATTCTTGCTCTGTCCTCAACGGATCAGTGGGCTCTGCACAATACGCCCTGGAACTTTCCGTCGCCCACGCCCTTTTCATGTCCGCATCCCCCTCCAGCCCCGCCCGTGTCCCCTGCCCCTGCGGGCGCCGCGACCGGCGGGAGCTGCCCCTGGCCTACGCGCAGTGCTGCGGCCGCTATGTGGACGATTTCGCGCACACGCCGGCACCGGATGCCGAATCGCTGATGCGCTCGCGCTACACCGCCTTCGTGCGCGAACGCGCCGACTACCTGCTGGCCACCTGGCACGCCTCGACCCGACCGGCGAGCATCGACTTCGAGCCCGCCGTGAAATGGCTGGGCCTGGACGTCCGCTCGCGCTCGGTGCTGGATGCCGACCACGCGGAGGTCGAGTTCGTCGCCCGCCAGCGCAGCAGCGCCGGCGTGGCGAGCCGGCTGCACGAACGCAGCCGCTTCGTGCGCCAGGAGGATGACACGCTGCTCCCCCGCTGGTATTACGTCGACGGCGACCTTCACTGACCGTTCCATTCGAAAATAGTCCATCAGCTGCATGCAGCCTGGAGCGATTGCTATTCATTTGATAGCGATCGCGACGGATTGTGTCCCTTCCAGCGACAGTCCGATTCCTTTTGGGCTATTTATCTTGCGCCGCTCCTGCCTCACACTCCGTACCCTGTGAGCGTTGCGCCAAAGGCGCAGCGACGATCCGCTCAACCGGCCGCAGGCCAAGAGGTGCACCATGGGCAGCTGGAAGAACCGCACGCTGGATTGGGGGCGGCTGTGCGCCGCGATGGCGCTGCCGGCCGTGGCCGCGGTGCTCGTGGCCGCGCCGGACGCGCGCGCGCAGGACAAGAACCTGCTCACGCCCTTCTCGGGCGCGACCGGTGCCCAGCCGCCGGCGCCGTGGCATTTCACCACCTTGCCCAACAAGTCGCCGACCCGCTTCGAGGTCGATCAGCTCGACGGCCAGCGCGTGCTCAAGGTCGATGCCGACAATTCCTACGGGAATCTGGTGCATCCGGCCCGGGTCGAGCTCAACGAGCAGGCCACGCTGGCCTGGCGCTGGCGGGTGGAGTCTTTCGTCGAGGGCGCCGACCTGCGCACGCGTTCCGGCGACGATGGCGCGGCCAAGGTCTGCGTGTTCTTCGATTTCCCGGCCGACCGGCTGTCCCTGGGCGAGCGTACCCGCCTCTCGCTGGCGCGCCGCACCACCGGCGAAGCGGTACCGACCGAGACCCTGTGCTACGTCTGGGACAACAAGGAAGCCAAGGGCAACGCGTTCGACAACGCGTTCACGAAGCGCATCCGCATGGTGGTGCTCGAATCCGGCGCTGCGGCCAAGCCGGGCAGCTGGACCAGCGAGCGGCGCAACCTGCTGTCGGACTACCGCCGTGCCTTCGGTGAAGAGGCCGGCGACATTCGGCCGGACGTGACGGCGGTGGCGATCTCGGCCGACGCGGACAATACCCACGGCCACGGCCTCGCCTATTTCGCCGAGCTCGACCTGCGCGGCAACCCGCCGCCGGTGGCGGCACCGGCCGCCGCTGCGCCGGCCGAGCGGCCGGCCCAGGGCCAATAGGGACTCGCCTGCCCGGCTTGCGCATTCCGACAACCATGAACGACTTCGTTTCACTCCTCGCCAGCCAGGGCGTCGCCCTGGTCTTCGCCGCCACGCTCGCGACGCGCCTCGGGGCGCCGGTACCGGCCGTGCCGTTCCTGGTCGTGGCGGGCGGGCTGACGGTCGGCGGGCAGCTGTCCCTGGTCGCGGTGGTGCTGGCCGCGGTGCTCGGCAACATCCTCGGTGACGGCGTCTGGTTCCTGGCCGGGCGCCGCTGGGGCTACCGCGTGATGCGGCTGCTGTGCCGGATCTCGCTGTCGCCCGACTCCTGCGTCCGGCGCAGCGAATCGATCCTCGGGCGCTGGGGCGGGTGGTCGCTGATCGCGGCCAAGTTCGTGCCCGGCGTCTCGGTGGTGGCGCCGCCGATGGCCGGCGCCCTCGGCATGTCGAACCTGCGTTTCCTGGCCTACGAAACCGTGGCTGCGCTGATCTGGACCCTGCTTTGCCTGTTCGTGGGCCGGATCTTCCATGCCGCGATCCAGGACGTGCTGGCGGTGATCTCCAACATCGGCCTGGGCGCGCTGGCGATCGGCGTGCTGGCGCTGGCGGCCTTCATCGGCTGGCGCTGGCGGCAACGCCGGCTGGCGCAGCGGGTCGACGACATCGTCCACGTCCAGGTCGAAGCCTTGCGCGAGGCCCTGGCGGCGGGCGCCGGCCCGACCGTGATCGACGTCCGCTCGGACGAGGCCCGCGCGCTCGACGCCCGGGCGATCCCGGGCGCGATCGGCATCGGGCTGAAGCAGCTGCCGAAGCGGCTCTCGACCTTCGCCGATGGCCGCGAAGTGGTCGTCTTCTGCGATTGCCCCGACGACGCCACGGCGATCGCGGCTGCGCGCGTGCTGATGAGCGCCGGCCTGCCGCGCGTGCGCGTGCTGGCGGGCGGCCTCGACGCCTGGGTGGCGCTGCATGCCGCCGAGCCGATGCGGACGGTTCCGCCACTGGCGGCGGCACACTCCGCTTGATCGCGGGGCCGCAAGGCACCTAGAATCGGCCCCGCTCCGGGGTGCACGCAGATGCGTGCTGAGATGGCCAAGCGGCCGAACCCGCGAACTTGATCTGGTTCATACCAGCGTAAGAAGAGCTGCGACTCCCCGGCACCCCCACTTCCTTTCCCGGAGCGATGCCGTCCGGAGGCATCGCGGAGCACCCTTTGTTTTCAAGAACTGGAGTGCCCCGCATGAATGCCAGCGACAAGTTCGCTTCCCTGCTCACGCTCACGCGCGAGCCTTTCCCGGCCTCGACCAAGGGCGCCATCGCCGGCAGCCGGCCCGACTTGCGCGTGCCGGTGCGCGAAGTGGCGCTGACCAATGGCGAGCGGGTGTCTCTTTACGACACCTCGGGCCCGTACACCGATCCGGCGGCCGACATCGACGTCCGCCGCGGGCTGCCCGGCGTGCGCGATGCGTGGATCTCCGAACGCAACGACACCGAAAGCTATGAGGGCCGCCTGCATCTCGCGCTGGACGATGGCGCGACCCATGCCGACCGCGATGCCCAGCGCATCGCCGAGCTGCGCGCCGGCGCCGCCGCGCTGCAGCGCACGCCGCGCCGCGCCAAGGCCGGTGCCAACGTCACGCAGATGCACTACGCCCGGCGCGGCATCGTGACGCCCGAGATGGAGTATGTCGCGCTGCGCGAGAACGGCCGGCGCGAATGGATGGCCGAGTACATGGCCGACGAGGCGCGCGAGAAGCGGCTGGCCGGCAACCCGATGGGGGCCCGCATCCCGAAGATCATCACGCCCGAGTTCGTGCGCGACGAAGTGGCGCGCGGCCGCGCCATCATTCCGGCCAACATCAACCACCCGGAAGTCGAGCCGATGGCGATCGGGCGCAACTTCAAGGTCAAGATCAACGCCAACATCGGCAACTCCGCCGTGACCTCCAGCATCGAGGAAGAGGTCGAGAAGCTGGTGTGGGCGATCCGCTGGGGCGCCGACAACGTGATGGACCTGTCGACCGGCCGCAACATCCACACCACGCGCGACTGGATCGTGCGCAACAGCCCGGTGCCGATCGGCACGGTGCCGATCTACCAGGCGCTGGAGAAGGTCGGCGGCGTGGCCGAAGACCTGACCTGGGAGATCTACCGCGACACGCTGATCGAGCAGGCCGAGCAGGGCGTCGACTACTTCACCATCCATGCCGGGCTGCGGCTGCCTTTCATCCATCTCACGGCGGATCGGCGCACCGGCATCGTCTCGCGCGGCGGCTCGATCATGGCCAAGTGGTGCATCTCGCACCACAAGGAGAGCTTCCTCTACACCCACTTCGAGGACATCTGCGACATCATGAAGGCCTACGACGTGAGCTTCTCGCTCGGCGACGGCCTGCGCCCGGGCTGCGCCTCGGACGCCAATGACGAGGCCCAGTTCGCCGAATTGCGCACCCTGGGAGAGCTGACGCAGATCGCCTGGAAGCATGATGTCCAGACCATGATCGAGGGCCCGGGCCACGTGCCGATGCACCTGATCCAGGCCAACATGGACGAGCAGCTGAAGCACTGCCACGAGGCGCCGTTCTACACCCTGGGCCCGCTGACCATCGACATCGCGCCGGGCTACGACCACATCGCCAGCGCGATCGGCGCCGCGATGATCGGCTGGGCCGGCACCGCGATGCTGTGCTACGTCACGCCCAAGGAACACCTGGGCCTGCCGGACCGCGACGACGTCAAGCAGGGGATCATCGCGTACAAGATCGCGGCGCACGCGGCCGACGTGGCCAAGGGGCACCCGGGTGCGCGCTCGCGCGACGACGCGCTGTCGAAGGCGCGCTTCGAGTTCCGCTGGCAGGACCAGTTCAACCTCGGCCTCGACCCCGACACCGCGCGCGAATTCCACGACGAGACCCTGCCCAAGGACAGCAGCAAGGTGGCGCATTTCTGCTCGATGTGCGGGCCCAAGTTCTGCTCGATGAAGATCACCCAGGAGGTGCGCGAGTACGCCGCCCAGCGCGGCATCGAGGCGACCGACGCGGTCGAGGACGGCATGGCCGGCAAGTCGGCGGAGTTCAAGGCGGCCGGCGGCGAGATCTACATTCCGATCCAGCCGGCCTGAGTCGTCACGCCGCTGTGGGGCGACGTTGTTACGATCGCTCCCATGAAAGCTCCTCCCTTCGACGCCGTCCTGTTCGACTGCGACGGCGTCCTGGTCGACTCCGAACCCATCACCAACCGCGTGCTCGCCGAGATGCTCGGCGAGCTCGGCTGGGCGATCAGCACCGAGGAATCGATGCGGATCTTCACCGGCAAGGCGGTCAAGGACGAAGCCGCGCTGATCGAGGCCAGGACCGGCTTCGCGATCACGCCCGAGTGGCTGCACGGCTTCCGCGGCCGCCGCAACGAGGCGCTGGAGCGCGATTTGCTGGCGATTCCCAACGCCGCCCTGGCGGTGCGCGCGCTGCACGCGGCGCTGGACGGCCGCATTGCCTGCGCCTCGGGCGCCGATCGTCACAAGGTCGAGCTGCAGCTCGAGAAGATCGGCATCCTGGACTGCTTCGCAGGCCGGATCTTCAGCGGCCACGAAACCCCGCGCTCCAAGCCCGCGCCGGACGTCTACCTGGCGGCGGCGGCGGCGCTCGGCGTCGACCCGGCGCGCTGCGCGGTGGTCGAGGACACGGTCACCGGGGCCACGGCCGGCGTCGCAGCCGGCGCCACCGTGTTCGGCTACAGCCCGAGCGATCTCGGCCACAGCGGGCCCGAAGCGCTGCGGGCCGTCGGCGTGGCACAGATCTTCACCGACATGGCGCAGCTGCCGGGACTGCTGGCCGACTGGCGCCCCGCCTTCGCCTGAACCCACCGCATGCCCGGCCTGCGCGCGCTCTGTGGTCTGCTGATCGCCGCCTGCCTGGCGGGCTGTTCGTCGATCCGGCCATGGCTCAACGAGCCGCTGGTCGAGCGGGCGCCGCCGACCTCCAGCCTGATGGCGCCGGCGTCGGGCCGCGACCCGACGATCCTGGTCGCCGTGACGCTCTCCGGCGGCGGCGCGCGTGCCGCCGCTTTCGGCTATGGCGTGCTGGAGGAACTGCGCCGCACCAAGTTCGACCTGAACGGCCGCCACTCCGACCTGCTCGACGCCACCGACGTGATCAGCGGGGTCTCGGGCGGCAGCATCCTCGCGGCCTACTACGCGGCTTTCGGTGCCGACAAGCTGCCCGACTTCGAGCGCGACTTCCTGCGCCAGAACTTCCAGAACAGCCTGATCCTGCAGGCCCTGCGGCCGGGCAGCCTGTATGACCTGACCTCGCCCTGGTATGGCCGCAGCCACCTGCTGGCGCGCCGGCTCGACGAGATCTACGAGGGCAAGACCTACGCCGACATCGAGCGCAACGCGCGCCATCCGCAGCTGGTGATCGCGGCCACCGACATGTCGCTGGGCACGTCCTTCGAATTCACGGCCGACCAGTTCGAGCTGATCTGCTCGGACCTGCAGAGCGTGCCGCTGTCGTTCGCGGTCGCGGCCTCGTCGGCGGTGCCGATCCTGCTGAGCCCGCTGACGCTCAAGAACTATTCGCAGGAGTGCCGCGATCGCGGCATCGTGCCGCGGCTCGCCGCGCGCGGCGGCGGCAACTACCGGGCCCGCATGTTCCGCATGCAGGCCAACAGCTACCTCGATGCGCAGAGCCGCCCTTTCATCCACCTGGTCGACGGCGGCGTGGCCGACAACCTGGCGGTGCGCCGGCTGCTCGACCGCGCCCTGGTCGGCGGCGGCCTGCGCGAGAGCTTCGAGGAGGTCGGCATCCCGCGTGGCAGCGTGCGAAAGCTGATCGTGATCAGCGTCAACTCGGCCCGTGATCCGGCCAACAACATCGACCAGAGCGACCGGGTGCCGGGTGTTCGCGCGGTGGCCGACACGCTGCTGTTCGGTGCCGGCGCGCGCGCCACGCTCGAGACCCAGGAGTTCCTGCTCGACACCGCGCGCCAATGGCGGGAGGACCTCAAGTCGCGCAGCGCCGACGGCTCGGATGCGTTCGCGCCCGACGCCGAGATCCATGTGGTGCAGGTCAACCTGCGCGATGCCGCCGATGGCGAGCTGCGTCAGCGGCTGATGCAGGTGCCGACCGCGTTTTCGATCAGCGATGACGAGGTGACGCGGCTGATCGCGGCGGGGCGCAGCGTGCTGCAGCGCTCGCCCGACTTCCAGGCCTTGAAGCGGTCGCTGGGCGCGGCGCCCGATTGAGACTCAGGCGTTGCCGCGCGGCAGCGTGGCCGTGGCCATCGTGGTGAGCGAAGCCACCATCGCCCGGGCCCGGTCCGCCCACATGCTCGACACCAGCTGCTCGGCGTTCTCGGCCACGAAACCGGCGTTGCGGGTGCGGCCCGAGGTCGCGATGAAGTCCATCAGGTCGGCGAAGGCGGAGCTGTCGGTGTCAGGAGTCTGCTGCATGCGGCGATCGTAGGCCGAGCCCAGTGCCCCTTGCGTCGGACAGGCACTGATTGGGTGCCCGGCAGCGCACTATTTCACGGATTCGCCGTGCCGCTGGACGGCGGCAGGCCGTTGCGCCTCACTTCGCCCGGCGTGGCGCCTGACCAAGCCCTGAATGCGCGCGAGAAACTTTTCTCATTGCGGAATCCGACCGCCAGCGCGATCTGCTTGATCGGCCGGTCGGTCCGGCGCAGCTGGTCGGCCGCCGTCCGATGGCGGATCTCGTCCTTGAGGGCCTGCAGCGACACGCCTTCTTCCATCAGCTGGCGGTGCAGGGTGCGGGTCGACAGGTTCAACAGGGCCGCCAGGGCCTCGGCCGTCGTGGCCTCCGCGGCGCGGGTGCGCAGCAGTTCACGCACCCGCTGTCCCAGCAGGCGGTCGCGCCGGTACTGCAGCACCGTGAGCGGCAGGGCGCGGCGCAGCATGGTGCGCAGCGCTGCCTCGTCGCGCCGCAGCGGCAGCGCGAGGTAGCGCGGGTCGAAGCTGTAGCTGGCGCGTTCGGCGCCGAAGCGCAAGCTGCCGCCGAACATCAGCGGATAGGCCTCCCGATGGGGCGGCGCCTCGAACGGAAAAGCGGTGGCGCCGAGGGACACCCGCGAATCGATCGCCCAGCAGGCATAGCCGTGGAGGAAACGCAGGTTCGACACCAGGCAGAACTCGCGGAAATCGCCCAGCGGCCGGTGTTCGGTGATCGACACGGTCGCCAGGCCGTCGGCCTGCGACAGTTCGAGCGTGATGTCGTCGGTCAGGAGCCGCAGGTGCCGGCACCAGCGCTTGATCGCCACCCCCAGGTCGGGCGCGCCCAGGGAGGCCCGGCACAGCATGCCGTAGCTGCCCCAGGGCAGCTTGCGCCGGAACCAGCCGAGCGCCTCGTCGTCGAGCTCCTGCATCGCGAAGCCCGACAGGACCTCGAATTGCGCCGCGGTCACGCGGGCCTGGGGATCGGCCAGTTCGCGCGGCGTGATCTGTGCCTGTGCCAGGGCCTCGGACGGGTCGACGCCGTAGCGTTCGTAGCCACTAACGATCGCTCGCACGAAGGCCATCGGCGTGGCTGCGCGGCGGGTGCTCTGGAGCGGGGATGAGGACATGTCGCTGTCGGGTTCAGCTGGCGTGATTTGCAACCATTGTGGCGCCAAATGCGCCGACACACGGCGTAAGCTGCGAACTTCCGCCTCGGAAATTTCCGGCGCGGGCCTGACCGACCAAGGAGACAAACCCATGCACGATCCCGGCCTGAACTTCGACCTGGGCGACACCATCGATTCCCTGCGCGACGCGATCCAGGACTTCGCCGCCCACGAGATCACGCCGCGCGCCGCCGACATCGACCGCGAGAACCTGTTCCCGGCCGACCTCTGGAAGAAGCTCGGCGACCTCGGCCTGCATGGCATGACCGTGAAAGAAGAATACGGCGGCACCGAGCTCGGCTACCTGGCGCATATCGTCGCGATGGAAGAAGTCTCGCGGGCCTCGGCCTCGGTCGGGCTGTCCTACGGCGCGCATTCCAACCTGTGCGTGAACCAGATCCACCGCAACGGCAGCGAGGCCCAGAAGAAGAAGTACCTGCCCAAGCTGGTGAGCGGCGAGCACGTGGGCGCGCTGGCGATGAGCGAGCCCAATGCCGGCTCCGACGTGGTCAGCATGAAGCTCAGGGCCGAGAAGAAGGGCGACCGCTACGTGCTCAACGGCGGCAAGATGTGGATCACCAACGGCGGCGATGCCGACACGCTGGTGATCTACGCCAAGACCGAGCCCGAGATGGGCGCCCGCGGCATGACCGCCTTCATCGTCGAGAAGGGCTTCAAGGGCTTCTCGGCCGGCACCAAGCTCGACAAGCTCGGCATGCGCGGCTCCAACACCTTCCCGCTCTACTTCGACAATTGCGAGGTACCCGAAGAAAACGTGCTGGGCGGCGAGGGCATGGGCGCCAAGGTGCTGATGAGCGGCCTCGACTTCGAGCGCGCCGTGCTCTCCGGCGGCCCGCTCGGCATCATGGCGGCCTGCATGGACGCGGTGCTGCCCTTCGTGCACGAGCGCCAGCAGTTCGGCCAGAGCATCGGCGAATTCCAGCTGATGCAGGGCAAGCTGGCCGACATGTACTCGACCTGGCAGGCCACGCGGGCCTATGTTTACGCGGTCGGCAAGGCCTGCGACCGCAGCGACCACGCGCGCACCTTCCGCAAGGACGCGGCCGGCGCCATCCTGTACTCGGCCGAGAAGGCGACCTGGATGGCCGGCGAGGCTATCCAGGCGCTGGGCGGCGTGGGCTACACCAAGGACTTCCCGGTCGAGCGGCTCTGGCGCGACGCCAAGCTGTACGAGATCGGCGCCGGCACCAGCGAGATCCGGCGCATGCTGATCGGCCGCGAGCTGTTCGCCGAGACGGCCTGACGGAGGCGCGATGAACCCGACGCTGAGCATGGCGCAGGGCGCCACCGACACACCGCTGATCGAACAGACCCTCGGCGACTTCTTCGACGACATGGCCGCGCGGCAGGGCGACCACGAAGCGCTGGTCAGCGTGCACGAGGGCAAGCGCTACAGCTACCGCGAACTCCAGCGCGAAGTCGACCGCCTCGCCAGCGCCCTGCTGGGCCTGGGGCTGGCGCCGGGCGACCGGGTCGGCATCTGGTCGCACAACAACGCGCCCTGGGTGCTGATGCAGCTGGCGACGGCCAAGGTCGGCATCGTGCTGGTCAACATCAACCCGGCCTACCGCACTTCGGAGCTCGAGTACGCGCTCAACAAGGTGGCGTGCAAGGCGCTGGTCACGATGAAGCGCTTCAAGACCAGCGACTACGTCGGCATGCTGCGCGAACTGGCGCCCGAGCTGGCTGGCGCGGCACCCGGTGCCTTGAAGTCTGCCCGCCTGCCGCACCTGCGCACCGTGGCCTGGATCGATGCCGCGGGCGACGAGGGCGAGCTGCCGGGGCTGCTGCGCTTCTCGGCGCTGCACGACAGCGGCCGGGCCGACGACCCGCAGGTCGCCGCGATCGCCAGGACGCTCAAGGCCGGCGATCCGATCAACATCCAGTTCACCAGCGGCACCACCGGCTTCCCCAAGGGCGCCACGCTGACCCACCGCAACATCCTCAACAACGGCTTCTTCATCGGCGAGTGCATGAAGCTGACGCCGGTCGACCGGCTGTGCATCCCCGTTCCGCTCTACCACTGCTTCGGCATGGTGCTGGGCAACCTGGCCTGCCTGACGCACGGCGCGACCATCGTCTATCCGAACGATGGCTTCGATCCGCTCACCGTGATGCAGACGGTGCAGGACGAGAAGTGCACCGGGCTGCACGGCGTGCCGACCATGTTCATCGCCGAACTCGACCATCCGCGCTTCAAGGAGTTCGACTTCAGCAGCCTGCGCACCGGCATCATGGCCGGCTCGCCATGCCCGACCGAGGTCATGAAGCGGGTGGTCGAGCAGATGAACCTGCGCGAGATCACGATCGCCTACGGCATGACCGAGACCAGCCCGGTGAGCTGCCAGAGCTCGACCGACACGCCGCTCGAGAAGCGGGTGTCGACCGTCGGCACGGTGCAGCCGCACCTCGAGATCAAGATCGTCGATCCGGTCGACGGCGCCATCGTGCCGCGCGGCAGCTCGGGCGAGTTCTGCACCCGCGGCTACTCGGTCATGCACGGCTACTGGGAAGACCCGGAGAAGACCCGCGAGGCGATCGACGCCGAGGGCTGGATGCACACCGGCGACCTCGCCACCATGGACGCCGAGGGCTACGTCAACATCGTCGGCCGCATCAAGGACCTGGTGATCCGCGGCGGCGAAAACATCTACCCGCGCGAGATCGAGGAATTCCTGTATCGCCATCCGAAGGTGCAGGACGTGCAGGTGGTCGGCCTGCCCGACAAGAAGTACGGCGAAGAGCTCTGCGCCTGGATCATCGCCAAGCCGGGCCAGAGCGTGACGGCCGACGAGGTGCGCGACTTCTGCAAGGGCCAGATCGCGCACTACAAGGTGCCCCGCTACATCGAGTTCGTGACCGAGTTTCCGATGACGGTCACGGGCAAGATCCAGAAGTTCAAGATTCGCGAAGCAATGAAGCACCAGCTCGGGCTGGACGAGGACAAGACTGCATGAAGCTCGAGACCCAACTCAACGCCCGCTCGGCGGAATTCCAGGCCAACGCGACCGCCATGCGCGCGCTGGTCGACGACCTGCACGTGCAGTTCGCCAAGGTCGAGGCCGGCGGCGGCGAGGCCGCGCGCAGCAAGCACACGGCGCGCGGCAAGCTGCTGCCGCGCGACCGCGTGGCCCAGCTGCTGGACCCGGGCACCCCGTTTCTCGAAGTGGCGCCGCTCGCCGCGCACGCGATGTACCACGGCGCGGCGCCCGGCGCGGGCCTGATCGCGGGCATCGGCCGGGTCAGCGGCGTCGACTGCATGATCGTCTGCAACGACGCCACCGTGAAAGGCGGCACCTACTACCCGGTCACGGTCAAGAAGCACCTGCGGGCGCAGGAGATCGCCGAGCAGAACCGGCTGCCCTGCATCTACCTGGTCGACTCCGGCGGCGCCAACCTGCCGAACCAGGACGAGGTCTTTCCCGACCGCGACCACTTCGGCCGCATCTTCTACAACCAGGCGCAGATGAGCGCCCAGGGCATCGCGCAGATCGCGGTCGTGATGGGCTCCTGCACCGCCGGCGGTGCCTACGTGCCGGCGATGAGCGACGAGAGCATCATCGTCAAGAACCAGGGCACCATCTTCCTGGGCGGCCCGCCGCTCGTGAAGGCGGCCACCGGCGAAGTCGTCACTGCAGAAGACCTGGGCGGCGGCGACGTCCACACGCGGCTGTCGGGCGTGGCCGACCACCTGGCGCAGAACGACCTCCATGCGCTCGCGCTGGCGCGCTCGGCAGTGGCCAACCTGAACGCTCGCAAGGCGGCTGCCGAGGCGGCGCCGGCGGCTGCGATTCGCGCACCGGCCTTCCCGGTCGAAGAGCTTTATGGCGTCATCCCCACCGACACCCGCAAGCCCTTCGACGTGCGCGAGATCATCGCCCGCATCGTCGACGGCAGCGAGTTCCACGAATTCAAGTCGCGCTTCGGCAGCACGCTGGTCTGCGGCTTCGCCGAGATCGAGGGCATGCCGGTCGGCATCGTCGCCAACAACGGCATTCTCTTCAGCGAGTCGGCGCAGAAGGGCGCCCACTTCATCGAGCTGTGCTGCCAGCGCAAGACGCCGCTGGTGTTCCTGCAGAACATCACGGGCTTCATGGTCGGGCGCAAGTACGAGAACGAGGGCATCGCGCGCCACGGCGCCAAGATGGTGACGGCCGTGGCCACTGCCAACGTGCCCAAGTTCACGATCATCATCGGCGGCAGCTTCGGCGCCGGCAACTACGGCATGTGCGGCCGCGCCTATTCGCCGCGCTTCCTCTGGATGTGGCCGAACGCGCGCATCAGCGTGATGGGCGGCGAGCAGGCCGCGAGCGTGCTGGCCACGGTCAAGCGCGACGGCATCGAGGCCAAGGGCGGGCAGTGGAGCGCCGACGAAGAAGAAGCCTTCAAGTCGCCGATCCGCCAGCAGTACGAGGTGCAGGGCCATCCCTACTACGCCACCGCGCGGCTGTGGGACGACGGCATCATCGACCCGGCCGACACGCGGCGCGTGCTGGCGCTGGGCCTGGCGGCGTCGCGCAATGCGCCGATCCCCGAGCCGAAGTTCGGCATCTTCCGCATGTGAGCGCCATGACGCTCGCGAACTACTTCGCCAGCCTCGCGCGCTACCACGTGTGGGCGACCGAGCGGCTGATCGGGGCGAACCTGGCGGGCCTGTCCGATGCGGACTGGCACCGCGAATGCGGTCTCTACTTTCGCTCGGTGCACCGCACCGTCAACCATCTTCTGGTGACCGACGACATCTGGTTCGCTCGTTTCGCCGAAGGCCGGTCGCTGCGGCTGCCGCTGGACACCGAGATGCATGCGGACCGCGGCGAGGCCTGCCATGCGCTGGGTCAGGCCGTGCAGCGATGGAGCCCCTGGCTGGCGGAGCAGGCGCCCGAGCGTTTCGACGGCGATCTCGCCTACACCCGCAACAACGGCGACGCGGTGCGCATTCCATTCGCACCGGCGCTCGGCCATGTCTTCAACCACGCGACGCATCATCGCGGCCAGCTCAGCGCCGCGCTGACCGCCATGGCCCGGCCCGGCCCCGAGCTCGACTGGGTCTATCTGCTGCAACAGGAAGCGAAATCCTCATGAGCACGTCCTTCACCAAGCTGAAGCTGTCGATCGACGGCGCGGTCGCGCGCATCTGGCTCGACCAGCCCGAGGCGCGCAATGCCTTCGACGACATCGTGATCGCCGAGCTGACGCAGGCCTTCACCGAGGCCGGTGCCGCGCCGCAGGTCAGGGCGATCGTGCTCGGCGCCAACGGCCCGGCCTTCTGCGCCGGCGCCAACCTCAACTGGATGCGGCGCATGGCCGACTACACGCGCGACGAGAACATCGCCGACGCCGGCAAGCTGGCCGAGATGCTGCGCACCATAGCCGACTGTCCCAAGCCCACCATCGCGCGCGTGCAGGGCGACGTCTATGCCGGCGGCATGGGCCTGGTCGCCGCCTGCGACATCGCGGTCAGCGTCGACAGCGCCTGGTACTGCCTGAGCGAGGTCAAGATCGGCCTGGTGCCGGCGACCATCAGCCCCTACGTGCTGCGCGCGATGGGCACGCGGGCGGCGCAGCGCTGGTTCCTCACGGCCGAGCGCTTCGCGGCCGCCGAGGCACACCGCATCGGCCTGGTGCACGAGGTGGTGGCCGCCGACGCGCTCGATGCCAAGGTGGCCGAGCTTGTGAAGGCGCTGACCGGTGCCAGCCCGGCCGCGGTGCGGGCCTGCAAGACGCTGATCGCCGATGTCGCCGGCCGGGAGATCGACGATGCGCTGATCGCGAAGACGGTCGAGGGCATCGCCGACATCCGCGCCAGCGACGAGGGGCGCGAGGGCGTGCAGTCGTTCCTGCAGAAGCGCAAGCCTTCCTGGTTGAATCCATGAACTCGCTCGACATGCCGCAACTGCTCGCGCTGGCCGCTGCGCTGGGGTGGGCCAGCGGCGTGCGCCTGTACCTGGTGGTGTTGCTGACCGGCTTGGCCGGCTATCTGGGCTGGATTCCCTTGCCGAGCGGCCTGCAGCTTCTGGCGCACCCGGTGGTGCTGGCGGCCAGCGGCTTCATGGTCTTCGTCGAGTTCTTCGCCGACAAGATCCCGGGCCTCGATTCGATCTGGGACATGGTTCATACGGCGATCCGCATTCCGGCTGGGGCAGCGCTGGCGGCGGGCGTCTTCGGTGCCGACCATGCCGCGATGGCGCTGGTGGCGGCCCTGCTTGGCGGCGGCTTCGCGGCCACCGCGCATGCGGCCAAGGCCACCACGCGGGCCGCGATCAACACCTCGCCCGAGCCCTTCACCAACGTGGGCGCCTCGCTGGTCGAGGACACCGCGGTGCCGGTCGGCCTGTGGCTGGCGGTGGCGCATCCGCTGGTGTTCGGGCTGCTGTTCATCGCCGTGCTGGTGCTCAGCGTCTGGCTGATCCGCAAGAGCTGGCGCTTCCTCAAGTCCTTGTTCGGCCGTGTGGCGCGGATCTTCAGCGGCCGGTCCGATCCCGGCGTGGTGCCCGCCTTCCAGTTCAAGAAAAATCCTCCTGGAGACTCATCGAATGTTTAAGAAGATCCTGATCGCCAACCGTGGCGAGATCGCTTGCCGAGTGGCCTCGACGGCGCGCCGCATGGCCATCCGGACGGTGGCGGTGTACTCCGACGCCGACGCCCACGCCAACCACGTGCGCGCCTGCGACGAGTCGGTGTACCTGGGCGGCAGCGCGCCCAAGGACAGCTACCTGCGCTGGGAGAAGATCCTCGAGGCCGCCAAGGCCACGGGTGCCGAGGCGGTGCACCCGGGCTACGGCTTCCTGAGCGAGAACGAGGAGTTCGCGCAGGCCTGCGCCGATGCCGGCCTGGTCTTCATCGGCCCGCCGCCGTCGGCGATCAAGGCCATGGGCCTCAAGGCGGAATCGAAGCAGCTCATGGAGAAGGCCCGTGTGCCGCTGGTGCCGGGCTACCACGGCAGCGACCAGGACCCGGCACTGCTGCAGCGCGAGGCCGACCGCATCGGCTACCCGGTGCTGATCAAGGCCAGCGCGGGCGGCGGCGGCAAGGGCATGCGGGTGGTCGAGAAGGCCGGCGACTTTGCTGGCGCGCTGGCCTCGTGCCAGCGCGAGGCGATCAACAGCTTCGGCGACGACGCGGTGCTGATCGAGAAGTACGTGCAGCGGCCGCGCCACATCGAGATCCAGGTCTTCGGCGACACGCAAGGCAACTACGTCTACCTGTTCGAGCGCGACTGTTCGGTGCAGCGGCGCCACCAGAAGGTGCTCGAGGAAGCGCCCGCGCCCGGCATGACCGAGGCGATGCGCAAGCAGATGGGCGAGGCGGCGGTGGCGGCGGCGCGGGCCGTGAACTACGTCGGCGCAGGCACGGTGGAATTCATCGTCGAGCAGCGCGGCGATGCAGAGATGAATTTCTTTTTCATGGAGATGAACACCCGGCTGCAGGTGGAGCATCCGGTGACCGAGGCGATCACGGGGCTCGACCTCGTCGAGTGGCAGCTGCGCGTGGCTTCGGGCGAAGCATTGCCGTTGAAGCAGGAGCAGCTGCAGATCCACGGCCACGCGATCGAGGCGCGCATCTGCGCCGAGAACCCCGACAACAATTTCCTGCCCGCCACCGGCACCTTGCGGGTCTATCGCAAGCCGCAGGCCACGGCCTTCCAGCGCAGCCGCGTGCGCATCGACGACGGCGTGCGTGAAGGCGGCGTGATCTCGCCCTTCTACGATTCGATGATCGCCAAGCTGATCGTGCACGGCGCCACGCGCGAGGAAGCGCTGGCGCGGCTCGACCTGGCGCTGGCGCAGACGCACATCGTCGGCGTGTCGACCAACGTGCAGTTCCTGCGCGGCATCCTGCGCACCGATTCGTTCGCCAATGCCCGACTCGACACCGCGCTGATCGAGCGCGAGCGTGCGGTGCTGTTCGACCAGGAGCCGCTGGGCCTGCCGCTGGCGGCCGCGGCGTCGATCGCGCGCACGCTGCTGGCCGAAGCGGCGAGTGCCAATGGCGATCCGTTCAGCCGGCGCGATGGCTGGCAGTCGCACGGCGTGGCGACGCGGCCCTTCGAATTCGAGTTCCGCGGCGAGCCGAAGAGCGCCACGCTGCGCTACCTGCACGATGGCGCGCTGTGGCTGCAGGTCGGCGACGTGGCCGGCCCGTTGCTGATCGGCAGCTTTCCCTCGGGCGAGCTCGAGCTGCAGTTCGGCGGCCAGCGCCATACCCTCAACGTCTACCAGGACGAGGACACGGCCTATGTCTTCGGCGCCGAGGGCGCGACCCGGATCCTCGCCATCGACCGGCTCGCGCATGCGGGCGAGACCCATGCCGAAGGCGGCCGGCTGACTGCGCCGATGCCCGGCAAGGTCGTGTCCTTCGCGGTCAAGGCCGGTGACAAGGTCAGCCGCGGCCAGCCGCTGGCCGTGATGGAGGCGATGAAGATGGAGCACACGATCGCGGCGCCGGCGGATGGCACTGTCGAGGAGCTGCTGTACGTGCCGGGGGATCAGGTGGCCGAGGGGGCCGAGTTGCTGCGCATCGCGGTTTAAGCTCCGGCGATGACTTCCTCCCCGATCCGAATCACCGTCTGCCTGACCGACAACCGCCCCGATCCCTGGATCGAGGGCCTCCGCGCCGCCCTGCCTGAAGCCGTGGTGGAGAACTGGACCCCCGGCGCCGCACCCGCCGACCATGCCGTGGTCTGGGCGCCGCCGCAGCAATTCCTCGACGAGCAGCCGGCACTGCGCGGGCTGTTCAACATCGGCGCCGGTGTCGATGCGCTGCTCAAGCTCAAGGTGGCGCCGCAGACCCAGGTGGTCCGGCTCGACGATGCCGGCATGTCGGTGCAGATGGCCGAGTACGTCTGCCATGCGCTGATCCGGCATTTCCGCGAGTTCGACGCCTACGAGGCCGAAGCGCGAGCCGGCCGCTGGAGCTATCGCAAGCCGCGCGAGCGCAAGGATTTCGCGGTCGGCGTGATGGGGCTCGGCGTGCTCGGCGAGCGCGTGGCCAAGGCCGTGGCGCAGTTCGAGTTTCCGGTCAACGGCTGGAGCCGCTCGCCGAAGCAGATCCATGGGGTCGGCTGCTTCGCCGGCGAATCCGGGTTCGACGACTTCCTCGGCGCCAGCCGCGTGCTCGTGAACCTGCTGCCCCTGACCCCGGAGACGCGCGGCATCCTGAACCGCGACACGCTGTCGAAGTTGAACAGCGGCCGCCCCGGCGGCTACCTGATCAACGTGGCGCGCGGCGCCCATCTGGTCGACGACGACCTGATCCGGCTGCTCGACAGCGGCCAGCTCGCGGGCGCCATGCTCGACGTCTTCAACGTCGAGCCGCTGCCGGCGAGGCATCCGTTCTGGTCGCACCCGAAGATCACGGTGACCCCGCACGGCTCGGCGCGGACCGAGCGCGACACCTCGATCAGGCAGATCGCTGGGAAGATCCGGGCGATGGAGCGGGGGGAGGCGGTGGCGGGGGTGGTGGACGCGGGGCGGGGGTATTGAACATTGCTCGGCCAGCAGATGATCCACGCCTGTCCACGGAGAAGGCCATAGCCTACCCAAATCCCACCGAGCGCCATGCCGATCCGGATGCGGAGAAAATGGCTGCTGCACCTTCCTCACCGACCACGAGCGCCCCATGAACCTCCCTTCCAAAGTCAAGATCGTCGACGTCGGCCCGCGCGACGGCCTCCAGAACGAGAAGCAACCGGTGTCGGCCGAGATCAAGATCGGTCTGGTGCACCGCCTGCAGGACGCCGGCCTCAAGGAGATCGAGGTCACCAGCTTCGTCTCGCCCAAATGGGTGCCGCAGATGGCCGACAACGCCGAGGTGATGCACGGCATCCGTCGCAAGCCCGGCGTGCGCTATTCGGTGCTGACGCCCAACATGAAGGGCTTCGAGGCCGCGATCGCCGCGCCGCGCGAAGAATGGCCCGACGAGATCGTGGTCTTCGGCGCCGCCAGCGAGGCCTTCAGCCAGCGCAACATCAATTGCTCGATCGCCGAGAGCATCGAGCGCTTCCGGCCCGTGGTGGCGGCGGCGCGCGAGCACGGCATCTACGTGCGCGGCGCGATGTCCTGCACCGTGGGCTGTCCCTACGAAGGCGAGATCGCGCCCTCGCGCGTCGACATGCTGGCCGGCCTCATGAAGGAGATCGGCGTGCAGCACGTGGGCGTGGCCGACACCATCGGCGTCGGCACGCCGCTGAAGGTGCAGCGCGCCATCGAGGCCACGCGGAAGCACTACGGCGTCGACGACATCTCGGGCCACTACCACGACACCTACGGCCAGGCGCTGGGCAACACATTGGCCAGCCTCGAGATGGGCGTCTGGCAGTACGACACCTCGTCCGCCGGGCTCGGCGGCTGTCCCTATGCCAAGGGCGCGACCGGCAACGTCGCGACCGAGGACGTGGTCTACATGCTGCACGGCATGGGCATCGAGACCGGCATCGACCTCGACAAGCTGATCGACGCCGGCGTCTACATCAGCGAGGCGCTCGGGCGCGAGCCGAACTCGCGGGCCTCCAAGGCGATCCGCACCAAGCGGGCCAACTGACATGAAATGCCCCCACGCTCATCGCTTCGCGTATCGCTGCCCCCCGAGGGGGCGCTCAGTGCCCTTCGGGCGGCCGGGCGGGCACTGACATGTGCGGTGCCGAGCTGACTTCATTGCCGGAGGGCGTGCAGCGCGTCGCCCGTCTCCTTCAGGACAAGGGCCACGCGCACGCGCCGCAGATGCTCGACGACGCCGCGCGCACCGCGCAGCAGGCGGCCGATGCCCTGGGCATCGAGGTGGCGCAGATCGCCAAGAGCATCGTCTTTCGCCGCAAGTCGGACGACGCCGCGGTGCTGGTCGTGACCTCGGGCGACAAGCGGGTCGACGAGAAGAAGGTCGAGGCGCTGGTCGGCAAGCTGGGCCGCGCCGATGCCGAGTTCGTCAAGTCGAAGACCGGTTTCTCGATCGGCGGTGTCTCGCCGTTCGCACATGCCGTGGCGCCGGTAATGCTGATCGACCGCGAGCTGTTCCGCTTCGAGGAGATCTGGGCCGCGGCCGGCCATCCGCATGCGGTGGTTCGGCTGCATCCGCGCGAACTCGAAGGCCTGACCGGCGCGCCGGTCGCGGACGTGGTGTGAGCGTCGCTTCGTTGTCGACCCTGCCGGCGCGCGCCGCGGCCGCGCGCGCCATGGCCAGCGACCTGCCGTCGCCCTGCATCTCGATCTGCCGGATGGTGCCGGCCACGGGCTTTTGCGAAGGCTGCCTGCGCACCATCGCCGAGATCGCGGCCTGGAGCCGGATGGACGACGCCGGCAAGCGCAGCGTCTGGCGCGCGATCGAGCTGCGTGCCGAAGCCGGCTTCGGCGTCGCCGCCGGAGACACGCCATGAAGCACCTCACCTGCCACCTGGATTTCATCTCGCCCTATGGCTACCTGGCCTTCGAGCACCTGCCGCAGGCGCTCGAAGGCCTGAGCTACAGCGTGGTGTATCGGCCGGTGCTGCTCGGCGCGCTGCTCAAGCACCACGGCCAGCTCGGCCCGGCCGAGATCCCGGCCAAGCGCAGCTGGACCTACCGCCATGTGCTGTGGCTCGGCCATGCCCACGGCATCCCGATCCAGATGCCCGCCACCCATCCCTACAACCCCTTGCCGCACCTGCGGCTGGCGCTGGCGACCAGCGCCGACGGCGACATCAGCCGCTACGTGGCCGAGACCCTGTTCCGCGAAGTCTGGCGCAGCGGCGGCGAGCCCGGCGACCCGGCGCGCCTGGCGGCGCTGTCGGCCACCTTGCGGCCGCAGCGCGACCCCGGCGGCGAAGCGGTCAAGGCCGAGCTCAAGGCCAACACCGACGCGGCGATCGCGCGCGGCGTCTTCGGGGTGCCGGCCTTCGAGGTCGACGACCGGCTGTTCTGGGGCTTCGACGGCCTGGCGATGCTGCGCGCCTACCTGCACGGCGAGCCCTGGTTCGACGGCCCCGATTGGGACGCCGCCGACCAGCGTCCTTCCATGCTGCTGCGCAGCAAATCGTAGTTTTTCCATGATCTGAAACGCCTGGCGCGGGTTGCACCTTAAACCGTCAGCCGACGTTCAGTTTCGCGACAGCCTCGGGTCAGTCGCCCCTCCAAGAATGCGATACGTCCCACGCCGTGGGCGGAAATTTCTACAGGAGACGACATGTCAGCCACACTAGATTCACGAGGAGCGTCGCACGCGCCCCGGCCCATGACCCAGGAGGAGAAGAAGGTTATCTTCGCCTCGTCGCTGGGGACCGTGTTCGAGTGGTACGACTTCTACCTCTACGGGTCGCTCGCGCCCGTGATCGCGCGCCAGTTCTTCAGCGGCCTCGATGCCGGCGCCGCCTTCATCTTCGCGCTGCTGGCCTTTGCGGCCGGTTTCCTGGTGCGCCCGTTCGGCGCCATCGTGTTCGGCCGCCTCGGCGACATGATCGGCCGCAAGTACACCTTCCTGGTCACGATCCTGATCATGGGCCTGTCGACCTTCATCGTCGGCCTGCTGCCCAGCTACGCGACCATCGGCGTCGCGGCGCCGGTGATCCTGATCGCGCTGCGGATGCTGCAGGGCCTGGCGCTCGGCGGCGAGTACGGCGGTGCCGCCACCTACGTGGCCGAGCATTCGCCGCACGGCAAGCGCGGCGCCTACACCTCGTGGATCCAGACCACCGCCACGCTCGGCCTGTTCCTGAGCCTGCTGGTGATCCTGGGCGTGCGTGAAGGCGTGGGCGAGGCCGCCTTCGCCGAATGGGCCTGGCGCGTTCCGTTCCTGGTCTCGATCCTGCTGCTCGGCATCTCGGTGTGGATCCGGCTGTCGCTGTCGGAGTCGCCGGCCTTCCAGAAGATGAAGGCCGAGGGCAAGACCTCGAAGGCGCCGCTGTCCGAGTCCTTCGGCGAGTGGAAGAACCTCAAGATCGTGATCCTGGCGCTGATCGGCCTGACCGCCGGCCAGGCCGTGGTCTGGTATTCGGGGCAGTTCTACGCGCTCTTCTTCCTGACGCAGCAGCTCAAGGTCGACGCCACGACGGCCAACCTGATGATCGCGGCCGCCCTCCTGATCGGCACGCCCTTCTTCGTCGTCTTCGGCACCCTGTCCGACAAGATCGGCCGCAAGCCGATCATCATGGCCGGCTGCCTGCTGGCCGTGGTGACCTACTTCCCGGTCTTCAAGATGCTGACCGAGAACGCCAACCCGGCGCTGGCCCGCGCCCAGGCGACGGCCGGCGTGGTCGTGACGGCCGATCCCCGCTCCTGCTCGTTCCAGGGCAATCCGGTGGCGCGCGAGATCGACTTCAGCAGCTCCTGCGACATCGCCAAGCGCTACCTGGTGCAGAACTCGGTGAGCTACGAGCGCGCCGACGGCCCGGCCGGTTCGCCGGCGGTCGTCAAGATCGGCGAGGTGGCGATCACGGCGCCGGTGGGCAACGTGGTCAACCACAAGTTCGACGAGGCCTCGGCCAAGGAGATCGCGGCCTTCAAGAAGGCCGTCGCCGAGCAGCTCAAGACGGCGGGCTATCCGACCAAGGCCGACCCGGCCCAGATCAACAAGGTCATGACCGTGGCGCTGCTGTTCTGGCTGGTGCTGCTGGTGACGATGGTCTACGGCCCGATCGCCGCCATGCTGGTCGAGATGTTCCCGACCCGCATCCGCTACACCTCGATGAGCCTGCCCTATCACATCGGCAACGGCTGGTTCGGCGGCCTGCTGCCGACCACCGCCTTCGCGATCGTGGCCAGCACCGGCAACATGTACAACGGTCTCTGGTATCCGATCGTGATCGCCGCGGTGACGCTGGTGGTCGGCACGATCTTCATCCGCGAGACCAAGGACGTCGACATCTACGCCAACGACTGAGCGTCCCGACGGCACGAGGGCCTGGGCCCTCGGTTCGACAAAGAGGCTTCGCGCCGGTCCGGCGCGAGGCCTTTTTCTTGGCTTGATCAGTTGAGGACAGAGCAAGGTTTCAGGAGACTCAATCATGTGGAAGATCATCGTCGGCTTCGTCATCTTCGCGGCCATCGTGCTGTACGTGCTCACCAAGGCGGGCGGCAGCGTCGACATGTCGGGCGAGAAGCACGGTGGCGACGCGACCCATGCGCCGGCGCCGGCCGCGGCCGGCGAATCGAAGTAGCGATCAGTCGGCGTGCCGCCCGATCCAGTCGACGATGCCGCCGGCGCTGCGGAACTCGTCCGCGGAGCGCGCCGGGATGCCCGGGTGCCGCTGGTTCCACATCCGCGCCAGGGCCTGGCCGGGGCCGATCTCGAGCACGCAGCGCACCCGCCGCGCCGCGATGCCCTCCATGCACTCGTCCCAACGCACCGTGTGGTCGAGCTGGCGGGCCAGGGCGGACCGGGCCTGGGCAGCGTCGCGCACGCGGCCCGCGACATTGCTGAGCAGCGGGATTCGCGGCGATGCGAAGGGCTGCGTCGCCAGCCGCGCTTCGAAGGCCCGCGCGGCTTCGGCCATCCACGGCGTGTGCGAGGCGACGCCGACCGGGAGCGCCGTGACGTGGCCGCCCTGGCGCAATGCCGCATCGGCAGCCGGCGCGAGCGATGACCTGGGGCCGCCGAGCACCACGCTGACAGGGTCGTTTCGAATGGCGATCAGCAGCCCGAAATCGCTGCAGAGCCGGGCCATCGCTTCGTCCGCGAGTCCGCTGACCGCGAGCAGCCCGGCGGGGCATCGCTCGGCATCGCGGTCCATCAGCGCGGCACGGTGCTGCACCAGTTCGATCGCATCGCCCGGCGCGCAGACGCCGGCCGCCGCGAAGGCCGCGACCTCGCCGACGCTGTAGCCGGCGACGACCGCGGGTTCGGGCAGCCGGGGCGCGAGCTGTGTCCACGCGGCCAGCCCGAGTCCGGTCAGGAGCAGCTGCGCATGCGCGTTGCGGCTGGCCCAATCGCGGTCCTGCAGGTGCTGGCGCCAGTCCGTGCCCAGCACCCGCGCCACGCCCGACAGCAGTTCGTCTTCGGCCAGCCAGGAAAGCATCGCGGGATGCTGCATGCCCTGGCCCGAAAAGATCAGCGCGAAGCTCATGGCTCAGCCGGTCAGATGTCTTCGCAGACGCGCCGCATCCAGCAGGCCGCGGCGAGCGTGTCGGCCGCGCCGCCGGGCGACAGGCGGCGGGCGACGAAGTCGCGGTGCAGGGCCCGGGCGGCGGCGAAGCCGTGGTCGCCGCCTGCGCCACCTTGCGCGAGATAGCCGCGCGCCGCCTGTTGCGCGTGGCGCAGTCCGGCCATGCCACCGCGGTGCGCGAGGTTGCTGTCGTCGAGCGTGGCCATGGTGGCGAACAGGGCGTCGATGCGGGCCCGCTGCGCGCCCAGGCCGCGCCGCAGCGCAGAGGCGAGGGCAGGCACGGCCGTTTCGAACAGCACCGGGAAAGCGAGTGCCGCTTCTTCGGATGCGCTGCGCAGTCCATGCCGGCGCGCGGCCATGCCGCCGGGCAAGGCGGAGACGCGCCGGGTGCGGGCGGCCAGCGCATCGCCCCAATGGCGGCGCAATGCCTGGCGAAGCGCCGGCGGGTCGAGCGGCGCGCCGTCGCGGAGCAGGGCGCCTGCCGCGGCGCACAGCAGGCCGAGCGTGAAGATGGCGCCGCGGTGCGTGTTGATGCCGCCGGTGGCCGCCAGCATCCGCGTTTCGGCGGCGATGCCGCAGCGCTCCAGCGCTTCGAACGGCGCATGGGCCTCGCCGAGGGCGCAGATCTGCACGAAGTAGTGGCGCAATGCGAACAGGCTGCGCATGAAGGTGTGGGCATCCATGTCCGAGTGGCTGCCGCTGTCGACGAAGGACACCAGGCCCGGCTTGGGCGCCAGCGCGAGCTCGTCGTGCAGCGCCAGCGTGGCGGCGCGTCCGATGTCGGCCGCGCTCAGGCACGCCGCGCGTCGAGCCGGCAGACGGGCGGCGTTCATGCCGCCATCTCCAGCACCGGCGCATGGCGGCGCAGGAACGATGCATCCGCCATCGCCGCGCCCTCCAGCCGCTTCACGAGCAGGCGACGGGCCCGGCCTGCGCGCCAGGCGCTCCACTCGCGCCAGGCCACGGCCGTGCCGTCCTCGAACACCAGCTCGCCATCCAGCCGCGGCTGGCGGGGCGCGAAGCATTCGAGATGGCGAACGACCGTGTCCGCGTGTTCGGCATCGTCGACGGCGATCCACAGGTCGATGTCGGAGCTCTCGCGCAGGTAGGCGAGGCCGGTCAGCAGCTGCCAGCCGTAGCCGCCGTAGACGCGCGCCGGCGCGCGGCAGGCTGCGAGCGACTGGCCGAGCGCGCGCATCGCGGCGCGGGGTCCGCGCTGCAGCAGGCCCAGCACATCGGTGGCGCGCGGGAACTCGTCGAACCAGGCGAGCGCGCTGCGCGGCGCCTGGATCGCCAGGCGCCGCCGGTCCCATTGCAGCGGCGCCGGGAGGCCCAGCGCGATCGGGGCCTGCGCCGGGTCGGCGTGCGGCGGCTGCCGGGTCACGACCAGCGGCAGCCGGTGCGCGGCCCAGTGGTCGACGCAGGCCTGCGCCTGGGCGTCCCAGGCCTGCGCGCGGACGACGGCCCAGCCCGCGTCCGTCAGGCAAGCCAGCCGATGGCGTCGCAGCGGCATCATGGTGCGATCCTCAGGCGGCATCCAGCACGCGCTGCGCGACCGCCGCGGCGAGCTTGCGGCCGCCGCGCTCGGCGCCGTCGATCGCGCGCTGGTCTTCGCGGGGCGAATGCGCCAGCGCCTCGCGCAGGGCCGCCGCGAGATCGCCCCGCCACAGCGAGCGCACGCCGCCCATCGCGACGTAGTTCGATACCCCGGGCGCGAACACCGGGTTGGATTGCGACAGCGCGGTCAGCATGTCCTCGGGCAGCTTGGTCACGCGCGCCATCGCGGGGATGCGCATGACGCGGATCTCGGCTTCGGGCAGCGCATGGCAGGCATCCGCGATCAGGCCCGAGGTGATGAAGCCGCCCGACAGCGCCTGGTCGTACACCAGGCCGATCACGCGATGGCCGCGTCGCCGGGCGAGATCGATGCTGGCACCGAGATGGGCCATCGCGCGGTTGATGCCGAGCAGTTCGTCGCGCCGCCGCAACTGCTGGCCCTGCGTGTCGACCAGCAGCAGGATCGGCCGCTCCGGGTGCTGCGCGAGGGTGTCGAGCACCACCCGCGCCTGGGCCAGGGCCAGCCTGACGCCGATCGGCGCGTGGTTCGTGGTGCCGATCACCGTGATCGGCTGGCCGTCGAAGTACGCCGTGCCTTGCAGGAAGTCGCCGTCGGCGACGATGCCATGGTCGGCGCCGAAGAGCCGGGTGGCAAGAAGGTTCCAGTCCATCGATTCGCTCCTCATGCAGGCCGCAGTGCGCGCACCGCGGCCACGTCCAGGTCGGGCACGCGGTCGGCGCCCGCAATGCCCAGGTGGGCCCAAAGCGCAATGGCGTCGTCGCCGCCGTCTTCCGCCAGCGGGTCGCGCAGGCGCGCAGCGAGCAGGGCGTGCTCGGCCTCGAGCGTGGCGAGCGAAACCGGCTTCGAGGCGCCGATCGCATCGATGGCCGCGTCGCGGAAGGCGGCCACGTCGTCTTCCACGAGCGCGTCGCAATCGCCGGTCAGCCAGCGGTGCTTGCCGCCCGTGGTGCGCCACACCAGGGCGCGGTCGCGCGAGTCGAATTCCTCCACCCCGTGCGAGGCCTCGATGACTTCGGGCCCGGACATGGCGAGCCGCCCGACATCGCTCATCACGATGTGGTCCGCGCAGCGCGCGACGATGCCCATGCCGCCGAAGCAGCCGTTCGCGCCGCCGATCAGCACCACCACCGGCACGCCGGCCGCGCGCACGTCGAGCACGGCGCGCATGACCTCCGACACCGCGATCAGGCCGGCATTGGCCTCGTGCAGCCGCACGCCGCCCGACTCCGCCAGCAGCAGCACCGCCGCCGGGCGGTCGCGCAGCGCGCGGCGCAGCAGGCCGACCAGCTTGGCGCCGTGCACCTCGCCGACGCCGCCGCCCATGAAGGCGCCTTCCTGGGCGGCGACGAAGACCTCCAGCCCGCCCAGCGTCGCCCGGCCGATCGCGACGCCGTCGTCGAAGGACGACGGCACGCCCAGCTGCGCCAGATGCGGGCTGGTGAGGCGCTCGGCCGGCGGCAGCCATTCGTGGAAGCTGCCCGTGTCCAGCAGTTGCGCGACGCGTTCGCGCGCCGAGCATTCGGCGTAGCTGATCATGGCCGTGCTCCTTGCGCCGCCGCCGGCAGTTCGGCCACGGCCTGGTCCAGCCGCAGGCTGACGACCGCGGGTGTCGCGCCCATGTCGTTGATGGCGATGCGCACGCCGGCCAGCGGATGCCGATCGTGGAAGTCGCCGAGCACGGCCTCCCAGATCGGGCCGAAGCCGCGTGCCGAGGTCTCGATGCGGACCGTGCAGCCGTCGCCGCCGGCCGCTTCGAGCAGCACCTCCAGGTTGCCGGAGCCGACGACGCCGACCAGCACCGGCGCGAAGGCGCCGGCGGGTCGGGTGCCGGTGAAGGAGAAATCGAGGGCTTCGAGCCCCGCGGGAATGGTCATGGTCGTTCTCCGGATCACCAGTTTCTGAATCGCTTGGGGGGCTGGTAGAGGCCGCCCGAGGCCCGCACCAGGTCGCGCATGCTGCGCGCGGCCAGCAGGTTGCGGGTGGCCTGGCGCGGATCGATGCCGAGGTCCTCCGGCCGGCGGATCACGCCGCGGTCGCGCAGGTTCTCGACCGCGCGCCGGTCGCGCGCGAGGCCGACCGCCGTGTAGCCGGCCACGCCGCGGATCGCCTGCTCGCGCTCCGCGTCGGTGCGGCACAGCAGCAGGTTGGCGATGCCTTCCTCGGTCAGGATGTGCGTCACGTCGTCGCCGTAGATCATGATCGGCGGCAGGTCCATGCCGGCCTGCTCCTGCAAGGTCCAGGCATCGAGCCGGTCGACGAAGGCCGGCTGCATGTGCTCGCGGAAGGTCTCGACCATCTGCACCACCAGCTTCTGCCCGCGCGGCGTCCCGGCGGCGCCGCTGCGTCCGGCGCGTGCTTCCCGTCCGGCCTTGAGCCACGCGGGGCTCGCATGACGCCGGCCGCGCGCGTCGGCGCCCATGTTGGGCGCGCCGCCGAAGCCGGCGATGCGGCCCAGCGTGGCGGTCGAGCTGTTGCCGTCGAGGTCGATCTGCAGGGTCGAGCCGATGAACAGGTCGCAGGCATAGTGGCCCGCGGCCTGGCACAGGGCGCGGTTGCTGCGCAGGCTGCCGTCGGGCCCGGTGAAGAACACATCGGAGCGGGCGCGGATGTAGTCCTCCATGCCCAGCTCCGAGCCGAAGGAGTGCACCGATTGCACCCAGCCGGCTTCGATCGCGGGGATCAGCGCCGGATGCGGGTTCAATGCCCAGTGCTTGCCGATCTTGCCCTTGAGCCCCAGCGACTCGCCGTAGGTCGGCAGCAGCAGCTCGATCGCCGCGGTGTCGAAGCCGATGCCGTGGTTGAGGCGCTGCACGCCGTACTCGGCGTAGATGCCCTTGATCGCCATCATCGCCATCAGCACCTGGATTTCGCTGATCTGCGCCGGATCGCGCGTGAACAGCGGCTCGATGAAGTTGGGCCGCGGCGCCTTGACGACGAAGCTCACCCAGTCGGCGGGGATGTCGACGCGCGGGAGCGTGGTGGTCCTGCCGTCCACCAGTTCGTTCACCTGCGCGATCACGATGCCGCCCGAGAACGCCGTGGCTTCCACGATCACCGGCGTGTCCTCGGTGTTGGGACCGGTGTAGAGGTTGCCCTCGGCATCGGCCGCGTGCGCCGCGACCAGCGCCACCTGGGGCGTGAGATCGACGAAGTAGCGCGCGAAAAGCTCGAGGTAGGTGTGGATCGCGCCGATTTCGATGCGCCCCGCCGACACCAGCTTGGCCAGCCGCGCGCCCTGCGGCCCAGAGAAGCTGAAGTCCAGCCGCGCCGCGACGCCGTTCTCGAACACGTCGAGATGTTCCGGCAGCGCCAGCACCGACTGCACCATGTGCAGGCCGTGCACCCGCGCCGGATCGACCTGCACCAGCGCCTTGGCCAGGAAGTCGGCCTGCTTCTGGTTGTTGCCTTCGAGGCAGACCCGGTCGCCCGGCTCCAGCACGGCTTCGAGCAGCCTGCCGATCGCTTCGGTGGCGACCCGTTTGCCGCTGAGTTGCGTGCCCAGTGCGCCGGCCGCCCGCGCGAGGCGCGCGGCGCGGTTGTCGGCCTTGATGTTCCAGTTCGTGCGTTCCATGGGATGCCCTCAACCCACCAGTGCCTTGGTGGCGAAAAACAGCAGCGACGGGCCCAGCAGGCAGCCGAGGCCGGTGTGGAAAGTGGCGACCAGCGCGCCGTACGGCACCAGCTTGCGGTCGGTGGCGGCCAGTCCCGCCGACACGCCGCTCACCGTGCCGGCCAGGCCGCCGAACACCATCGCCGAGCGCGGCGTCTTCAGGCCGAGGAAGCGCGCCGCGATCGGCGTGCCCACCATCACGAGGATGGCCTTGACCAGCCCGGTGGCGATGCTCAGCGCCATCACGTCCGGGCTGGCGCCGATGGCCGCGCCCGTCACCGGGCCGACGATGTAGGTCACGGCGCCGGCGCCGATGGTGGTCATGCTCACCGCATCCGAGTAGCCGAAGCTCCAGGCGATGGCGGCGCCGACGATGAAGGGCAGCACCGTGCCGAGCAGCAGCGACACGACGCCGATCAGCCCGGCCTTGCGCGCCTCGGTGGCCTGCACCTCGAACGCGGTCGCGACGATCGCGAAGTCGCGCAGCATCGCGCCGCCCATCAGTCCGATGCCGCCGAACAGTGTCATGTCGGCCAGTCCCTTGTGGCCGCCGGTCTGGGTGCCGCCCCAGTAGGCGAGCGCCAGGCCGATCACGATCGCGATGGCCGAGCCGTGCACGCGGCCGAAGGTCAGCCGGCGCGAGATCTGGCCCGACAGCAGGATGATCAGGCCGACCACCGCGAAGGCGGTCACGAGGCCGTTCTGGATCGCGGCTTTTTCGAGGATTTCGATCATGGTGTCACTCCGCTTCGGTCAGGAGGGGGTTGTCGTGCAGGATCGGTGCGCCGTCGGTCTGCGCCTGCGGCCGCTCGGTTCGATTGATGACGGCGATCACGCAGGCACAGACCGCCACCGCGGCGATGGCCGACAGCAGCGCGACCGGGCCGCCGCGCAGCGCCGACACCATGTCCTGCTGCGCCGCCATGGCGACGACGACCGGGATGTACAGCGCGCCCCAGTACTCGACGCCGAGTTCCGTCAGCTTCGGCAGCATGTTGCGCCGCTGCATGTAGATGCGGGCGAAGATCAGCAGCAGCATGGCGATGCCGACGCCCCCGACGTTGGTCTTGACGCCGAGCGCCTGGCCCAGAAGATCCCCGAGAAAGATGCCCAGCAGGTGGCACACGGCCAGCAGGGCGGTACCGAAAATGATCATCCGCTTGTCTCCTTGGATTCGCCGTCCGGAATCGCGGCGCTGTGGAGACGAACGGTACCGGCGGCCCCCGTCCCGATCAATTAACGGAGGACGGAGACGCTTACGCCGCGTGAAACGGTCGCGGGTAAACCCTGGGCGGCAGCGTCAGGAGAGATCGGCCTTCGAGCTGCGGCACAGCGCCAGCAGGGCCAGCAGGTTGGGGTCGCGCTCGCGCGTGCGCAGGAAGTTCACCGCGATGGTCTGGCGCACCAGGTACTTCGCCTGCAGCGGAACCAGCCGGACGTTGTGCGGCAGCGCGCCGCGCACCCGTCCGGGCAGCAGGGTGTAGCCCACGCCGCCGCTCACCAGGTTCATCAGCGAGAAGATGTCGCCCGTCTGCATCACCACGCGGGGTGCGAACTCGGCGATGCGGAACGATTCCATGAAGCCGCTGTAGGTCACGAAGCCTTCGGACAGGCTGACGAAGTGCTCGTCGGCGCAGGCGCCGAGGTCGACCTCCTTCATTCCGGCGTAGCGGGAGTCGACCGGCGCGGCGAAGAAGATGTCGTCCTCGAACAGCGGCTCCGATTCGACGTCGGGCGCCTCGCCGGGGATTGCCATCAGCACCGCGTCGACGCCGCCGTCGCGCAGCTTCTGCAGCAGGTCGGCGTTCGAGCCGAGCACCAGCTCGGTGTGGAGCTCGGGCAGGCGCTGCTTCATCCCCATGATGACCTTGGGCACGGTCCGGCTGGTCAGGGAATAGAGCGACCCGATGCGGATCCGGTCGGCCGAATAGCCCGCCACCTCGCGCGTCGCCCGGATGCCCTCCGACAGCGTGCGCACCACGTCCCGGGCGACGTCGGCCAGCGTCTTGGCGGCGTCCGTGGGCAGCAGGTTGCGCCCCTCGAGCCGGAACAGCGCGCAGCGGGTGCCGGTTTCCAGCGAATGCAGGGCCCGGTGCACGCTGACCGTGCTGATGTCGAGCCGCTCGGCCGTGCGCGCGAGGTTCCCGGTTTCCATGAAGGCAAGCAGGATCTCCAGCTTGCGGAAGGTGATTTCTTCGTCGACGAGGAAGGTCATATGTGTCCGTGTGTAATTATTTCGTGCACGGTCCGGCGGGGAAGCCCCCGCATAGCGCGCAACCATACGCCCACGCCGGCGCGGGCCGCGGCAGCTTCCTAGAATGTCTGCCCCACCCCGCAAGGCATTCATGACACAGGGCTCCATCCGGATTCGCGGTGCACGTCAGCACAACCTCCAGAACCTCGACCTCGACATCCGCACCGGCGAGATGACGGTGGTCACCGGGCCGAGCGGCTCGGGCAAGTCGAGCCTGGTGTTCGACACCCTCTATGCCGAAGGCCAGCGGCGCTATGTCGAGACCTTCTCGGCCTACGCGCGCCAGTTCCTCGACCGGATGGACAAGCCGGCGGTCGACAAGGTGGAGGGCGTGCCGCCCGCGATCGCGATCGACCAGACCAATCCGGTGCGTTCCTCGCGCTCGACCGTCGGCACCATGACCGAGCTCAACGACCACCTGAAGCTGCTGTTCGCGCGCGCGGCGCAGCTGTTCGACCGCGAGACGGCCCTGCCGGTGCGGCACGACTCGCCCGATTCGATCTACGCCGAACTGCAGTCGCGCGCCGCCGCGGCCGGCGATCCGCGGGTGGTCCTGACCTTTCCGGTCGAACTGCCGGCCAGCACCTCGGCCGACGAGGTGACGCAATGGCTGTCGGCCAGCGGCTTCACACGGGTGCAGGCCGAGCGCGAGGTCGCGACCCCGACCGGCCCGCGCAAGGTGCTCGACGTCGTGGCCGACCGCTTCCGCATGGCCAACGCCGAACGGGCCCGCGTGGTCGAGGCGATCGAGGTGGCGCTGAAGCGCGGCAGCGGGCGCTTGACCGTGTATGCGGTGGCGGCCGAGGAGGGCGCCGAGCCCGATATCTGGAAATTCTCCACCGGCCTGCACTGCCCGGAGAGCGACATCCGCTACACCGATCCGATCCCCTCGATGTTCTCGTTCAACTCGGCGGTGGGCGCCTGCGAGACCTGCCGCGGCTTCGGCCGCGTGATCGGCGTCGACCTCGGCCTGGTGATTCCGAACGACAAGCTCACCTTGCGCGCCGGCGCCATCAAGACGATCCAGACGCCGGCCTGGAAGGAGGCGCAGGACGACCTCATGCGCCACGCCGAAGACGCCGGCATTCCGCGCGACACACCCTGGAACAAGCTCACGGCCGAGCAGCGCCACTGGGTGATCGAGGGCTCGCCGAACTGGAAGGGCAAGTGGAACCAGCAGTGGTATGGCGTGCGCCGCTTCTTCGCCTACCTCGAGAGCAAGGCCTACAAGATGCACATCCGCGTGCTCTTGTCGAAGTACCGCAGCTACACGCCGTGCCCCACCTGCGCCGGCGCGCGGCTCGAACTCGAGAGCCTGCTGTGGCGCATCGGCAGCAAGGAAGACGCCGACGCCGTGCTGGCGCCGTCCAAACGTTTCATGCCGGTCGGCGCGAAGTGGTCGCGCGAGCAGCTCGAGGCCCTGCCGGGCCTGTGCCTGCACGACCTGATGCTGCTGCCGATCGAGCGCCTGCGCCGCCTCTTCGACCGCATCGAAAGCCACGGCAACAGCAGCACCGCGAGCGAGGGCGACATCCAGGCGCTCAAGCTGCTGTTCGAGGAGATCACGACCCGCCTGCGCTACCTGCACGACGTCGGCATCGGCTACCTGACGCTCGATCGCCAGAGCCGCACGCTGTCGGGCGGCGAGGTGCAGCGCATCAACCTCACGACCGCGCTCGGCACCTCGCTGGTCAACACGCTGTTCGTGCTCGACGAGCCGAGCATCGGCCTGCATCCGCGCGACATGAACCGCATCACCGAGGCCATGCTGCGGCTGCGGGACGCCGGCAACACGCTGGTGGTGGTCGAGCACGACCCGGCCGTGATGCTGGCGGCCGACCGGGTGATCGACATGGGGCCGGGCCCGGGCATCCGGGGCGGCCAGATCGTCTTCGACGGCAGCACCGATGCGCTGCGCGATGCCGAGACGCTGACCGGCCAGTACCTGGGCGGGCGCAAGCAGATCGGCATGGGCTTCCGCCGCATGGTCAGCGACAACACGCCGCGGCTCATCCTCGAAGGCGTGCGCGAGCACAACCTGCAGGACATCACGGTCGAGCTGCCGCTGTCGCGGCTGGTCTGCATCACCGGCGTCAGCGGCTCGGGCAAGTCGACCTTGGTGCAGGACGTGCTGGCGCCGGCCCTGATGCGGCACTTCGGCAAGGCGACCGAAAGCCCGGGCGCGCACGACCGCATGCTGGGCGCCGATCACCTGAGCGACGTGGTCTTCGTCGACCAGTCGCCGATCGGCAAGACGGCGCGCTCCAATCCGGCGAGCTATGTCGGCGCCTGGGACACGATCCGGGAGATCTTCGCCACCGCGGCGCTGTCGCGCCAGCGCGGCTACACGGCCTCGAAGTTCAGCTTCAACAGCGGCGACGGCCGCTGCCCGACCTGCGGCGGCTCGGGCTTCGAGCATGTCGAGATGCAGTTTCTGTCGGACGTCTACCTGCGCTGCCCGGACTGCGACGGCAAGCGCTACCGGCCCGAGATCCTCGAGGTGATGATCGAGCGGGCCGACCGCAACCTCAACGTCGCCGACGTGCTCGACCTCACGGTGGCCGAGGCCGCCGCCGCCTTCGGCAACGACCGCGAGGTGCTGCGCGTGCTGCAGCCGATCGTCGACGTCGGCCTCGACTACGTGAAGCTGGGCCAGCCGGTGCCGACGCTCTCGGGCGGCGAGGCGCAGCGCCTCAAGCTCGCGGGCTTCCTGGCCGAGGCGGCCAAGAGCGGCAGCGCCAGCAAGCAGCCGCTGGCGCGCAAGGGCACCTTGTTCCTGTTCGACGAGCCGACCACCGGACTGCACTTCGACGACATCGCGCGCCTGATGCGGGCGCTGCGCAAGCTGCTCGACGCCGGCCATTCGCTGGTCGTGATCGAGCACAACCTCGACGTCATCCGGGCCAGCGACTGGATCATCGACCTCGGGCCCGAAGGCGGCGAGGGCGGTGGCCAGGTGGTGGCGGTTGGCACGCCCGAGCAGGTGCGCGAGAACCCGGTCTCGCTGACCGGCGCGGCGCTGGCCGACTACGAACTCGCGGTCGGGCCGGGCGCCTACAAGGTGGCGGAACGCGCGGCGCGGTCGTATGCGGCGCGGGTGCAGCCGGCGCAGGGGCGCGACGCGATCCAGATCGTCAATGCGCGCGAGCACAACCTCAAGAACCTGTCGGTCGACATCCCGCGCGGCAAGTTCAGCGTGGTCACGGGCGTCAGCGGATCGGGCAAGTCGACGCTGGCCTTCGACATCCTGTTCAACGAAGGTCAGCGGCGCTACCTCGAATCGCTCAATGCCTATGCGCGCAGCATCGTGCAGCCCGCGGGCCGGCCCGAGGTCGATGCGGTCTACGGCATTCCGCCCACCGTCGCGATCGAGCAGCGCCTGTCGCGCGGCGGCCGCAAGAGCACGGTCGGCACCACCACCGAGGTCTGGCATTTCCTGCGCCTGCTGTACGTCAAGCTCGGCATCCAGCACTGCATCCATGACGGCGCGGCGGTGCAGCCGCAGACGCCCGACAGCATCGCGGCGCAGCTGCTGAAGAACTTCAAGGGCCAGCATATCGGCCTGCTGGCGCCGCTGGTGAGCAACCGCAAGGGCGTCTACACCGAGCTGGCCGATTGGGCGCGGCCGCGCGGCTTTACCCATCTTCGGGTCGATGGCGAATTCCTGCCGACCACGGGCTTCCCGCGCATCGATCGCTTCAAGGAACACAGCATCGAGCTGCCGGTGGCCAGCCTTGACGTGCTGCCGGCGCAGGAGACCGAGCTGCGCCAGGCGCTGACCAAGGCGCTCGAACACGGCAAGGGCGTGGTCCACGTGCTGAGCAACCTCACGGGCCTGCGCGCCGCGATGATGGCCGGCGCACCGACGCGCGGCATCGGCCACGCGCATGTGTTCTCGACCTTGCGCGCCTGCCCGGTGTGCAGCACCAGCTACGCGGAGCTCGATCCGCGGCTGTTCTCCTACAACAGCAAGCACGGCTGGTGCCCCGACTGCGTCGGCACCGGCGTCAAGCTCACGAAGGAGCAGCGCAAGGTCTATGACGACTCGGTGATGGCCGACGACCAGAAGGGCCGCGAGCAGACCTTCGCCGAGCCCGAGGCGGAGGACGTGGGCGACGTGGCCTGCCCGACCTGCGAAGGCACGCGGCTCAATGCGACCGCGCGCGCCGTGCTGTTCGGCGAGGGCGGCGGCATCGGGATCACCGAGCTCGCGCGCATGAGCGTGACCGACATCCGCGTCTGGTTCGAGAACGTGGTGCTGAGCGGCCGCCAGGCCGAGATCGCGCGCGACCTGGTGCCCGAGATCAAGAGCCGGCTCGAGTTCCTCGAGGAGGTCGGGCTGGGCTACCTCACGCTCGACCGCGGCGCACCGACCCTGAGTGGCGGCGAGGCGCAGCGCATCCGGCTCGCGGCGCAGCTCGGCAGCAACCTGCAGGGCGTCTGCTACGTCCTCGACGAGCCGACCATCGGCCTGCATGCGCGCGACAACCAGATCCTGCTCGACGCGCTGCACAAGCTCGGCGACAAGGGCAACACGCTCGTGGTAGTCGAGCACGACGAGGACACGATCCGGCGGGCCGACCACATCATCGACATCGGCCCGAGCGCGGGCAAGCGCGGCGGCCGGCTGGTGGCCGAAGGCAGCGTGGCCGACATCGAGGGTGCCGGCGATTCGCAGACCGGCCGCTACCTGCGCGACGCGATCAGGCATCCGCTGCAGCCCCGGCGCGGGGTGCCTGCGCCCGAGCCGGGTGCCCCGGGCTGGCTCAGCGTGAGCGGCGCCGACCTGCACAACCTGAAGGATGTCGCGGTCTCGCTGCCGCTGCATCGCTTGGTGGCCGTCACGGGCGTCAGCGGCTCGGGCAAGTCGACCCTGGCGCGCGACGTGCTGCTGGCCAACGTGTACGCGGTGGTGGTGCAGCGCATGACCAAGGCCGGCCGCGATGCAGATGCCGCGGGCAAGCATCCGAAGTGGGTGGGCTGCAGCGCGGTCGAGGGCTACGAGACCATCGACCGCGTGCTCGAGGTCGACCAGACGCCGATCGGCAAGACGCCGCGCAGCTGCCCGGCGACCTACATCGGTTTCTGGGACACGATCCGCAAGCTCTTCGCCGACACGCTCGAAGCCAAGGCGCGCGGCTACGGCCCGGCACGCTTCAGCTTCAACACCGGCGAAGGCCGCTGCCCGGGCTGCGACGGTGCCGGCGTGCGGACCATCGAGATGAGCTTCCTGCCCGACGTCAAGGTGGCCTGCGAGGTCTGCCACGGCGCGCGCTTCAACCCCGAGACGTTGGCGGTCAGCTGGCGCGGCAAGAGCATCGGCGACGTGCTGCAGATGGAGGTCGACGAGGCGGTCGAGTTCTTCGCCTCGATGCCCAACATCAGCCATCCGCTGCAGCTGCTGAAGGATGTCGGACTCGGCTACCTGACGCTGGGCCAGCCGTCGCCGACGCTGTCCGGCGGCGAGGCGCAGCGCATCAAGCTGGTGACCGAGCTCAGCAAGGTGCGCGACGACGTCACGCGGCGCGGCAACAAGGCGCCGCACACGCTCTACGTGCTGGACGAGCCGACGGTGGGCCTGCACATGGCCGACGTCGAGAAGCTGATCCACGTGCTGCACCGGCTGGTCAACGGCGGCCACAGCGTGGTGGTGATCGAGCATGACCTCGATGTCATCGCCGAGGCCGACTGGCTGATCGACCTCGGGCCGGAAGGCGGCAACGGGGGCGGGCGCGTCGTGGCTGCAGCGCCGCCGGAAGAAGTGGTGAAGCTGGGCACGCATACGGGCGTGGCGCTTGGGCCGGTGCTGGCGCGTTCGCGGGAACAGCATGTGGTGCTGACGCTGCCGGTGCAGGAAGCGGCGGGGTCTTCTGTGAAGGTCCGTAGGGAAGCTTGACTGTTCTTTTGAACTTTGTTCGTTGACTCTGGAGGGGGCGCCCGGCATGCGGTGCGGGCCGTGCGACCCCACTGCGCCGGCCCTTCGGGCTCCCTTGCGGTGCTCGCTTCAGGCGGGGTCCACGCGAAACTCGCTTCGCTCAAACACGCGCGGCCCTGATCCGCCTGAAGCTG
>NZ_JASZYN010000024.1:0-64319 GCF_030316965.1 Variovorax sp. J31P207
TTGGTCTCGGTCTTGGTGATCAGGCCGATCACGGGCTCGGCGGCCTGGGCGGGGAACTGGGCGGCCAGCGCGGCAGCGGTCACGGCGGCGGCGAGGGTGAGCTTGAGCATCTGTTTGTCTCCTGTTTGCCAAAAAGTATTGAGGACGGGCAACAGAGTTTGGAATCCCTGAGTTAATAAATCAAGTGGATTGATTAATGGAAAACCCGGGGTTTGGTGACGGGGTATTTCAGGGAGGGGCGAGGCGGGCTCAGCAGTGCGCTCGCGCTCGTGACGGGCGGCTGGGGCATGGCCCAGGGCCCGCCGGCCAATTTTCGTCGGACCGGGATGCTGCGCGACGCCGACGCCTCGCACCCGGCGCGACTGCGTTCGTCTATGCGAGCAGTGGCGCCGATGAAGTGCGTCGGGTGCAGGCGGAACTGCGGGCGCGCTGTCCGGTGATGCGCCCTCGAAGACGCTGGTGCTGCACCGAGGCTCTCACTCGACCGTGGCGCCCGAGCGCTTCACGACCTCGGCCCATTTCACCCGCTCGGACTGGATGTATTTCGCGAGTTCCTCCGGCGTCGAGCCGATGGGCTTGACGCCGTCCGAGGCGAAGCGCTCGCGCAGGTCCTTCGACTGGAGCGCGGCCACCGACCCGTCGTGCAGGCGCTTGACGACCTCCTTCGGCGTGCCATGCGGCGCCAACAGGGCGTACCAGACCCCGGACTCGTAGCCCGGTACGCCGGCTTCCGCGATGGTGGGGACCTCCGGCAGCGCCGGGGAGCGCTGGCTGGACGACACGGCGAGAACCCGGATCTTGCCGGCCTTGATCTGCGCGTTGCCGGTCCCGTAGCTCACGAACATCGCCTGCACATTGCCTGAGAGCAGGTCGGTCAGTGCCGCGCCGCCGCCCTTGTACGGCACGTGCACGAGATCGATGCCGGCCATCGACTTGAGCAGCTCCATCGACAGGTGCAGGCCGCTGCCATTGCCCGTCGACGCATAGGACATGCCGCCGGGCTTCGACTTCGCAAGCTGGATGAACTCGGCCAGGTTCTTGACTGGCAGCGACGCGTTGACCGCGAGAAAGTAAGGTGCGGAGCCCAGCAGCGTGATGGGCACGAAATCGGCAAGCGCGTCGTAGCGTAGCTTGGGGTACAGGGCTTGATTGATCGCAAGCTGCGAGGTCAGGGCGAGCACCACCGAATAGCCGTCCGCCGGCGATTGGGCCACGTACTCCATGCCGATGTTGCCACCCGCGCCGCCGCGGTTGTCGATGAAGAACGAGCCACCCAACTGCTTGCCCAATTCCTGGGAGAGTGGGCGGCCTACCACGTCGCCGCCGCCGCCTGGTGAATAGGGCACGACGATGCGCACCGGTTTGTCCGGGTAGGGCGCGGCCATGGCGGACAGGGACACGGCCAGGACCGTCAGCAGCGAGAGAAGTCTTTTCATCATGTTGTCTCCGGGTTCGAAGGAATGGTGGGGATAGAGGCCGCTGCGCCGTTCGCGATCGCCTCGACGGCGGCGTCCAGTCGCGCATCGGCATGCGACAGCTGGGCACGGCGGGATTGCGTCCATGCACGGTCGGCAGCGATGGTTTCCCGCTGACCGGAAAGCATCCTGTTTACCTCCGCGATCTGCGGGCCGCCGGCGCCCTTGCGGCCGAAGACCATGTACTCGGGGCTCGCGACCTCTGCGAAGGTTTTCGCGTCCAGGGGGAAGGGATGCGAGGCCATGGCTTCGTAGATGCGTGCGGCCTCGCAGTAGGGAATCTCGCGCAGGCTGAGATGGCGCGCGCGGCCGAAGTCGGTCAGTGCTGACGCGAAGTGGTGTCCGATGCGAAAGGGGACATCCGCGCGCTGCAGCAGGGCATCAGCGATCTCCGTCGCCGTCGAAAAGTCGCCGTGGACTTCGGCCAGCGCACGCTCCTTGTCGACAACCAATCCGCCGAGCACCTTGCGCAGGAGCTCGAACAGGGCGAGGGCGCGGCCACTGGGCACCGGGTCGTAGGCCCGGTAGTCGAACATTCCGCTGCGCACGTTGTGCGCCATGAGCGACACGGCCTGCATCTCGCCGAGCAGCATGCTGCTCTGGACGCGCAACTGCTCCAAGGCGGCCGGATTGCGCTTTTGCGGCATGATGCTGCTGACCCCAACCAGCTCGCCCCGCTGCAGCGTCATCCACGGCGTCGGCGACGCGTATTGCGCATGAAGGTCCTGGGCGAACTGCCCTATCTGCACAGCCGCGATGCCCAGCGCGGCGGCCACTTCGAGGCTGGTGTCGACCGGCGCGAGATGGTTGGCGTCGTAGGCGTTCTCGACGAGTCCGTCGAAGCCGAGAAGCGAAGCCAGGCGGTGGCGATCGAGCGCGAAACTCGATGTCGTCAGAGCCGCCGAACCCAGTGGGCCTTCGTTGGCGTGCCTGTAGGCCGCCCGCAGTCGCGACGAACTGCGCGCCAGCGCGCCGCCCATGCCGAGCAGATAGTGGGCGAGGGTCGTCGGCTGGGCCTGCACGCCGTGCGTGTAGGCCGGCACGATGGTTTCCTTGTGCGATTCCGCGAGCGCGAGCAGGGCCTGACGGGCCTCGATCAGCGCGTCGCTTTCGTCGAGCACCCCTGCGCGGAGGTTCATGCGTGCGATGGTCGCCGAGATGTCCTGCCGGCTGCGGCCGCAATGCAGGCGCGAAGCGTCCGGTCCCACGGCGGCCAGCAGCTTCGGTTCGTAGTCGAGGTAGTCGGCGGACCACTGCCGTGGCGTAGCTTGCTCGGTCTGCAGCACCGCGAGGATGCCGGTCGCAATACGCCGGGCCACGCCCGACGTCACGATCTGCGCCTCGGCCAGGGCCACGATCGAGGCCTTGTTGATCTGGTCGAGATATTCGACGGAGCGGCCGCCGCCGCGGAAAGTCGCATTCACGTCGTGAGAATCGGCAGCCTCTGGCATGTTTCTGGTTCCGGGATTGCTGGGGTGACGCGATTCTTGACGCCGAAGACCATTGTGTAAAATGAATGTTTAGGTCGTCATCATTGCCGCCAAGGCATACTGAATCGCGCAGTGCCAATCACCTTTCAGCAACTCCAGTGTGTGCGCCAGGTCGTCGACAGCGGCTTCAGCGTGTCGCGCGCGGCCGAAGCGCTGCACACCACGCAGCCGGGCGTCAGCAAGATGATCCGCGCGCTCGAAAAGGAGATTGGCATCGAGCTGTTCGTGCGGTCCGGAAACCGCCTGACGGCTCTGACCGAGCCCGGCAAGGAAGCGCTCTCGCTGTGCGCCCGGGTGCTGCAGGATGCCCAGGCCCTCAAGGGGCTGAAGCAGAACCTTCCTGCCGACAGCGAAGGCACCTTGCGCGTCGGGACGACCCACATCCACGCGCGCTATTCATTGATCGAAGTGACCAGGCAGTTCCTGCAGATCTATCCGCAGGTGAAGCTCGAATTCACCGTCGGCCCCCCATCAAATATCCTGGCGGGCGTGACGACGGGAAGCCTCGACATCGGCCTTTGCACGCTTCCGGAATCGGTGCCCAAGGGCATCGTCTCGCTGAAGGCCTACGACATCGACCGGTGCCTGATCGTGCCGCCGCGACATCCGTTGTTGAAGATGGGAAAAGTGACGATGGAACAGATCGCGCGATGGCCACTCATCACCTACGACAACAGCTACACATCGGGGTCGGTGGTCCAGAGCGAGTTTCGCAGGCACGGCGTCACGCCCTGGGTCGTGATGCGGGCCATGGACGCGAGCATCATCAAGGCCTACGTCGCTGCCGGTGTCGGTGTCGCCGTGCTGCAGAAGATGGCGTTCAACGCGGCGCTGGACAGGGACCTGCGTGCCGTGCCGGTCGACCATCTGTTCCCCTCGTCGACCGCGATGATCAGCCTCCGGCGAGATCATCTGTTGAAGAGGTTCGCATTCGACTTCATCCGGATGGTCGCGCCGGGATGGTCGCGCGAGGCTATCGAGGCGCAGCTTCGCTGACGCCTGCCATCGCGTGCGCGCCGCCGAGGAACAGTCGCTCGATTTGCGGGTCGATCGGGATTCGCTCGCGCGAGTCTCGATCGGGCGCTCGCTCAGGGGCGAGCGCTGGTCTATGCCTGGATGACCCTGGGACCGGCCTTCGATACCGACAGGTCCTTGGCACTTGGACGACCGGACTCGGTCTGGCAGTGTGAATTCACCGAGCAGCACGGGAGATCGCGGGCCTGTTCGGCATCGCTGCCGTCCTCGACGGTGCCCCCAACAGTCTCGATCAATTCACCCGCCGCTGGCAGGCGCCGCAACGCAGAGGTCAATCTATCTGAGTCCTGCCCAACTCCGTTCGGATGACGACAGCGAGTGCTTCCGCCGCCGGTGACAACGACCGACCGCGCTTGGTGACCAAGGAGATGTCTCTGGAGACCACTGGGTCGTGAAGACTTCTCACCACAAGGTCCTTGTGCCGTGAGGCGCGCGCGTACGCTGTCGGCATGATCGAGGCGCCGGCGCCTGCCTGAGTCATCCACAAGGCAGTCGAGAAGAACGTGACTTCGTTCGCGACATCGAGCATGACACCCGCGTGCGCCGCCGCTCCATCGATCATCTGCCGAATTCCGTATCCTGGCCTGACGGTGATGACAGGCACTCCGTCGAGGTTTGACCATCGCAGACGGGTCCGAGCCGCGAGAGGATCGTCCTTGCGGCATACGAGGGCCAACGTGTCGCCCATGATTCGCTCGGTGTCGACATCGGCTGCCGCGCGTTCCGGAGCCCCGAGTCCGAGGTCCACGTGCTCGCCCACGATGCGAGAGACGAACTGGTCCGGAGCGCAGTCGTCCACCACGACGCGAATCTCGGGATGCAATTTGCCGAAGCGCCGCACCACGGCCGGAAGCAGGATCTCTCCGAGGGTCGGCGTGATGGCGAGCGACACCCGGCCGCGCCGAAGCTGCCCCAGGTCTCGAAGACCAGCCCCCAGCGAGTCGACATCACGAAGAACCCTTTCGGCCACCGAAATCGCCTCCATCGCCGCTTGTGTCGAGCGGAGCGATCGGGTCGTTCGATCGAACAGTCGCGTGCCCAGGCCCTCCTCGAGCTGGCGGATCAGCACGCTCACCGCGGACTGGGTGAGCGAAAGCTGTTCGGCCGCGGCACTGAGCTTTCCCAGATGGAACACAGCGCGAAAGGCCCGAAGCTGCCGGATGCTCGGGCTGAACTTGCTCGGTTGATTCATACGATTTCATCATATCTGATTCGTTTAATTTCGATTTACTTAAGAATGCCGGAGGTGTGCAATCCAGTCCGAAGGAGACACCTGATGAGAACGAAGATTCGAATGCTTGTTGCGGCATTGGCCGCCGGGTTCGCGGTGGCCGCCCTGGCCCAGCCCGCAGAGAAGTACCCGCGGCAACCCATCCGGATGGTGGTGACCTTTCCGCCTGGCGGCAGTTCCGACGCTGTCGTGCGCATGCTGGTGCCGCGCCTGAACGAGTCGCTCGGCCAGCCCGTGATCGTCGACAACCGGCCGGGCGCGGGCGGCAACATCGGAACGAGCGTGGTCGCCAAGGCGCAGCCCGACGGCTACACGATGGGCGTCGTGGCGGCCGGGGCGTTGTCCGCCAACAGCAGCCTGTACGCCCAGATGCCCTTCGACGTCCAGAAGGACCTTCGGCCGGTCAGCATGCTGGCTTCCATTCCGTTCGTGCTGGTTGGCAACCCCGCGGTGCCCGCGAAGACGTTGCAGGACCTCATTGCCAGGGCCAAGGCACATCCCGGAGAACTCACGGTCGCGCACGGCGGCAACGGTACCGCGATGCATCTGTCGATTGCGCTCTTCAGCCAGATGGCCGGCGTCAAGCTGGTGGAGGTGCCCTACAAGGGATCGGGCCCGGCCGCCCTCGACGCCATCGGCGGGCAGGTCAATCTGGCGATGGTCGACCTGCCTTCGGCGCTGCAGCAGATCAGGGCCGGCAAGCTCACCGCCTACGCCGTGACCACTCCGAAGCGCTTGTCGCAACTGCCCGAGGTGCCCACGATGTCGGAAGCCGGCGTGCCCGGATACGACTCGACCGGTTGGTTCGGTGTCGTCGCGCCCGCCGCCACGCCGACTGGCGCCGTTGCCCGCATGAACGTTGCGCTCACCGAGGCCCTGGCCGATCCGGTGGTCCAGGCCAACATTCGCAACCTGGGCGTTGAGCCCACGCCGGGCTCTCCAGAGGAACTGGCCTCGTTCATCACTTCGGAAACCGCGAAGTGGGCGAAGGTGATCAAGCAAAGCAACATCAAGATCGATTGAAGATGAAGAATATCGACACGGACGTACTGATCGTCGGCGCCGGGCCGGTAGGCCTCACCCTGGCCATGGACCTGGTGTCGCGAGGGGTGACAGTCGCCATCGTGGAGATTCGCGACTACGCGGAGCCGCCCAACGTCAAGTGCAACCACGTCGCCGCACGGACGATGGAGCGCTTTCGCCGACTCGGGGTCGCACACAAGTTGAGAGCCACGGGATTGCCGGAGGACTATCCCAACGACGTGGTCTTCCGGACCAGCATGACCGGCACCGAGCTCTCCCGCATCCCCATTCCGGGGCGTGGCGAGCGATATACATCGACGGACGGGCCGGATACCTGGTGGCCGACTCCCGAGCCCCCGCACCGGATCAACCAGATCTACCTCGAGCCCGTGTTGCTCGAGCACACGGCCGCCTTGCAAGGCGTCACGTTGCTCAATCGAACGCGACTCACCTCCTTCACGCAAGAGCCCGAAGCCATCGAGGCCACGGCGCTCGATCTGGACAGCGAGACATTCAGGCAGATTCGCTGCCGCTACCTTGTCGGCTGCGACGGCGGCAGTTCGTCGGTTCGCAAGGCGATCGGGTCCAAGCTCGAAGGAACGGCGGTCGTGCAGCGGGTCCAGTCGACCTACATTCGGGCCCCCCGTCTTCGCAGCCTGCTGCCCGGCAAGCCTTCATGGTGCTACTACTCGGTCAATCCGCGCCGCTGCGGAACGGTCTTCGCGATCGATGGCAGCCAGACCTGGCTGGTGCACAACCATCTGAATCCCGAGGAACCGGACTTCGAGTCCGTGGATCGAGACTGGTCGATCCGGCAGATCCTGGGGGTCGATGCGGATTTCGAGTACGAGGTCATCAGCAAGGAGGACTGGGTCGGCCGGCGCCTTGTCGCCGATCGGTTCCGCGACGGGAACGTCTTCATCGCCGGAGACGCGTCGCACCTCTGGGTTCCCTACGCGGGGTACGGAATGAACGCGGGGATAGCCGACGCGCTCAACCTCTCCTGGCTCCTTGCCGCCAGGATTCAAGGTTGGGGCGAAGAGTCGATCCTCGACGCCTACGAGGCAGAGCGCCAGCCGATCACCGCGCAGGTCTCGCACTTCGCGATGAACCATGCGGCGAAGATGATCAAGGCGAGAAGTGCGGTGCCGGCGAACATCGAGGAGACGACGCCCGAAGGCGCAGCGGCGCGTGACCGGATCGGCCGGGAGGCCCGCGAACTGAACGTGGAGCAGTATTGCTGCGCGGGGCTGAACTTCGGCTACTACTACACGGGATCGCCGATCATCGTGGGAGACGACGAGCGCGCTCCCGAATACACCATGGGCGACTTCACGCCTTCGACGGTCCCAGGCTGTCGTGCGCCTCACTTCTGGTTGTCCGACGGCAGATCGCTCTATGACGCGTTCGGCGCGGGCTATACGCTCATGCGCTTCGACGCCACTGTCGACATTGAAGCCTTGCAAGCAGCTGCGGCTTCGCGCCGGGTTCCACTCCGGGTCCTGGACCTTGGGGGAGAGAAGGTGCCGGAGGCGTACAGACACAAGCTGGTGCTATGCCGTGACGACCAGCATGTGGCCTGGCGATCGAACTTCGTACCAGGAGACGCCGTCGCACTGGTGGACTTGCTGCGCGGAGTCAAGGCTGAGCCGAAACCCTGATTGAAGACTGGCTGATCGGGCGTGTGAGTCGCGAAGTAGCGCGGCTGCACGCCGTGATCCATCAGCATGGTGAGATCGGTCGTGGAGCATTGCGATCGTAGTGCTTCACTCTTGTGTCGATCGCGTGTCGCTCGACGCCAAGTGTTGCGCGGAAACACGCGGCATGCGGATGCCGCAATAGGCCATGACGATGGCGATGATCGGGCTCGCGATGCAGAAGATCGCAAAGGGCGCGTAGCTGGTCGTGGCGACGCCAAGGGTGGCCGCCATGTAGGCGCCGCAACTGTTCCATGGGATGAGAGCGGACGTGGGTGTCGCAACGTCACCGATCGTGCGCGACAGCACGACCGGAGCGAGGCCGCGTGCTTCGAAGGCACTTTTGAAGGACCGCCCCGGCAGCATCACGGCCATGTACTGATCGGCGGTGGCAATGGCGGTGCCGATGATGGCGGCCGCGAGTGCGGCGACCAATGCCCCGGTGCTCTTCGCCCGCGCGAGGATGGGAGTCGTCAGGCGCTCCAGCACACCGCACTTTTCGACGACGCCGCCGAAGGCGAGAGCGGTGATGATGAGCCAGATCGTGCTCATCATGCTTTCCATTCCGCCTCGTGTCACGAGGAGGTCGATGGTCGGAACGCCGGTCGAGGATTTGTAGCCGCTCGCCAGCGCCAGCCACATGCCCTTGAGCATCGCGAGTGCGCTCGGAATGCCTTCTCGCGGCTGGGCGAAGGCAATGACGCGTTCTGGCGCAGTGAAGGCCGCGAGTCCGGCGGCAACGAGCGCGCCGATAAAGATCGACGTGAAGGCGGGAACCTTGCACAGAGCAAGCACGATCACGGTTGCGAGCGGGATGAAGAGGATCAGCGAGATGTTGAAGGTGCTCTTGAGCAGAGCCATCTTCTGGCTCGCGTCGAACTCACCCGGACGGCCGAGCTGGTAGAAGACGAGCAAAGAGATGAGGAGCGCCACCAGCGAAGTCAGCAAGGTCTCTCGAATGTGCTTGTACAGATCGACGCCCGCCGCGGCAGCGGCAAGGTTGGCCGAGTCCGAAAGCGGTGAAGACTTGTCACCGAAGTAAGCGCCCGAGATGACGGCTCCTGCCGTGATGGCGGCATTCATGTCCATGTTCTGCGAGATGCCCATGAGGCCGATGCCGATCGTGCCGACGGTCGTCCACGAACTCCCGATGCTGAAGGAGATGAAGCCGCAAATGAGCAGGGCGGTGGCGTAGAAGTAGTTGGGACTGAGCAATTGCAGGCCGTAGTACACCATCGCGGCAATGGTGCCGCTCAGTGCCCAGGTGCCAACCAGCGCGCCGACCGCCAGCAGGATAAAGATGGCGCCAAGGCCCGAGCTGACACTCGCAATGGCCGCGTCGCGCATTTCTCCCAGTGTGAGGCCATGACGCAGACCGATGACGGCAGCCACCATCGTCGCCATCATCAGCGCCACTTGGTTGGGCCCGCCCGCACCCGCATCGCCGAACAGGAAGTAGGAAAGTCCGACCAGAAAAATCAGACTGGCGACGGGAATGATGGCCTCGGTCAGTGATAGCTGTGGCCTTGTCGCTTGTTCTGTCTCCATAGTCGGGGCCCTCCTGGATGCAGCCGGAAACCAGTCAGAAGTCCACCGCGTCCCGAACGATCGGGCAAGTCATGCAATGGCCACCGCCACGACCGCGGCCGAGTTCGGCACCGACAATCGTCACCACCTCGATGCCTTGCTTGCGCAGCAACGTGTTGGTGTAGGTATTACGGTCGTACGCATAGACCACGCCCGGTGACGCGCAGACCAGGTTGGCGCCGCTGTCCCACTGGGTGCGCTCGCGCTGGTAGTCACTGCCGCCGGCCTCGACCACGCGCAGCTTCTTGAAGCCGAGCGCCTGGGCCACGACGTCGACGAAGGGCTTGTTCTCCGCGTGCAGTTCGACCCCGCTCGGATGGCTGCTCGGACGGTAGGAGTAGGTCCGGGTCTGGTTCATGAAGTCCGGCGCCAGCAGCACGCAGTCGCGGTCGGCGAAGGTGAACACCGTGTCGAGGTGCATCGCGGCGCGGATCTTGGGCATGGCCGCGACGATGACGCGTTCGGCTGCGCCCTTCTTGAAGAGCGTCGCCGCGAGCTGACTGATGGCCTGGCGCGATGTGCGCTCGCTCATGCCGATCAGCACGTTGCCCTTGCCGATGGGCATCACGTCGCCGCCTTCGAGGGTGGCCAGGCCGTGGTCCTCGGTCGGGTCGCCCCACCATACGTTCACCTTGGCGGCGAAGTCGGGGTGGAACTTGTAGATGGAGGTGGTGAGGATGGTCTCTTCGTGGCGCGCGGGCCAGTACAACGGGTTGAGGGTGACGCCGCCGTAGATCCAGCAGGTGGTGTCACGGGTGTAGAGGGTGTTGGGCAAGGGAGGCAAGAGGTACTCGGTGGCGCCTGCGGCTTCGCGGGCGACTGCCAGCGCCTTGCCGCCATGCGCATCCGGAAAGTCGTGGGTCGACAGGCCACCAATCAAGGTCTCGGCCAGGGCGCGGTTGTCGAGTCCTTCGAGGTAGCTGCGCAGTTCGTCGATGAAGCCGAGGCCGACCTGGTTGGGCACGACCTGGTTATCGAGGATCCACTTCTTGCCCTCGGGCACCGCCACCGTCTCGGCCAGCAGGTTGTGCATCTCGACCACCTCGATGCCGCGGTCGCGCATCTTGGTGACGAAATCGAAGTGGTCGCGCTTGGCATTCTCGACCCACAGCACGTCGTCGAACAGCAGTTGGTCGCAGTTGCTGGGCGTGAGGCGTGAATGCGCCAGCCCCGGCGCACACACCATCACCTTGCGCAGTTGACCCACTTCGGAGTGGACACCGAATGCGGTGGGTTTTGTCTCTGTTGCCATGACGTTCTCCTGTGTGAGGACCCAGCCGGAGTGGCTAGATGGTGATGTAACCCGTGGCGATCCAATAGATGCCGATCACGGCGCCGACAACGGCAAGGCCGAAGATGATCCAGTCCGATGCCTTGGTGAACACCGGCAGGCCTTGCTCACGGCGACACCAGAAGTAGAGCGCCGATCCTGGCGCATAGAGGACGGCCGACAGGACGATGAACTTCATGCCGCCGGCATAGAGCAAGAAAGCCGTGTAGGCAGTCGCGACGATTGCAATGATGAGATCGCGGGTGCGCTCCTCGGGGCGCACGTCATAGCCTTCTCGACGCTTCGTCAGCTGCAGGCCGTAGCCTGCCACCAGCAGGAAGGGAATCAAGGCCATGGCACTGGTCAGATTCAGCATCAGCGAGAACGCATCCCGCGACCAGTAGGTAGTGATGACGATGAGCTGCACGATGATGTTCGTCGCCCACAGGGCCACGACCGGCACCTTGTTCTTGTTCTCCTTGGCGAAGGCCTTCGGCATATCCTTGGTTTTCGCCGCGGCGAAGAGCACTTCGGCGCAGATCAGCGACCACGCCAGATACGCCCCCAACACCGAAACGATGAGCCCCAGGCTCACGAAGACCGCGCCCCACGGACCGACAACGGCCTCGAGAACGGTCGCCATCGACGGCTGGCGCATGATGGCCACGTCGGGCCGCTCCAGTACGGCATAGGGAAGCAATGTGACCAGCACCATGAGCGTGGTCACCACGACGAAACCGGTGATCGTGGCGGCGCCAACGTCGGAGCGCTCCTTCGCGTAGCGCGAGTACACACTCGCGCCTTCGATGCCGAGGAAGACGAACACCGTGACCAGCATGGTCGCGCGAACTTGCTCGAAGATGCCCCCTTCCAAGCCTGCCCCATAGAAGTTGAAGCGGAACATGTCCATCTTGAACGCGAAGATCAGGATCGCGATGAACACCAGGATCGGGATGACCTTGGCGATCGTGACGACCGTGTTGATGAACGCCGCCTGCTGGACCCCACGCAGGATCATGAAGTGGAAGAGCCAGATGCCGATCGATGCCACCACGATCGCGACGACCGTGTTGCCATCGCCGAAGATCGGAAAGAACGCACCCAACGTGGACTTGATCAGCACCCAGTACGAGACATTGCCAATGCAGCTGCCGATCCAGTAGCCGAAGGCCGACAGGAAGCCGGGGTAGTCGCCGAAGCCGGCCTTGGCATAGGCGAAGACGCCGGCGTCGAGGTCGGGCTTGCGTTCGGCCAGCGACTGGAAGACCCGCGCCAGCATGTACATGCCGGTGCCGGCGATGAGCCACGCGATGACAGCGCCGAACGGACCCGTGGCGTTGGCAAAGGTGCGCGGCAACGAGAAGATTCCCGCGCCGACCATGCCCCCCACCACCATCGCGGTGAGTTGCATCCGTGACATCTTTTGTTCGGTCGAAGCCATGCTGTCTCCTTGTTGTTGCGTGAACTCAACGATCTGGTCGCCCTTGCTTCTTCAGGACTCCATGCAGCAGAAGCGTCTCGCGAGTCGCTGCTTGCGCAGCGTGAAGGCCCGCGTGCCGGTTTGGGCCATCGTTGCGAATGAGACGGGAAGGAGAGCGGCGGCCGCGGGCTCAGAACGCCTTGCGCACATTGATCCACACTTCGGTCGAGCTGTAGTTAGCCCCGATCGAATTGCTCTGGTCCCGGATCCAGAGAATCTCCGGGCGCAGCGTCCAGGTGGGCACGAACTCCCAGACCAGGTAGGCGCCGACTTCGTAGAGGTTATCCCGGCGCCGCAGGACGATGGAGTTGTCGAGGGTATCGGGATGAAAGTGGATGTTGTCCGAAGCGAACATGTCACGCTCCCACCATACGAAGCCGCCCCAGCCCAGCTTCTTGTTCACGGTGAAGTCCAACGCGGCAGTGGCACCGAAAACGTTGGAATCGCCATCGGGCCGGCTGGTTGCATAGTTGCGCCCGGCATGGCCCGTCAATGAAAAGCTGCCCTTGCCTTCCATGAATGAATTGACCCATCCCGCCGACACCAGGGCAGTGGTCCGACTCCGGTCGCGCTCTGGGCCCTCCGGATACCGGCGCCGGCGAATGTCTGCGCCGACCGTGAACTGGTTGTCCGGGTTGTAGCGCATGCGATAGTCCGTGAAGATCGAGACATCGTTGCGGTAGTTGCCGTCGCCCCTGTAACTGGTTCGGCCCCTGAAGCCGGCCGCGAGGTTGTTCTCGCCCAGTGCCTTGCTGCCGGCGAGTGTCCAGCGAAGATCCGAATCACTCCTGCTGTCGGAGTTGTCGTAGTAGCGGTAGCGATAGTCGAGCGTCGCATCGATCGCGTAGCCGTTCTGCAGTGCGTAGTTCGCGCCGCCGCCGGCGCGCGCGTTGTAGAAGGTGTCGCTGCGGTCGCCGCCGCCGAAAGTCCTCGTGCCGACGGTCTTGTTGACACGGTAATTGCCGACGCCGGTTTCCGCATAGCCGAATCCCGTCAGCGACCTGCCTTGGTCGAGCGACTGCCGCGCCGCCTGGTCGTAGATCTCGACCTGCGACAGCACGTCGGGCGGCAGGTTGTCGAAGCGCAGCACCGTCTCGAACTCGATCTTCGCCTCGGCGTACTGTCCGAGCGCGAAGTAGGCACGCCCGAGTGCGAGATGCGCAGAGACGTTGTCCGGTCGGATGGCGAGACTGCGCTCGAACAGCGCCTTGGCCTCTTCGCCGCGCTGGGTGCCCAGTGCGGCACGGCCGAGCAGGTAAGTGAAGGTGGCGTCGTTCGAGTTGGTCGGCTCGAAGGGGGCGAGCAGCTCGTAGGCTTCCTGATACTTGCCATTGCGGATCAACTGATCTGCACGGGGGGCGTCAGGATCAGCGGCGACGGCCAGGTTTGCAGCCAGCACGCATGTCGTGAGCAAAAGTGTCCGGGCTGCTGCTCGCCAAAAATACGAATGATGTCGGACGCGAGATCTGCGACACGCAGAAGGTCGATTGATACCCATCCTTGGTCTCCTCTTATTTCTACTCGAGACCTGGTCGACGAGCCATGCTCCAGGGCAATCTACATGGGACTTCGAGTTCCGCTCTCTTGTCGGCGGCATTAAGCATCCGTTTTGGCAACTGGCGCAACGTGGACAAACGGTTTGCAGTTAATGCTGTTTGCCCTCAGACTCTTTGCAATTCGGCCGTCCGATGAGTCGCACTCTATGGTGGCGGAGAGCTACGCACCGCTGCGAATCCGCCGTCGGACGCTCAGAGCTGCCTGCCACGTATGACAACGGGAGGCTGATAGAAAAACATGGCAGTGCATGCCAAATCTATCTATATCACGCCGCCGTCGGGGTGATCAGGCTATCGAAAACGCTTGGTGAACTCCCGAACGACGCCGATGACGCGGGCCCCGTTCAGCGGTTTGATGGGGTAGCGACTGTTCAACGGCTTGAGGTACAAATCGCCCCCGTCCTTGACCAGCTGCTTGAACGTGGTCTCGTTGGACTGGTTCAGTGCGATCACGTAGTCGCCAGGCTCGGCGGCCATCTCCGGTTCGACGATCAGGATCGACCCTTCCGGAAACGAGTCTCCGACCTCGCTGACCATGCTGTCGCCGTGCACGCGCAGTGCATAGGTGTGGCGCTTGATCGGCACGCTCACCGGCACGGTCTCGAATTGCTGGCGGGGCTTGAAGTTGTCGATGACGGTGTAGTTCCCCGCCTCGACCGATGAGACCAATGGGACCTCAGCACGCACGTCCAAGCCTCGCCCGCCTGCCGACACCCCCGACACGAGTTCTGCCACCGAGATGCCTAGCAGGTCGGCCACGCGTGCCTGATTGGCTCGTTTGGGGGCAGTACCGCCTGGCTTTTCCCATTGCTGTACGGCGCCACGACTTACCCCCAGCGTGTCAGCAAATTGCTGCTCGCTCATGCCGAGGCGCTTGCGTCCTTCTCGAATCAGGTTGTAGCTGCTCACAGCCCAAGGTTAGGCGCTGTTGAGGATAGAAATTAATTCAATGATAGCGTTTCTGTCCAAGAATCCAAGCGCCAGAAGGGAGACCGAATTCAAGGTTGCTGGCCGGCAGGCGTGACGTTGACGGTTCTGGATCCTTCCAACGTCGTCGCTTCACCCGTGGGATTCGGAAGAAAGTCCAGGCCGATGCGAGCGACCGCTTCGCGGAGGCGATTGACGGTCTTGGCGCCGATGGCTTCCTTCATCATGAGCTCTTGTTCGCTGATGGCTGACAGGTCCTCGACGCAGAAGATGTGGAGTTCGAAAAGAGCACCGCGGGCCTTGGCGCGCACCGGGAGTTCTTCGACGGGAGTCTGCGGGCTCAGCCTGGCAGGCAAGGAAAAACGTTGGGGACCTCGGGGGCGCCATTCGAACGACCGAAACTCCAGCGTCGTGTCTTCGGAAATTCGTGCATCGCGTCGGGCGGCCGCATGCTCGCGCTTTGCGTCGTGGATTGCAACCCGCAACTGGGCAAGACACGCGAGCAGTTCGTCGTCGGGCAACTGCGCCAAGTCACCCACAGAACAAATAGTGCGAGACATAGGCTCTCCTATGTACCTTCGAACGACGACCCGATGGGGCAACATCGCATCTTGAAAAGCCTAAACCTATTCCAGGACGGAGCAACGATAGAACAGTTCGCGGCGATAGAGGTTCTTTCGGCGTCGGCCGCTGGTCGACCGCTTCGATACACAGCGAACTCGCGTTCGGGCCCCTTTGCGGGCGCTCGGGCTGTCCGCCTGCTCAGCCCCCGATCGGCGTCATTGAGGGCTGACGGAGTAGCGCACCACCACGCCGGCCGGATCGAAGTAGACGTAGAACAGGTACGGCAGGTAGTTCTGCTGTATGTGCCAGCTCCAGATCGTGCCGTCGAAGGAATCCACGCGCGTCACTTGAAAGGGCTTTCCATAGGTGCGCAGGATTTCTGCCTCGCGCCATTTGCCGACCTGGATCGGGTTGTTGACCAGCGGCGCGGCGAGTTCGGAACGCACGGCCACCACTTGCCCGGCCGCGTTCAGATCGACGTTGTTGACCTCGTATCCGTATGGCTCGGTTGAATACTGCAAGCGCTCGCCGCCATCGGGAAGTGGGTAGGTGGCGGTCGGCTTGCCCAGTTGCTGCAGGGTCTGGGCGCGCGAAGAGCCGAGGGCCAGGCGGGACGGATCGCTGGCGCAAGCGGCCAGCAGCAGGGCCAGGACCGGCGGCAACAAGTGCAGGCGGAAGGCTTTCATGGGCGTCTCCATGTCGAAGCTCGGACAGTCGACATCGTAGCGGGCCTCGGCGCAACCTGCACCTCACAGGCGCAGGTACGTACCGGCTGCCCTCCGTCACGCATCACCGCTTTTTGCTCGCCTGCGGTCGTGCGACACCCCTGAACCCGGCCAGCCCGGGTTCGATGATGCTGGCGTCCCCTTCTGCGGCGTACACAGCGTAGGCCGGGTACAAGAATTCCGGCGCGTCCTTGACGCGATGCAGCCGTCCCGCGGCAAGATGGGTACGCACCACATCCAGTCGGAAATAGCCCGCGCCCCCGGCCGCGAGCAGGTATTCGCGCCCGAGCGGCCCCAGGCCCGCGGTGACACCGGGATTCGACAGTTCGGGAAAAGCCATTCCGTGCTGCAGCGAGAACTCCGGCCCCCAATCGACGTAGATGTATTCGTTCGGACCCGGCAGCCGTGCAGCCCGTGAGGTCGACACCATGATCAGCTTTTCTTCGATCAGGAGTTCCACGCGCAAACCGGGCCGCTGCTGCGGGGCGTAGGCAATCGCGATGTCCAGCACACCGGTCGCCACCTTGTCGACCAGTTCGCGAGCCGCACCCACCTCGGTGCGGATGGCGAGCTGGGGGGCTGCCGAGCGCATCCTGAGCAGCCAGTCGAGCAAGAGCGGATCCCACAGGCTCATTTCGCAGCCGACGGAGAGCACGGCGCGCCGGCCCACCGGCACTGCGACCTGATGCCGCGCCCGTTCCCACACCTGCACGAGCAGGCCGGCGTGAGGCAGGAACTGCTCGCCCGCCGGGGTCATCGCAGCGCCGGCCTTGTTGCGGATGAACAGCGCCCGGCCAAGCAGGGTCTCAAGCGTCCGCATGCGAGCGCTGACAGTTGTCGGTGTGACGTGCAGGTGCTCCGCAGCGCGAAGGAAGCTGCGTGAGCGCGCGATTTCCAGGAATGTGAGCGCAAGATCGATGTCCACGACAGCTCCTTTTGAATGCAAAATTGTTGCACTCAATGGATGATAAATATCGTTTTACTTGACGCTTCCAAGGGTGCACGATGTGACGGTAGATCCTTTTGAAGGAGCGTGACATGCAAGCCAGAGACGTCATGACCCGGACCGTGATTGCGTTGGAGCCCGGCACGGAACTTCGCGAAGTGGTGGACGTCCTCCCGCAGGTCCACTTCACCGGCCTCGTCCGTCGCGCGCGTCGGAGAGACGCCGCACGCATCGCGGCGGAGAACGTTCCTGGCGTGCGCGGCGTGGAGGACGAGCGCAGGCTGGAGCGTGAACTGCAGACTGCCTTCTGATGCGGGCGCCGGGCGTTCCCGAAGGCGGGCAAGGGCGATTCGCCGAGCAGGCCGTCGCTCGCATCCTGCATCGGCCGGTTTGCGGGCTGTTGGGCTCGCGCTACCCCTTGGTGCTCGCCGGGATGGGCGGCGTGGCGCGCGCGGATCTGGTGAACGCGGTGACGCGCGCCGGTGGCTTCGGCCTTCTGGGCATGGTGCGTGAACCGACAGCCCTGATCCGCGAAGAGGTGCGCAAGGTGCGTGCCGCGGGCGACGCTTCCTTCGGCGTAAGCCTGATTCCCGCCGCGACGGATCCGGACCTGTTGCGCGAACAGGTCGACACCCTGATCGAATTGCGGGTTCCCGCGATCAGCCTGTTCTGGGACCTCAGCGCGCCATGCATCGAGCGCTGTCGCGGCGCGGGCATGCTGGTGCTTTGCCAGGTCGGGAGCGTCGAGGAAGCGCTTGACGCCCAGGGGGCCGGTGCCCAGGTCTTGATTGTCCAAGGCGTGGAGGCCGGCGGGCACGTACGCGGCGATCGACCCCTGGCGGAGTTGCTCAACGACGTGCTCGCCGTCGTGCGCGTGCCGGTGCTGGCGGCCGGCGGCTTGGCCGACGGCGCCGACGTGGCTTCGGTACTTTCTCTGGGGGCCCAGGGGGCGGTACTCGGAACGGCGCTGATCCCGACCCACGAGTCGTTCGCCCATCCCTATCACCAACAACGCATCGTGGACGCGCCGCACGGCGCGACATTGCTGACGCAGGACTTCCACATCAACTGGCCCGCTGGGGCGCGCGTGCGCGTTCTGCCCAACAGCGTTACGCGCGGCCAGCGCGGCGATCCCTTTGCGGATGGCCGCGTCGTCATCGGCAGTGATGCGGGTCGGCCGATCTACCTTTTCAGCACCGATTCGCCGTTGCGTTCGACGACAGGCGATCTGGAAGCCATGGCGCTGTATGCCGGCGAGGGTGCAGCCAAGGTCGACCGCATCGTCGGTGCAGAGCAACGCGTGCGCTCGATCACTTCCGCAGCAGCCGCCTTGCTCGGTGCGAGCGTTCTGCGGGAGTCACCGAATGCGCCGCGGATCTCGCTGTCCTCGCCCGTTTGCTACGCCGAAGAGCTCGACGACGCCTATCGGCAATCTCTCAGTTGCGACGCGCTGCTCGAAGCTCTGAACGAATTGCTGGAAGCTGAGCGCGCTGGCGCCCGAACCGCATTGGCGCTGCTGCGGCAGACCGACGACAAATCGCTGGCCGCCACGGTGCGCCTGGTCCATCGCGGCGAAGTCCAATGGTGCGGCGTGTTGATGGCTGCCATCCACAGGTTGGGTGGATCACCAAGCACGCGCACTGGCGATTTCTACGGCAAGGTGATGGCCCTCCCCGACTTGCGTGCGCGGCTGGCGCTGCTCAATCGCGGGCAGGCTTGGGTGGCCCGCAGGCTTGAAGCTCTGGTGCCGCGCATCGATGACGATGCGCTGTGCAACGCGCTGGCGGAGATGCTGAGGGCGCATCGCGACAACATCGATCGCGTGGATGCGGCGCTGCCTGCGGCGCCTTCCGAAACCCCCTCAACGTGATGAAATCTGCATTCCGACCGCCGCGCAGAACTCGGGGAGAGAGCACTTCGCCGGAAGCAAGAACATCCGGGTTTCCAGTCGCTCGAGATCGCCGGGACTCATATCGATGCCCAGATAGGTGAGCTTCTTGTTGCGAAGTTCTGCGAAGCCCGATTCGTAGCGCCGCGCCAGATTGCGCCACAGGGCGTGCGCGCCCGCCGACTGACGCGCCCCTGTCATCAAGCAGGATCCGGTGGCGAGCGCCCAGTCGTAGACGGCCGTCGCGATTCCTTGCCGTTGGTATTGGGGCAGATAGCGCGAATGAGGAGAGCGAAGATGCCGATCCGCCCGACGGTCGACTTCGACCAATCTGTTGAAGACCGTGCAGCCAGCCAGACATCGTCGCTGCATGTCTTCGACGTACGCATGGCGCTCGCCGTCGACCTCCCGGATGTGGACCTTGAAATGGGGATCACGAAGGCTGAAGCTTGGCAGGTCGTGAAGTGGGTCGCCTGGCGTTTGAATGCGCTCGTAGACGTGAGTGAGCGAGTCGCCGCGGTTCGTCGCGGACGGATCGACATCGACCCGAAGTTCAACCGGGCGATGAAAGGGGATGCGGAAATGGGGGAATGGCAGGGAAAGGATCATGGCTACTGCTCCGGCTTGGCCAACAGGTGCCGGGTGGCCGTTGGGTCATGGCGTGAGGGAGATGGCGTCGTCATTCCAGGGATAGGGTCGATACGCAGATCGTGAGGTACCAGGAGAACGTCGCAACTCGACCACCGCAGCACGCGGTGTGCCACGTTCCCGAAGAGAAATTCCGAGAATCCGGGATTTCTGGACTTTCCGACCACGATGAGATCGGCGTTGGAATGCTGTTGTTGAATCACCGCCCGGCGCGCCACGTCGTTGGGGCTGACGCTGTTGCGCCTGGCTGGCGACGAATCGCCCGCATGAAACGGCTCGATTTGAGCGTCGCTGTCGAGCCTTCGAGCCAGTTGCAGCAGCTTCTTGGAGTAAGACGTGCAGTCGATCGCCACCAGAATTCGACGGTAGCGATGAAACACCTCCAACCGAGCCAGCAGCAAAGGGCAAGGCACGAGTTGCTGCAGGCGCTCGATTGGCTTGCCGCGAAAGGAGAATCCGGTGGATTCCTTCCAATGCTCGCCGACAACCAGCATGTCTGCCGATCGGGCTTCCTCGGCGACTCCTTCCAGGTCACCGCGAGTGTCGGCAACGGTCTTCACCAGAACATTGAAGCGCGTGTGAACCTCCATAGCGAGTCGCTTCACGTCCTGTTCGACATCCGAGTCGATGGAGCCGCGGAAATCCGAGGGCGCATACATGATTTTCAGCAAGGCGCGCCTCGGCGCAGCGAGCGTCGCGGCACGAATCACCGCGCGATTGCCCTGCTGCGAGAGGTCGGTGGCGGCGAGAATGGAATGAAAGCTCATGGTCCACCGAACACTGCGGCCGGATTGGGAAGGCGCGGTGGATTCGGCGCGCCGGCCCTGACCCGGCGCACCTCGTGCCCTGCCGGTGAAATCCGCTTCACGGCGCGGGCGCTGGATGCCGGCTCGTAGTCGTGAGGCACCACGAGCACGTCGGTGTCAGAGTAGCTGACGATGCGGTTCGCGGTGCTGTCGAAGAAGAGGTCGCTCAGTCGCGATGAGGGTCGCCTGCCGACGACGATGAGCTCTGCGCCGCTGTTCTGTTGCTGCACGACCGTCTGTCGAGCAGCATCGCCGTGGCCGACGGCGGACAGCACGCGATTGCGCCTCGAGTCGTATGAGTCCGTCAGCCAGAACATCCTGTCCTGAGCGTAGCGCCGGCACTCGCTGCGGTAGGCCTTGATGGCACGGTTCGAGACCTCGGCGTACCGAAGCTTCCCTTCGTTGGCTGTGCTGACCGCATGGAAGAGCTCGACCTGGGCCGACGGGCTGAGAGCAAAGCCAAGGTCGACAAGCCCTCGTGATGCCTGCGTGAAGTCGACCGCCACGATCAGACTGCGGTAATCGTGCGAGGCCGCGCGCCGCACGACGAGAACGGGCCGCTTCGCGGCTCGAAGCAGTTCCTCGACCGGCTGGCCTGTGAAGAACGTTCGCAGACTTCGAACGGCGGCTGTGCCCCAGACGACGAGGTCAGCGCTGCCCACGTGAGGCATGAGGTCCTGGACGGTGAAGGCAAGTCGGCTCACTGCGCGCACCGGGACGCCGTGTCGCTGGCCGAGTTGCAGAGCGTGGTGCGCCAGTCTGGTGGAAGCATCTTCAGGCGGAGCCTCCCCAGGGTAGGCCAGGTAGACGATATTGAGCGTCGCGCCGTGCTCCGCGCTGAGAAGGGCTGCGCGAGCGAGCGCATCGTTTCCGAGCGGGGAAAAATCGGTTACTGCGAGGACGGAATGAGGGGTCATGGCAAATCCTTTCGAAATGGCTAGCGCCAAGCTTCCTGCGCGCGACATCGCGACTTCGGGAATACCTGCGGCTGCGGTCGGCTCGTTCGAGAGCCGTCAGGGTCGACCTGGCGGTCGCGGGCCTACCGGGCGTAGTTTGTGAGGCGAGCGAAATCCAGATCGGTGAGCGTGCGCTCGCCGTGAACAACTGCGTGCATGGCTGCACTCCATCGAAATGCGAACGCCGTCTTCGAGGTGGCATCCGCGACCGCGCGAAGCTTTTGCCCGGCGGTGGATGTATGCGCTGAAAGGGGAGAGAGCGGACCGCCGGGCTTAGGAATGTGCTGGCGTCAGCTGACGACGAGCCCTCTTTGCAGCCGCACGTGCGCTGGTGGCTGCGAGAAGCAGCGCAGCCAAGGCAACGTGGGCGCAAATCAGGGTGGTGGTCATGAGGGGAGTGTAGGCAGTCCAATTAATTCTGCAATCGTCGGGGCCGATGTCCTCACGGTCCTTGCCAGATTGCATGGCTCGACTCTCACCGGGAAACTTCACCACGTCAGGGCAGCAGTTCGAAACTCTCCTGCAGTACATCGCGTGAGTCGAGCCCCACCTGCACGTTGAAAGTGCCGGGTTCCGCGACGCGCTTGAGTTGCTGGTTGTAAAAGCTCAGCATCGTCTCGCTGATCGGGAAGCGCACCACCTGCGTCTCGCCCGGTTGCAGCATCAGCTTGCGGAAGCCCTTGAGCTCCTTGACCGGACGCACGACCGAAGCGACCACGTCCTGAACATAGAGCTGCACCACCGCGTCGCCGGCACGGTCGCCGCTGTTCTTCACCGTGACGCTGGCCTCGAGCGTGCGGCCCTTTCGCACCTTGCGCGACGACAGGACCAGCTTCGACAGTGTGAAGTCGGTGTAGCTCAGCCCATAGCCGAAGGGGTACAGCGCGCCTTGCGGTTCGTCGAAATACTGCGAGGTGTAGTTGCCGGGCTTGCCCGGCGTGAAAGGCCGGCCGAGGCGTGGGAAGTTGTAGTACGTCGGGATTTGCCCCACCGAGCGAGGCAGCGAGATCGGCAGTTTCCCCGCTGGATTGGCGTCGCCAAAGAGCACATCGGCGATGGCATTGCCGCCTTCGGTGCCGGCGAACCAGGTCTCCAGCATTGCGTCGGCATTGGCTTTCTCCCAGCCGAGCGTCAGTGGGCGGCCGTTCATCAACACCAGCACCAATGGCTTGCCCGTTGCCTTGAGCGCTTTCAACAGGGCCTGCTGGCTCTCTGGCAAATCGAGGCGCGTGCGGCTCGACGACTCATGCGACATGCCGCGCGACTCGCCCACGGCAGCCACGACCACGTCGGCCTGCTTCGCCGCCGCCACGGCCTCGTCGATCATCTCTTGCGGCGTGCGGCCATCCTGCACGATCTCCTGCGCCTCTCCGTTCGGATAGTTCATGTAGTCGACAACCCGGCTGTCTTCGGTGACGTTCGCGCCGCGTGCGAAGAGGAGCCTCGCCTTGTCGCCAATCGCTGCCGCCATGCCTTGACGCAAGGTCACTGCCAAGGCCGGCACACCCTGGGCCGACCACGCGCCCAGCATGTCGACCTGCGAATCGGCGAGGGGTCCGACCAGCGCGATCGTTCCGGTCTTGCGCAACGGCAGCGTGCGGTTGCGGTTTTCAAGCAGCACCATCGACTTGCGGGCCACGTCACGCGCCGGCGCGCGATTCAGGCGGCTGCCGGCCTTGAGATCTGCCGGGTCGTCCTCGGCCTTGCCGATGCGCAGGAACGGATTTCGGAAAAGGCCCATGTCGTACTTGGCGCCCAGCACCTCACGCACGGCGTTGTCGATCTCGGCTTCGCTGACCTGGCCCGACTTCACCAGACCGGGCAGCTCTTTGATGTAGATCTCGTCGGCCATGCTCATGTCGACGCCGGCCTTGATGGCGAGCCTGGCGGCTTCGGCCTCGTCACGCGCCACCCCGTGGTGCAGCAGTTCGGCGATGGCACCGTGGTCGCTGACCGTCACGCCTTTGAAGCCCCAGTCCTTCCGCAGCAGGTCCTGCAGCAGCCAGGTGTTCGCCGCGGCCGGCACGCCGTTGACCGCGTTCAGCGCGAGCATCACACCGCCCGAACCCGCGTCGATGGCCGCGCGGTAGGGCGGCAGGTAGTCGTTGTACATGCGCATCGGGCTCATGTCGACGATGTTGTAGTCGCGCCCGCCTTCGACGGCGCCGTAGAGCGCGAAGTGCTTGACCGACGCCATGAGGCTGTCCGGCTTGGCGGCCGAATCGTTCTGGAAGCCCTTGACCATCGCGCGCGCCATCTGCGACACGAGGTACGGGTCTTCGCCGAAGCCTTCCGAGGTGCGACCCCAGCGGGGGTCGCGGGCGATGTCAACGGTCGGCGCGAACGTGAAATCGATGCCGTCGGCGCTGGCCTCTTGCGCGGCGACGCGCGCGCTCAGCCGAACCGCTTCCAGGTCCCAGCTCGACGCGAGGCCCAGGCCGATCGGGAAGGTGGTGCGGTGGCCATGGACCGCGTCATAGGCAAAAAACACCGGGATCCTCATCCGGCTCCGTTGCATGGCCGCTTCCTGAAGTGGACGCTGTTCTGGGCGGCTGACGACGCCGAAAGAGCCACCGACGCGGCCGGCGGCCACTTCCTCGGCAAGCTTCGACGCCGGCATCAGCGGGCCGAAGCTGATGAGGCGAAGCTGGCCGATCTTTTCGTCGAGTGTCATCTGCCGCAGCACATCGGCGATGAACGCACTCTTGTTGCCCAGCAGGGCGGGGTTGGGCTGGGCCAACGCCATCGGCATGGCCAAGCCGGCGAGCAGGCCCAGCAACCAAGGTGTTTTCATCAATGCGGCTTTCGGTGGACTCAAGGCGGAGTCCGAGACTAATGCATCGATGCCCCAGGGCGGGAGGCCAGATCTCTCGCTCTCTCCTCTTGCAGGGTTGCTACTTGAGGCAGCCCGTGGCCGCCCATTGATGCCAGCGGCCCGGCGAACCGGGTCGAATTAAAATTGTTCGATTTGCTCAGCGTGCCTTGGCGCCGGTCAACCGCGGGGCAATCGACGCGTTGGTGAAGGTCGCGTCCCTCATTTCATCACGGACACCAATGAAAAAGTATTCATATTTCGCAGCAGCTGCATGCGCCTTGCTCGGCCTGACCAGCGTCGCGCACGCGGTCAACATCGACATCAATGTGGGCACACCAGCGCCGGTCTACGTCGCACCGCCGCCTGTGTACGTTGCCCCGCGACCGGTGTACGTGCCTCCGCCTGCACAGGTGGTGGTTGTGCCCGGCTGGTATGGCGAGCGGTACTACGATGGGCGTCGCTATTGGAGTCGACGCGAGTGGGAGGCCCGCGAGCACTACGACCGAGACCGTCATCACCACGAAGGCAATCGCTACCACTGCCCACCGGGCCACGCCAAGAAGGGCGAGTGCTGACCAGTCAGCCGGTCAATTGCGTCATCGGTCCATCCGCGCCGCTAGACTGCCGGAATGACATCCGCAGCAGCACCGACTGATGGATGCTGGATCACGAATTCGGAGAGCTTCACACCGTGATCGGCGGCCAGCATTTCCGCCGCCTTCTCGCCGATCATGATCGACGCCGCGTTCGTGTTGCCGCTGACCACGTTCGGCATGACGCTCGCGTCCGCAACACGCAACCCCTGCACACCCATCACCTTCAGACGTGGATCCACGACACTCCCAATCCGGCACGTCGACGTGACGTGGTAGACGGTAAAGGAATAGTGGAGCGCGAGGTCCTCAAGCAGGGCGTCACTTGGCATGGCGCCCTCGATGTGACCGTGCTTGCTGGCAAGGAATGGCGGGATGAGCAGCGGCCCGATCTTCCGGTGTGCCGGCCAGTGATCAACGATGTCCAGCGCCCGACGCAGCACTGCGACCATCACCTTCATGTCGTGCGGGTCGCCGTAGTAATTCATGCGGATCGTCGGGTGGTCCGCAGGGTTTGCACTCGCGAGCACGATCTCTCCCTCGCTGTGCGGTTGCACAGGGTTGGCGAGAACGATCATGCTCTGCGCTTCGCCTGCCAGACGCTTTGACGCATCGTCAAAGTATTGATTCACGTCGACACACAGGCAGCGCTGCCAGAGGTCGTCGTTGTAGCCACAAGCGAAGAAGGCGATTTGTGCATCGTGACTGTGGTTGTCGCCAAGGCCGGTGGAGTACCAGGCGGCCGCATCGTAGAGGGACGAAGAGATCAGGCCATGACCGGTGGTCGCCCACTCGGTGATGCGTCGTTCTGCTTCTTGCTTCAGCCCCTGCAGTTCGGGGGGCATCTGTGCGTCGTCATCGGGGTTCGCGGGCAGGGGTCCCGCTGGAGCGCGCAGGGCCGAGGGGCCGAACGAGACGCCAAGTTCGTTCACCGGTATGCCAACCCCCGGTGCGGGAAAGAAGAGGCCTACGTGGAGGTGGTCCTTCAAATGCTTCCCGACGTGCGGCGAGTCGACCTGACATGTGATGCCTGACGCTTCGAGCTCCGCCCGGGGCCCGATGCCCGAGAGCATCAAGAGGTGCGGCGACCCGATGGCGCCCCCACTCAATATGACTTCTTTGGTGGCGAAGGCGGTACGGGTTTCACCACTGCCGATGCGGTACTCGACCCCCGTCGCGGCCATGTGCCCCGTCGCGCCGTCCAGAAGCACGCGCGTGACTTGCGCCCCGGTGATGATGGTGAGGTTCGACCGCTTTTCGGTGTCGCCTTCGATGAAGGCGTGAAAGGTGCTGGAGCGCTTGCCGCTTCGCGTTGAGGTTTGGAAGAGCGATGCGACGCCGCCGGGCCCACCACGGTCTCTTCCGTTGTAGTCGCCGCGCGGAATACCCGCGGCGACGGCAGCATCCACGAACTCACGCGCGCCCGCGAGCACCGGCGCACGCACGGACACGCCAAGAGGACCGGCAGTGTTGTGCGCTGGCGCATCGATCGAGATGTCGTCGCTCGGCGAGAGGCCCTCGCTCTTCTTGAAGTACGGCAGCACGTCGCGGTAGCTCCATCCGCTGGCGCCGCCTTCGGCCCAGGCGTCGAAGTCGCCAGGATGGCCGCGCACGTACGCCATGTAGTTGATCCCGGACGACCCCCCGAGCATCTTGCCCCGCGGCATCATCATGCGCGCTCCCTTCAGCCCGAGCCCGCACTTGCCGGCATCCGCGGTGTACATCCAGTCCGTCTGCGGATTCTGTTGCATCGCGGAGCACGCCGCGGGAATCGACTCCTCGACGGGCGGGCGGCCGCCCGCTTCCAGCAGCGCAACCCGACAGGACGGGTCCTCGGACAGGCGAGCCGCAATCACTGCGCCTGCCGAGCCTGCTCCCACTACGATGAAGTCAAAGGTGTCTGACATGACGATGTCCCTTCCGCGAAGCTGTGGCCGGGGTGCTATGTTGAACCGAACTCGATTGCTCCACTGCTGGTGTAACCCCTTGGGGGCCCTCCATCTTCCGTAGCGCGAATTGGGTCCGCGCTCGCCGAGCCAGGCACCACAGAGGCGACAGCTGTCTTATGGCCCGGGTTACCCGGCAGCCATCCTGGTCTTCCCAATTTGAAATCAAATAATTGAAAGGCTTGTCGCAGTTTTCGTATTTGACGAATGTTTGCTTGGGCATACCTTCAAATTTGATGATGTACGACACCTTTTTCACGCCCTCCAGATAGGTGTACGAGTCGGATGTCTGCTCTGCGGTTAAATTGTATTTTTTTCTTTGTCTCGTCTCTCATGGACAATGGATGATGAGTCAGGTCGGACCGAATTTTTTTAATTTTTATCTCGGCCAATGATTTGCTGCGCCACTGCCCAGCCACATATTCATAAAGCAGGTAAGGCGGATTTGGGCAGTTGTATTTGATTGAGTCATCACCGTATGCCGGCAACTCCAATAAAACAGGTCTGTCCTGTTCAAGCCAAAGTGCGCAGACAAATTTCCTTTTCACATGAAGTTCCGGCGAACACCAAGCCCGCTGAGTGCATTTTGACGACCGGATGGCCATGCCCTAGCCGGCCTCGTCCTGACGCAACTTGGCACTGCCGGCCCGTTTGCGTTCCGCACGTTGGCGCAACCAGCGCAGCAGCCAGGTGCCCAAGAGCAGGTTGAAGGAAATGCAGGCAGCCAGGAGGATGCCCGCCAGCCACGGCGAGTCACCCGGCAACATGCCTAGCAGCGGCAAACCCCACGGCGAGGCGAGCAGGATGGCAAACACAGCGGCAAGCGGGTCGGGTTCCAATCCGAACCATCCTTTGGCACTGACGGGGATGACGAGCAGCGAGAGCGCGCCGCCAACACCGTAGGCATAGAGCAGCATGCGAAGGACGCGCATCTGGCTTAGTTCACCACGGAAATCTTGAGAGCGTACGCAGCCGACTTGCCCTGGCGGGCAGCCGCACGGTTGAGGAAAATGCGCACCCGATAGTCGCCGCTGGAGGGCAAGGCGCCCGACCACGTGGGTTCGCCAGCCACCTCGCCACGGTAGAGCGCCTCTTCGCTGCCAGGCGCCAGCACGTTGAAGTAGGCTGAGGTGGACTTCGTTTGCATCTCCACGGTCATCTTCTGGCCAGAGCCAGCACGCACGATGTAGTCGCGTGTGTCGGCGTTCGGTCCCTGAAGCTTGCCTTGGAAGGCGGCACTCGATGCGCCCTTCTTGAAAGTCACCGTCGTGGACGGGACGGCGGGCTGGGCCTCGGCTATCAGCGGCAAGAGCACCAAGGAAACGACAAACGAGGCAGCGGAGATTCGTGAGCGCATGCGGGTCCTTTCGAGTGTTGGGGCTCGTTGGTGGCCCTCCGAGGCTAGCAGACGGTCGGCTTTCGAGAAGCCCCGTATGCATGAACACTGGCCGTCCGGCCTTGCTGCATCGACCTGAACTGAACGCGGTGAGGGCTCTCTGAGCGAGGTCGCTACCGCAAGTGGGCCGGCCGCTGGGCTCGTCGCGATTCGATTCGCGAGTTGCTCCTTTTGGTCGGGCTGGCCGCCGCGGTCTTCAGTTCGGCAATTGAGTTCCTGGCTGCCTTCGACCCCGCTGGGAGTGGCTGCCTCGTGCTGGACCTGCACAGTCTTTGGTTGTTTCGTGGCTGCCCCTCCTAGTCCGATTCGAACCTCTTGGCAAGAGAAATTCCAAGGTGGCGCGCTGGTTGGACGCGCGACGATACTGGCCGCCCGCTGAAGGAGAGTGCGATGGCCAGCAAGAAAGTTCAGCTCAACGACGAACAGTGGAGTGCACTCCAAGCTCTCCAGGAGGCCAATGCCCGGCGGTATCCGACCGACTCAATCAAAGTCTCGAATCGCCTAAGGTCGAACGGATTTGTGGAAATGGACCGCTTGGGCGGCAAACTCCTGACAGACCAAGGGCTGCACCGGCTGCAGCAAGGACGTTGATCGCTTTTTCGTCGTTCTGATAGTCGACCACGTCCTCTCAAGGCGTTGCTTGCCGGTGGCGGGACGGTGCGGTGACGAGCCGAAGTCAAGGCGGAGCTCAGCCGAACTGACCCATCCGCCAAATTCAGCAAGGCCGCGGTAAAGGTCGGCTATCGGCGAGTTTGGCGAACAGGCAGTCACGGCCAGGAGCAGCCGTCGGGGCATTCGCTCCATTGCGGTCATTTCGCGACCAAACGGGCAGGGGATCGACAGGTCTGAACCAACTCCGCCTTAGGGCTCGCGGCGCAGGTCTCGGCACGAGACGCGCTCAACTCCACGGTTGATAAAATTGATGCTCGGCGCCGGAGACCCGATTTCTTGTCGCATGACCGCACCGTCTGTGCGATGCTTGCGCCGTGCCGAAGGGCGGAGTAGGCAGCGGCGACCCCATCGATTCGCTGTCATCGAACGGATGTTCAGAGGCTTGGCGCGATGAACGACGTGGAGCGGTGGCTGCAAGGACTGGGCCTCGGAGGCTACGCGCAAGCGTTCGCCGAGCAGGGCATCGAGTTCGACCTGCTCGGCGAACTGAGTGACGATGATCTCAAGGCGCTTGGCGTGGTCGCGCTCGGTCATCGCAAGCGGCTGCTGCGCTCCATTGCCGCGCAAAATGGCGGCGCCTCGCCATCGCCGCAGGCAGCGTCCGTGGAACCGATGGTCGCGGCGTCGACGGCGCCTCGCGATGCCGAGCGCCGGCACTTGACCGTGATGTTCTGCGACATGGTCGGCTCGACATCGTTGTCGGGTCGGCTCGATCCCGAGGACCTGCAACAACTCATCCGCGGCTATCACGAGGTAGTGGCCGCGGCGGTCGCACCGTACGAAGGCCACGTCGCCCAATTCTTGGGCGACGGCGCGCTGGTGTACTTCGGCTATCCGCAGGCGCATGAGGACGATGCGGCGCGCGCCGTGCGCTCGGCACTGAGCATCGTCAAGGCGCTCGATGCACGGCGGACTCGGGGCGACATCGACCTGCAGACGCGCATTGGCGTCGCCACCGGCGTGGTCGTCATCGGCGAGATCGGCACCGGCACTGCGGCGGCCGAACGTTCGGCCAGCGGCGAGACGCCGAATCTCGCGGCGCGGCTGCAGGCGCAGGCCCAGCCGGGCGAGATCGTGCTCGCCGACGACACGCGCAAGCTCGTCGGGGATTCGTTCGTGCTCGAATCGCTGGGCAGGCTCGCTTTCAAGGGCTTCGCAGCGCCGGTTGAGGCGTGGCGCGTGGTTGGTGAGCACAGGGTCGCCACGCGCTTCGAGGCGCAACACATGCGTGGCCTGGTCGAGTTCATCGGCCGCGACAGCGAGCTTGCGCTACTGCTCGAGCGCTGGGCACTGGCGCGCGATGGCGAAGGCCAGGTCGTTCTGCTGTCGGGAGAGGCCGGCATCGGAAAGTCGCGCGTCTGTCAGGTCTTGCGCGAGCGGCTTGCCGGTGAATCGGTGGCCACGGTGTTGCTGCAGTGCTCGCCTTACTTCTGCAGCAGCGCGCTGTACCCGATCGTGCAGCATCTGGAGCGCACCGCGGGCATGGCGTCGGGAGATTCGCCCGAGGTCCGCGCACACAAGCTCGAACTCCTGGCAGGCGCGCTGCCGGCAAGCTCCCTCGGTTGCCTGCTGCGGCTGATGGGCTTGCCAGATGGCGGCCGGGCCTCGCCTGGCGGTGCCTCGCCACAGGAGGAAAAGGCGCACACGCTCGAGGCGCTGATCGAGTTGCTCCAGCGCTTGTCCGAGCAGCAGCCGGTGCTCTTCCTGGTCGAGGACGCGCACTGGACTGATCCGACCACCGAAGAACTGGTCGGGCAGGTTGCAGAGCGCGTTCGCGACGCGCGTGTGCTGTTGATGGTGACTTCCAGACCCGAGTACGTCCCCTCGTGGAGCGGCGCCAGCCAATTGACCCGTCACAGCCTGAACCGGCTGTCGCACAAGCAAAGCACGGCGCTGGTGAGTGCGGTCACCGCGGGCAAGGCGCTCCCGGCCGAGGTACTGGCCGAAATCATCGGCAAGACGGACGGCATACCGCTGTTCATAGAGGAGTTGACGAAGACCGTGGTGCAGTCGGGCCTGCTCGAAGACACGCCGTCGGGCTACCGCCTGAGCGGTCCGCTGCCGACGCTTGCGATTCCTGCCACCTTGCAGGACTCGTTGATGGCGCGCCTGGACCGACTCGCCCCGGCCAAGGAAGTGGCGCAGGCCGGCGCGGTGATTGGCCGCGAGTTCGGGTACCGGCTGGTGGCCGAGGTGCTCTGCGCCATGGGGCCGCGCGAGGTCGACGCCGCGCTGGCCGAGCTGGTGCACTCTGAACTGGTGTTCCGCCGCGGCACGCCACCCGATGCGACGTACAGCTTCAAGCACGCGCTGGTGCGCGACACGGCCTATAACAGCATGCTCAAGAGCCAGCGCGTGCTGCGGCATCGACAAATTGCGGCGGCTCTCGAGCGAGGCAACAGCGGCGGGGCCCAACCCGAATTGCTCGCCTACCACCATCAGGAAGGCGGCAACCCGGCGGCGGCGCTGCGCTACTGGCAGGCCGCAGGCGATCAGGCAATGGCCCGCTCGGCTGTGCGCGAGGCGGTGACGCACTATCAGGCGGCGGTCGCATTGTTGGAGAGCGTGCAGGCCCTCGAGCCCTGCGCCGACGTCGAGCTTGGCTTGCGGATGAGACTTGGCAACGCCGTGGTCCAGACCGAAGGGTTCATCTCGCCTTGCGCAAACGAGAGCTACGCCAGAGCCTGTGATCTCGCCGCATCGCTGGACCGGCCCGATGAGCACCTTCAGGCTTGCGGCGGGAGCGCCGCGGGGCTGAGCGCCGCGGGGCGATTCGGCGAGGCCATCGCGCTGCTCGAGCGGTTTGGGCCAGCTGAATTGGCGCGGGTCAAGCCGATGGGCCGCGTCAATCGACTGATGCGTATGGGTTATCCCAGGCTGTTGCGCGGGGAGTTGGCAAAGGCGAGGAGCCGCCTGACCGAGGCCAGGCGCGAACTCGAGAACGTGAGGCCCGAAGAGTGGCAACCGTTGGGCGGGGCCGATCCGCTGGTTGCGATTCTGATGAACCTCACCACGAGCCTGATGTTCCAAGGCCTCTTGTCATCAGCCGACGCTTGCGCGCGCGAGGGACTCGCCATTGCGGAGCAACGACAACACTCGAACAGTCGAGTCTGGGCGCTGAACGTCATGGGCTCGATGTCCGCCAGGAAAGGCGACTGGACCGATGCGCTCGCGCGCTCCACGCAGGCGCTCGAGCTGGCGGAACGCTACGGCCTGAAGACCTACGGTGCCGTGGCGAAGTCCGGCCTTGGTCATGTCCTGGTCGCGACGGGAAAGCTCGACGATGGCATCCGGCTGCTTCGCGACGGGTATTCGGGATGGGTGATGTTCGGCGGCAGTTTTTGGAGCACCTTCTACGCTGCGAATGCCGCTGAAGTCTTGCTCAACGCCGGACGTAGGGACGAGGCCACCGAGTTCGTGCTGGCCGGCGAGCAGACGCAGCAGGAGACCGAGGAGAAGTTCCAGGCCGCCTCGCTCCTCTCGTTGCGCGGCCGCTTGGCGGAACTCGACGGTGATCGCGCGGGAGCCGAGACTGCGTACCGTCGGGCGATCGAGATCGCGGAGCACCAGGGGGCGCTGCTGCTTTCGCTGCGCGCGGCGACCTTGCTGGCGCGGCTCTATCAAGCGCAAGGCCGGGCGGACGAGGCAGCGGCCGCGCTGCGACCGATCTACGAGAGGTTCACCGAAGGCTTCGACTACCCGGATCTGCTCCGCGCACGGGCGGTGCTCGAAAGCCGCGAGGGGCGAGCAGCGCGTTAGAGTAAGCCTTGAGTACGGCCTCGGCATCGACGATGCGATGCTGCACGTGGGGCCGCTCACGCACGCTGCCGGCGTCCACCTGCTGCCCTGCTATTTGCGCGGGGCCCGCAACATCGTGGCCGACCGCTTCGACGCTGAGCAGGTGATCGCGCAGATCGCGAGCGATCGCATCACGCAGCTGATGGTGGTGCCGACGATGATGACCCGTCTACTCGAAGTGCTGGCCGCCAACCCCGGCGCGAATGTGTCCGCTCTCAACCGCGTTCACTACGGGACAGCCCCTACACCGATGAGCACGGTCCATGAGGCGCTAGAGCGCCTGGGGCCAACCTTGAGCCAGCAGTACGGGATGACGGAGGCCGTCCAGCCCCTCTGCGTGCTCTACCCGCACGACCATCTGCAGGATGGAAAGCCCTCGGAGCGCATCAACTCCTGCGGTCGACCTACGATGAATGTCGACATCACGGTCCGTGACGCGGATGGAAACCCGGTCAAGGCGGGCGAGATCGGCGAGATCGCGATTGCCCATCGCGGCATCGGCGAAGTGGCGTTCTGGCGTCGTCCCGAACTGGAGCGCGAGTCCATCCGCGATGGCTGGTACTACAGCAGCGATCTCGGTCGCTTCGACGACGAAGGATTCCTCTACATCGTCGGCCGTAGCAAGGACATGATGATCAGCGGCGGCTTCAACGTCTACGCCCGGGAGGTCGAAGACGCGCTGCACTCCCATCCGGCCGTCGCCGACGTTGCCGTGCTCGGACTTCCCGACGCCGAGTGGGGCGAGGTGATCGCGGCCTTCGTGGTCCGCCGCCCCGGAGAGGCGAGCGACACCGATGCGCTGGCCCGGCAATGTGCCGAGCAGATTGCCGGCTACAAGAAGCCTCGCGTGATCGAGTTCGTCGACGCGCTGCCGCGCAACCACGCCGGCAAGGTGACCAAAAACGATCTTCGCGATGCCTGGCTGGCTCGTCATTCCCAAGGAGCGATTTCCAAATGAACACCTCTTCCGAGGGTTCGGTATCCGAGAAGTGGATCTTTGCCGACCGCTACGCATTCGATCGGTCATTGATACCCGAGCTCCTCGCAAACTCAATGACCGGAATCGGCATCACAGCGTGAATTCAACCAGCGGCAGGGGAGGACAGCAACCGCTGGGTAGCTGCCGACGCCCAGTGTGAGCGGCAGGCAGCAGAGGAGGGCCCCAAACAGACATAGACGATCGGCATGGGTGCAGCCTCGGTCGCTGTCTAGTTGCCCAAGTCCGAGCGTGCGGCAGAAAGGTCGCACGTGAACGATGCCTTCGGTTGCGGTCGATGGGTATACGGTCGAATCATTCCGGCGTAACCAGCTTGAGCCCAATGACGCCTGCCAGGATCAGGCCAACACACAGTACCCGCATCGGCGCCGCAGAGTCGCCCAGCACCAGGATTCCCACGATCGCGGTGCCAGCCGCGCCAATGCCGGTCCATACCGCGTAGCCGGTCCCCATGGGTAGCGTGCGCATCGACAGTGACAGAAGAAAGACACTCGTCAGGCCTGAACCAACCGTGAAGAGCGCAGGCATCACCCTGGTGAAGCCGTGGGATGCCTTCATGCTGAATGCGAAGGCGATCTCGAGGATCCCCGCGATACAAAGCAGTGTCCATGCCATGGTTGCCAAGCCCGCTCGTCAGGCCGCGGCAGCGGCGACCGGGGTCGAACGGAACGCGATCCCGAATCGATTGAAGGCGTTCATCAAACCTATGGCGTAGCTGAGCACAGCGAGTTCGTTGTCGCTGAATTCGTCCGCTGCAGCCTGGTACTCGGAATCAGGAGCGCCGGTCTCGGCGACACGTGTGACGGTTTCAGCCCATGCAAGTGCGGCGCGTTCGCGGGTGCTGAACACCTCGATCGCATCGCGCCAGACGGGAACCAGCACCAGCTTCTCGACTGCCAGACCCGTCTTGAGCAAGTCGCGCGAATGCATGTCGATGCAGTAGGCACAGCCGTTGATCTGCGAGACGCGCAGGTACACGAGGTCGATCAGCGCTTTAGGGAGGCTGCTTCTCTGAAGCGTTGCGTAGACGCCGCCGAATGCCTTGTAGCCTTCGGGTGCTGCCTTCGAGTAGTCAATGCGATGAGTCATGAAGAATCCTTTTAGTTGAAGGATCCGATGATGCGCGGCCTTGGTCTATATCGAAAGGGCCAAGAATGGCCTTACGTACTGGGCCATGATCCTTGCACGACAGCGGTCGATTGTCACTATGGACGAAGCCGCGCCAAAATGCGCAGGGCAAGCTTCTCGGCAGTCCGCTGCGAGTCGATGTTCGTGAAGTTGAGGAGCACGGCCGAAGGTCCGCTTCCACGCGCCATCCAGTCCGTCAGTGCCTCCCCGTACAGGCCGTCTTCCCGCATGCGAGCCACCACCCCTCGGTCTGAACGTCTGCCACGGAGTCGCAGCACCAGGTGCATACCACCCGGCTGGGGGTCGATGTTCAAGTACTTCCCCAGCACGCCTTCGAGGCCCGCGGCTGTCGCCTCTCTGCGCTCTGCGTAGAGCTTGCGCATCCGCTGGATGTGCCGTGCGAAGTGTCCTTCTTCCATGAAGTCGCTCACCAGTGACTGGGTGAACCCTGAACTGCTGCCGGCAAACGCATGGCTGATCTGCTCGAACCGTTCGACGAGCGCATTCGGTACCACGAGGTAGGCGAGCCGCAGACTGGGAAATAGCACTTTGCTGAACGTCCCCGCGTAGAGAACTCGCCCGTCACGATCGAGGCCCTTGAGCGCGGGTAGCGGGCGGCTGGCATAGCGGTACTCGCCGTCGTAGTCGTCTTCGATGATCCATGCCTTGCTGGCCGAGGCCCACTCGAGCAGCGCCAGACGCCGGGGCAGCGACAAGGACACGCACAGCGGGCTTTGATGCGCCGGCGTGACGACGGCCGCACGGGCGCCAGGGGCGGCCTTGATTCCATGCGCAACGACCATGCCCTCGCCGTCCACCGGCACCGGAACTGCCTTGATGTGCATGTGGGTCAGGACGTCGCGCGTGGGCGGGTAGCCGGGATCTTCGAGCCACACGCGGTCTTGCGCCTTCAGCAGCCCGTGGGCGATGAGCGCGATCGTGTGGCGGTATCCGGACGTCACGAAGACTTGAGACGGGGAACAGTCGATACCCCGGGCGACCTGCAGATACGCGGCGATCTGGGCTCGAAGTCGTTCGAGGCCGAAGACGGAGGGATGGGCCATGTCGGCGGGCTGCATGGCTCGCACGGATCGCGCTCCCAGCCGCGCCCAGATCTTCCGGGGAAAGGCATCGAGGGCCGGCAAGCCCATCTGAAATGGCAGGACCGAGTCCGGCCGGAAACTGGGTGGCGCGATGGCCTGCGCGCGCGTCGGCGCACTGGCGACCCTGGTTCGCAGCTTGAGTCCGGGCGTCACGACCGTTCCCGCCTGGCCCCGGGCCTGGATGTACCCCTCTGCCGCAAGCAGCGAATAGGCCGCTTCGATGGTGCCCCTGGCCAAGCCCAGTTCCTGGGTCAGCGCCCTCGCCGAGGGGATGCGGTCACCAGGCTTGAGGACGCCACTCGCGATGGCGCCAAGAATGCGCCCGTAGATCTGCCGGTAGTACGGTTGCGCCGCAGTCTGGTCCAGGGACAAGCCCAGTTTGGTTGTTTCGCGGTTCATGGCAGGGCAGGATCGCACGAATCATGGCCCAGTCGCAATGCTTTTTCATGGCTCTTTTGCCAGGACCATGTCGTTCTTAGACTGATCACCTTCCCTTGTGCTTCCAACCAGAAAGACCGGACGATGAATATCCTGCATATCAGTTGCAGCCCCCGTGGCCGCGCCTCCGAAAGCCATCGGCTCTCCCAGGAAGTCATTGCACACCTGCTAAAGAACATGCCGGCCGCCACAGTGGTGGAGCGTCTGCTCTGTGAAGACGTCTTGTTGCGCATCGACGAAGACTACGCGCTGTCGCAGCAGTCGTCTGCGGACGCGTCGAAGTCGGGGACGGCGGCAAGGTCCGAAGTCCTGATCAAGGAACTCGAGCAATCCGATTGCCTTGTCATCGCAACGCCCATGCACAACTACACCGTTCCTGCTGCGTTGAAACTCTGGATCGACCACGTCGCTCGCGTGCGACACACCTTCAATGTCGGTCCGAACGGGAAAGTCGGGTTGTTGCGCGACCGCCCAGTCTTCGTTGCAGTGGCCTCGGGCGGTAGATTCTCCGGCGAAGGTTCACGGCAACCGGACTTCCTGACGCCTTACCTGAAAGCCATCTTGAACATGATCGGCCTTCGCGACGTGACGTTCTTCTGCGTCGAAGGTGTCGCCTCCGGCCCGGCAGCGGTTACAGGGGCGAGGACGCAGGCAAGGTTGGCCCTGCAGGATCACTTTGCCGCCGGGCGTTGGGGCCGCATGCGATCAACCGCTTGACCACTCGCAGGGTCGCAGCCCCTGCCGCGCCGGAACTTGACCTTGCCATCCGAACGACCACTGAGAAGCCGAAGACTCTCCTTCCAATGACTACTTCCGAAGAGCCCGAACAAGCGTTTGAGGGCCTGAAGATGCTCTTCTTAGGGCAATTTGGACGCCAGGAATCAGTCCCTGAGGCGATCGACCGTCCTGGCAGCGTGAAACGCGTCGCGTCAGAAATGGTGATGCAGATCCGTTGGTGACGAAGGCAATTCGAGCGACTACTTCGTGCCCGGAAACTCAACGTCATTCCTTGTTCGTCGATCGCTTCTCTGGCATCGGCCAGATCGTCGACAACGCCCACGCGCTGGCGATGCCGATGAGGCAGCCGAATATCACCTCGCCCACGCGGATCGCACCGTTTTCGAAGGCGCTGAGCTTGTCGTGATGCTGCATGCCGCCAGCGACGATGATCGCCGCAGTGATCGGTGCCTGCCGCCACATCGTTGGTATCCGAATCAGGTACGAAGACACCAGCACCGACAGTGCGAGCGCCATCGGCAACTCCCAGTTGGTTCGGCCCACGGCGATGACCAGCAAGCCGATCGCACAGCCGAGGAGCGTATTGAGAAGGCGACCGCGAAAGGCCACCATCGACTGTTTCAGTTGCGGATCGCTGGTTGCGATCATCGAGCTGACCGCCCAGATCGGATTGGAGTCGCTCCAGACCCTGACCACGAGCCACACCACCGTCGTGGCGACGAATACGTTGATGGCGTAACGTACGCCGCGCAGGTCGTCCGCCAGAAAGCGCTCCGTGACTTTCATGGGCGTTCACTGGCTGCCCGCTACTCATGGGCCTGCGGCGGATTGCCCTTGAGCCGGTAGACCATGCCGGTCTTGGTGGCTCCCAGGTAGATCCAGGCATGTCCGACCTGCTGCAGCCGGATGAAGAACTTCGCGCAGCGCTCGCGCGCGTTGTCGTGCACATCCTCGCGCCGCTTGAACTTCACCTGGTAGGCGAACTCGCCCACCAGCGGCAGGTGCTCGCCGCGCGTGCGCCACAGCGCCACGTTGGCGTCGGCGGTCACGCCCTTGCCGAAGTCGAGGGTGCCGAGGTCCTGCAACACCTCTTCGACGAAGGTCTGGTTGACCAGCGAAACGCGTTCGCCCTTGTTCAACGCCAGCCCTTTCATGGCCGGGAAGACTTCCGCCAGCCGCTCCATCCCCGTCCGGTCGCCGCCCGGCGCATGGCTGAGCGGGAACTGGACGTTGTGCGAGAACAGCAGCCGGTAGCCGCCTAGCCGGTCCTTCAGCGGCAGGGCCTCGGCCTTGAACTTGATCCGGTAGTCCCCCGGGAGATTGGGGCGTACGTCCACCTCAGCCGCCTCCTGCTGGTCCGGGTGACGGAACTTGAAGACCACCTCCGGCTCGTCGGCCGGAAAGCCGTCTTCGAAGCGGATGCGCCGTCGCAGGATGAAGGCGTTGTTGTAGAGCCTGAAGTCCTCGGTGTCGAGAAACAGCACCTCGCGGATGGCCGGCCGCGCTCCCTTGGCCGCCGAGGTGTCGAATCCGACGCCGCACTCCTTGGCCACCCGGGCCACCAGCTTGGCGTACTTCCTGAAGCCCGCGGGTGAGGTGAACTCGTCGGTCTTCAGGATCAGCTTGCATTCGAGGTATTGCACGTCGTGCAGCGGACTGCCGTCTGCGTACTGGCCGGCTCTCAGGTCGGCGACGCGTTCGGTGCGCGGGTCTTTCATCTTCAGCTTTGTCATTGCGGCTCCTAGGGTGTTGTCTGATCGAGCGGTCGCCGGGGCTTCTTGAAGAAGATCGACGCGAGTCTGTCCACCCCGAGCACGCGGCCCAGTTCCCAGAAGGCGAAGAACGGAATGAAGGCGACGATCAGCGTCAACGCGCGCGCCGCCACTTCGTTCATGCCGATCGTCTTCAACTCGTGCAGGCCGCCCAGCAGGCCCTTGCCGTGCACCCAGCCGGAGACCGTGTGCTCGAGCAAGCCGAAGAGCATGACCAGCACGCCGAAAAGGACCGACTTGTAGATCACCGGCAGCACCAGCGCATGGTCCTCGAAGCGGCGACTGAAGCCGAACAGCCTCCCGATCAGAACGACCTTCGCGATGACCAGGGCTTCGACCAGCGCGATGCCGTAGTGCAGGTAGGCGTTTCCGCTCTCCGCCACGACCAGGCGGCGATAGACGGTGAACAGGCCGAGGAACAGCCACAGGTACAGGGTGATGATCCAGTAGACCTTCAGCTCTGCGAGTGCGCGATCCTTCAGCGCCTGTCTGGTGCCGGACGTGGGTTGAGCCATGGGAACCATCCTTCTCCTCGCCTTGCCTGGCGCCGCGTCAACCAGCGCCCGGCGCGGCGAGCCGTGCCATTTCCTCGGCAAGAATCGGCACTCCGAGGTTGCATGCCTGCACGCCCTGCACGACGCAGAGCTTGAGCACCTCCATGATCTCCTCGATCGTGGCGCCGGCGGCCAACGCGTTGCGGATATGCCGTCGCGTGCCAGGCGCATACATGTGCGTGTAGGACGCATCGAACGAAATGCTCAGCAGTTCGATCTCCTTCGCGGGCAGGACGCCGCTCCCGTAGATGCCCGCGCCCGTGGCCATGAATTCGTCGGTCCACACGGGGTCGAGCGCATAGAAGGGATCCCACGCCGCGTTCCATTGGCCAATGGCCTTCATCCTGTCGCAGGCGGGCGTCAGAAGGCCGGACTTGGTCGACGGGACTGCGTGCGCGGACTTCGCCTCTTCCAGCAGGATCGGCGCGCCGAGGCTGCAGGAATGGATCGACATCACCGAAGCGCACTTGAGCACGAACAGCACCTCCTCCTTGCTGGCACCGGCTTCGAGTGCCCCGCGAATATGGCGACGCGTCCCCTCGGGATTGAGGTTGGTGCAGGCGGCGTTCACCGCAACGCCGATCAGCTCGACCAGCTTGCGCGACAGCACGCCGCTGCGCCACGGATTGGTCGCCATGCGGGTGCTGGTGTCGGCCCATGCACCGTCCCATTCGCGCAGTTGGGCCAGCGCATCCTCCCAGGGACCGGCTTCTTCTCTGACCTGCATGCGGTTCTCCTTTGCGTCGCGCCCGGCGCCTCTACAGGATGCTGGTGGGCTTCGTCACGACACCCGTCGCCTGCGGCAGGCGACCATCGGTCTCGTAGGCCAGGAAGCCCTTGTGGCCTTCCTTGCGGTTCGGCGGCAGGCCGAGGTTGAACAGCGTCTCTTCCGCGGAGTCGTACCAGACGCCGACCTTCATCATCTCGCGCGCCTCGTCGGCGGTCGCGACCTTGCGGCCGAACTGCTCGCTCTGCTTGACCGCCCATTCGACCTGCTTGACCGTCGACCAGCGCTTCTTGTCGATGTCCCAGATGTTGTCCTCGTTGCCCACGCGAACGTTGACACCGAGGACGGTCGCCATGGTCTGGATCGCGATGTTGCCGCGCATGCTGCTCCAGAAGGTCACGCTGGAAGCGCCATGCGGCGTGCGGCGCAGCATCTCCATCCAGTCGAAGGGATTGCGGCCCATCGTGCCGCCGCCGTAGCCGCACAGCGCCAGGTTCAAGGGCCCCATGTAGACGCCGGAGCGGATCAGGCGCTCGATGATCTCGAGCTGATGCACGTGGCCCGGGACGAAGTAGGGCTGGATCCCGTTCTTGCGCAACCGCTTCAGGTGCTCGATGTAGAAGGACGGCAGCGAGTCCACGACCATGCCGCTCCAGGCCGCCGCGACCTTCGGATCGGCGAGGTGCGTGCCGTCCGCGTCACCCGGCACGAAGGCCTGCGTGATGTCCCACAAGGTCGAGCCGGTCGTGACAGTGACGAAGTCTGGTTTCGGGTCCAGCTCGGTCAGCATGTGGCGGGTGTCGTAGTCCAGCCACTTGGCTTTGGCGCCCTCGGTGTGCGGCGCGAAGGAGATCGAGCCGCCGACCTGGATGATCATCTTCGGCACTGCCTTGCGCACCATGCCGAGGAGCTCGTTGTAGTGATCGAAGTTGCTCGATCCCTCGCCGGTCTTCGGGTCCCGCACGTGAAAGTGCAGCATCGTGGCGCCGGCGTTGTAGCAGTCCACCGCGGCCTGCACCTGTTGCTCGAAGCTCAGCGGCAGGTCCTCGACATCGCCAGGCAGCCACTCGGGGCCGTAGGGCGCCGCGGTGATGATCGTGGGCTTCATCAGTTCGGGAAACAGTGAATCGTCAGTGAAATACATTTCATCGCTCCTTTGTTAAAGTCAAACAACCACCCCAGACGACACGTAGCGATCGCCGGCAAGAAGCGCGTCGATCGCTGCCAGCAGGTCGCCTGCAATCAAGCGCTTGAGCACAAAGCCGTCCACACCGGCATCGAGCGCAAGCGCGGCCACCCCACTCTGGTCGTGCGCGCTGAGCAGCAAGACCTTGGCCGAGGGTGCGGCCCCTCGCAGCGCTGTCACGAGTCGCCGAAGATCGCCATCAGCAAGCGCCAGCTCGACGATGACCACCTCCGGCTGAAGGCGCGCCGCTCCTTCGACCAGAGAAACCGCGTCCGCAACCCTCACCACGGCACTGAAAGTGGATTCGAGCAATCCGCGAATGCCTTCGCCAAGACCTTGGTGTCGATCGCCAACCAGTACGCAGTTCATGTTGCACGCCTATGAAGCTTGGTTCATCGCCGAAACAGTGAACGAAGAATGAACCAAAGAACAAGCGTCGTCTGTTCGAGCGAATACGAACTCTTGCCAGTGGACATACGGATGGCGACCGCCGAAGTACGAATGGGATATACGAGTTTCCACGTACCGTACGGCTCAACCCCCCGGCAACTTTCCCTGATGACCCTGGCGATGTAGGATTGCGCTGACAACAACTGGGGCACCGACAGGGCCCCATCCAAAGAGGACAGGCAGTGACTGCTGCATTTCGTTCGACAGCCCTGGGTTTGCGCCCATGGAAGTGCCTCGCCGACCGTCAATCGACGACAGGCGAGCGTGGAGGGCGGAATTGAGACATGAACCCGTGGTCGTGTCGCGCGACCCATCCCGGTTCGAATTGATGCTGACTCGCCTGTCAGCCAGCTTCATCGGCCTGCGGCCGATGGAAGTGGATGGCGCCATCGACAGCGCGATGCGCTCGATCGTCGAAGGCCTCGACATCGACCGCTGTACCGTGCTTCGTCTTGAGCCGGATGGCCGTTCCTTCACGCGCGTCAATGCCTTTACCCGTCCCGGCTTCAGCACTCCGCCATTGCATGTCCGGGTCTTTGATTTTCCGTGGTGCATTCAGAAGGTCAATCGCGGCGAGACGCTTGTGTTCGACTCGAGCGACCAACTGCCTCCGGAGGCGGAGATCGACAAGGTCACATTCGATCGTGCCGGCGCCCTGTCGGCTGTTTTCATCCCGTTGAAGGTCGCCGGCAAGATCTACGGCACCTTGAACTTCATCTGTGGCAGGCGGCCACGCCACTGGACCGACGACGTGCTGGCGCGCATGCGACTGGTCGCAGAGCTTTTCGGCAACACCATCGCCCGCAGGCATGTGCAGGAAGAGCTCGAGCAGCTGCTGGGCTTCGAGCAGATGCTGGCCGACGTGGCGGCCTCGCTGGTATCGCTGCCCGCCGACGGAAACGCCGGAGAGGTGGACAGCGCCATCGCGAGCGGCCTTCGCCGAATGGCCGAATTCCTGCAGGTCGAACGGGCCGTGCTGTGGGCCCTGCAGCCGCACGGTGCGGTCGTCAGTCACGCCTGGAGCCGCGCCGTCGCCACGCGCCCGGCCATCACGCCCGGTCCGGCGCTCACGGTCCTGGCGGAGCGGCTGCGCACCGGTGCGGTCTTGCGGATCGGCAGCGGCAGCGATCTCACCGAGGCCGACGCGAGTGAACGCGCCGCCCTCGCTTCACTCGGACTTGCATCGCTCATCGCCCTTCCGTTGAAAGTCGCGGGCCGCATGGTGGCGGCCATCTCGCTCGACGATCCGGATGCCCATCGCGCCTGGCCCGACGCCTTGCTGCCCAGGCTTCGCGTGCTGGGCGAAGTCTTCGCCACCGCACTGGCTCGGCAGCAGGCCGAAACCCGTGCGCGCGAGGCACGCGCCGATGCGACGCAGCACCGGGAACGACTTGCCCACGTCGCAAGGCTGTACACCGTGGGAGAGATGTCCGCCGGTATCGCCCACGAGATCAACCAGCCGCTGATGGCGATCGAGAACTATGCGCTCGCGGCGCGCAGGCATGCGAGCGCCGAACCCGCGAATCTCTCCAAGGTCCACGAGCTTCTGGACAAGATCGTGGCTCAGTCCAGCCGCGCGGGTGACGTCCTCGACAAGCTGCGTGCCATGGTCAGCCACCACGAGGTGCAGATGAAGCCCGTGCGCATCGGTCAGATCGTGCGCGACTCGCTGCGCTTTGCCGAGATGGAGGGGCACGTGAGCGAGGTCGCCTTGACGCTTGGCCTTCGGGACGAGTCATGCCAGGTTCTTGCTGACGAGATCCAGATCCAGCAAGTCATCGTCAACCTGCTGCGCAATGCCCTCGACGCCATGAGCGACCAGACCGATGGCAAAGTCCATGCGCTTCACATCGAAAGCGGTCTCGTGGACGAGGCGCGGGTCTTCGTGCGCGTCGCCGATACCGGGCCCGGCTTCGCCCAGGACGACCTCAGGCGCATCTTCGAACCCTTCTTCTCGACCAAGCCAAAGGGCCTGGGCATCGGTCTCGCGCTGTGTCGGACCATCGTCGAGGCCCATGGCGGCAACGTGAGTGCCCGGCATCGCCCCGGCGGTGGTGCCATTCTCGAATTCACCCTTCCGATCGCGGAGGACATTTCATGAAACCGGCAGTTGCAACGGTATTCGTCGTCGATGACGACCACGCGGTCCGTGACTCGATCAGGGAACTGGTGGAGTCGGTGGGCCTGGATGCCGAGACATTCTCGTCCGCGGAAGAATACCTCGCGACGCACGATTCCGCTCGCCCCGGCTGCCTGGTGGTCGACATCCGGATGGCGCGCGTCAGCGGGCTCGGACTGCAGTCGCGTCTCAATGAGATGAAGGCCAGGATCCCCATTGTCTTCATCACCGCCCACGCCGACGTGCCCATGGTGGTCGAGGCGATGCGCGGCGGGGCCGTGGGCTTCGTGACCAAGCCTTACCGGGAACAGGAACTGCTCGACAACATCAACGAAGCCCTTTCCCGCGACGCAGCGGCGCGCCTCGATTCGGACCGCCAAGGCCACTACGAGCAGATGATGGTCGGCCTGACCGGGCGCGAGAGCGAAATCATGCAATTGGCCATGGAGGGCCTGTCGAGCAAGGTCATCGCCCAGCGGCTCGACATCAGCCACCGGACCGTCGAGCTGCATCGCAGCCGCGTGCTCGAGAAGCTCGGGCTCTCGAGCACGGCCGAGTTGATGCGGATTGCGGCCGAACATCCGTTGCTGCGATCGAAAGCGCCTCCACCTACGTGGAATCAGTGATCCTGCGACTGGCGCGGCTACGGCTGGCGATGTCGATCGCAGGCACGAAGACCTGCCCGTCCATGATCCGGCGAGCGCTGCGACTCATGATCGCCTTGTTGACGGTCCATGTTCCGTTGGATTCAGAGGCGTCGGCGCCCACGGTGAGGGTTCCGGACGGGTGGCCGAAGCGGATCTCGTCATGGCGCCCGTCGCCGAGGACACGTGCCACGAGCGTTCCAGGAATGGCCGCTGCGACAGCGATCGCCACCGCACCGGTGCCCGTCATCGCATGGTGCAGTTTCCCCATGGAAAAGATGCGCGCGCAGAGGTCCATGTGCGTGGCCAGAACTTGCTTGCCGCTCGAAGACGTGTAGGCGGCCGGCGGAGCGACGAAAGCGAGCTTGGGGGTGTGCGGCCGTTTTTCGGTAGCCTCCGCGGCCGTCTTCGCGAGGCCCATCGCGACGGTCGCATGCGCCCGGACGGCCTCGCAGCGCGCGAGCAGCGCGGGGTCGAAGTTCACTTCGGGCTGCAACTCGGAACCCGTCAGGCCCAGCGTCGCCGCATCCACGAAGATCGTGGGGTTGCCGGCGTTGATAAGCGTGGCCTCCACGGCGCCGATACCGGGGACATCCACCGTGTCGACCTTCCTCCCCGTGGGGAACATCGCACCGCCCTCGCCATCCTCGTCGGCGCCGGGATCCAAAAACTCGAGCTTGATCTCGGCGGCGGGGAACGCCACCCCATCGAGTTCGAAGTCGCCGATCTCTGCAACCGCCCCCGCGTGCATCGGCACGTGCGCGACGATCTTCTTCTGGATGTTGGCCTGCCAGATCCGAACCGTCGCGACGCCTTCCTTGGGCGCCTCGACCAGGCCGCGCTCGATCGCGAAGGATCCGACGGCGGCCGTGAGGTTGCCGCAGTTGCCGCTCCAGTCGACGACCGGCGATTCGATGGCGACAGCGCCGAACAGGTAGTCGACGTCACAGTCCTCTCGCGTGCTCGGGCCGACGATGACGACCTTGCTGGTGCTCGACGTGGCGCCGCCCATGCCGTCGATCTGCTTGCCGTACGGGTCGGGGCTTCCGGTCACGCGGAGCATCAAGGCATCACGCGCCGAGCCAGGCTGCCGAGCCGCTTCGGGCAGATCGACCAGGCTGAAGAAGACGCCCTTGCTGGTGCCACCGCGCATATAGGTGGCTCGGACGGAAACTTGCGAAGTCGGGGTGCTCATGAAATTCCTTTGACGTGGTGCGTGAAGGCGATGCAGACGGGGCTGCCGGTGGTGGTCAGCTGCGTGATCTTGGAATCGTTGGGGGCGACGCGGACGATCGTGTCCGCGTCTTCGTTGGCGACGACCAGATCACCGCCGGGCGCGGTCGCGATGAAGCGAGGCACCTTGCCCTGTGTGTCGGTCCAGACCGGCGAAGTCAGCGCGCCGGTGTCGCCATCGATCGCATAGCGGACGACGCTGCCGTGGCCGCGGTTCGAGACGAACAGGCCGCGCCCGTCGACCGACAGCGCAATGCCGGCGGCCGTGTTTTCACCGGTGAATGAGTCGGGAACGCTGGATGTCCGCTGCATGGCGCGGATCGAGCCCGTCGCCGGATCGAAATGCACCGCCAACACCTGGCTCGATAGCTCCAGCACAACCCAGGCGCGAGAACCATCTGCCCCGAAGACCATGTGGCGGGGACCGCTCGAGGGCGCCACCGCGAAGCTTGAGGCGAGCCGAAGGGTGCCCGTTTCCTCATTGACAGCGACGGTGTGGACCGCATCGCCACCTTTATCGGGAACGAGAAGCCAGCGTCCCGAAGGATCGACCACCAGCTGATGCGGATGCGGACCTCGTTGCTGGGACCGGTGCGGGCCGGGCCGATTGGGCAGTTCGAGCCGATCCGAGGCAGCGCCGAGCGAGCCATCGGCCTGGACCGGCAAGGACACCACGCTGCCGCTGGCGTAGTTCACGACCAGCAGCCATTGACCGCCAGCGCTGAACGCGAGATGCACCGGGTTTGTTCCCTCGGTCGATCGAGAACGCAAGGCAACGAGTTCGCCTGATGCCTCGATGCGAAAGCTGCTGACGATGGCGCCATCGCCGTGCACGCAGTGCAGGGCTTGCCGACCGTCGTCGATCAGCAGGTAGGAGGGGTTTTCGCCGGCCGCCACGGTCTGCCGGTGCTTCCACGCGCCATCGGAGAACACGTCGAAGACCTCGATGCCTCGGCCCCGAGCGCCGCGCAGCGCGCTCGTGCGGCAACCCACGTAGGCGCGACGGGCGCCTACGTGGGGGGTTGGGCAGGGGCTTGTCTCCATGGCTTGACTGCTCGTTGGATTGAATTATATGATCACTTTAAACAAGACGCAATTTCGACGTCCTTTCCAACCGTCATCCGGAGACAAGCCCATGCCAACGATTTCTCGCCGTTCCCTCCTGCAAGTCAGCGGCGCTGCCGTGCCCCTGCTCTTGAGCAGCCGATGGGCCCTCGCCCAGGACAAATTTCCAGGCAAGCCGATCACGCTGATCGTTCCGCAACCGGCTGGCGGCGACGCCGACGTCGTGTGCCGAAGCCTCCAGGCCAAGATGCAGGAGGTCCTCGGGCAACCCGTGGTGATCGACAACCGGGGTGGCGCCGGGGGCAACATCGGCACGGCGCTGGGCGCCAAGGCAGCGCCCGACGGCTACACCGTGACCTTCGTGAACCAGGGAACGATGGCGCTCAATCCGACGCTGTATCCGAACCCGGGCTACAAGGTGGAAAACTTCGCGCCGGTCACCTGGCTCACCTCGATCGACCTGGTCATCGTGGCCCACCCGTCCGTGCCGGCCGGCAACCTCAAGGAGCTCCTCGAGCTGGCGCGCAAGGAGCCGGGCAAGTACACCTTCGGCACGGCGGGCAACGGCAGCGCGAACCACCTGGCTGGCGAAATGCTCAAGTCGATGGCCAAGGTCGACATCACCCATGTCCCCTACAAGGGCGGTGGCCCGGCCATCATTGCCTTGCTTGGCGGTGAGATCAGCACGGTCTTCGCTTTCCCGCTGGCCGCGTTGCCGCACATCAAGGCCGGGAAGCTCAAGGCCCTGGCAGTGACCGGGAAAAAGCGCGCCAAGGCCTTGCCGGACGTGCCGACGGTCGCCGAGAGCGGCGTCGGCGGCTACGAGTTCGTGTCGTGGATGGGCCTGGTGGTGCCGAAGGGAACGCCGGAGGCCGCGATCCAGAGGATCCATTCTGCGGCGGCTGCGGCCCTCAAGGACAAGGACGTCGCCGACCGGCTGTCGGCCGGCATGACCGAGCCCGTCGGTGCCGGCCCGAAGCAATTCGGCGAGCTGATTGCCCGCGAGGGCGACCGCTGGTCCAGGATGATCAGGCAATTCGGCATGAAGATCGATTGAGTGCTGGCTGGTGCGGGCGGCGTGCCTCTAGACTACGAGGGATGTCTTCGGTGAATGAAATGGCTGCAGCCTCGGAACTCACGTCCCTGCAACAGCGGGTGGCGCGGGAAATCGTTGCTCTGGTGCGGCGGGACAACCGCCTCGCTGGCGACCACCTGCCGGAGATTCACCTGGCCCAGCACATCGGCACCTCGCGCTCCCCGATCCAGGTCGCTCTGCGCCATCTGGCTCAACTCGGGGTGCTCCAGCAGGACGCCAACCGGGGCTTCTTCCTCAATGTGGACGCCAAGGACTGGGATGGACCGGTCGCGGGCCTGTTGTCGACCGACGATCCGCTCTACCTTCGCATCGTGGACGACCGGCAGTCCGATCGCCTGGCCGACGAAGTCACCGAGGCGGACCTGATGCGCCGCTACGGCGTGGCCCGAAGCACCCTGCGCAAGGTGCTTTCCCGCATTTCCGAAGAGGGCTGGATCGAGCAGAGCATGGGCCACGGCTGGCGCTTCCTCTCGATGATCGACTCGCCGGATGCCTACGAGGAAAGCTACCTCTTCCGGCAGTCGATCGAGCCCGGCGCCATCCTCGGGCCCTCGTTCATGAGCGTTCCGGCGGAGCTGAAGCAGCTTCGCCGCGAACAGCAGCGCATCGTCGACGGCGGCTTCGAGACCATGACCCCGATCGAGCTGTTCGAGGCGAACAGCCATTTCCACGAAACCATCGCGCAGTGGAGCCACAACCGGTTCGTGTTGCAGTCGGTGCGCCGCATCAACCAGTTGCGCCGACTGGTGGAATATCGGCAGGCCTCCAAGCGCGGCCCGCGCCATACGCATGCGGGCGAGCACTTGGCGATCCTCGATGCCATCGAGAAGCAGGACTTCATGCAGGCCGCCAACCTGATGCGCGCCCATCTCAACGACGCCCGTCGCAACAAGCTGCGCGACCCGAGCGTCTTCTCGAAGGTCGCCTGACCCTGGCGCCGCCTGTCGGCGGCCTCTGATCCCGGCCGGCAGGTGCCTGTTACCCATGCCTAGGGTTTACCCGCGACCTTGATTGTTGAAAGTGATTAGAAAATACAAACATGCGGTGAGCCGAAAACGAAAGGCTCCCGTTCCTGAACCCACCCACGAAGGAGACACCCCATGCGACTCGAGCTTCGAAACCTGATCCGCGCCGCCGTGCTGACTGGCGCACTGGCCGCCATCCTGCCAGCCCACGCGCTCGAAACCGTGCGCTTCATGGCACCGGGCTCGCCGGGCGGCGGCTACGACCAGACGGCACGCACGCTGGGCAAGGCATTGCAGGAAGCGGGCGTCGCCAAGGGCGCCATGTACGACAACAAGAACGGGGCGGGCGGTACGCTGGGTCTGGCCCAGTTCGTCAACAGTTCCAAGGGCGAGGTCAACGCCCTGTGCGTGATGGGCGCGATCATGGTGACGGGCGTGGTCCAGAACAAGCCGCAGATCTCGCTCTCGAACGTGACGCCCATTGCGCGCCTGTTCACCGAATACAACGTCATCGCGGTTCGCAAGGACTCGCCGTACAAGTCCATCGACGACCTGATGACGGATTTCAAGAAGAACCCCGCCGGCGTGAAGTGGGGCGGCGGCTCGAAGGGCTCGGTCGATCACATCGGCACCGCCGAACTGGCGGCCACCGCAGGCGTTCCGGCCGGCAAGGTCAACTACGTTCCTTTCGGCGGCGGCGGCGAAGTCGTCTCCGCCACGTTGGGCGGCCATATCTCCGCCATCACCGGCGGCTATGCGGAACTCTCCAAGTACATCGAAGGCGGCCAGTTCCGGGTGCTCGCGGTCGGTTCGCCCACCCGGCTGCCCGGTGTCGACGCCCCGACGCTGAAGGAGGCCGGCTACAACATCGAGATCGGCAACTGGCGCGGCGTCTACGGCGCCGCCAATCTCACGCCCGCCCAGCGCAAGGAACTCACCGATGCCGTGCTCGCGGCCACGAAGACCAAAGGCTGGCAGGAGGCGCTCAAAGCCAACGCCTGGTCCCCCAGTGTCATCACCGGCGATGAGTTCGCCAAATTCGTCGACGACGAACACACCCGGCTTCGAAGCGTCATGACGACGGTCGGCTTGATCTGAACGATCACGCGCCGCGAGCTTCCCACGAAAGAAACCGATGAAATCCGAACCCCAGATCAGGCGGCTCGCGCTCGCCAACCGAACGGTGCGCTACGTCTCCATTGCCGACGTGCCAGGCGTGGATCAGCTCCCCTTCTCGCTGCGCATCCTGCTGGAGAACCTGTTGCGGCAAGCCAGCCGCGGCGTCGACACGCAGGCCGAAGTGGATGCCTTGCTGGCGCGGCGCATCGGCAGTGGCCTGACCTTCTATCCGGTGCGGGTCTATGGCCAGGACATCCTCGGGCAGGTGATGCTGGTCGACATGGCGGGCATTCGCGATGCCGTGGCCGAGGCCGGCGGCGACGCCTCCCAGGTGAGCCCCAAGGTCCCGGTCGACGTGATCATCGACCACTCGCTCCAGGTCGACAGTTGGGCGACGCCGAATTCGCGTCGCATCAACCTCGAGCGCGAGTACGAGCGCAATGGCGAGCGCTTCGCTTTCCTGCGCTGGTGCAGCAGCAGCTTCGAAGGCGTGCGCATCGTGCCGCCGGGGAAGGGGATCATGCATCAGATCCATCTCGAGCACATCGGCAAGGTGGTGTGGACCGAGAAAACCGCGGAGGGCGAACTCGCGATCCCCGACACCTGCGTGGGGACCGACAGCCACACGCCGATGATCAACGGCCTCGGGGTGCTTGGCTGGGGCGTTGGGGGCATCGAAGCCGAGGCCGTGATGGTGGGAAAGCCGGTTGCACTGGCCCTGCCCGAAGTCGTGGGCATCGAGGTCAAGGGCGCGCTGCGCGAAGGCGTGCTGCCCACCGACCTGGTGCTGGCGATCACGCAACGCATGCGCGGTATGGGGGTCGTTGGCAAGTTCGTCGAGTTCTTCGGCAACGGCCTGGAGGCGCTCTCGCTCGGCGACCGCGGAATGATCGCCAACATGGCGCCGGAATATGGCGCGACCGCCGTCTACTTCCCGATCGACGATCGCACCATGGACTATTTGCGCATGACGGGTCGCGAAGACGACCAGCTCGAGCTCGTCGAAGCATTCGCGAAGGCGCAGAAACTGTGGCGCAGCGCGCAGACGCCGGCGCCTCGCTTCGACACCGTGGTCACGCTCGATCTCGACGAGATCCGGCCCTGCCTTGCGGGGCCGCGCAATCCCGAAGACCGCATGGACCTCGAGACGGTGCCTGCCGCTTTTCTGCAGCATCACCAGGAGATCGCCGGTCGTCCGCTGGACCCGCATCGCGCCGTGGCGGTGAAGGGCGAGGACTTCGCACTGCGGGATGGCGCCGTCCTCATTGCGGCGATCACGAGCTGCACCAACACCGCCAACCCCGTCAACATGATGGCCGCGGGCCTTGTTGCGAAGAAGGCAGTGGCGCTCGGCCTCAAGACCCAGCCCTGGGTCAAGACTTCGTTGGTACCTGGCAGCCACGTGACGGCTTCGGTGCTTGAAAGGGCTGGGCTGCAGGACAGCTTGGACGCTCTGGGCTTCCACGTGGCCGGCTTTGGCTGCACCACCTGCAATGGCGGCTCCGGCCCGTTGCCCGAAGCGCTGGTGGAGGCGATCGAGCGGGAGAAGCTGGTCGGCACGGCCGTGCTGTCGGGCAACCGGAACTTCGAAGGGCGCATCCATCCGAACGTTCGTGCGGCCTACCTCGGATCGCCCGCGCTCGTCGTGGTCTACGCCCTCACGGGATCCCTGATGGTCGACGTCACGACGGCGCCGATCGGCACGGGCAGCAACGGCCAGCCGGTCTATCTGCGCGACATCTGGCCGACCGCCGTGGAGGTCGCCAACGCGGTCGAAGGCGCCTACGCGCCTGAGCTCTTCCGCGAGAAGTACGCCGACCTGTTCGATGGCGGCGAAGCCTGGGATGCGCTGGCAGGCGAGCGCAGCGAACGCTTCCCGTGGCAGGACAAGAGCACCTATGTCCGCCGGCCGCCCTATTTCGAAAACCTGCCGCGCGAAGCCGCGCCGGTGCAGGACATCGTCGGCATGCGCCCGCTCGTGATCCTGGGCGACTCTGTGACCACCGACCACATCTCGCCCTCGGGCGCGATCAGCCTTGGCACGCCTGCCGCCGACTTCCTGCTGGCCAAGGGCATCGAGAAGCGCGACTTCAACAACTACACCACACGCCGTGGCAACCACGACGTCGCCGTGCGCGCGACCTTCGCCAACATCCGCCTGCGCAACCGGATCGTGCCGGGTGTGGAGGGTGGCGAAACCAGGCTGATGCCGGAGGGCACGCAGATGCGTGTGTTCGAAGCGGCGGAGCAATACCTGCGTCGCGGTGTTCCGCTCGCGGTCATCGCAGGCAAGAACTACGGCTGCGGCTCATCGCGCGACTGGGCCGCCAAAGGCGTGGCGCTGCTCGGCGTGAAGGCCGTGATCGCGGAAAGCTTCGAACGCATCCACCGCACGAACCTGGTCGGCATGGGCGTGTTGCCGCTGCAGTTCGAGGCCGGCACCACGGCCGAATCGCTGGCGCTCGACGGCAGCGAGACCATCGACATCCCGGCGCTGGCCCAACGGCTCGACGTCTCGGGACGGGTCGAAGCCCGGGTGCGACGCGCCGACGGTACCGAGACCTCGGTGCCGCTGACCATCCGGCTCGACACCACCGAAGACGTGGAGTACTGGCGCCACGGAGGCATCCTGCCGCTGGTCTGGCGCGACTACGTGTCGGGGTCCTCCGAAGACCATGTGTCGCACACAGCGTCCCGCATCCAGCCTGAAGTCGCAGGCGGACCGCAACACGAACTGCCCGATGCCATGCCGGGCAGCGAAGTGCCGAGCGCCAGCCAGGGCGCGAGCCTGGGCTGACATGGCCTGACAGAAGGAGGCTGCGGCCTCCTTCGTCTCGTCCTTCCCTCATCGAGTGAAACCCGCGTCGCCTCGAGCGACGCGCAGGGCGACCGTTGCCGCCCGATCCACCAGCCGCTCAGCGAATCGCATCCGAATCCGCCAGCGGGCGCTCGCCCCTAGAGAGACAACATGCTGACCCTCCTTGCCTTCTCCATGATCATCGTCTTCATGGCGCTGGTCATGACCGGCCGTGCGACGGCGCTGATCGCCCTGATCGTGGTTCCCATCGTGTTCGCGCTGATCGGCGGCTTCGGAGGAAGCATCGGCCCGATGGTCATCAGCGGCCTGCGCGCCATCGCACCGACCGGCGTGCTGCTGCTCTTCGCGATCCTGTACTTCGGCCTGATGATCGATGTCGGGCTCTTCGATCCGCTCATCCGCCTGATCGTCAGGCTCTCGAAGGGCGATCCGGTACGGATCGTGGTCGGCTCGGCCCTGCTCGCGATGATCGTCTCGCTCGACGGCGACGGCTCGACCACCTACCTGTTGTGTGTCACGGCCATGCTGCCGCTGCATCGTCGGCTGGGCATCAATCCACTGATCCTTCCTTGCGTCACGATGATGGGCAACAGCATCATGAACATCGCGCCCTGGGGTGGCCCCACCGCGAGGGTCATGAGCGCCCTGCATCTGGAAGCGAACCAGGTCTTCATCCCGCTGATTCCCTCCATGGCGTTGGCCTGCCTGGCCACCGCCGGCGTGGCCTGGTACCTGGGTCTCAAGGAGCGCGCCAGACTGCGGAAGATCGAATGGAAGCCCGAACACTTCGAGCCTTCTCCGATCGGCGGCGCTGTCGACCTCGATGCTTCCGACGCGCCGCGCACCAGCAAGGCCATGATGATCTTCAACCTTCTGCTGACGATGGCGTTGATGGCCTGCCTCGTGCTGGCCGTGTTGCCGTTGCCCTTGCTGTTCATGGGCGCCTTCGCCATTGCAATCTCGGTGAACTTTCCCTCGATCAAGGACCAGAAGGAGCGGATCGCCGCGCACTCGGCCAGCGCGCTCTCCGTGGTCTCGGTCATTTTCGCCGCAGGGGTGTTTACCGGCATCCTCTCAGGTACGAAGATGACCGACGCGATCGCCCAGAGTGTGGTGTCGGCGATCCCGAGTTCGGCCGGTCACTTCCTGCCGCTGATCACGGCGCTGCTCAGTGCGCCGATGACCTTTTTCCTTTCCAACGACGCGTTCTACTTTGGCGTCGTTCCCATCCTTGCTGAAGCAGCCAAGGGCTACGGCATCGCGCCCGAGATCATTGCGCGTGCCTCGCTGCTCGGTCAACCCATCCATCAACTGAGCCCCCTGGTTGCGGCCAACTACGTGCTGATGGGCGTCGCAGGCGTCGAATTCGGCGATCACCAGAAGTTCACCCTCAAGTGGGCCGCGCTTCTGGTCGTGGTGATGGTCCTTTCCGCCGGACTCTTCGGCATCGTTCCCTTGTTCTAAGCACCACAAGGGCAGACCATGGACATGCCTGCACACCAGCTCTCGATGAGCATCCTGATGACGCCCGACACGGAGTCAAACCTGGGGCCGGATCTGCTGATCGCGCACTATACGGTCGGCAACGAGCAGGACAGACATCATCCTGCGGCGCACCAATGACATCAACATGGCGCCGCTGGGTCAGATCGAGACCACCATTGTCCAGTCGGCGACGCCCGAGAACGTCGACACGGTGATGGTGGATGGACGCATCCTCAAGCGCCGCGGAAAGCTTGTCGGGCTCGACGTGGACTGCATCGTGGTCCAGGCGGGGGCCTCGGCCAAGAGGCTGAGAACCCAGGCTGGTGGCAGGTTGAAGATGCCGGGTTGAGTTGCTCGCGGGTGACACGATCATCCCTGCTGCCGAGGTCCTATGATCTGCCGCATGAAATGGCGCGCTGATCTGACCACCCTGAGGCTGTTCGTCGCGGTCTGCGAAGAGTCGAGCATCACCAGGGCGGCCGAGCGCGAGGCGATTGCGCCCTCGGCCATCAGCAAGCGCATCGCGGAAACCGAAAGCACCATCGGTCTCCCGCTGCTTCTGCGAGGGGGACGGGGCGTGTCACCCACGCCCGCAGGACTCGTTTTGCTCGAGCATGCGCGCCGGATCCTGGACTCCACAGGTCAACTCGAGTCGGAACTGAATGACTTTGCCTCGGGCAATTTCGGTTCCGTGCGTGTCTTTGCGAACATCTCCTCGATCGTCGAGTTCGTGCCGAGGGATCTGAGCCTTTTCCTTGCCGAGAATCCTCGCATCCGCGTCGATCTGCAAGAACGGGTCTCCTCGGACGTGGCCCAGGGCTTGAGGGAAGGCCAGGCCGAGCTCGGGATCTGCCTCAATGCGACCGACCTGTGGGGCTTGCAGCAGTTCCCATACGGCAGCGACGAACTCAAGCTGATCGTGCATCCGGGTCACCGCCTGGCCGCGCGGGATTCCGTGTCCTTCGACGAGATCATGGAATTCGAACTGGTGGGGTTGCAGACGGGAAGCCGCATGACGACTTTCCTGGCCGGTTTGGCGGCCCGCAAGGGGCGGGATTTGCGCTATCGGACCTACGTCAGCACCTATGAAGCCGCCTGCCATCTGATCGCGGAGGATCTCGGCGTTGCCGTGCTCTCTGCCGAGGCGGTCCGGATACCTCAGACCGCGCTGGGCCTCAAGGCCATCCAGATCGACGAACCCTGGGCCCAACGGCGCATGGTCCTGTGTGTCCAGGAGAGCAAGGCCTTGTCCGACGTTGCGCTCAAGCTCTTCGATCACCTGCGTGCGCGCGGGGAGGCCAGGTGCGAAGCTGCAGACAAGGTCGGCCCGCGAGGCTGAAAACCCTCTCAGCCGAACACCTGGCCGTCCATGAGCCGGCGGGCGCTCCGACTGACGAGCACGCGTTCTGCAAACAAGCTGCCGTCGCTTCTTCTGTGGATGGTCGCGCCCGCAACGAGCGTCCCCGAGGGGTGGCCGAAGTGGACCGAACTGGCAGAATCCCTGCCGTTCAACGCTCGAGCGATCACGGTCCCTGGAACCGCGGCGGCGACCGCGATGGCGACGGCCCCGGTGCCGGTCATCGCATGATGGAGTCGGCCCTGGGAAAGAATGCGCACGACCAGATCGATCGATCCGGCTTCGACTGTCTTGCCGGCGGATGAGACATAGGCGGCGGCCGGAGCGACGAACGCGATACGCGGGGCATGCGGGGACAGCAGATCGGCATCCTCCGCCCGAGGGCACAGGCCCATCAGGACCGCGGCATGGCGTCGAACCTTCTGCAGTGCTGCGGTGGCGCCGGTGTTGAGCTCCAGCTCGGCGCGGCTTTCCGTGCCGTTCAGCCCGAATGCCTCCGCTTCGACGAAGACGGTGGGTGCACCTGCGTTCGTCAGCGTGGCATGGACCCGCCCGACACCGGGCACTTCAAGCGCCTCACGCACCGCATTCGTGGGGAAGATAGCCGTCGGCGTTTCCTGAGGCGCTGCCGATTCGAGGAACTCGAGCCTGATCTCCGCCGATGCGAAGGGGACGCCATCCAGTTCGAACTCGCCGGTTTCAAGTGGCTGGCCACCGCGCAGCGGTACATGCGCGTCGATGCGCTGGCCGATGTTGGCCTGCCAAAGGCGAACCATGGTGCTGTCGCCTTGCTGTGGCGCCAAGAGCCCGCGAAATATCGCGAACGGCCCCACGGCCGCGCTCAGGTTGCCGCAATTGCCGGACCAATCGATGAAAGAGCGGTCGATCGCGACGGCGCCGAACAGGTACTCGACGTCGCAGCCTTCGCGTTTGCTCCTCTCGACCAAGACGACCTTGCTCGTGCTCGGCGTGGCGCCGCCCAGACCGTCGATCTGGGTGCCGTAGGGGTCTGGGCTGCCCATCACGCGCAGCAGCACGGCATCGCGCTCGGCGACATCGGACGGCAGGTCCTCGGTGAGGAAGAAGAGGCCTTTGCTGCTCCCGCCGCGCATCCACATCGCGCGGATGGCCTTCGGCTTCATGGGGCAAGGATCTCTTCGGCGGGCGCGGCGGCGCCGGCCCCGCGCAGCGCATCGATCTCGTCCGACGAGTATCCGAGCCCGGCCAGGATGTCGGCGCTGTGCTCCCCGACCTTGGCGAGCTTCGAATTGGCGCTCAGGCGCCGCCCTCCGAATGTGATCGGAAGCAGCGGAATCCGTGATGCGCTGCCGTCCTCGGCGGTCAGGTGACCCAGGCCACCGCTTTGGTTCAGGTGAGGGTCGTCGAACAGGTCCTGCGGCTTGCCGATCGGCGCATAGGGGAGGCCGCCCGCATCCAGCTCGCGGACCAGCCATTCGAGGGCGTGCCCGGCAACGCGTTCCCGCAGGATCGGCATCAGCCATGCCCGTGCCGCGACCCGGTCGTTGTTGCTCTGCAGCCGAGGATCCACCGCCAAGTCCGGCAGGTCGACGATCCGGCAGAAGTCACGCCATTGGCCATCGCTGACCACCGCAATGAAGATCTGCGCCCCGTCGCGCGCCTCGAAGATGTCGTAGACGGCCCAGGCGTGATGGCGGGCGGGCATCGGCCGAGGCTCGATGCCCGTCTTGGCATACTGCTGCATGTGCTGGGCCGCGAGAAACGCGCAGTTTTCGAACAAGCCGCTTTGCACCTCCACGCCGTGGCCGGTCCGATCGCGTTCGCGCAGCGCCGCCATCACGCCCAGCGCGCCGAAGAGGCCGCCCATGATGTCGTTGACCGACGCACCCATGCGAAGCGGGCGCCCGGGCGGGCCGGTCATGTAGGCGAGGCCGGACATCATCTGGACGACCTCGTCGAGCGCCTTGCGGTGTTCGTAGGGGCCTGGCAGGAAGCCCTTGTGCGATACGCTTATCAGGCGCGGGTAGCGCTGTCGAAGGCTTTCGGGGTCGAGGCCGATCTCGGCCATGCGTCCGGGCCGGAAGTTCTCGCAGAAAACGTCGGCGCTGGCCAGCAGCCGTTCCAGGGCCTCGCGGCCCTCCGGCCGGTCGATGTCCAGCGCGAGGCTTCGCTTGTTGCGGTTGAAGGTGCGAAAGAAGCCGGCGCCCAGGCCTCGCAGTGTGCGTGTCTTGTCGCCTTTGAGAGGCTCGACCTTGATCACGTCGGCGCCGAAATCGGCCAGGATCATCCCGCAGGTCGGCCCCATCACCATGTGCGAGAGCTCGACCACGCGGATTCCGGCGAGTGGTCCCTCAGACATGGGCGGCCTCCTCGATCCGGGCTCCGGCGTGCGGGTAGGTCGCGGTGAGTCCGGCTTTCCAGAGGTTTCCATTGAGCTTCTCATCGGGTAGGGCATGTTGCAGAAGGGGGCGCATGGCAACCAAGGCGGCGACGTCGATCCCTGTCGAAAGGCCCATGCTTTCGAGCATGAAGACCAGGTCTTCGGTCACGATGTTGCCGGTGGCACCAGGGGCATGCGGACAACCGCCCAGCCCTGCCAGCGAGGCATCGAAGCGTCGAATGCCGCAATCCAGTGCAGCCACCACATTGGCGAGGCCCAGTCCTCGCGTGTCGTGGAAATGCGCCGTGTCCACTCGATCGCCAGCGGCCTCGCGCACGCGCCGGAAGAGCCGGCGCACTTGCGCCGGGTTGGCGTAGCCCGTGGTGTCGCTCAGGGAGATCGAGTCGGCACCCGCGGCGACGACTGCGATGGCCAGGCGCTCGACTTCCGATTCCGGCACCTCGCCTTGCAGCGTGCAACCGAAGGCGGTTGCGAGGCCGACCTTGATCTTCGGGCGCCGATGCTCCGGGAGCTCGTCGCGAAGACGGCAGACCGATGCCACCAGCTCGAGCATCGCATCGGGCGTGGTCCGTACATTCGCCGAGGAATGTGCTGCGCTGGCCGAGAGCGGAACGTTGAGTTGATCGGCTCCTGCCTCGATGGCCGCCTGGGCGCCTTTCAGGTTGGGCACCATGACCGCGCCGTGCAAGCCCTCGAAGCGGTGGGCTTCGGCGATCAGCGCGGGCGTGTCGGCGAACTGGGGCATGCGTGCGACGGGCACGAAGGAGCCCAACTGCATCTCGCGCACGCCGGCCGCGTACGCCCGCTCGATCCACTGCTTCTTCGCTTCGGTCGGCATCACATTACGGACCATCTGAAGGCCGTCGCGCAGGCCCACTTCGATGACTTTGACGTCTGGCATGTTGCTCACTCTTCCGACTCGATATTGGCGGCCTTGATCACCTGGCTCATGGTCTGGTAGTCGCGTTCGAGCGATGCCTTGAACGGTGCCGCCGCCTCGGCCTTGACCGCGAATCCATTGGCCTTGAGGCGGGCCTGGAAGTCTGGCGAGGCCGCTGCGCGAGCCACCTCTGCCGCAATCTTTCCGACCACGGGCGCCGGTGTGCCCTTCGGCGCAAAGACGCCCTGGAAGGTGATGAGATCCGGCCAGCCCTTGATGGTCTCGCCGATGGAAGGCAACTCCGGAAAGACCGGGAAGCGCTTGGCCGAGGTCACAGCGATGATCCGCGCCTTTCCGGCCTTGACGAGGGGTTCGATGCTGGTGGTACTGCCATACAGGACCTGGATCTGTTCGGCCGCCAGGTCGGTCGCCGCCTGAGAGGTTCCCTTGTAGGGGACATGGATCATCTTCACGTCCGCCATCAGTGCGACGCTCTCGCCGATCATGCGCTGGAGTGACGAATTGCCGGCGGAGCCGAAGCTGACCTGGCCGGGATGCGCCTTGGCATAGGCGATCAGCTCGGGAACCGAGCGCACCGGCAGCGAAGCCGGCACGGCCATGACCATCGGGGCCGAGGTGACCGCGGCAACCGGATCGAGGTCACGCCGGACGTTGGTCGTCGCCTTCGGATGCAACTGGGGAAAGATCGAGTACAGCGCATTGGGGCCGAAGAGCAGGGTGTAGCCGTCGGCGGGCGCCTTGGCGACCGCGTCCGCGCCGATGACGCCGTCTGCGCCGGGCTTGTTGTCGACGATCACCGGTTGCTTGAACGCGGTCGACATGTGCTGGGCGACAGAGCGGGCGATGACGTCCGCACTTCCGCCGGCGGTGTAGGGCACGATCAGGCGGATGGGGCGGCTGGGGAACTTGTCCACCGACTCCTGGGCCTGGGTCGGCAGGGTGAAGGACAGGCCGGCTGCCAGGCAACCGGCAATGAGTGTGCGCATTGTTGTGTCTCCAAGAACTTCGAGGTGAAGCCTGACACTCTAGGAGCGTTGCCCTTGCGGTGGGCTGGTCGATGGGAAACCGAGCGTTCTCCGGGCGCATTGGCGAGATGGACGCGTACGGATCACCGGGTCGATGCTCACCCTGCGCGCAGAACTTCTCCGCGCCCTGGGGTGACAAGAACCTCATATCACGGAAGAGCCCCGAGCCTCAGACAGGGTGAAGGTCGAAGGGGCGCTTCACTCGCGTTCCGAGGGATCGGAGTTCGGCCAGCAGACCAGCGGGAATCGGAATGCCTTGCGCACCGCGCTCCCTTTCGCAGGTGGCCTGCCGCTGGCCGGGGTAGCGCGCCCGAGGACCCGATCCGTTCAGGAAGGTCTGCATCCAGGCGCTGACGCTGGCATCGAAGGCATCGCGGCCGATCGCCAGGGCCGGGTTGATGACCATGAGGAAGCCGCTGACATTCGCTGCCGATCCGTGCCCGGTACTCGTCGGACTCGGCCCCTGGTCCGCCAGGGCGCCGTTGAGACTGCCCGCCAGACACTCCACCAGCATGGCAAGTCCGATGCCTTTGTGGCCGGCGATCGGCTGCATGGCACCTTGCAGCGCCAGGGCGGGATCCGTGGTCGGCGTGCCGTCGGGTCCGATCGCCCAATCGCCGGGAATCGTGTCGACGCCCTCACGCAGGGCTTGCACCACATGGCCGCGCGCCACGACGCTGTGGGCCATGTCGAACACGAGGGGTGCCTGTCCCGGAACGGGGATGGCAAAGGCGATCGGGTTGTTTCCGATGACCGGCCCCGTGGCGCCGGCCATGGCCATGATGGGGGGCGTCCGCTGGCACAGGATAGCGAAGAAGCCGCGCTCGGCGGCGGCGAGGACGAATGTTCCCAGTGCGGCCAGGTGGCCGGTGCGTGCGATGCTGCATGCGACCAAGGCGCTGGATTCGGCCCGTTCCATGGCCTGGTCGACTGCCGATGTTCCGACCAGCTGCCCCAGCCCAGCGTCGCCGTCGCAGTGCAGAAGCCCGGCGCGGTGTTCGAACTTCGGGACCGCGCATGGATTCACTTCGCCCGAGGCCAGCTTTTCGACGTAGATTGGAAGACGCGAGATCCCGTGGGTATCGATGCCTCGCAGACTCGTCCGCACCAGGACGCCTGCACACAACGCGGCGGCCGTGGCTGGCATTCTCTGAGTGGTCAGAACGGCCGTGGTCCAGCGCTTCAGCGACTGGGCCGCAAACTTCTCGGCAGTGACAGGGACGTTCATTCGGCCGGTTTTTCGGTTGTTTGGACGATGGGCTCCCGCGTCTGGTGGCGGCGCGGCGTCGAGCAGCTCGACCCGATTCACGCGGGCGTCTGACATCGCCTCACAGGCGAGCCGCGGCGACGGTGCCGCGGCATTCGCCGAATCCGATGCGCCGGAAGCCCTCTCTCTGGCAGTAGCCGCGCAAGATGACGGTGTCGCCGTCCTCCAGGAAAGTGCGGGTCTCGCCATTGGCCAGCTTGACCGGCTTCTTGCCTCCATCGCTGAGCTCCAGCAGGGAGCCGCCCTGTCCGACGTCAGGGCCAGACAAGGTGCCTGAACCGAAGAGATCGCCGGCTCGCAGATTGCAGCCGTTGACGGTGTGGTGCGCGACCATCTGCGCCACTGTCCAGTAGGAATCCGCATAGTTGGACGTCATGAGGCGTTCGCCCGGCGACCCGTTTGCCTTCATCGCGGGGGTCTGCAGCCAGACCTCGAGATCGATGTCGATGGCACCCCCTTCACGGTTGGCCGGCGAATCCAGGTAGGGAAGCGGCTGCGGATCGCCCGAGGGGTGGGCGAAGGCCTTGCGGAAGGGTTCGAGGGCATCCATCGTCACGATCCATGGAGACAGCGTGCTGGCGAAGTTCTTAGAGAGAAAGGGACCGAGCGGCTGGTATTCCCAGCCCTGGATGTCGCGCGCGCTCCAGTCATTGAAGAGGGCGATCCCGAACACGTGTTCCTCGGCGGAAGCCATCGGGATGCGATCGCCCGCGATGTTGGGTCGCGAGATGAAGATGCCGACCTCCAGCTCGTAGTCCAGGCGCCGGCATGGGCCGAAGGTCGGGACCTCCGAGTCGGGCGACTTGGTCTGGCCCAGCGGCCTCGGGAAGCTGTGCCCGCTGGCGAAGATCGACGAGGCCCTGCCGTGGTAGCCGATGGGCACCCACTTGTAGTTGGGCAGCAAGGGGTTGTCGGGGCGAAACTGCTTACCGACGGTCGTGGCGTGATGGATGCTCGTGTAGAAGTCGGTGTAGTCGCCGATCTCGCAGGGCAGGCACATCGTGACCTCCGATTGGGGCACCAACGCGGCGCGGAACTTGGCCTGATCCGCGCTGCCTTGGCGCAACCCCTCGGAGATCGCCTGTCTCAGGGCCTGGCGCGCTTCTCGGGGGAGTCGCATCAACTGGTTCATCTGCCCGTTCTGAACGAGGCCCACGCGGCGCAGGTCCAGCACCTGGTCGCCGATAGCAACACCGATGCAAAGGCCGTCGTCGTCTTCGCGCCGGAAGCGGCCGAAGGGAAGGTTCTGGATCGGAAAGTCGGTTGCGGGATCGTTGGCCGTTTCGAGCCAGCTTCGCAGATTCGCGTCGTGTGTGGTGTCGGTGGTGAGTGCCATGGTGGGTTCCCCGGTGGAGTTCAAGGCTTTTTCGGATCAAAGTGCTTCTGCAATCCTTGCCAGCAGCGGTAGTAGCCCGACTGGTACTTGTTCATGGTGGCTAGTTCTCCGGGATCGGCGTCAGTGCGAGAGTTCCTCGAGGGACAGTCCGTTGGTCTTGGGGCCGAACAGCCCGATCGAAATCACCACGACCAGCATGCAGCCCGTGATCCCTGCGAACACCCCCACCACGCCGAAGTCGCGCAGCAGGAAGGCGATGAGGAAGCCCGAGAGCATCGCCCCTACCCGGCTCGCCGAGTAAACGAAGCCGTTGGCTCGGCAACGCACGCTGGTCGGGAAGAGTTCCGACTGATAGGCGTGATAGCTGGCCGAGATGATCTGGCCCGAGAGGCTGATCAGCACGCCGAAGACGATCAGCAGCAGCGGATCTCTCATCTGGCCGAAGAGGATGCCGAACACCACGACGCACATGGCAGGCACGACGATGAGCCACTTGCGCTGGACCTTGTCGGCGATGGTCATCGCGAGCAAGGGACCGATCGGCAAGGCGAAGGCGATGACGAACGAGTACAGCAGGCTCTTCGTCACCTCGATACCCTGGCCGATCAGGAGCGTGGGCACCCAGTTCGCGAAGCCGTAGTACCCGATGGCCTGGAAGAAGTTGAAGACCAGCAGCATGATCATGCGCGAGCGGTAAGGCGGCTGCCAGAGCTCCCTGAAGGTGCTGGTCGCCGGTTTGGCCTGGACCTTGGCCGGCACCGGCGGAGGCAGCGGCTTGCCGTGCTGCGCCTGAACCTTGGCCTCGATCGCCTTCAACACCCGGTCGGCATCGGCCGCCCGGCCCTTCAGCGCCAGCCAGCGCGGGCTCTCCGGCACGGCACGGCGAATGAACCACACGGCGATCGCGCCGACACAGCCCAGAAGTACCACCCAGCGCCAGCCGTCGATGCCGAAGGGCGCGATGGGGACCAGCCAGAAGGAGAGAATGGCTGCGACCGGCGCAGCGGCGAACATCACGGTCTGGTTGAAGGCCATCGCACGCCCACGCATGTGCTGGGGCACGAGCTCCGTGATGTAGGAGTCGATGGTGACGATCTCCACCCCGACGCCGATGCCGGTGATGAAGCGCCAGAACACGATCCCTTCGCCACCATTCTGGGAAGCCATGATCGCGGAACCGGCGCAGTACCAGAGCAGTGAATAGGTGAAGACCGCCTTGCGCCCGTACTTGTCGGGCAGGAAGCCAAGGAAGAAGGTGCCGACGAACAACCCGGCGAAGGTTGCGGCAATGAAGCCGCCGATGCCCTGGAAGCCGAAGAAGGTTTCAGTGGTGGTGGCGAGCACACCGCTCTTGGCCATGCCGGGCGCGATGTAGCCGGTGAAGATGAGGTCGTAGACCTCGAAGAAGCCGCCGAGCGAGATCAGCAACACCAACATCCACAGGTGCACCGTGGTTGGAAGTCGGTCCATTCTCGATGTAATGGCTGCGGCGGACCCTGCGGCGGATGAGGGAGCCGCAGCCCCCAAACCCGGCTGGGCGGTGATTGTCGTGGACATATTTGTCTCCTGGAACCGGAAAAAGGCGAAAGGCGGTCCGCGAATTCAGGTTCCCGCGGATCGACAGGGCGCGACGACTCCTTCGGCGGAAGCCTGTCGCTTGAACTCACACTTTTCGCATGGCCCGCTCCCCGCAGGCCGTGGCACGGACTCAGTCCGTCTGCAGGACGCCGCGGCGCACCTGGTCGCGTTCGATCGACTGAAAGAGGGCCTTGAAGTTGCCTTCGCCGAAGCCCTCGCTGTAGTCGCCCTTGCGCTGGATGAATTCGAAGAACACCGGGCCGCCGAAGGCCGTCTCCGAGAAGATCTGCAGCAGCAGGCGCGGTGTGCCGCCT
>NZ_JASZYN010000025.1:0-52616 GCF_030316965.1 Variovorax sp. J31P207
GGAGATGAAGGGGCACAGCTCCCGCCGCCGCGCGGGGTGGCCGGCGCGCCGGCAACGCAGCGCAACGACAACTACTCAATGATCTTGCTCGACCGCACCGCACAAGATAATTGACGCCCGGCGCTCAGAATAGTTGACGCCGGGCAACAGCGCGCTGTTTCTGTGTTGTGGGTATTGTGCTGGAATCGTTTCGGTGCAGGTCACGCTTCTCTACGCAGTCGGATCCGGGCCTTTCGGCCCGGCGCTGCACGCATCGGTCAGACGGAGCGGAGAGCCACGCTTTTGGACGCGCTTAGATGCGCAGCAGACATTTGCGGCTTCATCCGGACCATCGTCTACACCTCAACGAATCACTTCACAACAACCACTAGCTATGGTCGGGGCTTGGTTTGGCTGGTCATGCGGCAGCCTCCTGCGCTCCCCAACGGAACGCCGTGCCATCGACCCACATGCGATGCAGGATGACCGCCAGCTTGCGTGCCACGGCAATCACCGCGCGTCGATGCAGCGACGACCACTGCTCGTTGCGGGTGAGCAGCGAGTGCACCGGCGCCACCGGGCCCCAAGCGGAAGCTCGAATTTATACATAGCAGCCGTTCACCCGCAGTTCTCTTACAGTGCTCCGGCCTTCCCAGTCGCCGAACCTGAAGAGGGCGTCATCGAGACCCTTCCTCGCCTTGAGCGACAGGGCCATCGGAGGCGTTGCATTCCCCAGCGCGCGCAGAGCGCATGATATGAACTGATGGCTGGACCTCGCCGACGTGCGGGGACGCCGGATTTTCCCAACTGAGGGCTTCGACTTCGTCGAAGCCGGGGTTACTCATGGAGGACCACATGCATAGATTCCTCTACAACCATCGCGAAGAGCTCATTGAACGGTGCAAGGCCAAGGTTGCTCAGCGGCCCAGGCGAGAAGCCACGGCTGCGCAACTCGCCAACGGCGTTCCGATTTTTCTGGACCAGTTGATGAGAACACTGGAAGCGCAAGAGAACGGTGAAGTCGACGAGAGCTTCAGGATTTCAGGTGCCGCTGGCGGTGGCGCCGCAAACTTGTCGGAAATGGGCCTGAGCGCTGCTGCGCACGGCAAGGAGCTCTTGAAGCTTGGCTTTTCTGTCGACCAGGTGGTGCACGACTACGGCGACCTCTGCCAGGCCATCACAGACTTGGCCGTTGAACTCGATGCCCCGTTCTCCGTCGATGAGTTTCGCACGTTGAACCGTTGCCTCGACAACGCTATTGCCGACGCGGTCACCGAGTTCGGCATCTGGCGGGACGCCAGCTTCGCGCGTCAGTACACCGCCGAGGAGAACGAGCGCCTGGGCGTGCTAGTACATGAGCTGCGGAACTACTTGCACACCGCGACGCTTGCATTCACGGCCCTGGAATCGGGACGGGTTCCAATCGGGGGTGCGACCGGCGCCGTGTTGAGAAGGAGTCTGACTTCGTTGGCGGCCCTGCTCAACCTGTCGCTGTCTCAGGTCAGGGGCACGGCCGAAGCGCCTCATGAGGCGACCTTTTCGGTCGAGTCGTTCGTTGCGGAGGCCAAGAATGCCGCCTCGCTCGACGCGAACGCCAAGGGCTGCACGTTCGCGGTCCACGACGTTGACGGCAGGTTGGGCATCTCCGGAAATCGGGAGCGGCTCCTGGCGGCATTGGTGAACTTGCTGCAGAACGCCTTGAAGTTCACCCACGCTCACACAGAGGTCACACTAAGCGCCCATGCCGAAGGCGACTATGTCCTGGTCGACGTCGAGGACCACTGCGGGGGACTTCCTCCAGGAGCTGCCTCACGCATCTTCCAGCCCTTCGTTCAAGTCGGTGAGGACAAGAGCGGGTTGGGACTCGGTCTTTCCATCGCGCGACGAAGCGTTGAGTGAAGGAGGCGTTTTGACCGTTCGGGACATACCTGGCACGGGGTGCATCTTCACCATCAAGCTTCCGCGAAGGACGCTTGACTAACAAGGAGGAGACGTTGCGCTGGCGAAGTCCTGCCTTTCGGTTGGGTGAACCACAGTCGAAAGTCCGTTCGTGGTCGACACCCGCTGTCGACGCTAGGAGAGCGTCGGACCCAAAGCGGCTGTTCGTCGCGCCCTACTGCCATGAAACCGGGGCCTGGCCGGCACGAAACTACCGTCTGCCAAGCCATGGGGCGCAGAGCAAACCTAGTCACGCATAGACTGTTAACCGAAGGGGCGAATCATGTCAAAGAAGATTCAGCTGAATGATGAACAGTGGACGAAGCTGGTCGCCCTGGCCGGTCTCGCGGGAACGGTGGCCAACGTCGAATCGAGGCACCTTTCCAGTCGCCTCAGCTCACATGGACTGGTGTCGCTAGACCACACAGGTCGCGAGTATCTGACCGAGCGAGGAAGGTATCGACTGAGTCAGGGTCGCTAGCCTGTCAACCCTCGATGGGCAGCGGCTTCCGGCTGCATTCTGCGCGACGGGCTCGAGGCTTCACGGCGCCTCGTGCTGCGGGTTTGGCGTTCTCACTAGGAACCGGTAACTAAGTCTGTGGCCCCTGTGATAGTCGGATGCGCTTGGGGACTACCCGATTGAATCGCATGGTCACCTGAGCGGCCGGTCCTGGCCGACTGTGGCCTGTTGCGGCCATCGCCTCTGGCGACAGGTCGAGCTCGGAATAGCTCCGCTCAATGGCGCGCATCAAGATTCGCGAACCCGCGAAGCCGCGCCCGATGGCACCATACACTCATGAAGCTACAAAAATTCATCGGCCTTGCAATCAGCGCCTCAGGCCTCGCCATCTTCGTGACCGGCATCCTCCAGTAGGCGAGCGTCAATGGCGTGGTGGCGTTCAAGCCGAGTAGCCCTGCGCGTGCCGCGAACGTCCGCTATCCCGCGAATTCTGAGGCGCCGGTGACCGTCCGGTATTGGCCGAACTGAGTCTTCGGCCGTCGCCGAGCGAAAGACGGCAACCGCTGCTGCGTACCAGCCGTTGCAGGAAGTAATTGCCGGGACCCCGATGAAACGATATCGGCCAGCGCGTCGACTACATGGTCGACTTCGTCGAAGGTGTTGTAGAAGTAGAAGCTCAGGCGGCAACTGGCGCGAACGCCGAGCGCCTGATGCGCGAGCGTCGCGCAATGGCAACCCGCGCGTGCTTCGATCCCGGCGTCGTTGAATGCACGCGCCAGATAGAACGGATCGTGCCCGTCCACGTTGAAGGCAACGAGCGCGCTGCGGCGTGCCGCCTCGCGAGGGCCATGGATCGTGATGCCCTCGATGGCGCCGAGCCGCTCGAGCGCTTTCGCAGTCAGTCGTCGGCACCATGTCGACACCCGCCGCATGGCGAACTCGACGTCCCGGCGCTCGATGGGCCTGTCGCTGTCGAAGTAGCAGGCTTGCCCCGACGGCAAAGCCAGATCGAGCAGCAGGCGCAGCGCTTGCGCCGAAACGATGGAGCCCAGGATGTTCGGCGTGCCCGCCGCGTACTTCCAGGGCAGCGTGTTGTAGCTCACGCTGCCTTCGAACACCTTCCCTTCGGCAACCATGTCGCCCCCGTAGAGGAATGGCAAGGACGCCTCCAGCAGGTGCTCCTTGGCGACCAGCACACCCACGCCGAAGGGCGCCAGCATCTTGTGAAAAGAGAACGACAGGTAGTCGACATCGAGCGCCTGCACGTCGACGAAGCTGCCCGGCACCAGTTGCGCTCCGTCGATCAACAGATATGAACGGCGCTCGCCGTTCGGCTGCACGTAGCCGCTCGAATCCGCGATGGCGCGCACCGCTGCAAGCGGATTGAGGGTTCCCAGAAAGTTTGACGCACCGGTGCAGCACACGAGTTTGGTACGCGCGTCGACCAGCGCCGCGAGATGGTCCAGGTCGAGCGTCCCGCTTGCCAGATCGAAGCGCGCCAACCGCAACGCCACGTGGCGCCCGAATTTCGGCAGGATGTCGTGGCACATCGCGTACCAGGGCACGAAGTTCGAGTTGTGCTCCATCTGCGTCGCGACGACGTTGTCACCATCGCGAAACTCGGTGAGCAGCGAGTACATGACGGTGTTGTGCGCCTCGGTTACGTTGCGCACTAGCACGATGTTGTCGCGGCCGCGCGCCCCGACGAAGCGCGCAATGTCGTCGTAGGCCGCTTCGAATTGCCTGGTTGTGTGTTGCGATGCGCTGGACTGTCCACGATGCACGTTCTCGTACTGCGGCGCCAGCGCGGTGTAGAGCGCGAGCAGTTCGCGCGGCGGCTGGGTGCTGGCGGCGTTGTTGGTTGCGATGCGACCCGCCTGGGGAAACAGGAAATGCTGTCGGATCGACTCGACGTCCCACGCGTCGAGCGACACGGCATCGATGCTGCGCAAGGCGGGGCTCATCGCGTGGCTCATGACATCCCCACGCTTTCCATGCGTTCGGCATCGCGCGCCCGCAGTACGCGGCGCAGCGGCTTGCCCGCAGGGTTCCTGGGGATCGCATCCACCGGCACCACATCGGCCAGCCGCTTGTGCGACGCCACGCGCTCGGCAAACCAGACAATGAGCGCCTCCGCGTCGAGCTCGCTGCGCGGCACGACCCAGGCCACGGGTAACTCGCCCGTGCGTTCGTCGGGTCGGCCGATGACGGCCGCATCGGCGATCGCGGGGTGCGTCATCAGCAACGCTTCCAGCTCGGCGGGCGCCACCGATTCGCCGTTTACCTTGATGAGTTCCTTGAGCCGGTCGGTGATGAAGACGAAGCCGTCCGCGTCGATCCGGCCGAGGTCGCCGGTGCGGATCCAGCCGTCGGCCGTGAGCGTTGCCGCCGTGGATTGCGGGTTGCCGAGGTAGCCCGCAAAAAGTTGCGGGCCTCGAAACCACAGTTCGCCGGCTTCTCCGCGCGGCAGGTCGCGACCCGTGGCCGGGTCGACCACGCGCGCCTGCGTGCCCGGCACCACCTGTCCGACCGAGCCGGGACGCAGTGCGCCGCGCGTATCCACCAGCGTCAGCACCGCCCCCACTTCGGTCATGCCGTAGCCCTGTACCGCCGGGCATTTCAGGCGTGCGCAGACGCGCTCTTCGAGCGCAGCGCCCATGGGGGCGCCGCCCGAACCGACGAGTTGCAGCGAGGACAGATCGAAGGTGCCGACCATGGGGTGTCCGGCCAGGAACTGCATGACGGGCGGTACGGCGATGAGGTGCGTGACGCGCTGGCTGGCAATGGCGGAAAGAAAGGCCTCGGGCTCGAAGCGCGGCAGCGTCACGAGCGTGCCGCCCGCGGCCAGGCCGGAAAGCGTGGTCAGCACGAAACCCATTGCATGGAACATCGGCAGGAAGGCTAGCGACACCATGCCCTGCGGCCACTCGCTGCCCTGCACGATCTGGCAGACGTTGGCCACGATGGCTCGGTGCGTGAGCATCACGCCCTTGGGAAGGCCGGTCGTGCCCGAGGAAAAGGGCAGGAGTGCCAGAGTGTCGGGATCGGCTGGCGCGAGCGGCTCGGGCCCGGAGCTTGCCAGCAGGCCCGACAGCGAGAGCGCGTCTCCCGCCTCGGCAATGCCCGCGACGATGAAGTGCTCGCAGCTTGTTTGCTCCGCGGCTCGGCGTACCGTGTCGAGCAGCGGCGGCACGGTAAAGGCGAAGCGCGCCTGCGAATCGCGCAGCTGTTGCGCCAGTTCGGCCACGGTGTAGCCTGGATTGGCACCGCTCACGCGCCCGCCCGCCGCCATGGCGCCGAGCGCGACGACGACCCATTCCGGGCTGTTTGGGCTGCAAATCAGCAGCGTGTCGCCGGGCCTGAATCCTTGCGCAGCCAGCCCCGCGGCCGCGCGACCGATCTGCTGGTCCAGCGCCGCGCAGGTGATGGTGCCCCCATGGGGGCCGTCGATCATGGCCAGGGCGTCCGGCCGGTGCCGGATGGCCTCGCGAATGAACTGGGGAACGGTCGTGGAGGGCAAGGCGCGGGCCAATGCGGGGCCCTCGACTATGGGGGAGGCGGTGTTCAACATACTTTCACTCCTGCAGGTGGACGGACGCTACGCAGACTTGCGGGCTTAGCATCGAACCCTGGCGTGTTTGCCGCGTGTTTGCAGCGTGTCTTCTGCGTGGCAAGGGGCAGATCGAGAGGCGAAAAGTGCAGGGATTGCGCGTACTGCTGTTGGGTCAGGGGCGGCTCGAACTGGACGGCCAGGCGCTGACGCGCCTGCTCGCGCCCAAGCAACAGGCGCTGCTCTTTTACCTTGCGGCGGTGGGCGGCTCGGTCGCCCGCAAGAAGCTCGCCTCGATGCTCTGGAGCGAACTGGACGAAGCATCGGCCCGGTCGAACCTTCGTGGTGCGCTCTCGCGCTTGCGCCGCTGGCTGCCCGAGCTGTTGCTGGTCGATGCTCAACATATCGGCCTTGCGCCCGGCGCGGCATTGGAAGTGGACCTGCACGCCTTGACCCGGGCCATGTCCTCGCCCGAAATGTCAGCTGCCGGGCGCTGCGCCGCGGCGGACGCCTGGCGTGGCCCGCTGCTCGATGGCTTCGAAGTCGGGAGCGCGGAGGGCTTCGAGGAATGGCTCGCACAAGCGCGTCCTCGCGCCCAGCGCGAGCTTCAGTTGCTACGCCACGACCTGCTTCGACGCAGCGAAGCCGCAGGCGCACTCGACGACGCGGCCTCGCAAGCTCGCAGCCTGCTCGACGTTGACGACGCCGACGAGGCGGCGCACATGGCTCTGATGCGCCTGCTGGCGGCAACCGGCCGTCGCACGGCCGCCATCGCCCAATACGAAGCCTGCCGCGCCGCGCTCCTCCAACGACTGGGCGCCAGGCCGTCGGCCGAGTGTTACGCGCTCTACACACACATTCATTCGGACGCCGGTGGGCCGAAGCCTGCGCGCGTGTCGCCAGAGGCGATGATGGCGCCATTGCTTGACCCGTCCGCCGAAAATGTCGCAAACACGCCGCCATCGATAGTTTCCGCCACGCCCGATCTGATCGGCCGCGAAGCCGAATTCGACCTCGCGTGCGAGCGATTGGGCGACCCGGCCTGCCGCTGGCTCACGATCACGGGCCCGGGCGGAGTTGGCAAGACACGGCTGGCCCAGTCCGCCGCCGAAGCGTGGGGGCCGCATTGCCGTCATGGCGTGCTCTGGCTGAGCGGCCGTGTTGACGGCGGTGGCGCGCTGCAGGACGCCGAAAGCCTGATCCAGCAGACCGTCGCGCGCACCGGGGCCGACCGTCACGCCGCCGGGGCGCTGTTGCTGGTGCTGGACAACCTTGAGAAAGTCCCCGCGGCGCGCGCCTTCGAACCGATGTTGCGCGAGCGCGCGCCGGGCGTGAAGGTGCTGGCCACCTCGCGCGTGCGGGTGGGCGGAGGCCAGGAATGGTTGTTGGAACTGGGTGGGCTGGGCATGGTGCCGGCGGTGCGGCTGTTCAGCGCGGCCGCGCGGCGGCTCGCACCGGGCTTCGATGCCGACGCGCAGGCCGAGTCCGTGCATCGCATTTGTCGTCTCGTCGGCGGCCTGCCTCTTGCACTGCAAATGGCGGCCCGAAGCGTCCACACCGCTGGCGTGGCACCCGTGCTCGAGCACCTCGACAAGGGCGATCCGCTGGTCGACGACGACCGCGACGAGACCGATCAGCACCGCAGCCTCGACACCGTGCTCGACGACTCATGGGCGCTGCTCGATGGGGACGCGCGCGACACGGCGCTGCGCCTGTCGCAGCTGCCGGGCGACTTCGATGCCGAACTGGCGCGCGTCATTGGCGCCAGCGACACCGCGCTGGCGACCTTGCGCGCGCATTCCTGGCTGATGCGCAGCGGCGATGCGAAGGGCGATGGGCGCCTCGGTTTTCATCCCTTGCTGCTGGCCTGGTTGCGGCGGCAGGTCGGCGCGTCCACGGCGCAGCCGATGGTGATCGAGCGGGTCGTGCAATGGCTGGACGAGCGCATGCCATCGGTTTTGCCTTTTTCCGACCTGCCCACGGACGATGAAGAGGCGGCCGCCCGAGCGATGACCCTGGCCGACAGCGCTTGCGGCTCGGCGCCGACGTTGATGGCTGCAGCGCGCCTCGTTGCCGGCCGCATGCAGCCCTCGCGTGCGGCGGATTGGACCGACCGCGCCGTAGCCATGCTGCTGCACGCCGATCGGCAAGCCGAATCCGCGACCTTGCTGGCGCAGGCGCTGGTACATGAAGAGCTGCCGCGATGGCAGAGGGTCGGCTGGGGGCTGCGGCGCGCCGAATTGCTCAACGGTTGTGGCGCATCGAGGGCCGCATTGCGCGGCTATATCCATGCGCTGGCCGAACTCGGGCTGTGCAGTGCCGATCTCGAACAGACGCCCTGGGCCGAGCTGATGCCGGCGACCCGCCGCTTGCTCGCCTTGGCGGAATGGCCGACGCACGAACCATCCCGTTCCGCCTTCTCGGCCCTGGTCTTGCGCAGCCTCTACTGCACCATGGGCTTGTTGGTGTTCTCGCCCGACCAGCGCCCCTTGATGCGCATCTCGGTGGAGGCCGACGTTCTGTTTCGGCGCTTGCGCCTGCATGGAGGCCTTCGCGTGGGATCGAGCGCGCTTGCTTTCTCGACCGCGGGGCACCCGGTCATCGCGCGACGGCTGGTCGCGCGGGCTCAGAAACTGCAGGCGAGCCTGCCCGCCAATGACCCGCGCGTGAGCGCCCTGTTTAGCGAAAGCCGCTGTGTCGTGCTTGCCGGCCTGGGCGACTGGGACGGCCTGGCGCAGGAACTGGAGGCGTCGGCGCAGCAATTTGCCCGCCTGCGCTGTGGCCGGCAGGAAATGAACATGCGCGCGCTTTCCGCGAAGCTGGCTTTCTTTCAGGGGCGGCTCGACGAGTCCTTGCGGCGCTTCCACGAACTCGATGAACTGGCCCTGCGCCGCCCCGGCGAATCGTGGCGCGCGTGGGGCCCGATCGGGCTGGTCGAAGTGGGGCTCTGCCTGGAACCGATCGATGACGACATGCTGCGCAGCCACTACGAACGCGCCGTGCTCGCCATGACGGAAATGGAAAACATCGACGCCGCCTACACCTTGCGTCGCCTCGGCCTGGCCGCGCGACTTGCTTGGCGCAGCGGAGACGTCCCGGGAGCACGGGCGGCGGTGTACGCCGGCGTGGCAGCTGCCCGCCGCATGCAAAGTGCGTGGTGGGCGCATGAGGGGTACGCGGGACTGGGCGACACTTTGCTGGCGCTGTACGCGCATGAACCGTCCAGCAGCACCGTGCAACGGCCCCTGGAAGAGGCGTGGCGGGCGTTTGAGCCTGCGCTGGCGATGCATGTGCGGCGCTTTCCGCCGGCAGCGATCCTGCAGTGGCGGCTTCAAGGCGCCCGAGCCCAGGCACAGGGCCGCACTGACGAGGGCCAGGCGCTATTGAAGCGTGCGATAGCGTATGCCGAACGGCAGCGTATGCACGTTGAACTGGCACGCGCTTGCCACGCCTTGGGTGCCCAAGGCTTGCAGTGCACAGTGTCGGAGCGAAAGCCCAATTTGTCCGACATTTAGATTTCGCCCCCGCATTGCCCTCGCAGCCGCAGCGTTGCAGGGGCAGGTTTCACGCTGCCAGCGCTCGATTGCTTGATCTTCCGCATCAGACTGACTGGTTGCGGCTGTACGTGTTTTCGAACTGAATGGCAGCGACTTCTGAAAGCTGACGTTGACGCTCTTGCCGGTGCATGACCGGTGTACCTCGGAACCTGACCCCCGATAGGAGGTGGCGGCCGACGAGATCGAGTTGAATGGCCGCTTCGACATCCAGCGAACTGGCGTTGGGGGCCCTGAGCGGACCTAGGCGGGCCGCGAAAGCGGACGTTGAAAACGCATGACGGCCTCGTGCCCGAAGCAGAAGCAGCGTCCTTGCGAAAACAGACGTTCAGGCACTTGGAGTCTCGCGCCCATTCCAGATGTGGCGTCCCAACGAGAGTCGACGTTCGAGAGTCCCCTAAACATTTGACCTAGCGAGGGTCGTCGTTGCCCTCGGCCGGGGAGTGCCGTCTAGCAACCGTCGCAATCGAACTGCGCCGCCAATCGGCGGTGGCGCATCAGCTACTTCGAGAACCGAATGCCCCCCACACGGCTGTCGTCATCGTTCGCCGCCTGAAATCTCGGAAAGAGCGGGCCTTGGCCGCATGGCGAGTTCAAGTGCAGAGTCGGCGTCGATACCGGTCATCCCGAGCAGTCGAACAATCACCTGGTCAGTCGAATCTGCGGGTACCGCGCCCGAAGTGATGGCCAGCGCGACACCAACTATCGCGTGACTCGTCAAGCGCCACACAAGTTCGGCATTGGGAATTTTGAATCGCCCGGCATCGGCAGCCCTTCGCAGGTCGCGAATCGCGAACGGACCCATTCGACGAAAGAGCGCATCCGCAATCACTTCTGAGCGGTTGAGCAACTGCTTCCAACGCACATCGTTGGTAGCCGTTTCCAAGACGGTGCGAATGCCGAAAGCGTAGACCTGCGCGGGGTCCGTAAAACCCTTGGTCGTCGCCTCAATGCGCAGCGCGAGGCTGTGCATCATGTCCTCGAGTACCGCTATCGCGAGTTCGTCTTTTGACTTGAAGTAGTTGTAAACGGTGCCCGCGCCGACATCAGCCAACTCGGCGATTTCCAGCATGGTCGCGCCGTCCAGTCCCTTCCTACTCATCACGGTGCTGGCTGCACGGAGCAGGGCCTGTCGATTCTTCTGCTGGCGACGGGCCACCCGACCCTGTACCTCTTGATGCGCCTTCACGGTGGCGTTCGGATTGGCTTCATTCATGAACGTCAGTCTATTCCGAATCCCTGCTTTTCTATGAAGGGGCGTCGGCTGCGCTGTGCAACACCCGGACACAGATGAACGTCCCGATATGAGGGTAAACCATATCTGAACGTCATTCACTTTCGACGTACATTCATTTCCACGTTGGGAGGAGATGTAGCCAGGTTGCTCCCAGCAGCCGCGTAACCGCCTAGCTCTTTTACTGCTTGCTGTCAGCGAAGCAAGCGAACGCTCACTTTTCAAGGAATTTTCATGACCAATTCCAAAGCCACTTCTGCCGCCGAATCCTTCGACGCGGACGTCGCCATCGTCGGCGGCGGTCCCGTCGGCACCTTGCTTGCCATCCTCCTTGGTAAGCGTGGCAAGCGTGTCACGCTTGTTGAGCGATGGAGCAAGTCCTATGGCCGGCCGCGGGCCGTCACCTACGACCACGAGATTGCCCGCATCCTCGCGACTCTTGGCATCGATTCCGAGAACGACCCTGCCATCAGCTTCCACGACGAGCTGTACTACTGGAAGGATGCCGAGGGCGAGAACCTGCAAATCGTCGACTGGAAAAGCACATCTGCATCCGGCTGGCGGGTGCGCTACTGGTTCAACCAGCCGGACCTCGAAGAGCGCCTCACCGGTATCGCGAGCGAATTGACGACGGTGACCCAGGTCCGCGGCTGGCAGGGTGTCGCACTTGCTCAAGATGCGGAGGGCGTCACCCTCACGCTCAAGCGCAATCCTGAAGAAGTCGGCGTGGATGGACCGACGCAAACGCTGCGCGCGAAGTTCGTCATCGGCGCGGACGGTGCAAACAGCTTCGTCCGTGAAAGCCTGGCGATTGAAAACGAGGACAAGGGCTACTTCTTCGACTGGCTCATCCTCGACATGATTCCCAATGGGCCTTACCAGGTACAGCCTGCCCAATGGCAGCTCTGCGACCCGAAGCGCCCTACGACCATCGTGCCAGGCGGCCCGGGCCGTCGTCGCTGGGAATACATGGTGCTTCCCGGCGAATCTGTCGAAGAAATGCAGAAGCCCGAACGCGCCTGGGAGCTGCTCAAGCCTTGGGGCCTGACGCCAGAAAACGCCGCCCTCGAGCGCAGTGCTGTCTACCGATTCCAGGCGCGCTGGGCCAAACAGTGGACCAAAGGCCGCTGCGCTATAGCCGGCGATGCCGCCCATCTGATGCCTCCGTTTGCCGGCGAGGGCATGTGCGCCGGAGTGCGAGATGCAGTCGCCCTGGGCTGGCGGCTCAATGCAATCCTTGAAGGAAAGCTGGGTCTCGAAGTACTCGAGAGCTACACGACCGAACGCCTGGAGCACGCAAAGCACTACATCGATTTCAGCCAGGAGCTGGGAAAAATCATCTGCATCCACGACGAGAAGGAAGCGGCCGAGCGCGATACGCGCATGAAGGCCGAGCTCGCCGAGCGCAACAACAAGCCCGTTCCGACGGACATCTGCCGCTTGGGCGAAGGCGCGTGGTGCAAGGACGCAGCGCATGCCGGGGAGCTTTCCGTCCAGGGCTTCGTCGAAGCCCATGGCAAGCACGACCGCTTCGACCAAGCGGTAAGTCAAGGCTGGATGCTGATTGCCCTGGACAACGACCCTGCCGAGGCGCTGACACCCCTCCAACACATGCAACTCGCACACCTTGGCGGCGTCACCGTCAAGGTCGGCAGGCCAGGTACACCCTGCGACGCCGTGGACATCAACGGAACGTACGCCACGTGGCTCCGCGACATCGAGGCGCGCTACGTGCTGCTTCGCCCCGACTTCTACGTAGCAGCCACAGCAAGCACTCCCGAGCAGATGCGCCAGCGATTCCAGGAAGTGATGTCGCGCCTGCATCTGACGCTTCTCGATGAAGCGGCAAACGAAGACCGCAACCCACGCCAGGCCGCCCTCGCTTGACCCGCACGCTTCCCTTTCACATAGGAGACAAGTCATGAGCCTCAATCGCCGACAGTTCACTCAAGGACTCGCCGCCATCGCCACGACGGGGACAGCCTCACTCGCAAGCGCTGCTGATGTCATCAAGGTCGGCTACGTGTCGCCCCAGACCGGCGCCTTGGCAAGTTTCGGGGAGACCGACAAGTGGGTCATCGAACAGATGAAGAACGCCTTCAAGGATGGCCTGTCGGTTGGGGGCAAGAAGTACGAGGTTCAGGTCCTGCTCAAGGACAGTCAATCGAATCCCAACCGCGCCGGCGAAGTGGCCAACGACTTGATTCTCAAAGACAAGGTGGCGCTGCTTCTGACCGCGGGCACGCCTGAAACGGCGAATCCGGTAAGTGATGCTGCCGAGCTCAACGAGGTGCCATGCATCAGCTCGGTCGTGCCATGGCAGCCCTGGTTCTTCGGCCGCAAAGGTAACCCGGAAACTGGCTTCGACTGGACTTACCACTTCTTCTGGGGTTTGGAGGACGTCATCTCGACATTCACCAACGGCTGGAAGAGCGTCGAGACCAACAAGAAGGTTGGCGCGCTCTTCCCGAACGATGGGGATGGCAACGCATGGGGCGACAAGAACCTTGGGTTTCCGAAGCCTCTGGCTCAAATGGGCTTTGGCCTCACCGACCCCGGTCGCTTCCAGAGTGGCACACAGGATTTCTCGGCCCAAATCGCAGCGTTCAAGCGCGACGGAGTCGAAATCGTCACAGGCGTCATCATTCCGCCAGACGCCAAGACCTTCCTGACACAGGCTCGGCAGCAAGGCTTCAGGCCCAAGGTTGTCTCGTTGGGCAAAGCGCTCATGCACCCCTTGGCCATCGAGGCACTGGGTGACCTCGGAGAAGGCTTGACCACCGAGGTCTGGTGGAGCCCTTCCCATCCCTTCAGCTCCAGCCTGACCGGCCAAAGCTCCAGAGCACTGGCAGACGCCTATGAGGCGAGCACGAAGAAGCAGTGGACGCAACCGCTGGCGTTCTCCCACGCTCTCTTCGAGGTCATGGCCGATGTCCTCAAGCGAAGCAAGTCCCTCAAGCCGCGCGATGTTCGCGACGCGGTCGCCGCAACCCAACTGAAGACCGTTGTTGGCGTCATCAGCTGGAACGGCAAGGGACCGTTCCGCAACGTGAGCAAGACGCCGCTCGTTCTGGGTCAGTGGACAAAGGGCAAGCGATTCAAGTACGAGCTGGCCATCGTGAACAACGAATCGGCCAAAGCAATTCCCACCAGCGGCGCCCTGCAGCTGATGTGACGGCGAGCGAACAATGCCGATACTTGAACTGAGAGCGGTCAGCAAGTCCTTCGGGGCGGTCAAGGTCACCGATGGGATTTCTCTTGCCGTGGAGAAGGGCGAGACCCTCGGCATCCTCGGGCCCAATGGCGCCGGGAAGACGACCTTGTTCAACCTGATTTCCGGTGACGTCAAGGTTGACGCCGGTGAAGTGCGCTATCGCGAGGACGACATCACCGTCCTTCCATCCCACCTTAGATGTCGCCGGGGAATCGGCCGCAGCTACCAAGTGCCGCAGCCTTTCGGAAACATGACGGTGTTCGAGAACCTGGTCACTGCAGCAAGCTTTGGCGCCGAGCTTTCAGAGCGCCAGGCATGGGACGCTGCCATCAGCGTCCTGGAGCAAACCGGACTGATGCCCTATGCGAACAAGCCTGCCGGCTCGTTGACGCTGCTCAACCGCAAGCGTCTGGAGTTGGCAAGAGCGCTCGCGACAGCTCCAGACCTGCTTCTCCTCGATGAAATTGCAGGCGGGTTAACGGAGCACGAAGCGCAAGAGCTGGTCGAAGAACTCAAGCGAATCAAGGCTGCCGGCGTCACTATGATTTGGATTGAGCACGTGGTGCACGCGTTGCTCTCCGTTGCCGACCGTCTCTTTGTCATCAATTTCGGGCAACGCCTGGCGGAGGGCCTGCCAGTCGACGTCATGCAGGACCCCGAGGTCCGGCGCGTCTACATGGGTATGGAGGCATAGATGCATACGTCCTTGCTCGAGACTCATGGCCTGACAGCGTTCTATGGAGATGCCCAGGCGCTCTTCGGCATCGACTTTCGCCTCGAAGCGGGAGAGCTCGTAGCCATCATCGGTGCGAACGGTGCCGGCAAATCCACGTTCCTCAAATGCCTGACAGGCCTGCTCAAGACGGCTCGCGAATCCATCGCCTTGAAGGGCACGCCGATTGGCGGCACCTCACCCGCGTCAATCGTGCGCCAAGGACTGGCAATGGTGCCGGAAGGCCGCCGTCTGTTTGCTTCTCTTTCGGTTGAAGAGAACCTGCTCATGGGCGCCAACGCAGCTCGCAAGGGTCCCTGGGACCTGGCACGCATCTACAGGCTATTTCCCATCTTGCTGGAGAGGCGCCGGCAGCCAGGAACGGCGCTATCAGGAGGCCAACAGCAAATGGTCGCCATCGGCCGTGCGTTGATGAGCAACCCCGAAGTTCTGCTGTGCGACGAGCTCTCGTTGGGCTTGGCACCCGTGGTCATCCGCGAAATCTACGAGGCCATGCCCACAATTACTGGAGAAGGCATGACTGTGGTCATCGTTGAACAGGACGTGTCAGTAGCTCAGCGCGTGTCCAAACGTCTCTATTGCTTCCAGGAAGGCAAAGTGTCCCTGCAGGGCGAGTCTTCCAGGCTGACGCGCGAGCAAGTCAGCCTCGCCTACTTCGGAGTCTGAACATGGACACCCTCGTTCAAGGTCTGCTTCTGGGTGGCCTCTATGCGCTGTTTGCACAGGGCCAGTCGCTCATTTTCGGCGTAATGCGCCTGACCAACACTGCCCACGGCGACTTCGTCATATTGGGCGCATTCTCGACGGTCGTCTTGGTCATGTTCGGCATGCCGCCATGGCTTGCGCTGTTGGTGACCTTGCCCGTGGCTGCGCTCGCCGGCTTTGCGCTGCAGTTCGTAGTTCTCAATCGAACCCTTGGCAGGGACCCGCTGCCATCGCTGGTGGTGACGTTCGGACTATCCATCGTCATCCAGAATCTGCTCCTGGAAACGTTCTCCGCCGACCCTCGCTCCATCGACACCGATGGCTTCAACACGCAGAGCTGGGCCCTCACGAGCGACCTGTCAGTAGGCACGCTCCCGCTGCTGATTCTTCTACTGGCAGTCCTCGTCACGGTTGCTCTCCAGTGGCTGTTCGGACGTACCGCGCTTGGCCGCGCCTTCCGGGCCGTCTCCGATGACCGGGAAATCGCAGAACTCATGGGCCTGAACGCCAGCAAGGTCTGCGCGTTCGCGACCGCCATCGCCTTTGTATTGATAGGTCTGGCAGGCACTCTTCAGGCGATGCGCACGACGGTGTCACCGTCCGATGGACCGATGCTGCTGCTGTTCGCTTTCGAAGCCGTAATCATCGGCGGAATGGGTAGCTTCTGGGGAACGTTTGCAGGCGCGATGTTGCTTGGCATCACCCAACAAGTCGGCTTTCGGCTGGACCCTGGCTGGGGCATTTGGGCCGGTCACCTGGTTTTTCTGGTCCTGCTCGTCTTCAGACCGCAAGGCCTCATGCCGAAGACGCGCGGTTAAGGAGATTCAAACGTGCAAGCAAATCACCCAATTCACGGCTACAGAATTGCTCGCGGAACGCGCGCAAGTACTTCGCTTCTCTGGCTGGGCCTGACCATCGTCATGGTCCTCGCGAGCCTTCCATGGTGGGGCGAATCCAGTTGGATGCGTGAGTTCGTCGAGATTTCGTGCTACTTCATCTTCGCGATGATGTGGAATCTGCTCGCCGGGTACGGCGGCATGGTGTCAATTGGCCAACAGGCATTCTTCGGACTCGGTGGCTATGCCATGCTCGCCCTGGGTAACTTCTGGGGCGTCAATCCGTTCGTCGGCGTCTTGCTCGGTGCCGTTCTGGCCGGCCTGATTTCGATTCCGGTGTCCCGTATCGCCTTTCGCTTGCAAGGGGGCTACTTCGCCATCGCGACTTGGGTCATCTCTGAGGTTTTTCGCCTGACGGTCGCTAACATCTCTGCCGTCGGTGGTGGCTCGGGAACCACGCTCACTGCGCTACGAGGCATCGACAAGGCAACCCGAGAATCCGTGACCTACTGGATGGCGCTGGCTTGCGTGGTGGCATCGGTTGCCCTGGTGTACCTGTTCCTGCGTAGCAAGCGAGGACTGGCGCTTCTAGCCATCCGTGACAACGAAGTTGCTGCGCGCTCCCAAGGCATCGCCGTGGACCGCATGAAGCTGGCTGTCTACGCGGTAAGCGCCTTCGGCGCTGGACTGGCCGGAGCTTTGTACTTCGTCGGAAATCTGCGCATCAGCCCCGATGCAGCGTTCAGCGTGAATTGGACCGCGTTCGCCATCTTCATGGTAGTGATTGGTGGCATCGGGCGCATCGAAGGCCCGCTCGTCGGAGCCCTGGTCTTCTGGGCACTGAACAAGGTATTCAGCGACTACGGCAGCTGGTACCTCATCGGACTCGGCCTCATCGCTATCGTCACAACCATCTTCTTCAAACAAGGACTCTGGGGCTTCGTACAACAACGCTGGGGTTGGTGCTTGTTTCCCACCTCGAGACGCCTCGTGCCTTCTGAACGCCCAGCATTCAATGCCGCACCCGCGGCAAGTGCAGCGCTTGCGTTCAACGCACACCCTGAGTGAAGAACGCCGCGTCGGAAGGGCCGACAAGGCAAGTGACAAGCATCATCAAAATCTGGAGAGCCTATGCGCAACTTGAACCAAAACACTATCACGGAAGCCGTGCTGGCACGGCATGCCGAATGCACAAGCCCGCGGCTGAAGCAAGTCATGACAAGCCTCGTGAAACACCTGCACGCGTTCGCACGCGAGGTTGAACTGACTGAAGAGGAGTGGTTCAAGGGCATTGAGTTCTTGACGCGATGCGGCCACATCACCGACGACAAGCGACAGGAATTCATTCTCCTGTCGGACGTGCTCGGTCTCTCGATGCTCACCGTTGCTCAGAACAACGACAAGCCAACGGGTTGTACTGAAGCGACCGTCTTTGGCCCATTCCACGTCGAAGGAGCTCCCGAGTACGAGCTCGGCGTGGACATCTCCAACGGCGCTCGCGGCATCCCCTGTCTTGTTCGCGGTACCGTGCGCGGCCTTGACGGTCACCCCGTCGCCAATGCTCTCATCGACGTCTGGCAGTCCGACGAGGATGGGCTCTACGACGTGCAACATGCCGAGATTGACGGCGCCCAGGCCCGGGGCATCCTGCACTCCGACTACAAGGGGCGCTACCACTTCCTCTCCATCCTCGCAGTGCCCTACGCAATCCCGCACGATGGTCCGGTTGGCGACTTGCTGGAATCGCTCGGCCGCCATCCCTGGCGCCCCGCACACCTTCATTTCCTTATCAAGGCCGAGGGCTACGAGACGTTGATTACGCACGTATTCCGCAGTGACGATGCCTACCTCGACTCAGATGCCGTATTCGGCGTTCGGCAGTCGTTGATTGCGGACTGGAAGAAGCAGTCCGATGGAACCTACCTCGTCGAGTACGACTTCGTGCTCAACCCAAACTCAAAGTAGTCGCGCAATGGTCAAGCACATTGTTATGTGGAGTGTCGTTGGCACCATCGCGGTGGAGAAGCAGCGCAACATCCAGTTGGTTCGGGACTGCTTCCTGGGACTGAAGAACAGTATCCCCGGGCTGATATCCCTGGAGATTGGCGTTGATTTGAGCAAGGTCGACTATGCATGCGACGTAGTGTTGAACAGCGAGTTCGAGTCGTGGGAAGCACTGGAAGGCTACTCGACCCATCCTGCACACCTGCGTGTGCGCGACGAACTATCTGGAATCAGGATTGCCAGGCACCAGGTTGACTACGAGGTGCTAGACGCGCGTGACGCTATGGCCGGAGCGGCGACGACATGAAGGAATTTGTCTACAACGGTCAACCGTCGCGAGTCGTGTTTGGACCCGGCTCAATCGCACACCTTGAACGGGAGATTGACCTTCTAGGGGCGCATCGAGCGCTCGTGCTGTCGACGCCGGAGCAGAAGCACCAGGCGCAGATGGTGGCCAACCGCCTGGGAAGCCGCGTTGCGGGCATCTTTCCGCGCGCAGTGATGCACGTGCCGATTGAATCAGCACGAGAAGCACGCGAGGAGGCTCGCAGAATCGGCGCCGATTGCGCCATCGCAATCGGTGGTGGTTCGACGACGGGACTCGGCAAGGCCATCGCCATGGAATCCGGGATGCCCATCCTTGCGATTCCTACGACCTACGCGGGCAGTGAGATGACGCCCATCTATGGCATAACCGAGGGCGGTCTCAAGAAGACCGGCCGCGATTCTCGCGTGCTGCCGCGGACGGTCATCTACGACCCTGAACTGACCCTGACGCTTCCCGTCTCGTTGTCGGTCACGAGCGGCATGAACGCAATCGCGCATGCAGCCGAGGGCCTCTACGCTCGCGACAGCAATCCAGTCATGGGCCTGATGGCAGAGGAAGGTATCCGCGCCATTGCCCGCGCGCTCCCGGCCCTGCGTGAGCGCGCTGACGATGTCGATGCACGCGGTGATGCGCTATATGGCGCGTGGCTGTGTGGAAGCGTCCTGGGGAACGTTGGCATGGCGCTGCATCACAAGCTGTGCCACACGTTGGGAGGAAGCTTCAATCTTTCACATGCGGAGGTGCACACGGTTATTCTGCCGCACGCCATTCGCTTCAACGCACAGGCCGCACCGGATGCGATGGCGCGCATTGAACGGGCGCTCGGTAGGGACGGCGTAGCCGCCGCGAGCGGCCTCTATGACCTCGCCCGCGCCAACGGAGCCCCGTTCTCATTGCGCGACATTGGCATGAAGGAGGCAGACCTGGACCGAGCTGCGGACGTAGTCGTGGCTGCCCCCTATTGGAATCCACGTCCCTTCGGACCTGCTGAACGGCCAGCGATTCGGCAGTTGCTCCAGGACGCCTATGACGGAGCTCGGCCGGCGCAATGACGAATCCCTTCTGAGCTCACTACTAGGTGGCGACGCATGGGCCACCCGCAGAGAACAACAAATGAGGAGACAGAACCTTGAATCAGAGCACTGTGACCATTGCGCGCGATACCAGGGTGATTGGCGCTCCACCGTCGGGACAACGAACGACTGCTATCGCACGAACTCTGCAGCGCGCGTGACTGGCTGCTTTTGGCCGCATCCTGCCCGTCCCAGCACGCTTCACAAGGGGGCTCCTCGCTCCGCGGGCGGAGCCTAGAAGTTCGCCGATGTTGTGGTGTGATATCCGGTGAGATTGCCGCCTTGAGTCGCCTCAGCGCCTTGAGCTTTCCTGGTCGATAGCAACAGCGTCGCGACTCCTGCTCCGAACAGCACGAGCAAGCTCCACGCGCCGAACGCGTAGACCAAGCCAATCGGCATGAAGACAGCAAGAATGAGAAAGAGAACCCTGAGCATGGGGCTCAGTTTGCGCCCGTAGGACCATCTTGCGTCGTGAAGAAGTGGACGCGTGGCAGAGAAAGTGGCCGAACTGATGAGGGAGTGGGCCGGACGCTGGGTCTTGGATGACTGTTGCCCGTCACCGCCCCGGAGGTCGGGCCCTGAGCGGGTCAGTCTGGACCTACCGCTCGCGGGCTCAAGCGGCCTGACGTTCCGCTCCAATGGGTCTCGTGCTGGACTTTCCTACGGTGTCTTCCGGTCGTTGACGTTCTCAGAGGAGGTGCCAGAATAGGTCTTGTCGATGTTCCGTACGGAGGCGCATGTGCCGACTCTGCAGTGCCCCAAGTGCGACTTCAAATTCCCAGATGGGGGTAGCGGCGACAACTGGGCCAAGGTCGCTGTTTCAACACTCATGGCTGCCCCTGCAATCCCCGACATGGCGACGCAGGTGAGGTGCCCGAACTGCCAGCACCTGTTTACTGAAAACGAGGTCCGGTATCTTCGCTCGGCGTGGCCTCGGCGCGTCAGTCCTTGGCTCGCAATCATTGGCCTAGCGCTCATCGCCTGGCTCGTCACGGCATGACCGCACGGCGAACGTCAGCTATCTGACGAATTCTGAGGTACGGCCGACCGTCCGGTCTTGGCCGCGAGCACCAGTTCGCGGCGGTGCTTGGCAGCGGACCTTCGGCGTGCCCGCTCGTTTGCCAGGGACCGCTATCAGCGAGCTTGGCGAACGGGCAGTCCCGGCCATAGCCAGACATTGACGACTGTCGGCTTTACGGCAGGCCAGTGCGGCTCGGATCTGGCGTCAATCCGGCCCCATCGAATCCATCGGGCTGCGCACCGCGCCGCCGCCGACCTTCATCACATGGGTGTAAATCATGGTCGTGACCACATCCGCATGCCCGAGAAGGTCCTGCACAGTCCGGATGTCGTAGCCGGGGAGGCCGCTCGGCAGGATCATCGACGAGCCTGCGCCGTACTTCATCAACGAGGAAGCAGTGCCACGCGCCGGCGCGGTCGTCGTGCGTACGTTCCAACGAACGCGCTGGGTCGACGGGCGTGTCGTGCTGTGGTTGGAACGCCGGGTGATGACCGCGCGAGGAGAGGGGTCGAGTGGGTCGGTGTTCGATGGGCTGGAAGAGATGGTGTCCAAGGAGTGACGGGACGACTGCGCCTTCAGCCAACTCCAGGCCATGAAGGGCTGCGCCAGTTGGTCATCGGCGCGGAGGCGTCTTGTCGGGCACCAGCTTTTGCTCGATGGCGCCGAGCACGTACCAAGTGGCGAGAAACGCGGCACATTCGAGCGTGAAGCTGTGGAACTTGTAGAACAACTCGGCAATGACGAACGCCACCAGGAATACGGGCAACTGGCGTTTGAAGAGCTGGCTGGCGGTCAGGTTGTGGATGAGCGTGTACATGTCATCTTCCTCCGGGGAATTCGGGATGAGTCGAAGTGCGAACAAGGGCGGTCAAGCCCGAAAGGTTCTGGCGGGTCTGTGGCGATTCTGTTCCTCGAGTACCGCCGGCCGCTTCACTGCCCGTGCCGGCTTCGTGCCCGGTTTCGGCTGAAGCTCGACCCGGACATCCAACCCACCCTGCACGTTTCGACCCTCGGCGTCTTGCTGCGCGATGGTGAGTTCGAAAGCCTCGCCGATGCGTCCGTTAGCGGGCCGGTCGAGCATCAGAAACAGCGTTTGATGAGTGCCGGGCTTGAGTTGGATGCGTCGCAGCGCGACATTCTTGAGGCCGCCCGCGACGAACATCACGCCATGCTCCACGGCCTTGGTGATGTCGGCCAGACGCTGCTTCGACCAGACCTTGTGGTAGCCCTTCTTGCTTTTCATGCTCTTCGCAATGGCCACCTTCTGCGCGGAGGCCCATCGCTTGAAATCGCCGAAGTCACGGCCGAGGATGAGGCCCTCGGACAGGTTCTCGAGGTCGCCCTCGGTACTGAGCTTGGGCAGGAACAACCGGACCCGCCCCCGGTAGCCGTGAAGGTCGATCACGAGATCGGAACGGACCTTGTCCTTGCTCGTCGTCGCATGAATCCGGAATGGAACGACGACCGGCGGTGCCGCAGGCGGCGTGCCCGTGAACTGGACCACGGTGAGATTCTTGTGCGCGGCCTTGCGCTCCTGCAGGGAGTTTTGGTCGGTATTCGTGTTGATCGACGTGTAGGGATCGAGAGCGTGGTGAACCAACGCCAGCACACAATGATGGTTGTTTCCGGCCAGATTCGCGGGCGGCGGCAGCTTGTTCGAGTTGAGATCGAAGGCTGCGATTTTCGGGAAGCCGACCCGCACGTCGTTCACGTCGACGATGCCGATGGTCTGCCAGTTGGCATTGTTGATCGGCATGCCGCCCTGTACTTTCGTTTGGTAGTTCGCGGGCAGGGCCGGCAATGCCGCCGAGGCGTTCGCCAACAGGCACATCACGCGCACGTTGTCGGCCGGGACCACGCCGCGGTTGTGAACCTGCACGTACACGCGCGTCGTGATGGTCGAAGTCGCATGGGTCGCGACGTTGTGCGCGTCATCGTTGAGCGTATCGACAAAATCGAAGAAATTGATCGTCGCGCCCAACGGGAACTGATATTGGCCGTTGACGTCTGGCGTGTCGACCTTGATGTCCGGGCCCCGCCAATGGGCCACCTGATCGCCCTGATTCACCGGATCGGGAAGGAAATTGATCGTCGCAAAGCGACCCTGATCGAGTTGCGTGTCGCGCACGTAGAGTTCGACGCCTTGTTTTGGCAGCGCATCGAGCGTGCGTTCGTAGGCGCCACGGCCGTGCGTGCTGGCACGCAACAGACGGCGCGGGTTGTGCAGTCTCAGATCCAGCACCGCCGCGTCGGGCAGGCCGTCGGAAAACACCTGCCACGTCGCGCCGCTGTCGATCGAGCGCCAGATGCCGATGTCGGCACCCGCGTACAACTGGGCTGGCGCCGCGGGATCAACCACGATGGCGTTGTGCTGGATGTCCAGCAGCGCATCCGCTGCGCCAGCGGCCGGCCCGCTGCGCTGTTGCCATGACATTCCGTTGAAATGCCAGACGTGCCGGTAGTCGCCGCTGCCTCCGAACGTGATGTAGATCGAGCTCCCCGTGCCGTCGGCGGCATCCACGGCGATGGCGCTGACCACGCCCGCGAGCGGCAGGCTGTTGGCGCCGCCCACCGTGTCGAGTTGTGTCCGTGTCCACGCCGCGCCGGACTTGTCGAAGCGATAGACACCACCTGCCACGGTCCCCACATAGAGCTTGATCGCGGACGCGAAGATCATCGATTTGATGTTGCCGTCGAGCTGGTCACCGACCAGCGTGTTGTTCGGGATCGACTCCCATGCCCCGCCGAAGGTCGTGCTGATCCACGGGCGAATCGAGCCGAACGCGAGGATGTCCGCCTCGCCGGGCGCGCCTGGGTTGGCTGGAGTGCCGACGAGCGGGGCATAGAACAGAACGTCTTCGCCCATCGCGAGCGGCACGGGCACATTCCCGTAGCTGTAACGCGTGCCGCCGGTGGTGCTGCGCCGGACCGCGCCGCGGACATAGGTGTCTGCGACACGATAGGGATCGTTCCAGTTGACGACGAAGTAGCCGCTGTCTCCGCCCGATGTGTAGAGCCAGGCTTCCTCGCCGGTGAAGCGGTCGCCGCCGTTGTCCTGCGTTCCGCAGAAGAGCACCGCGTCCTCCGTCGGATGCTGGCCGAGGTAGTTCATGGTCAGCGTTTGCAGGCCCTTGTTCACCGAGGTGAAGATGTCGCCGCTGGCCGTCGCATCGTCGGTGCGATAGACGCCGCCGTCGCAGCCGACCCACATTTGCGATGAGCTGCCCGGTGTGAATACGATGGTGTGAATATCGGCATGGACCGAGTTGCCGATCAAGGTGTTGGCAGCCGTCACGCTGGCGGCCGTGACGGTGATGTCGCTGCGATACAAGGCACCTGACCAATCCACCCCGGAGAAGACGGTGGCACCTCCGAGGTAGATGCGATTGACGTTGTCGGGTGCCACGGCAATGGCCAGGTCGTACGTGCCCTGGTTGCGAACCAGATCGACAGGCGCCGGAAGCCCCGTCACCTGGCGCCAGGTGCCTACGGCGGTATCGAGCCGATACACGTTCCCTTCGGAGGAGAACGCGTACACGACGGCGGGGTTGTCAGATTGCACCGCGAGGCTGATGCGGCCCACTCCGGCGGCGGCCGGAAAGCCTGTTCCCACGGCGGCCCAGGTGTGGCCATCCGCCGATGAATACACCGGGCCGAACCAGAAGGCGGCATAGAACGTGGTGGTAACACCCGTGCGCGCGGCGACCACGCTGGTGGCCCAAGCGGAACCGGGCGTGGGGGGTGCCTTCCGTGCCCAATGAAAGGCACCAGCCGCGTTTGGCTCGCGCCGGAACAGTCCCTGGCGCGTGGCGGCCACGACGCGATTCGTGTCGCCCGGGTCGACCGCCAGCGCATAGAACGCGCTTCCGGCAAGGCTGGGGCTGCCGGGGGCCACCGCTTCTGTGACCCAGTTCTGTCCGCCGTCGATAGAGACGATGGGGCCGACGCCGAAGTAGGCGCCGCCCGGCCCTTCACCGGAGCCGACATAGATTCGATCGAGGTCGGCGGTGGCACCGGCAACCACCGCAAGCGCGCCGACGGACAAGCTGTCGGCCTGGCTCTGAGTGGGATTGAGATCGAACGCATCCATCAGCGAGCGCCACGAGGCACCGCCATCATGGGTGCTCCACACGCCGCCATTGGCGGCGCCGACGTAGGCGCGATTGCCGGCCGCGATGGGCGCAATGGCAGGCGTGCGACCGCTTGTTGCCGGTTTGACGTGACCTTGTCCCTGACGCAGACCCGAGGGGCCGATCGGAACCCAGTTGTTGGCCGGCGGCGGTGCCGGCGGTTCGGGTGGCAGCAGACTTCCCGCACCCACCGCAGCGTGCGGCCGTGGCTTGGGTTTTTGCTTCTGCCGTTTCCGATACGCGTCGATCATCCGCTGCCGGTTTCCAAGCGGCGCGCTGCGATCGTCCGTCCGGGGCTGCGCTCGCGGCGCGTCGTCTGCGTCGTCCGCCTCGTCCTTGCGGTGCGGCGGCGCGCTTCTTCCCGAGGGAGGGAGTTCTCCCGGGGTCGGCGGCGCCGGGTCGGTCTTCTTGCGCAGCGGAGTTCGCCGCTCGTCGAGGAAGGCGCGCGTACGCTCCAGCGGTCCGCCATCGGGTTCCGGCTGCTTGGGCTGAGGAGGCGGTTGCTGCTCCTTGCGGTTCTTCACCATGGCGATCTCCTTCGGTGTGCGATGGCTGGACCGGACTCGCATGTGCGAACCGCCAATCTCTCCAGCGCGGCAATGGTGCAGTCTGAACCGTTTGTGGTGTCACGTGCTCTTCGGAATCCTCAAACCTAGGGAGGCGTCGTGGCTTGACGCCGTCGTCGGCCTACGCCCCGCGCCGGACGACAGCGAGTCCTCGCGTGACCTCGAAGACGGGCGCGTCCCGTCCATCGACGTATACCTGCGCGCCACCGCTCGGGAAGTGATAGCGGCGTCCCGTTCTCCGCCCGAAGAGCGTGAGCGAGCCCGGGCCGCTGTACTCGAAGAGCACCGGAACACTCGCGTTTGATGCCCGATCAGACGCGCTCGGTGCGCGTCGAACTGATTGCCCGCAGCCCCATGTCCAAGCCTGACCAGACCAAAGAGAACATCGCCACGCGCGTCCTCCTGTAGAACTGGAATCAACAGCGGCCCACCATGCCGGTGGCGGGTTCGTGGGACTTCGTGGTCATGACGCTGCAGGTGCTGCTGCGCGAGAAGTGTGATCCGCGGCGCGGGGCGGTTCATCCACTATCGAGAGGACGCGCTGCGCTCGATGGCCCGCGCGAGCGACTGCTTCGCGGCGACCCATCTCGGCAGTCGGATGCCCGCTCTGGGCCCGGACTACCACTTCGGCGACGTGAATAGCGGTCGTTCGATCGGGCTTCGAAATTGGCTTGGTGCACCCGTGAGGGGAGGAGCATGGGCGATGTCTGAAATACCTTGGAACCGGTCGTTGGTCCCGGGATCCTCTTGGCACCTGGGTGACCGGAATCGGCGTCACAGCGCGAGTTCGCCCTGCGGAAGGGGAGGACAGCAATCGCTGCGCAGCAGCCATACGACGGGCGCTGGTGGAGGGCAGGGGAGGGCCCGTAGCAGTCATGCGCGTTGTCCGATAGCGGTCGCTCGAAGCGACCCATGGAATGCGCCCGAATACCTTCCAGCTGGCACCTGTGTAGCTTGCTACTTCTTCGCCAGAAACGCTGCGACCAAGGCGTTCGCGTGGCCGTGCCCGATCTGATGCTGGGTCTTGAGCCAGTTCACAAGTTCCATGTGCTTCTGGGAATCCGCATTCTGAAGAACATCCATCCAATGCGCGACCGGCTTGGCGTAAGTCTTCTCGATTGAAGGAAAGTATGAGGCAGGTCCCTTTACCTTGTTTGTATCCGTCATAGAGGTCTCCTTGTGAGGTGAGAGTGCTGGTAGTTCAGACCGCGAGGGCCATTTTCCGTTGCGGCATCAAGCGAGATTCAGAGCCCCAACCGGATCCGATCCTGGCCGACTGTAGCCGGCAAAGACCGAGGCGCTTCGAACCCAAAGCGGTCCGCCCGGCTCAGTTGCAGCAGACATCTAACGGACCAGTCAGCTTGCAAACAGGGTAATGAAGAAGAGCGCAAACCGATAGCCTAGAACGATCGCCGCGGCTGCCAACGCCAGCACAATCGCCTTGACGGTCCGGCGCGCTCCCATCGCTCCGTACACCGGACCGATTGCCAGGTAGATGTACAGCGCGCACATCATGAGAATTGCCATGCTGAGCACGTTGTCGACCATTGGTGCATCCAGGCCACCGAGACCTAGCAAGGCGCTGAGCTTGGCCAACAGCAGCGCCGCGCAGAACAGCAGCAACAGGAACGTGTAGAGATGCAGCGAGAAGACCACGTGTGTCATGAAAGGTCGATGCTCGCGCAGGAAAGCGAGAGGCAATAGCAAGGCGAACGGCAACGTCATCAGCAGGATGAGCGACTTGGCGTTCATCACCACGGCACTGTTGAACAGCGGCTCGTACTGCTCAACGGTCATGTTGGTTGCAACCAGTCGTTGCGACAGGAACGACTGAGCCAGTTCGCTCCAATCCTGATGGTGAAGATGAGAGTCGAGTGAAGAGCTGAAGACGTTTTCGCCGGTGGCCGACTGCAGGGCAAAGAACAGGACGTTGGCGATCAGAAACAGCTGAAAAGGCGCCACGTATGGCTTGCGGACACCACTTGTCCACGCCAGCGTGAGTTCACCGGGGTGCCGTAACAGGGTTCGGGCTGATCGAGCTGCACGGGCATCTATGCTGGTCAGGGCGTGGATTACCTTTTCTACCAGTCCGCGCAGAGTGAGTGTACGTGGCGCGATCGGTTCTTCGCCACATCGCGCACAGAACGGCGTTGTCACGATCACCTTGCAGGTCGGACATGTCCAGTGCGCGATGTCGACCATGGCGATTGCCTCCACTGTGGTCCAGCGTCCGGTCTGGAGGCTGGGAGTTCTCGGTCCGCTGCTGCGCATTCTGCCTTCGGTCACTGCTTTCGCGGGTCGGGCAACTACCACGGCGAAGAGGGCTTTCGCGAGCTGTCGCATGCCAAGACCGTCTTCAAGCGGCATCGCTTCTTCCCGATCGGCCTGTTCTATCCGCCTTAGCGCCTGGTGATGAAGGTGTTTGTCGGCGAAGCAGACCCCTCGCTGCAGGCCGAGTGACAAGATCGCAATCCAATTCAAGAGACTCAAGAGACATCCCGACCCCATGACTTCCAGCAAACCCTGGCTCGCCAGCTACGACACCCGCATTCCCGCAGAGATCGACCCGAACCGCTACGCCTCCGTCGTCCATCTCTTCGAAGACGCGATGCAACGCTCGCCGACAAGACCGCCTTCCACGGCTTCGGCCAAGCGCTCAGCTTTGCCGACTGCAACCGCCACTCGCGCGCCTTTGCCGCCTACCTTCAGAAACGCCTGAGCACAAAGCGCCGCGACCGCATTGGCGTGATGATGCCGAACCTGCTGGCCTTTCCGATCGCGATGATGGGCCCATCGGCGATCCGCTTGGCGCGAACACGGGTATCTTCGACGGAGCCTCGTCCCACGCGATTGGGGGCGATGTCCCCGGTCTGCATCCTAATGGGCTGCTGATGATGGTTTGGTAGCAACAACCTGAGCGCTCGCCGGCACTGGACAGGTCAATCCGGACTGCGCACATGACCCTCAATTTCGTCACGCGCGTCCCCAAGCGTCTGGTACGTGCGAATCAGCGCCACTCGAAGGACGTCCTGGTGAGTTTGCGCATCAAAGCTCCGATCGCTGCTCAGCGAATTGGCGGATACGGCTGCGACAACGAGCTGCACCGCTTGCGCAAAGCGTGCTTCGTCGATTGCGGTTCTTCTTTCGCTCATAGACACCCTCCGGGGAAGATGATTGGTGCATACCGCGATGGGCGGGGAACGCCGCCATCAGTAGCCGAGTGCGCACCGATTCGACATGCTGATGCGCGACTGTACGCCTGCGCAGAGCGTTTCCCGGCCATGACAACCGCGTCGCCAATCCTGGCATGGCCTTTCGATTGCCTTGGATGTCGACGGCCACTTCAATTCGGCGCATTGCGGCGGGCTTCAAGCGCGTGACCTACATTTTGGACAAGTGCGCCTCGGCCTGAAACCCCAGTCCACACTGACGGTGAAATGGCCCGGAACTTCCTGTGCAGGGGCCGATCATACGTTTGTGATGCAACGGTGGACACAGTGGCTCATCCCGCCACGGGAGCTTTGCTCCAAGGGGTTCGCCCCTTCCTCCCGCATTGCCCTGAAACCCGCCTCGCGGCGGGTTTCTTCGTAGGTCACCATTCGATCGTCGTCGTTCTTCGCGCGGCGATCGCAGGCCAATGCTTCGTCCAACCCGACGACCACCCGCCGGGCAATGCTTGCCCCGCGACCTCCGCGCTCGTTGCGTCACCCGCGGTCTGCACGACGCTTCAACCCGTCTTCCTCACGCTCACCATAGGGCGCCAGCGTGGTAAGTCGGCTGTCCACCACCGGGCCGCCGATCGTGAAGTGATAGAGCGACTGGAACTCCAGGTTGCTGAAACCGAACACCCGGTGCACCGGATCGTCGAAGAAACAGCCGATGCCCGTGGCGCCTACGCCTGCCGCTTCGGCCTCCAAATACAACACCTGCCCGACCACCCCGGTTTCCCAAAAGAGCTGGCGATAGAACCAGGGCCCGTGCGTGAACAAGGCGTCTCGATACTCGGCGATCATGCCGAGCGAAAAGACCCCATCGCCCGCGATGTCCTGAAAGCAGCTCACTTGCGTCGCAAGCTGCCTCGCATCGCCGCTTTCCAGCCTGCGAAGGGGAAGGTCCACCGGGCATCCGGGGGGCTCGGACCAGTCGAAGCGCTGATGCATAGCGCGCTTCAGCTTGTCCAGCTTGGCCGGGACGCGGACGAGTACGTACAGCCCCGAGTCGAGTCCGTCCACCCGATGAACGAACAAGGCGAGGTGGATGCGCGGCTCCCAGGCAATGGCATCCCAGGGTAATGGCCGCCTGTTCGCTTCCAGTTCCACGCGTGGCATCACGCGTGCGAGCATGGCGTAAAAGCGCTCGGCCGTGATCGAGGTCTGGCCATCGCAGGCCAGGAGGCTGCGCCGCTGGCGGATGATCCGCCCGGCCGACGGCCCGTCTGGGAACGCTGCGGTTCGATGCGTTGGGGCAGGCGCGTCGAACAGCTCCAGGGCATCTCGCTGCCCCAGCGGTTTGCGTGAGGCGAGCACCACCTCGTCGATGACGGTCCAGGCGACGGGGTCGTCGCGGCTGAGCCGGTTCGCAGTTCCGCACCAGACTTGCTTCGTGAGCTGGCCCACCACCAGCGGATCCAGGCTGAGCGGCACCGCGCGCTGCGCGCCTGCACACCACGGCCTTGCGGAGTCGTTCGGCCAGACGAGCATGACGAGTTCCGGTTGTTCGCGCTCGGCGCCTGCGAAGTCCTCGTCGCGGTTCAGCCCCAGCAAGGCTTCGATGGTTTCATCGGCTAGGCCGTGCAACACGACAGCGCTCCATCCCAGGGTCGCGGCGGCGATGCGAAGCGTGCCGATGGCATGGCCCGCGTCGTGCTGACAATAGCGGAACGCGCGCTCGCCGTACTTCCACGCTTCGCGCCAGTGGATGGACGAGAAACCGACCAGAAAGGCCTGTGGGGGAAACTCCCGCATCAACTGCGCGAACCACTCGGCGGAGCCATTCGCACGTCGTTCAAGGCCGTGTTCTCTCGGCGCGTAGTGGTACAGGCCGGGCGCGAGCGCCAGCCCGGGAAACACGCCGATCAGCAGGTAGCCCTCGGTGGGATGCAGGTTGCCGCTCGAAGGGTTACTGCGCAGTGCCCAGCGCGTGCCACCCGCCTGCTTCCAGGCCGACAGCGCCAGCGCGTACTCGAACAACCGCGATAGTGAGCGAATCGTGAGCGGCGCGCTCGGCACCGCGCCCCGCCGATACATAGCTTCGTAGCGAGGCGACATTGGCTCTTCGTCCGCGCCAAGGATGGGCAACTGTGTGAGCAGCGCCCCCTCGTAACGACGGAACGGGTTGGGTTGATTCGCCCAATCCAGGGCGCCAGCAGAGCGTGCATAGCGGTGGAACTGGTGCTTGGTGCGTTCGTGATAGCGCAGGACTACTTCGAGCTTGTCGGCAGCGTCCATCAGGGTCTCCGTTTGGTGTCAACCGAGCGGTTTGCTCAACTGCTGCGTGAACGAAGATAACATCAGGTTGAAGCTGACGCTGATTGGAAACATCAGAACGCTCCGTTGCGCCATCTCCCTGGGATTGCAGACATCGTCGAGCGTGCGTGGGATGGTGAGACCGAATGCTTTTTCCAACACGTTGCTCCTGGCCAAGCTGGCAGGCCACCGAGGGTCATCCATTGCATGCCGGCTACACGCTCTGGTCTCCCTTCGGCCACCTCGGCTCCGACTCTTGCACGTTTTCTGCGCACTTGCAGGAGTTCCAGGGACCGACCGCAAGGGCATCGGGGTCGAGAAGCCGCAGGACCTCGAAGGCGCGCTGCGCGAGGCGCTGGCGCATCCGGGGCCGGTGCTGGTCGACGTCGTCAGCGCGCGCCAGGATCTGGTGATGCCGCCCAACACGGCGCTGGACCACGCCCTGCACTTTGGCGTCTTCATGATGAAGGCCGTGCTGGACGGCCGCGGCGCCGAACTGCTCGACCTGGCGAAGGTCAACCTCTCGCGCTGAGCCCCGCATCTGGCAAGCCTTCGAATCCAACGTGAGGATCCTGAGGGGCCAAAGGGTCTGCGCGGCACGCAATGGCCGCTTTGCGGTGTCGAATGTGGAACGGCGTAGGGCGGGAATGGGCCCGAACTACCGGTTCGGCGGCAGCCTATGTCTGCCTACCTTGGAGCCTGTCGTCGGTTCTGATTTCTTCGTCCCATCGGCATGACCGCAACCGGCACCAGAGCGTGGAACCGACGAGCGTGAGGGATGGACAGCAAGCGCCGCACACCTACCGTGAGAGGTTGAATGGTTGAACGCGACCAGGACGCCGATGCTCAACGCAGCCTTGTTCGCCGTTCAGACTGCGACAGTGACACCGTGCCGATCGGATTCGTCCTAGTCGTGGTTGTGCGGAGACAGTCAGTTCCCTCGTCGCCTTGTTGAAAAGCCACAAGCGGTGCTGCGCAAAGGTATCTGCAGCGGCTCCAGCACTGCGGTGGGGTTATCCTTTTTTACGACGCCGTTAACTTGAAAACTCTCGCCATTCCGATCCAACGATGTCAATGTCGTGCCGGCACAAGCAGGGGGCGGTCGCATCAAGTGGAGGGAATGAACCATGATTCCTTTTCTTGTCTCCGTGTTGCTGGCAGGATTGCTTGCTTGCTGGCTGTGGAGGAGGGGGCGATGCGGGTGCGGGTACGGCCGCGCTCGTCACCGTCGGCCAGTCCGTCGAGACACCTGCTGTCGGCTCGTCGAAGGGGCAAGCCGTCTTTCCCGGCCTTCCGCGCAGCGGGCACTTTGTGATCATCGAAAACGGTGTAATCGATGCTTGGGAAGGTAAAAACATCAACACTGTGATCTACGACTACTACGCCCTCATCCAGCGGGTGCGGGATGAGGGTCGTATTCCGGTGCTGACTGGATTTTCCCACCAGGCCCTGGGTGGGGAACTCAATTACTTCAATCTCCGGTTCCGAGATTTTTACGACACGATCGTTCAGGCGGTGGCCATCAACACGAGCACAACCTTTGCCGACTGGGGAAGGGTGCCGTTCTATGGCGCCTTTGATCTGATCGACTTTGTACATCCCAACAGGAACTACAGCAATCGGCTGATCGGTCGACTCGCGATGACACTTGATCCGCTCACCACGAACTGCACAGATATTCTGGTTCCTCCGGGCTGATCATCTACGCCAAAAGGGTCGAGGGACGGGCGGCGATGGCCAAGGCAGGACGATCCAATAGCCCTGCCGATCTCTTCCATAGTGAAAGGAGCAGCGATGCTCAAACGACCAATCGTCGCAGTGCCGTCTCCGGCGGCCGATCTCGTCGACGCAGTTCGTCGGAGAACAAGGACCCAGGTCGTCGATCGAAGAATGGCTCTTGCTGTGGGTTGTGGCGGGTCGACGGTCCCCGTCAAGCCCACGGTCGATCTACCCCCGACAGACCAACGTGCTCAACCCCCACACCTGTGCTTGCGCTACGTCGCAACCGCACTCACCGCGCTACTGCTTGTCAGTTGTGGAGGTGGTGGTGGCGGCGGGAGTGCCGGTTTGCCGGCCTCGATCGGCACTAGCTCGACCGGCAGCAGCAGCGGCATGACAACATCGAAAGTTGCTGGTGCCGCTCTGAACAAGCCACCCCCCTCGACCAAGCTCACGCTGTCAATCTTGTCGAGCCGTGCGGACATGGTGAGCGGCGGCGACGCGCTGCTCGAAATTGCCCTGCCCGACGGCATCGATGCGGCCGAGGTGCAGGTGACGCGCAATGGCGAAGACGTGACACCCGCATTCACCGCGCAGGCGAGCGGCCGCGCGCTGCGCGGACTGGTCACGGGGCTCGACGTCGGCAACAACCATCTGGCCGCCGAAGCCGGCCACGGGAAGAACAAGGCGAACGGCCACCTCCATGTGACCAACTATCCGATCAGCGGCCCCGTGTTCTCGGGTCCTCATCTCAAGCCCTTCGAATGCCGCACGATCGAATCGAATCTAGGGGCGCCGCTCGATGCCGATTGCTCCGTCGAGACGCGCCATGACTGGTTCTATTTCACGCCCACCGGCGCGCGCAAGGTGCTTGCTGATCCGCTCGGCGCGCGGCCCACCACGGATGGAAGGGCGGACAACGGGAGGTCTTGCGCGAACTGGCCCGCGCACTGATGGACCAAAGAGGCGTACTCGCCGAAGCATGGTGGTAACAGCCTTTCGGCAGGCCTCATTGGTCTAGTCCAACGAGCTGTTCCGGTACTCACCCAATGTTGTACGGCGGAACTCACCCAGCGGGACGAGCTTGTCTTTCAATTTCGGAAATTGAGCGTGGATGTTCGGCCCTTCCCGAACCCAACATCCATTGGACGCTGCGCCATCGAACGTAGTGAGGTAGGAAACACGATAGGGTGCGATGCATACGCCTTGGGCATCGGTCAACTGCAGAGAGTGAAACGGATTTCCATCCGTCACGAACAGGACTTGAGGCTCCATGTCGCAGCCGAGAACCAGTGAGCAACCTGCGACAACAGCCGCGACTGAAGATGTCTTCATGTCGCCCCCCAGTCCGGCAAAGATTGATTGGGCGCTTTGGTATGACAGGCGTCAACCCTAAAGCTGATGGGACCACGTTGCCGCCGATAGGCGGGGGCTTTCGGTCAAGCCGGCCGCGCAATGAGAGGCAACGCTGGCGCGTCCCGGGGTGATCGTCCTTTCCATGTAGTTTGATACGGTTTAGTCTAGAAATTTCAATCCTGACAACGACTTACTAAACGCGGTTTCTGCGCAGGTTTGCCTTTCCATGCAGATTGACACGCTTTGGCTTGCACAGCGCGTTCGATGCCGGGTAGTGCGACGAGTGAGACCGGCTTCAAACCTCGACTGCCGCTCCTGAAGAGCCCCCCGGCCGCAGCAGCGCCGAGGCGTACGCGTCGATCCTGAAGCGGAAGGTCCCGCGGAAATTGATGTGCCCGAAGTGCACCGGCCCGATGCGGCGTAGCGATGCATCGTCGACGTCCATGCCAGCCGTGCGCATGCGCTCGACCGCATCGTTCATTCGACTGGTGTTCCAGGCCAGCACAATGTTCGTGAGCAATGCGTGGGAGCCGGGATCGCTTTCATCTCGTCGCGCCGCCGCCCGCGTTCGGGCGCCACCTTGCCGGTGTAGACGGCACGCTGCAATTGATGCACCCTCACCTCGGGGCTGCAGCTCACAACACGTAAAGCGCCCCCAAGTAAGCGGTGACGCTAACACACCGCTGCGCTCGTCTGTGGCAAGGGCTTGCCCCGTTGAACCGAAGGTCTCCGGAACCGTTGCCGGATCGTCACCGCGCTTGGGCCACGACCGGAATGCGCAGCACGCCGATGGCCGGAATTTCGATCTCGATCACATCGTCGACACTGATGGGCCCGACTCCGGCCGGTGTGCCAGTCATGATCAAGTCGCCCGGAAGCAGTGTCATGTATTTGGACAGGTAGGCGATCAAGAACGGTACGGAGAGGGGTCGATTTGATTTCAGTGCAAAAAGTGACGCATCGACCGACCAGGATTGGCGCGGGTTCCGAGGTGCTGGCGCTCGCAAGTGCTTGTCACGGCACAACTTTCTGCTACCCCTCGAATAGCCCCGCAAAGCGCATCGTTCAGCGGCCGAATTCAGCCACTGGCCCTTGTTTTGCCTGCACTTTGTGACGGTAGGAGCTGCGCGGCGTAGCGCTCGACGGGGAAGCGGAACACGCCTCGCAGATTGATGCCTTCCAGTCGCGTGGGCGCGATGCGCCCCATCAATTCCGGCGGCACGATTTGGCGCCGGTTGGCCCAGCGGTCGACCACCGCCTGCATCTGCGCCGTGTTCCACGCCATCACGATGTTGGCCAAAAGGCTCAGTGCGTCGGCCACGGCTTGCATCTCGTCGGTGCGCCGGGCCTGCGCCGGCGTGACGCGGCCGACATAGATCGCGCGCTTGAGCGCGTTGACCGACTCGCCTCGATTGAGCACCCGTCGCAGCTCGCGCCGGAAAGCGACGTTGACAAAGTAGTCGGCCAGGAAAACCGTCCTGAGCAGCTTGCCCAGTTGCACGCCGGCGTCATAGATCGGGTCTCCTCGGGCTGCCGAGCCGAATCTCGCCAACGCAGTCACTGCGCTGGCATGGCCCAGCATCACCGAGGCGGCCAAGTGAACCAGACTGTCCCAATGGGCTTCAATGAGCGTGGTGTCCACGCTGGCCTGACACACGGCAGCTATCTCGCGCGGAACCTTCGTGCCCCGCGGGACGAAGAGATACCGTTGCTTGAGTTCCCTGAGCCTTGGACACAGGTCGAAGCCCAGAAGTCGGGACAGAGCCATCGCGAAGTCGGTGAACCCGTGCGTGTCGACAGCGAGCTGAGACGTCTCGATCCGTTCCTGTCGAATGACCCCCTCGATGGCAGCGCCCGCCTGCCGCTCATTGAGCACGATCGGCTGCGCGTGGAAGATTCCCCATCGGTCCTGCACGTGGCTGTACACGCCGATGGAAGCCACCTGGCGCCGCGGGTCCTGGCGTGCTTGCCACACGCGCCGACTGGTCTCCAGGCTCATCATGTCCGAGGAGGCCAGGTCAGTTCGGCCCCAGGTCGCCGCGATGGGGTGGCCCTGCATGAACTCCAGCACCGCCTGGCAGGCCCGTGCCAGTCGACGCTCGTCGCCGGCCCAGCGCATGGCTTGGCGAATGCTGGTGGCCGACAACTGCGGGATCATGCGCGCGCACTCGGCCGCCGTGAGGCTGGTGCCGTGCGCGAGGATGCCGGCATAGGTCATCAGCAGTTCCTGCCCCGTTCTCGGCTCGCGCCCGAGCATGATCCAGCTGAATCGCACCTGGGCGTCCACGGCCAGGATGACCTCGGGCAACTGCGCTTCACCGATGCGCTGATCGATCTGGCTGCGCAGCCTTACGACTTGGGGGTCATCTTCGTCCGCCGGCAACGACGCCAGATGCAGTTCGTCATCGACGCGCAGATCACCTGAACGCGCGGCGGCCGCGACCGCGTCGATGCCAATGAGCATGCGAGCAAGTAGCGGTACGAGGAACTCGCTAGCCTTAGCCGGCAGCTGCAACCTGGCGTAGTGCCTCGGCGCTTCGGCTTGCCAACGCTCCTCGGGCAGGAACAGACGCTCGCGACCGCGGAAGCTCAGTGAATGAGCTATCCAGACCGAGCCGTTGCGCACCGCCCGGCGCAGAGCAAGCAGGGTGGCGACCTCCAGCGCCCTGAAGGCGCGCTCGCGGTCGGCGTCGGCGATGGCTGCACGCCAGGCGGCTCCCAGTCGTGGGGTCGTGACTTCACTGGGAAGTCGCTTGATGCCAGCGGCATACCCGGCTCGGAGCTTGTTCAGCGCATCGAGTGCCGGGTGCTCGCCGGTGGCCTGCCAAGGCAAGCGACTGACCCCCACCAGCAGAGAACGCACCGGCGCGATCGCATCGATCAGGCGTTGCCGGATGACTGACGCCCGACTCGGCGGGCGCTGAGCGTGCTTGGCCGCGACGATCTCGCGAAGGCGTGAACGCAGTTCGGCATCTGGCAGCGCATCATGACCTGCGAGCTCGGAGAGCTCCAGCAGCAGCTCCTGGTACTGCCGTGCCCAATCCACGGACGCGACACCGTCCGCACAGTGGCGCCCCAGGTCGGCCACTCGACGCTGGAACATGAGGATGATCTGGTCGGTGGCCGTGAGCAGGCAGTAGCGCAGGAAGCAGCTGAGCTCCAGCGTGCGGGCCGGCTCCTTGATCCTGGCACTGACCGATGGGGGCCGCCCGGCCATGCGCCTGGCGTAGCGGCGCACCAGTACATCGTTGAGATCCTCCAGATGTCGATCGATGCCGAGGTCCGTCAGGAACGCGATCCTTTCCAGGACCTCGGTGATCTGGCGCGTGGAATGCCTTGCTGGCGCGCTCCACAGCCAGCTCTGACAGTGTTCGCCGTCTGGACGCGGCGTGTCCAATGCCGATATCCAACGCTTGCGAGTCTCGGCAGGCACCGATGTCATGATGGCGTGGCCGGTTGATGCTTCGAGTTCCACCAGGGCGGCGGCCACCATGGCGCGGATCACGCGGTCGTGCACGATGAGCAGGCGATGGTCGTAAAGCCACTGCCTCGCAAGGACCAGGAGCCGCTCGCGGTCCGAGCAATGCGCAACCTCGTCGCGCAGGACCCGTACCAACGCTCGGCGCTGATGCTCGGTCATCCACTTGAATCCCAGGCATTCGCAGGCTTGGTGCTGGTGATCGAACAGGGTGCGTCCGCGGGCGTACAGCGCGCGCAGAGATACCAGATCCGGCGCGGCGATATCCAGTTCGCGGCCAAGGTGATGAAGCAGGGCAGGGGGCACGATCCGCATGCTGTTCAGAGGCCGTCCGGTCATGCGGGCGAAGCCGATATGTAGCGCCAAGCCAAGCTTGAGGCTGTCGCTGCGCCGACGAGCAATCAAGTCGAGCTCAGTGCGGCTGAAGCTGAAGAACGTCTCCAACTCAAGATCGCTGAGCTCGCCGGGCATGTCGCGCAGGCCCAGATAGGACGACTGCCATCCTTGCATCGCCGCGCTCCTTCGTCGTTCATGGGGCGCAGACGATACGCCGCAAAGAAGTGAACAGCAATGCTCGCGAAATCAACAACTTAACGAACCGACCCCGCGCCGTTGCTGGAGTTGCGAACCGTCACTTTTGACACCGAAATCAAATCGCCCCCGCCAAGGGGCGAAATCTACGCTTGCGGCCCGAATGACTGCACTTGGCCGAACTGAGTCGTCGGTCGTCGCCGCTGCTGGCCCTGTAACTTTGTCTTGTTCGCCATCGCTGCTTCGATCCGCTCCTTAAAGCGCCCGTTTGGTGCAGGCTTCAACACCTTTCTGTTGGCGCTGGCCGTCAGATTGGGGAAGGCGCAAAGCAGGCTGGAAAGCCCCGCAAAGTCTTGCGCTTCTGACCTTTTCCAAATTAATGGAAGATGCTTCGAATTGCGCAGTCATCCAAAACGTCCGCGGGAAGGTCGTCCAATGTGAGACGGAGTCTTCCCGCCTCGACAGCTCGAGCTACAGCTTCCTGTACCGTCTGATAGATCTCCCGCGCTGTCAGGTGGGCGACCTTATTGCAAACGGCCGGTTCGGGCGCGATGAACCCAGGAATTTCGAGCTGTTGCACCGCTGCAGTTGCAACCATCCTAGCAGCCTGCAGAGCCTGGGCGCCGGTTGGCGGCAGGATATGAAATTCGCGAAACCGCGAGCGCAGCGAATCAGGCACTTTCGCCGGGTCGTTTGACGTCGCGATGTACGTTGCCAAGCTTGCATCGAACTCGATGTCGAGCGACGCATCTCGTACCCTGCTTGCCGTGATGGGCTCAAGGAGCGAATGAAGCGGCGCCAACGGGTCGTACTGGGATCCACTTGGCGCTTTGTCAAGCTCATCGATCAGAAACACCGGGTTGGCCACCGTTCCGAGGCAGACCTGTTGGAAGATGAGTCCTTGCGTGGCATTGCTCCAATGCCGTTCCATCCCGAGGAGCAATGACGTGGTTTGAGCGTTCTCCATGGAGTGGCGACGGATCGGCGCTCCGAGGGCCTGTGCCAGATCGCCGGCGTAGTGAGTCTTGCCGAGCCCGGGCTCGCCCCATAGGTGGAGTGGGGGGATCTTCAGCGGTTGGCGCCCCTGCGTCGAAAGCGTCACACGGCGAGCTACGAACTCCGTGACTTCGGCAAAGTGTGGATGGGCCTCGCGAAGGTACTCGAGGGATTTCGCCCACTTTTCCGGGCGGAACGCCGGGTTGGCGACTTCGCGCAGAGCGCCAGCGAGCTCCAGTTTCTTTGTGAGCTCCAGTTCGCGCTTTTGGTAGTCTTTGTCACGCAGCGTGGCGATTCGCCCGATTACGCGCAATAGTTCCTCGCCACGAAGGACTGGGTGGCGCCGATCTCGCCGGCGACGTGCCACGCCGCGCTCGAAGGACTTCACGAACGCGAGCTGGTTCGGCATAGGTGCGGCAGGCGCTTGCGCCGGAGGGTTCGTCCGCGTGCACAACTCCTCCCGCCTGAGGTCCTCGGTCGCCTCATGGGCGGCCTGCGCGATCCTGACGTACTCTTCCCGCTTCTCCTGCAGTGCATGCGCGAGGGGCAACGGTAGCAGCAACTCGAACGCCTTCTCCGGATAGGCGCGAGCGATTGAAAAGAGACGGAAGCCTGCCGGTAGGTCGTCTTGTATCGAGAACACGATGGGCTCCTGGGGAGGAGCCCGGGGAGTCAGGCTCCTGGAATTGAACGCTTGGGAGAGGCGAGGGAGTCCGAGGTTTCCGAAACTCGCGATCGATTCGTCTCATGCCGCGCGCGCATGCACACGCAAATGCGTATCTGCGGGGTGACGGTGGTCGCCTTGAAAGAGTGCGGCATGGCGTTCATTTCGTGTATGCGCCAAATCCTAGCGCCCGACGGGCACGGAGTCAAAGCCTGGAGGAGCCGGCTTAAATTTGGAAAAACGGGGGGTGTAAATTTGAAAAGCGACTTCCTAAGTTGTTGATTTTCCTGGGTAACCAGGCGAGACAACATTGGAGGAACTCACGAAGGTGAGTTCGTTCAAAGTTAGACCGGAATTCCATCGAATTAAGGGCCTAACTTTGACGACGGCGCGTGCAAGTTGTTGATTCGATGAGGAATCGGCTCCGCTAGCTGCTTGAGAGCCGATCTGGAGCCACCGGCAAGAACAGGAGAAAGGGCAGGGCGCTCGATCACCCCATCGAAGCGCGTGCGCACTCACGAGACACTAGACCAGAATGGGCAGACAGCCGGTTCTGGCTGGAGCCGACCTTCGCGACAGTCGGCTGCAGGCGAAGAGGCCGGCGGTCAAAGCGCCCCGCAGCCTCTCAACGTACGACCTCGTTGGCGCGCAACAAGAGGCTTCCGGGAACCGCGACGCCGAGCGCCTGGGCGGCCTTCAAGTTGATCAGCAGTTCGAACCTATTCGGCTGCTGGACTGGGAGGTCGCCGGGCTTGGCGCCCTTGAAGATCCGGTCGACGTAGCCGGCGGCGCGGCGCGCCAGCGCGGCGATGTCCGCCCCGTACGTCAGCAAGGCGCCACCGGCGTGGTGGTAGCGCTCCGTGCCAATGCACGGCAGGCGCGCCTGCGTCGCTGCGGCCACCAGCTCGCCGCTCGAGTAGACATGCCAGCCCGCCGGGAGGATGAACAACGCGTCGGTGCCCGTGCGGGCTAGTGGCGGGATGACAGCCACGATGTCCTCGACACGGTTCAGCTCGACCCGCTGGACGCGGATGCCGAGCCGAGGCGCCACCGCCTCGATCTGCGTCAGCTCCGTCCGGTGCGTGGCCACCAAGGGCATCCAGAGCACCGCGACCTCGCGGGCCTGCGGCAGCAAATCGCGCAGCAACTCGAGCCGCTTGCCGTGCAACTCGTCGTCGACGGCCGACAGGCCGGTGAGGTTGCCCTCGGGGCGCGCCAACGACGAGACCAGGCCGCTCGTGACCGGATCGCTCACCCCCGAGAACACGATCGGAATCGTGCTCGTCGCGCGCTTCGCCGCCATCGCCGCGGCGGTGGTAACACACCAGAACAGGTCAACGCCGTCCGACGCCAGCGCGACGGCATGCGCGTCGAAGCCCTCCGTCTCCGGCTTGCCCCCGGTGTGCCGCCAGTCCATCACATAGTCGCGGCCCTCCTCGTAACCCTGGTCGCGCATGCCGGCGAAAAAGGCATCGAAGATCGGCACGACGCCGGGGCTTGGCCGCGGAAAAAACGAGATGTAGCCAATGCGCCGCGGGCGGTCGGCTGGCCAGACGCCAAGCGCGATGCCGGCTGCCGCACCGAGGACGATGAGCCGGCGTGCAAAGCCGTCCGGACGCGGATTCATGCGCCGAGACTACCTCCGAACCGCCCTCAACGCAAAGCGGGTGCGGGGCGACGGAGCGCTCAGCTGGTCGGGGTGGTCTTCGCAGATCCAGCCGCGGCCTTAGCACAAGGGGCAGCTCGAACGCTAGGCCGTCGTCTCGGAGATGGGTGCTGGCTATGTGTCGGCTTGCGGGCTGCCGGCAGTTAGCCCATTCGCCGGGCCCTTCCGGCAGGTTGCGCATCTCAAGCGAGCTGACTGTCAGGCTCCGCGCCAGAGAAGCGCTGCGCCTTCTCGCGTGACAGGCGCCTTATGGAATGGGAGCATAGGGCGCATGAAGGTCAAGGAATGCCCGCTACCTTCGCCAATGACGCGGCCATGAGCTGCTAACTAATGCTTCGTTGGCCTGCGTCCGCTTTGCGGAGTCGAACTAAGGTCGGCGTACGTCTGCTCCGGGGCCCCAACCTGACCTACAGCGGACGCAGGAACTGCTCGAAAGCAGCTGTTGGATGCCGCAGCAGCCCAGACAACGAAAGAGCGCTCCGCGACGACCTACCCGCCTTGTAGTGCGCGCTTCATCGAAGCGCTTGCAGTCACATCACGCGCTCCTTTCCCGACGCGCTCAAGGCAAACCGGCCTCGCGCGCACTGGCGATCAATCGATCACGGCCCTCGACGAAGGCCGGGCTCCCGTCTCGCATGAGCGCGATGATGCCGGATCCATCAAACTTCGGATTGCGCGCCAGTTGGCCTTGCACTAGGCGTTCGGCGTCTGACAATTGTCCGTTCCGCACAAGTGACGCCGCCAGCAGCGTCTCGTATAGGGGTAGCTTGGCGTTCGCACTCACCGAGCGCTGGGCGCTTTCGGCGCATCACCGCCAAGGCACAGCGGCCCAACTGAAAGCGAAACGTCAACGCAGAAGATCTGAAACCCGCTCTTCACAAGCAATCTAGGCGCTTGTTGGAGATCCGGCGTGATAGCCCCTTCAATGGCGTCTATCCGCCTGGTCCACGCGACGGCGCGCTGTGCTGAAGCAAGCTCTTTCGCTTCCCGCAATAGCCTCATGCACGCGCCTGAAGTCGCGGGATCCATGCTCAGCAGGGAGGCCTTCTGGGCCAAGAGGAGACTTTGGAACACGCTCTCCCCGCCAAGGTTGATGCGCTCGATCTGATGCTCGATGTCGCGCAATGCTTCCTCGCCGCGACCAAGCTCCGTCAGCACTTCGGCTCTGACGAGCGAAAACCAGGATTGCCAGTTCTCGAAACCGGTCGCTTGCCACAGTCGAATGCCCGCCTCCATGTCGTCCAGGCCGGCGGAAAGTTGGCCTCGGCGGGCTGTGGCCCATCCACGCGCGATGCGCGCCATCCCGATAAATTCGGAGAAACCCAACTGGGACGAGAAGTCTATGCACTGCTCAGCAAACTGAAGAGCGAGCGCCGGCTGATCGCGCAAGACTGCGATCGTGCAATTGGCCACCATCGAAAAGCCCAATGTATGCGGCTGGTTCAAACCGCTCGCCAACTCGTAAGCATCGCGCGCATGCACGCTGGCCCGCTCCTCGTCGCCGTTGATAAAGGTGGCCACGGCCAGATAGAAGCGACCGAAGACGCCGAAATCCATCAGATAGATCGGATAGAGCGCAGCGTCGCGCTGCGGGTCGTAGCGCGCCACCGAACGCTCCAGATGTGCGCGCGCCGCCTGAACGTCGCCCAAGCTCAACGTGATCATGCCCATCATCGTGTTGGCCGCCATCGCCGCCTCGGCGTCCTCGTCCTTCGATTGGGCGACTTTTAGAAGGTCCGAGGCCAGCACGCGCGCGGTCTCGAGCTCGGCTCGGCCCCAGTGGTAGAGGCACAGACCGTAGGTGATCGGAAACTGACGCGGAGCACCGGGCAGCTCATGGCAAAGCGCAAATGCGCGCCTTTGAACATCGTGAAACTGCTGGCTGCCAGGCCCCCTAAGCACCATCGTGGTCGGGCCCAGCACAGAAAGAAGTGCAAGTTCAGATTGGCTACGCTCCAGGCCGGATGGTTCGGCTGAAAGCGTCGCCACACCATCGGACAGGTGCGCGGCCGCCTCGCGCGGGGCGCCACGCGCAAGGGCTTGTTTGCCCGCCTCAAGAAAATACCGGCTTGCTTCGAGGTATCTGCTGGCCCTTGACAGGTGACGTGCAGCAATTTCGGGCTGGCGCGTCATGTCATCTGCGAATTGGTCCATCAGCACGTCGGCGACGCGCCCGTGCAACGCGGTCCGGGTCCTCGCCACAATCGACCCGTACGCGGCATCTTCAATCAATGCATGCCTGAAGACGAACCGCTCCCCGGCGCCGTCGCCCGGAAGGACGAGACTCGCGTCCAGCATCGCATTCAATGCCTCGTCGAACGCGACGCGACCCATATCCGCGGCGGCGAACAACAAGCGCCGGCTGAACTCGTGACCGATCACCGCACCCACCTGAGCCAGCCACTTTGCCGCACCCAGGCGGTCCAGCCGCTCCATCAGAAGGTCAAGCAGCGTGTCCGGGATGTCGGTCAGACGCAGGTCGGCGGCGCCGCCAAGGCTCCCGTGCGACTCAATCACCATCCTGGTCATTTCCTCGATATACAACGGCACGCCATCGCTGCGCTGAATGATCGTGTCGATCGCTGAATCCGCAAGTCCGATCTCGGCGGCCACTCGCATTGCGATCGCGCGCGATGCCTGCTCATCAAGGCGCCCCAGCGAAATCAACCTCGGCTCGATCTTAAGTTCCGGTCTCGACTCGGGTCGCGTCGTCATCAAGAGCAGGATCGGTGCGACCTGAGGTCCGGCCAGGATCTGATCGATAAGCTCTAGCGACGTCGGATCGATCCAGTGCAGATCCTCGACGATCAATAGCACAGGCGTGAGCCCCTTGTCGCCGCCCAGTAAAGATATGGAGCTTGTGCGCGCCATCGCGGATGGCGCGCCGGCGAGCCCCACCACATAGCGCTGCAATGCGTCCTTGGTCATTTGCAGCTGCGCCGGAGGCGGCAGACTGACCGGCGGATAGCGGTCCGCGCTTGGAATCCCCATCAACGAGGCCACGAGGCTCAGATCCAGGTCGGCCTCGATGCCGGCGATTGCCAACTGCGCCTCCAGCTTCTCCAGCTGTGTGAGCGACGCATCTTCGCGGGCAAAACCCGCCGCCATCGCGAGATGCTGAACCCATGGGTTCAGCACACTGTTGGCGTGGAACGGCGAGCATTGAAGCCGCAAGGTCGTGTGCTCGATCGAGTCCAGCCGCCGATCTAGCTCAGTGGCGAGCCGCGACTTTCCTAGTCCCGCCTCGGCAACGATCAAAGCACCTGTGATTTGCGGTGAGGTCGCGACCTTCCAGCAATCCAGAAGCTCAGCCAACTCGGTTTCGCGCCCGACCAACGGGGATCTTGCGTCGTGGCCCCTCCAGGCCGAACGACTGTTCATCGCGCCGGACCCGGTGACTGCAGTCAGCCGGACAGGCTCATCAAATCCCTTCAACTCGAAGATGCCCAGATCCTGGTACTCAAACTGGCTGCCGGCGATACGGCGCGTGCTGGGCGAGATCGCAACCTGCCCCGGCTGCGCCTGGGCCTGAATGCGAGCTGCCAAATTGGGAGTTCCTCCAGCAATTGCAATCGCCTCATTGACGCCCACGGCGACTAGCCCCGTGGCAATCCCAACCCGCACCTGAACCGCGGACGCGAGGCGGGCTGTTTCCTTTAGACGCGACACCTCTTCGACGATCGCAAGGCCTGCATGCACAGCGCGCACCGCGTCATCCTCGCCGGCCATGGGGTAGCCGAAGTAGACATCGGCCCCATCGCCAACGATTCTCGCGACAAACCCTCCAAACCGAGCTGCCACCCGCTTGACCAGATCGCCATAGGCCGACAGGACATCAAGCAGATCTTCAGGATCAACGCGCTCGGCAAGCTGGGTCGAGCCGACCAAGTCGCAGAACAGCACCGTCATTTGGCGTCGCGTCATGCGCGGATTGCCGGCTGAACTGACGTCCACGGGTGCACGCGGCAGCACGGCACCGCATTCTCCGCAAAACTTCCGGCCGAGTTCATATTCCGCCTTGCACGCAGCGCAGACAGCTTTCATCAATGCCCTCCTCATGGCGCTCGACCGACAGCGTTCATTATTCAGCGCGGCGCGTGCCTGGAGCGCGAAAAGTTGCCGATCAATTGCCGATAAATCGCCGAGGAGCCCGCAACCGTTCAGTTACGAAGGAACGGACCCGCCAAAAGGACGACCAGAGACTTTTTTGCTCACCCTTTTGGGGCCTATCGCTCCGGCAATCCCGCCTTGCGCAAACCCTCGATCAGGCGCGCACGCTGCGACAGGAAGACGGGGCTGGCTGAAGAATTGAGCAACACGACGTAGGCGATCGAGTCATTTGGCAATAGTTCGCGATGCTTGGCCATGTGCGCGGCAGCCACGGCGTCACGTCCGCGCAGCGCATCGATTGCGGCCAGCATCGCATGGGGTTGCCCTGTCGGCGCCGGTTCCATCTTGACCCACCTCAGATTCGGATCGGCGCGGACAGGGGTTACTTATGAATGCAACGGATGGGATGAAGACGCCGTCGTCATGACGGGCGACGAATGTCCAAGCAGGGTCCGAATCTTCAGCAGCCTGGGCAAGCCCTGGCCCGGAGGGTATGCGGGGTCATTTTGCTCACCCTGCGGCCGCCTCGTGAATTTGCTGCGGAGCTTGCCGGCGGTTCGGCTCGGAACGGTGCGAGGGTCGCGATCAACCGCATCGCGACGGCGATCTTGGGCGTCTGCTTTGCGGCGATGTGGGCAGCACGGCGTACTTCCGCAGTGGGCCCGAACCGGGCCTACAGCGGACGGCAACGGAGCCCGGAAACGGCCGTTGGATGCTCGTGCACGTGTGGGCCCGTAGAACTTTGAAAACACGAGCGGTGCAACTTTGAAAACGGCGCTCGTAAGCTGTTTACATGAACGTCCCCCGTTTGTGCATGCTTGGACCGCGGAGGCGCGTGGGACCACGAGCAAGCAAGCGCGTTGCCTCGTGGCGGCGCCGCCCATGTGCAGAAATGTGTTCGTCGTTTTTGCATCAATGTGTTTGCGCCTTGAAGTTGATTCTCATCGTGCTTAAAGTACGCTTCGTAAGTTATGCTGGCGGCATGTGGGAACCCCATCCGCCGATCGTTCGCCACGGCATCACGCTGACGCCGCGCGCGGCGTGGGTCCACCTGTTCCGCCAGGAATGGGTGCGCCTGGCCGAGGGACTTGCCGATGACGAGAGTGTCCTGGAGGTCGCGGCCGAGCTTTACGAAAAAGAAGGCGAGCGCGACCCCGTCGAGGTTGCCCTCGAGTTGTTCGGGCCCGGCCGCTAAATGGATCCGGCTAGGGTCCCGGCCAAGAACGGACTCTCGTCCCGGTCCCGCGCGAATAATCGATCATGATCAAGCTGTTTGTAGGCCTCGGCAATCCAGGCCCTGACTGCGAGTCCACTCGACACAACGCCGGCTTCTGGTTCATTGATGCCCTGGCCCGCGATCTCGAGCTCACCCTGACGCCGGAACGCGCCTACCATGGCCTGGTCGCGCGCACCCAGGTCGGCGGCAAGCCGGTGTGGCTACTCGAGCCTCAGATCTTCATGAACCTGTCGGGCAAATCGGTCGCCGCGCTGGCCCTCTTCTTCAAGATCGAGCCGAACGAGATCCTGGTCGCGCACGACGAGCTTGACGTCGTGCCGGGGAAGGCCAAGTTCAAGCTCGGCGGCAGCCACGCCGGCCACAATGGGTTGCGCGACATCCATGCGCAGCTCGGCAGTGCCGACTACTGGCGACTGCGGCTCGGCGTCGGCCATCCGGGCGTAAAGTCCGAGGTGATCAACTGGGTGTTGAAGAAGCCGCTGAAGGAGGAACGCGAAGCGATCGACGACGCGATCGTGGGCGCCCTGCACGCCTTTTCGGCCCTAGTGGCTGGCGAGATGGACAAGGCGGCTTCGCTCATCCACACGAGCGAGCCGAGGCGCGAATGACGGTCGGCTTTGGAGCAAACGGAAAGTCGGCCGGAAGCGGCCGGTGGATGCTACCTGCGCCTCCGCCGGCGGATCTTTGAAAACCCGACGGGTGCAACTTTGAAAACGGCGCTCGCAAGCTGTTGATTTGCTTGGGTAACCAAGCGAGACAACCTTGGAGGAACTCATCGGGTGAGGTCGTTCAAAGTTAGACCGGAATTCCATCGAATTTACGGCCTAACTTTGACGACGACGCGCCCAAGTTGTTGATTCGATGAGAAATCGGCCCGTCGAGTTGCTTGAACGCCTCCGCGCCCTCGAGAGATCGAAGCAGGGCAGGGCGGGCGGGAGGGAGCACGCCAAGATCACATCAAACGCGGGCGCACTTACGGCGTGGCGGTCAACAATCTGGCCAGCCGCTTCCGGGCCCGAAGCCGACGTCTGCTAGGGGTCGTCTCCCGGTGTACCTGTGGTTCCCCAACTGACGGTCCGCGCGGCCACCCGCCTTGCACCTTGGTGCTGTTGACAGGAACGCTGGCGACTGAGAGCCTACGGAACCAGAGCACGCGCTCCGGACCTTCTAACAGCGAGCTCTATGAATCGGACCTTTCGCGCCTCTCTTGCCGTCTTGGCAGGCACCTTCTTCGCAGTGGACCCGGCCGCAGGGCAGGCTTCGAAGCCGTTCAACGCGCAGGAACTGACGTCACGCACGCTGCACCGCCGTGCCGTCGAATCAGCTATCTGGGGCATGCCATTGGTGAGCGTCGATGCCATGCGGGAGGCGTTCTTCCGCGATGCCGGCGCCAAGTACAACGACATCGTCTACTGGTCCCAACCGGCGGATTGGAGGCTCCAGTTCACAACGCCGAATGCATCGACTAGGTATGTCTACTTCAACTTCAACCTGAAAGACGGCCCGGTAGTGCTGGACATCCCCGCCGCAGTGGGGGCGGGACTCTTCGGTTCAGTGCTCGATGCGTGGCAGGTGCCGCTCGCTGACGTGGGTCCCGCGGGGGAAGATGCCGGCAAAGGCGGCAAGTACGTCTTCCTGCCGCCAGGCTACGACCAGGTCGTGCCTGCCGGGCACGTCGCTGTCCGTTCCGAGACTGTGAATGGCTACGCGTTGTTTCGGGTCATCCCCGAGAGCAGCACTGAGGCCGACGTCGCCAAGGCCATCGACCTGGTGAAGAAGATGAGCCTGTATCCCCTGGCACAAGCGTCGAATCCCCCGGCGCAACGGCATATCGACATGGCCGGCAAGCTGATGGATGGCGTGGTCGCGTTCGATGAGACCTTCTACGACAGGCTCGCACGCATGGTGAACGAGGAGCCTGTGATGGCACGAGACTTGGTTGCGCTCAGTCAACTGCGCTCTCTGGGCCTCGAAAAGGGCCGGCCTTTCAGTCCCCCGACGACCCTTGTGCCAATCCTGCGCCAGGGCGCTTCCGAGGCGCACGAGGGCTTCATGCTCGGCGTGCGCGGGGGCGAGGCTTGGTGGCCGGGCACGCAGTGGAAGCTGCCAGAAAACAAAGGGCCCAAGACCGGCTTCACGTACCTCAAGGACACGTCGTTCTTCCTGGATGAGCGAGGCTTGATCTATTTCCTCGCGTTCGCGACGCCGAAGAAACTTGGCGCTGCAACTTTTTATACCGTGGGCGCGAATGACCGGGATGGCAAGGCGCTGCAAGGTGAGAAGACCTATCGGCTGCACGTGCCCCCCAATGTCCCGGCCAAGCAATACTGGGCTGTGACGGTCTACGACCTGGATACCGCCTGCCTCATTCGGGACCTGGCGCGTCCAGGCCTCGACTCGTACGACAAGGCCATGCGGCGCAACGCCGACGGCTCCGTCGACATCTACTTCGGCCCGCAGGCGCCGGCCGGGCAGGAAGCGAACTGGGTGCCGACGAAGGCCGGCCGCCCCTGGTTCACATTGTTCCGTTTCTACGGGCCCGACAAGGCGCTTTTCGAAAAGACCTGGAGCCTCCCCGACTTTGAACCAGTTGTTCGATAGGTCAAGCCGCGCAAGCGGGACACGAAGGACGAGAGGTCTGCTCCTCGAGTCCCTGCGCCACGCTGCGCCTGTTGGGCCGCCCACCTCTTGAAAACTCAGGCGGCTAGGAGGTGGAATGCCCGGTCTTGAGGAAGGTGGACGTCTGGAGTGGGCCCGAAACGCCTGGTAGCCGACAGGCTACAGTCGGCCAGAACCTGCCGGTCGTGCATCTGCCTGCGATGCCCGGTTAAGACGTGAGCAGACCTTCGATAGCCTGGGGAATTTCCGGCCGGAGGTTCGGTAGGACGGGCTGCTGGCCTGACATGAACGGTCGCCTATTCGCGTTCTACGACCGTTGAACTCGACCTGAAGGTCGGAGCACACTGTCGTTCGGGCGCCCGCAGGGTTACCGGGTGAAGGCCGTTGCCACCGAGGCGCTGGCGGAAGCGCGCCCTAGCGAACTGAAACATGTCGATCCACTTGACGACCGAAAGGACACGACCATGACTGCGCAATCGCAACAGGTTCCAATTCCAACCTCCGCCGCTGAGGTCCTCGGCCCGCCACCTGGGACGGCCATGACCAAGGCCTATGTGCAGACGATGGCGCGAATGGCCTATATCTGGGGCTGGCCGCTCGTCAATGTGGCCAACCGCGCCGACGCTTTCTCCAAGGCGCCGGAACCTGGTTTGCTGGGCGGCGTTGTGCCGGTGGCATTCAACCGGAACGCCATGCTGACCGGCTACATCAGCCCGGATGAGCATTTCGTCACCTGCCCGAACCAGGACGTCGTGTATGGCGCCGGCTACTTCACGTTGGACAAGGAACCGATCGTCTTTCAAGTGCCAGAGTTCGGCGATCGCTTCTGGGTCTATGCACTTTATGACGTGCGCACCGACGAGTTTTCCGAGATCGGCAAGGCCTACGGCACAAAGCCGGGCTTTTACATGATCGTCGGCCCGGACTGGAAGGGCGAGATGCCCGCCGGGATCACTGCGGTGGTGAGGTCTTCCACGTCGTCGGCCTTCGCCGCGCCCCGCGTTTTCATGGATGACACGGCGGCGGATCACGAGGCCATCCAGTCGGTGCTCAATCAGGTCGTCTTCTACCCGCTGTCGGAGTTCGACGGGAAGATCAAGACCAAGGACTGGAGCAAGCTGCCGCATTTCCCGGCGGCTGCAAGCAAAGGCGAGACCAAATGGGTGAACCCGGAGACCTTTTTCGACCAGTTGCCGGCGGTGATGAAGAGCGTGCCGCCGTTGCCGGGCGAGGAGGCTCTCTACAAATGGATCGGCAGCGTGCTGGAAGCGGCCGCCAAGGACCCGGAGATCAAGCAGACGCTTAAGGAAAGCGCCGTCGCCGCCGAGGTTGAAATGATCTCACCGTTCTTCCAGTGGCGCTACAACGGTCGTCCCGCCGGCAACGATTGGAATTCGCCGGTGAACAATGCGAAGTGGGGCACTGACTACCTCAATCGCACGGCCACCGCCAAGTCGAACATGTATGAAAACCGCCCGGAGGAAACCAAATACATCTACCGCGACGACGACAGCCAAGGCGAGCAACTCAACGGACAGAACGCTTACGCTCTCACCTTTGCCAAAGGGCAGACGCCGCCGGTCAAGGGCTTCTGGTCGCTCACCCTCTACAACGATCTACATCTCTTCCACCCCAATCCGCTGAAGCGCCAGTCGCTGGGCACGAAGAACAAGGATCTCCAATACAACGCGGACGGGTCGCTAACGCTCTATGCCGGCGCCAAGGCGCCCGGCAAGGACAAGGAAAGCAACTGGCTGCCTGCGCCGAGCGGTACGTTTTCGCTATACATCCGCGCCTATTGGGCTGACAAGGCGATCCTCGACGGCACATGGCAGCCGCCGCAGGTCGAGAAGGTGAATTGAGTAGTTGAGCGGAATGGGGAATAGCCATGGCAACCAAATACGCGCAGACATCTCGCATCGACGAACTCGCCAACCTGCCATTTGCGGAAGGCCGGCCCACGGAGGAGACCGCGCAGGCACTTCGTGAAGAACTGCTCTTCCAACGGGCGACGCAGACCTACCTCTGGGCGATGCCGTTGATCAACACGCTCGGCATGCAGGTCGGGTCGGAAAAGACGTTCGGCGCCGGCTACAACGTTTTGCCGATCTGGAAGCAGCGACTTGACGCCAAGACTCTGGTGACGACCCCCAACTCCGATGTTCTCTACGCGATGAGCTACGTCGATTTGGGCAAGGATGGTCCGCTGGTGATGGAAGCGCCGCCCGCACTGCAAGGCATCCTGCTCGATTACTGGCAGCGCCCCATCCCGGTGGAAGGTGGCAAGTTCTTCGGTGATGTCGGCCTCGCTGGACCGGATGGCGGCAAGGGCGGCAAGTTCCTTCTATTGCCACCCGGCTACAAGGGACCGGTGCCAGAAGGTTATTACGTCTACCGTTCAGGAACCCACAACGTCTTCATCTTCCTGCGCGGGTTCTTTGAGGACCCGATGAATCTAGCGCCGGCTGTCGCGCACCTTGAGCGAGCAAGAATCTATCCACTGAACGGCGAGGTCGCCGCCCAGCCGATGAAATTCCCCGATGCCTCCGGCGTCTCGGCCGACCTGCTGCCGATCAGCGACGGCAGCGCATTCGATCAGCTCAAGCTGCTCGTGGACCGGGAGGGCGACAACCTCGCAGGTCCCGACTGGCTCGGCATGCTGGCAGCGATCGGAATCGTCAAGGGCCAGCCGTTCACACCTGATGCGCACACACGGGAGGTCCTGGATTGTGCAGCGAAGACCGCCTACAAGATGAGCCGCGTCATCGGCTTCCAAGACACCCTCAACGGCGGCTCGCTGCTCATGTATTCAGACCGCCGCTGGATCAATCCCATGGACAACGTGACGCCGCCCAGCCCGCGCACGACGATGGATCTGTCTTGGATGAATGTTGCCGGGGGCTATCGCGCCCTCGACGCCCGGATCTGGTTCTTCACCGATTACTACTCTGTCAGTCCGGGGATGCTCTCGAAAATACCGGGCAAGGGTGCTGCTTACATGATGGGCTTTACCGATGGCGAGGGAGTGCCATTGGTGGGAGGCAACAACTATCGCCTGCATCTGCCGCCCGACGTCCCTGCTGCCATCTTCTGGTCCCTGACGCTCTACGATGCGGCGAATGCTTCGGGTCTCGCCAATGGCCAGCGTTTCCCGTCGCTGGGTTCGCGCGACAGATCCTGCCTGTGCCTGGGCCGGCGGAACTTTGAAAACCCGACCGGTGCAACTTTGAAAACTGTGCTCGCAAGCTGTTGATTTTCTTGGGTAACCAAGCGAGACAACCTTGGAGGAACTCATGAGTTCGTTCAAAGTTAGGCCGGAATTCCATCAAATTTACGTCCTGGATCACAACAAGCGGATCGACTCTGCAGCATCGCGGCGGGAGTTCCTGGGTGGTGCTGCTGGACTGGGAGTCATGGCGCTGGGCCTTGGCGCACACGAGAAAGCAGGCG
>NZ_JASZYN010000026.1:0-47949 GCF_030316965.1 Variovorax sp. J31P207
TGTTTGAGCGAAGCGAGTTTGCGCGGACCCCGCGTACCGCGAGCAGCGCAGGGCAGCCGCGAAGCGGCCGGTGACGTCGGCCGGTCCAGGGCATACCGCCCGCCATCGCCGCCCCGGCAGCACCGGTATCCAGATCCCGAGCCAGACTCAAACAGCCCCCTTCCCACCCCGTTCGATATTCGGCAGCAGCACCGCCACAACCCCCAGCAGCGGCAGATAGGCAATCACCCGGTACACATAGTCGATGCTCGTGTGGTCCGCCAGCAGCCCGAGCAGCGCCGCGCCCAACCCGCCCATGCCGAAGGCGAAACCGAAGAACAGGCCCGACACCATGCCGACCTTGCCCGGGATCAGTTCCTGCGCATAGACCAGGATCGCCGAGAACGCCGACGAGAGGATCAGCCCGATCAGGATCGTCAGCGTCGTGGTCCAGAACAGGTCGGCATGCGGCAGCAGCAGCGCGAACGGCGCCACGCCGAGGATCGAGGCCCAGATCACCGGCTTGCGCCCGAAGCGGTCGCCGATCGGGCCACCGGCCAGCGTGCCCAGCGCCGAGGCGAAGAGAAAGACGAACAGGTGGTACTGCGAACTCTGCACCGAGAGCCCGAAGCGCTCGATCAGGTAGAAGGTGTAGAAGCTGCTGAGCCCGGCGATGTAGAAGTACTTCGAGAAGATCAGCAGCAACAGCACGCCGATCGCGCCCAGCACCTTGCCGCGCGGCAGCGGCGGGGCCACCGGCCGGCGTGCGGCGCGCGCGCTGGCGGCCGCGTGATGCGCACCGTACCAGCGGCTCACCTGCGTCAGCAGCACGATGCCCAGCAGCGCCGCCAGTCCGAACCAGGCCACGCTGCGCTGGCCGAAGGGAACGATCACCGCCGCCGCCACCAGCGGCCCGAGCGCGCTGCCGGTGTTGCCGCCGACCTGGAACAGCGACTGCGCCAGGCCATGCCGTCCGCCCGAGGCCATGCGCGCCACGCGCGAGGACTCCGGATGGAAGATCGACGAACCGGTGCCCACCAGCGCCGCCGCCAGCAGCAGCACCGCGAAGCTCGGCGCGAAGGCCAGCAGCACCAGTCCGGCCAGCGTGAAGCCCATGCCGACCGGCAGCGAATAGGGCATCGGCTTGCGGTCCGTGTAGAGCCCGACCAGCGGCTGGAACAGCGACGCGGTCAACTGGTAGGTCAGCGTGATCAGGCCGATCTGGCCGAAGCTCAGTTGGAAGTCGCCCTTGAGCACCGGGTACATCGCCAGGATCAGCGACTGCATCATGTCGTTGATCAGGTGCGAGGCGCTGATCGCGCCGAGCACGCCGAAGGCGACCCCGTTCGATGGCGATGGGCCGGAGGCGGCGGAAACGCGGGTGACGGCGGTCGAAGTCATGGGAAGAACGTGCGCGCAGGGCGCGGGGACAGGAACAGGGAACGGATCGTAGCGATACGATGAAGGCCTGTCGCACGCCGTTCGGTCGGCGATCTTCGCGAAAAAGACATCGCCATGCCTGCCCTTCCCCAGTCGCCGAATCCCGAATTCCTGTCCCAGGTCGACCGCAACCCGGCGCCCGTCAGTTGCAAGGCCGCCGACTACCCGGCCGGCCATCTGATCGCGCCGCATGCCCATGCCAAGAGCCAGTTGATCTACGCGGTGCACGGCGTCATGGTGGTGAGTGCCGGCGAGGGCCGCTGGATCGTGCCGCCGACCCGCGGCATCTGGATGCCGGCCGGCTGGCTGCACGCCATCCGCTGCATCGGCGAAGTGCGCATGCGCAGCATCTATGTTCGCCCGGAAGCGGCGCCGCACCTGCCCGACCAATCCCGCGCGGTCGGCATCTCTGCGCTGCTGCGCGAACTGATCCAGGCCGCCGTCGAAGTCCCGCCGGACTACGTCCCGAACTCGCGCGACGGCCGCCTGATGCGCCTGCTGCTCGACGAACTGCACGCGCTGCCGGTGCTGCCGCTGCACCTGCCGCAGCCGGTCGATCCACGTTTGAAGCAAATCTGCTCGCACCTGCTGGCCGCGCCGCACGATGGCGCGACTCTCGGCGACTGGGCCCGCCGCCTGGCGGTAGACGCCAAGACCCTGCAGCGCCTGTTCGCGCGCGAGACCGGCATGACCTTCGGCAAATGGCGCCAGCAGGCGCGGCTGCTGCACGGGCTCGAACGCCTCGCCACCGGCGACAAGGTGCTCGACGTCGCGCTGGCGCTGGGCTACGACAGCCCGAGCGCGTTCGCGACCATGTTCAGGCGCCAGTTCGGACTGCCGCCGAGCGAGTTTTTTCGCTGAGCCGCGAGGGCCCTCACTCCTTGACCGACCCGGTCAACCCCGACACGTAGTACTCGACGAAGAACGAGTAGATGAAGGCCACCGGCAGCGAGCCCAGCAGCGCGCCGGCCATCAAAGGCCCCCACTGGTAGACGTCGCCCTGCACCAGTTCCGTGACGACACCCACCGGCAGCGTCTTGATCTCCGACGACGAGACGAAAGTCAGCGCGTAGATGAACTCGTTCCACGACAGCGTGAAGGCGAAGATGCCGGCCGAGATCAGCCCCGGCACCGCCAGCGGCAGCACGATCTTGACCAGGATCTGCCAACGATTGGCACCGTCGATCAGCGCGCACTCCTCGAGCTCGGCCGGGATCGACCGGAAGTAGCCCATCAGGAGCCAGGTGCAGAACGGGATCAGGAAAGTCGGGTAGGTCAGGACCAGCGCCCAGCGGGTGTCGAACAGCCCGAGATTGAAGACCACGTTGGCCAGCGGAATGAACAGGATCGACGGCGGAACCAGGTAGGCCAGGAAGATCGCCAGCCCGGTCTGGCGCGCGCCCTTGAAGCGCAGCCGCTCGATCGCGTAGGCCGCCAGCACCGACACCACGAGAGAGCCGAAGGTCGACACCACCGACACCAGCACCGTGTTCCACAGCCATTGCGGATAGGCGGTCTCGAACAGCAGCTTGTGGAAGTGCGCGAGCGTCGGCGTGATGACCCAGAACGGATTGCCCTCGCGCGACAGCAATTCGACCTCGGGCTTCACCGCCGTGATCGCCATCCAGTAGAACGGAAACAGCAGCACGATCAGGAACACCACCAGCGGCAGGTACACCGTGACCGCCTTGCGCGGCACGGTATCGAGATAGCTCATCCCGACGACATCGATCTGGCCGGATTTGCTCATTTTTGCCAGGCCCTGCGTTGCAGTCCGAAGTAGCTGAACATGATGCAGCCCAGGAGGAAGGGCACCATCGCGATCGCAATCGCCGCGCCCTCGCCCAGCGCGCCGCCCGAGATCGCGCGCTGGAACGACAGCGTCGCCATCAGGTGCGTGGCGTTCAAGGGGCCGCCGCGCGTGATCACGTAGATCAGCTGGAAATCGGTGAAGGTGAACAGCACCGAGAAGGTCATCACCACCGCGATGATCGGCGTCAGCAGCGGCAGCGTGACGTGGCGGAACTGCTGCCACGGTGTTGCGCCGTCGATCGCCGAGGCTTCGTAGTACGAGGGCGAGATCGTCTGCAGCCCGGCCAGCAGCGTGATCGCCACGAAGGGCACGCCGCGCCACACATTGGCCGCAATCACCGCGAAGCGTGCATTCCACGGATCGCCGAGAAAGTCGATGTAGTGATCGATCAGACCGAGCTTCATGAGCCCCCAGCTGATGATCGAGAACTGCGAGTCGTAGATCCACCAGAAGGCGATCGCCGACAGCGCGGTCGGCACGATGTAGGGCAGCAGGATCACGGCCCGGAAAAAGGTCTTGAAGCGGATGTTCTTGTTCAGCAGCACCGCCAGCCAAAGACCGAGCAGGAACTTGAACACGCTCGCCACCACCGTGTAGAAGAGCGTGTTGAAGAGCGCCAGCCGAGTGACCGCGTCGCCCCACAGGAAGATGTAGTTCTCGAGCCCGATCCACTCGCCCGGCCGGCCCACCTTGGCGTCGGTGAAGCCGAGCCAGGTGCCCAGCCCGAGCGGATAGGTCAGGAACAGCAGCAGCAGCACCGCCGCCGGCAACATGAACATGAAGCCGAGGGCGTTGCGGCTGTTCTGGAACCTGGCCAGTCGCGTGGTCATGGGCAGCGGTTCTTCCTCAGACCTTGTAGTAGCGCTCGGCGCGCTTTTGCGCGCGCTCGGCCGCTTCCTTCGGCGTCTTCGACCCGCTGGCCGCCTCGGCCACCATGTTCGGGATGATGAAGTCCGCCGCCGCGCCGGCCGATGCGTAGCCCAGCTTGCCCTCGAAGCCGGCCGGCCGCAGGTTCTTGACCGAGTCGCGGTAGGGCGTGTTCTTCGGGTCGGAGGTCCAGATCGGATTGGCCTCGTAGGCCTTCAGCGGCTGCGCCACGTAGCCGCCGGCGCCCTGCAGCCAGTCGTCGAACTGCGGCCGCTCCATCATGAAGCGCAGGAACTCCTTCGAGGCCTGCGGGTACTTGGTGTACTTCATGATCATCTGGTTGAAGAACAGGTGCGACTCGGTCGGCACGCCCACCGGCCCGACCGGGAACACCGCATGGTTGATGTCCGACGCCATCTCCTTGACCTTCGGATCGGGCGAGTTCTTGGCCGCGTAGTAAATCGAGATGCCGTTGTTCGTGACGCTGATCTGGCCGTCGAGAAAGGCCTTGTTGTTGTTCGGATCGAGCCACGACAGGGTGCCCGGGATGAAGTTGGCGTAGAGCTCCTTGGCGTACTCCAGCGCCTTCAGCGTCTCGGGGCTGTCGAGGACCACCTTGTTGTTCTTGTCGACCAGCTTGCCGCCGAAAGACCAGATCAGCCAGTTGGTCCAGGTGCTGTCGCCGGTCGCGTTGCCCAGCGCCATGCCGCCCGGCGTGCCCTTCTCCTTCAGCGCCTTGTAGAGCTTGAGGAAGTCTTCGTTGTTGGTCGGGAACTTGTCGAAGCCGGCCGCCTTGACCATGCTCTCGCGGTAGACGATGAGCGAGCCCGAGGCCCCGAGCGGCAGCCCGATCCACTTCTTGCCGTCGGGCCGCATGAAGAGCTCGCCCGCGGGGTACCAGCCGCCGTATTTCTTGCCCAGGTATTCCGCCAGGTCGGTGACGTCGAGCAGCTTGTCCGGGTAGAGGTTGGCGTCGTCGTTGGTCGACAGGATGATGTCCGGCCCGGCGCCGGTGTTGGCCGCCACCGCCGCCTTGGGCCGCACGTCTTCCCAGCCCTCGTTGTCGACCCGCACCTCGATGCCGGTGGCCTCGCTGAAGCGCTTGACGTTCGCCATGTAGGCGTCGATGTCTCCCTGCACGAACCGGCTCCAGCGCAGCACCCGCAGCTTGGCGCCCTTCTCGGGCTTGAAGGCCAGGGTCTGCGCATTCGCGAGCGGCGAGAAGATCGCGGTGCCGACGCCGAGCGAGGCTGCGGCCGCGAGGCCGGCCGAACTCTTCAGAATCTTGCGGCGATTGAAATCACTCATTCATGTCTCCTGTTGTTGAACGGCCGAAAAAATCTCACTAGCAAAAACTGCTTCGCAGTTTCTGGGTCTGTCCCGCGAGGTCTCACGCGACCAGGCGTTGGCCATTGGCGGCATCGAAGAGGTGGGCCCGCTGAAGATCGGGCTGCAGGTGGATGATGGTGCCGGGCGCGAAATCGTGGCGCTCACGGAACACCGCCGACAGTTCCACGCCTTCATGGCGGCAGGCCACGAAGGTGTCCATGCCGGTCGGCTCCATCACCGCGACGCGCGCCGGGATGCCGCCGCCGTCGGCCAGGGTCAGGTGCTCGGGCCGGGTGCCGTAGATCACGGGCTGGCCGTCGACGCCGCCGGCGGCCAGCGGCGCGTCGAGCTGGGTGCCGTCGGCCAGCTCGACCCGGGCCGCACCGCCGCCGCGGCGCAGGGTGCCGGGCAGGAAGTTCATCGACGGCGAGCCGATGAAGCCGGCCACGAACTGGTTCGCCGGATGGTCGTAGAGCTCGAGCGGGCTGCCGGTCTGCTCGATCCGGCCGTCGCGCATCACGACGATCTTGTCGCCCATGGTCATGGCCTCGATCTGGTCGTGCGTGACGTAGATCGAGGTGGTCTTCAGGCGCTGGTGCAATTCCTTGATCTCGCTGCGCATCGCCACCCGCAGCTTGGCGTCGAGGTTGGACAGCGGCTCGTCGAACAGGAACACCTGCGGATCGCGCACGATGGCCCGTCCCATCGCGACCCGCTGCCGCTGCCCGCCCGAGAGCTGGCGCGGATAGCGCTCGAGCAGCGGCGCCAGCGCCAGGATCTCGGCCGCGCGCTTGACCTTGGCCTCGATGGTCGGCTTGTCCATCTTGGCGAGCGCCAGCGCGAAAGCCATGTTCTCGCGCACCGTCATGTGCGGATATAGCGCGTAGTTCTGGAACACCATCGCGATGTCGCGCTCCTTGGGCGGCAGGTCGTTGACCCGCTTGTCCCCGATGCGGATCTCGCCGCCGTTGATCTCCTCGAGCCCGGCGATCATGCGCAGCAAGGTCGACTTGCCGCAGCCGGACGGGCCGACCAGCACGGTGAACGAGCCGTCCTGGATGTCGATGTCCACGCCATGCAGGATGGCGACATCACCGAAGTTCTTCTTGACTGACTGGATCGTGACACTGGCCATGCACTGAAGTCCTGAAAGGTCGCGAGTCGACATCGGGCCATGGAGGACTCCACGCCGCAAGCGCGCAGTATTGGCATCGCGGACCGGCCGCGCATCAGGGCAAACCGTTAGGCATTAACCCGTGCAATATTTGTATGATGACCTGATAACCGCCTTTTCCTCATCCTCCGCCGTGCGGCTTTCCGCCTCTCCCCAACCCCAGCCGCTGGTCGTCGACCGGCTGTCGGACCGGTTGGCGGCGCTGCTGGGCGCGCAGATCGACAGCGGCGCGCTGAAGGCCGGCGACCGGCTGCCGACCGAGCAGCAGCTGGCCACCGCCCACGGCGTCTCTCGCACCGTGGTGCGCGAGGCGGTCCACCAGCTCAAGTCCAGGGCGCTGGTGCAGTCGCGCCAGGGCTCCGGCGTGTTCGTCGCGCCGCCGCCGGAGAACCAGGCACTGGCCTTCGACCCGGCCGTGCTGACCTCGGTGCAGGCCGTGGTGCACGTGGTCGAAGTGCGCCGCGTCCTCGAAGGCGAGATCGCCGCGCTGGCCGCCGAGCGCGCCACGCGCAGCCAGATCGCGGCACTGCGCCGCGCCCTCGCGGCCATCGACACCGCGGTGGCCGAGGGCCGCGACGGCGTGGCCGAAGACCTGGCCTTCCACCGCGTGATCGGCGAATCGACCGGCAATCCGCAGTTCCGGCTGCTGCTCGGCTTCCTCGAACAGTACCTGCGCGAAGGCATGCGCATCACGCGCGGCAACGAGGCCCGGCGGGCCGATTTCATGAACGCGGTCCAGAGCGAGCACCGCGCCATCTTCGAAGCCATCGCGGCCCACGATCCGGTGGCCGCCCGGCTGCATGCCAACGAACACCTGATCCGCGGCGAGCAGCGGCTGGTCGAAGGCGGCATCATCGATGGCCGGCGTCGCCAGGCCGCCGCCCGGGTCGCACGCGCCGCGCGCCCGGCGCCCGCACCCGATCGACAAGCAAAGCACTGAAGGAGACCGAAATGAAACTGATGATCACCGGCGGCGGGGGCTTCGTGGGGGCCCGGCTCGCCCGCGCCCTGCTCGCCCGCGGTACCCTGGACGGCCAGCGCATCGAGCGCATGGTCCTGACCGACATCGCGCCCCCGCCTGCCGACCTGCTTGCCGACGCCCGGGTCGAGGCCCGCACCGGCCCGCTGCTGACCCACACCGAGGCGCTGCGCGAGGAGCCCTTCGACGGCATCTTCCACCTGGCCTCGGCCGTGTCGGGCGAATGCGAGCTCGACTTCGACCTCGGCCTGCGCTCCAACCTCGACAGCACCCGGGCCCTGCTCGATGCGCTGCGGGCCCACGTCAACGGCGGCGGCAAGGTCGCGCGGCTGGTGTTCTCGAGTTCGGTGGCGGTGTTCGGGCCCGACCCGGCGGTGCCCCTGCCCAAGCTCGTGGCCGACGACACGCTGCCGGCGCCGCAGACCTCCTACGGCACCCAGAAGCTGATCTGCGAGCACCTCGTGGCCGACTACACCCGCAAGGGCTACGTCGACGGCCGCGCGGCGCGCCTCATGACCGTCACCGTGCGGCCCGGCCGGCCCAATGGCGCCGCCTCCTCCTTCTTCAGCGGCATCATCCGCGAGCCGCTGGCGGGGGTCGAATCGATCTGCCCGGTCTCACCCGAGGTGTCGCATCCCATGTCCTCGCCGACCCGCACCGTCGACGGCCTGATCGCGGTCTACGAAGCCACGCGCGAGGCCTTCTGCGGCCGCACGGCGCTCAACCTGCCGGCACTCAACGTGCGCGTGGCCGACATGCTCGACGCCCTCGAGGCGGTGGCCGGCCCGAAGGTGCGCGCGCTGGTGCGCTTCGAGCGCGACGAGCGCATCGCCGGCATCGTGGCCAACTGGCCGGGCGGCGCCAGCGCCGCACGGGCCGCGCGCCTGGGCCTGCTGCCGCACGAGAACTTTGCCGATATCGTCCGGCAGTACATCGACGACTGCGCGGCGCTGCCGAACGCAGACCAGACCTTGAAGGGAATGTCCTGATGAAAAGCCCCACGAAGAAAAAGAACCCGGCCACGAAGCCGAAGCCCCTCGCGCTGCGCTCGCAGGCCTGGTTCGACAACCCGGCCAACGCCGACATGACGGCGCTCTATCTCGAGCGCACCATGAACTTCGGGCTCGGCTTCGACGAGCTGCAGTCGGGCCGGCCGATCATCGGCATCGCCCAGACCGGCTCCGACATCGCGCCCTGCAACCGGCACCACCTCGTGCTGGCCGAACGCACCCGCGAAGGCATCCGCGACGCCGGCGGCATCGCCTTCGAGTTCCCGATCCACCCGATCCAGGAGACCTGCAAGCGGCCGACCGCGGCGCTCGACCGCAACCTGCAGTACCTGTCGCTGGTCGAGGTGCTCTACGGCTATCCGATCGACGGCGTGGTGCTCACCACCGGCTGCGACAAGACCACCCCCGCCCAGCTGATGGCGGCGGCCACGGTCGACATCCCGGCGATCGCGCTCAACTCGGGGCCGATGCTCAACGGCTGGTACAAGGGCGACCGCACCGGTTCGGGCACCATCGTCTGGCGCGCGCGCGAGATGATGGCGGCCGGCGAGATCGGCTACCAGGAATTCCTCAAGCTGGTGGCATCGTCGGCACCGTCGACCGGCCATTGCAACACCATGGGTACGGCGTCGACGATGAACTCGCTGGCCGAGGCGCTCGGCATGACGCTGCCGGGCAGCGCCGCGATTCCCGCGCCCTACCGCGACCGCCAGGAGATGGCCTACATGACCGGCAAGCGCATCGTCGAGATGGTGCGCGAGAACCTGAAGCCCTCCGACATCCTGACCCGCGAGGCCTTCGAGAACGCGATCGTGGTCAATTCCGCGCTCGGCGGCTCGACCAACGCGCCGGTGCACCTGATCGCGATCGCGCGCCACATCGGCGTCGAACTCACGCCCGACGACTGGGAGAAGATCGGCTACAAGATCCCGCTGATCGTCAACCTGCAGCCCGCCGGCGAGTACCTCGGCGAGGACTACTACCGCGCCGGCGGCGTGCCCGCGGTGGTCGCCGAGCTGATCGCCAAGGGCAAGATCAAGCCGGCCCTCACGGCCAACGGCAAGACGCTGATCGAGAACTGCGAGGGCAAGTTCACCAGCGACCGCGAGGTGATCTGGCCCTATGCCAAGCCGATGAAGAAGAACGCCGGCTTCCTGAACCTCAAGGGCAACCTGTTCGACTCGGCGATCATGAAGACCAGCGTGATCACGCCCGAGTTCCACGACCGCTACCTCGAGGACCCGAAGGACCCGATGGCCTTCGAGGGCACGGCCGTGGTCTTCGACGGCCCCGAGGACTACCACCACCGCATCGACGATCCGAAAATGAAGATCGGCCCGCACAGCGTGCTGTTCATGCGCGGCGTCGGCCCGGTCGGCTATCCCGGCGCGGCCGAGGTGGTCAACATGCGGGCGCCGTCCTACCTGATCAAGAAAGGCATCACCGCCCTGCCCTGCATCGGCGACGGCCGGCAGTCCGGCACATCCGGCTCGCCGTCGATCCTCAACGCCTCGCCCGAGGCCGCGACCGGCGGCGGACTGGCGCTGGTGCGCACCGGCGACCGCGTGCGCATCGACCTCAAGAAGCGCACCGCCAACATGCTGGTGTCCGACGAGGAACTCGACAAGCGGCGCGCCGAGCTGGCCGCCGCCGGCGGCTACCCCTTCCCGCCGAGCCAGACGCCCTGGCAGGAGATCCAGCGCGGCATCGTCGACGAGCTGTCGCAGGGCATGGTGCTGAAGCCGGCCGTGAAGTACCAGAAGATTCACGCCACCTTCGGCATCCCCAGAGACAACCACTAGCCATCCGGCGGTCGGGACTCAGGTCGAGAGCACCCGCGGAACCGGCTTTGCCGGGCCGCTGGGTGCGCCCCCTCGAGGGGAGGCGGCTACACGCAGTGAGCCGCATTCGGGGGTGGGCTTATTTCGGGGGGAATCCCGCGAACATCTTGTCTAGCGCGGCCTGCAGCAGCGCATTCATCTTCGCCGGGTCGTCGTGCAAGGTGCCGCTCGCGGTGGCGCGCCACGCCGAGCGCTTGCTCTGCGCATTGACCATCTCGACCACCAGCGTGCCGACTTCATAGGTGTCGGTGGGCGCTGCCGTGTTGGGCGCCGATGGCCCGAAGCCGCCCCAGCCCACGTAGCCCACGCGGGAGTAGTAGGCGCTCTGGCTTTCCTTCTCGGTCGACGACACGTGCGCCGACACATGGATGTCGCCATTCGGCGCCAGCTTCCAGCCCTTGGCCTGCAGCCTCGAATCGATGCCGTCGACGATGCGCTGCTGCATCAGCGGCGTTCCGCCGTCGGGCCGGGCCACCCAGCTGTAGGTGCGCACGCGCGAGAAATCGGCGCCCGGATCGACGTCGATCCTGACCGTCGGCCCGCCGACGCTGGCGCAGGCCGAGATCAGCAGCGGAAGGGCCAGTGCGGCCAGGGCAGCGAAGCGTCTGTTCATGTCGTCGAATCCCAAGCGATGTGAAAAAGCAGTTTAGCCCTCAGCCACGGCAGAACAGGAGCACCGAATTCGTGCCGCCGAAGGCGAATGAATTGCTGATGGCGGCGTGCAGGTCGGGCGCCGCCGTGTCGTCGGGCGCCACCAGGTTCAGGGCGCAGGCCGGATCGACCGCGGCGCCGTGCATGTTCGGCGGCAGCGCGCGCCGATGCAGCGCCAGTACCGTGGCCACGGCCTCCAGCGCGCCGGCGGCACCGAGCAGGTGCCCATGCAGCGCCTTGGTCGAACTCACGCGCAGGCGGTCGAGGTCGTCGCCCCAGACGTCGGCCAGGGCTTCACGCTCGACCACGTCGCCGATGCGGGTGGCGGTGCCATGGGCATTGCAGTAGCCGACGTCGCGGGGCTGCAGGCCGGCCAGGCGCAGTGCCTGGCGCAGCGCGCGCGCCTGGCCGGGGGCGTCCGGCTTGGTCAGGTGCGTGGCGTCGCAGCTGAGGCCCCAGCCCGCCAGCCGGGCATAACTCCGTGCGCCACGCCGCCGCGCCCGCTCGGCCGATTCGAGCACCAGGAAGGCGGCGCCCTCGCCGAGCGCGAAGCCGCTGCGGTCGCTGGCGAAGGGCCGCACCGCGCGCGCCTCTTCGCCGGGCTTGACGCTGGCCAGGGTCTGCATCGCCTGCCAGGCGAGCACGACGCCGGGCACGATCAGCGCCTCGCTGCCGCCGGCGATCGCGACGTCGACATCGCCGCGCTGCACCGCCTTGGCCGCCTCGGCGATCGCCACCGAGGACGAGGCGCAGGCCACCGAGTAGGTCAGCACCGGGCCCTGCGCGCCCTGGCGCATCGCCACGTGCGAGGCCGGCGCGTTGGGCATGAAGGCCGGGATGGTCAAGGGCGGCACGCGCCCGCCACCACGGTAGGCGGCCTCGAGCGCCGCAGCACCGCCCATGCCGCAGCCGGCGAACACGCCGATGCGCTCGGGATCGAGCGCGCCGACGGCGCCGGCATCCCGCATGGCCAGGTCGGCCGCGGCCACGGCGAGCTGGCTCACACGGTCGACGCCGGCGAGCTGCAGCTTGGTGAACCAGCGCGATTCGTCGAAGGCGGCCCGGGCCGCGACCGCAGGCTTGGGCAGTTCGGGAAAGACCGGTTGGAGCGCCGAATCGCCGCGCAGCAGGGCATCGAACAGGTTGCCGGGATCGTCGCCGTGGGGAGCCACGACCCCCAGGCCGGTGACGGCGACTGCGTTCACGCGGTCTGCTTCGCCCTGACCTCGTCGACCACTGCGGCCAGCCGGGCCAGCGTGTCGATGTTCGGGTCGTCGTCGGGCATCGTGATGCCGAAATGGTCCTCGATCGCGAACACGAACTCGACCAGCGCCAGCGAATCGAAACCCTTCTCGCGCATCGAGGCCTCCGGGTCCAGCGCGGACGCCTCGATGCCGTACTTCTCGTGGATCAGGTCCTGCAATTCCTTCAGCGAACTCATCGTGCGGTGTCCGTCGTCATTTCTGGCCGTCTCCCTGGCAGACGGCGATTGTTGTGGATGTCGGCCCACGAGTCTCAGCTCCTCCTGGCTCGGCCGCCGAACCGGCCCGCGGGCAGTGTCGCCTCATGATATCCGCTCCAAATGGCCGGAATCGCGGCTGGGCGCGGCCGCCAGCGCAGCGACGGCAGCACGAACACGATGCCGAGCACCGCCCCCGCGACCACGTCGAGCACCACATGCTGCTTGATCGCCACGGTCGACCAGGCGATGGCGGCGAACCACAGTCCGTTGGCCAACCGCAGGAGCATCGGCGCACTCGCCTGGCGCAGGATGTGCTCGATCCAGATGGCGGTGTAGATCGCGATGGCCACGTGCATCGACGGGCAGGCATTGCCGGCCGCGTCGACCCCCTGCAGGATCGCGAAGCCGGGGAAGTCGGTCGGCGGCAGCGTGATCGGCGGGATCTGCGTCGGCCAGAAGAAGAAGGCCGCGAGGCCGGTCAGGCACAGGGCTCCAACCCAGAGCCCATACACCACCAGTTCCCTGAACGTGAGCTGCAGGCCGGGCGCGACGCCCACGTAGAGCCAGAGCGAGAAATAGGCGACCAGCGCCTGCGGCTGGAACGGGATCAGCCGGTCGAGCGCGGTCAGCGGCATTACCGCGACCGGACTCGCGGGCTGGCGCAGCAGATGGAAGTAGCCGATGAAGAACAGCCAGGTGAAGGCCGTGGTGCCGATCACCTTCAGGGCGAAGTGGCGGCGGATCCGCAACCAGATCTCGACTTTCCAGCTCTCGAAGGGGCGGGGCGCCGGGCGCAGGTCGTGGGGTGGATTCATGAGGCTCGGCGTTGTCGCCGATTCTCTCATCAGCGACCGCGCCGAACGTGTCAGCCGCGGGCTACAGGGCGTGTGAACACGCCCTAAAGGATCAGCAGGGCCCGGAAATCGTTGACGTTGGTATGGGTCGGCCCGGTCACCAGCAGGTCCCCGATGGCGTCGAAGTAGCCGTAGGCGTCGTTGCGGTCGAGATGGTCGGCCAGCTTGACGCCCGCCGCCTCGGCCCGGCGCAGCGTGTCGGGCGTGACGATGGCGCCGGCGTTGTCCTCGACGCCGTCGATGCCGTCGGTGTCGGCGGCCAGCGCCCAGATGCCCTCGCGGCCGGCCAGCGCGCCCGCCAGACCCATGCAGAATTCGCCCGCCCGGCCTCCGCGGCCCTTGGCCTTCCCGGGTTGCCGCGGCCGGATCGTGACCGTGGTCTCGCCGCCCGACAGGATCACGCAGGGCTTGGCGAAGGGCGCGCCACGCAGCGACACCGACCGCGCCAGCGCGCCGTGCACCTTGCCGACCTCGCGCGATTCGCCTTCGATCTCGTCGCTCAGGACATGGGCCTCGATGCCGGCCGCGCGCGCTGCCGCCGCGGCCGCCTCGAGCGATTGCTGCGGGGCCGCGATCACGTGGATCAGGTGGCCGTCGAACACGGCATCGCCCGGCTTCGGGGTCTCGAGCGCACCGCTTTCGAGCCGGGCCCGCACCGCCGCAGGCACCTCGATCCGGTAGCGGTCGAGGATCGCCAGCGCATCGGCGCAGCGGCTCGCATCGGGCACGGTGGGGCCGCTGGCGATCACGGCCGGGTCGTCGCCCGGGACGTCGCTGATGGTCAGGGTCACGACCTTCGCCGGTGCGCAGGCGGCGGCGAGCCGGCCGCCCTTGATGCGCGAGAGGTGCTTGCGCACGCAGTTCATCTCGCCGATGTGGGCGCCCGACTCGAGCAGCTGGGTGTTGATGCGTTGCTTGTCGGCCAGCGTGAGCCCTTCGGCCGGCAGGGTCAGCAGTGAGGAGCCGCCGCCCGAGATCAGGCACAGCACCAGGTCGTCGGCCGTCAGCCCCTGGGTCAGCGCGAGGATGCGCTGGGCGGCGTCGAGCCCCGCCTGGTCGGGCACCGGGTGCGCGGCCTCGACCAGTTCGATGCGCGAGGCCAGCCCCGCGGGACGCGGCGGAATGTGGCCATAGCGCGTGACCACCAGGCCGGAAAGCGGAGCGTCCGCCGGCCAGAGCGCCTCGAGCGCCTGGGCCATCGAGCCGCCGGCCTTGCCGGCGCCGAGCACCAGCGTGCGGCCCTTGGGCGGTGCGGGCAGGTAGGCGCCCATGCTGGCCAGCGGCAGCGCCCGCTCGACCGCCACGCGGTAGAGATGCTCGAGGAATTCACGCGGGGCCGAATGCGCGTCGGGGATCGGCCGGGGGGTCGTCGGGGTCATGGTCTTGCTTGTCTCCTGCGCAAGATGCTACTTCGTGCTCGCACCGCCTTCGAACCACTTGCCTATCAGGGCCCGCTCGGCGTCGGTGATGCCGGTCGCGTTGTTCATCGGCATGATCTTGGTGACCACCACCTGCTGGTACACCGCCTGCGCATGCGCCGCGACCTGGTCGGCCGTGTCGAGGCGCACGTTCTTCATCTGCACCTGCGCGCCGTGGCACATGTAGCAGCGTTGCTCGAGCACTTTCTGCACATCGCCGAAGCTGACCTTCTGCACCGCCGCGCCGGGCGCCGTCGCCGCCGCCGGCTCGGGCTTCATCCAGATGATGGTCAGGCCCAGCACCGCGATGCCGAAGAGCGCGTAGGGGATCGGGTTGCCCGCGTTGCCGAGCTTGAAGCGGTGGCGCACCACGAAGAACTGCCGGATCGCCGCGCCGCCGAGCATGATCAGCAACAGCACGATCCAGTTGTATTTGTGCGTATAGGTGAAGCTGTAGTGATTGCTCAGCATCGCGAACAGCACCGGCAGCGTGAAGTAGGTGTTGTGCACGCTGCGCTGCTTGCCGCGCTGGCCGTGCACCGGATCCACCGGCTTGCCTTCGCGCAGCGCCTGCACGTTCTTGCGCTGGCCCGGGATGATCCAGAAGAACACGTTGCCGCTCATGGTGGTGGCCATCATCGCGCCGACCAGCAGGAAGGCCGCCCGGCCGGCGAACCACTGGCAGGCCAGCCAGGCCGCGAAGGCGATGAAGACCGCGACCAGCACGCCGACGATGGTGTCGCCGTTCTTGCGCCGGCCGAACAGCTGGCAGATGCTGTCGTAGACCATCCAGAAGACCACGAAGAAGGCCAGCGCGACGCCGATCGCGGCGCCGGGCTGCCAGTCCATCTTGGACTTGTCGATCAGGTAGGTACTGGCGTTCCACAGATAGGACATCGTGAACAGCGCAAAGCCCGTGAGCCAGGTCGAATAGCTCTCCCAGTACGACCAGTGCAGATGGTCGGGCAGGCGCTTGGGCGCCAGCGCGTACTTCTGCATGTTGTAGAAGCCGCCGCCGTGCACCGCCCACTGCTCGCCGCCGACGCCCTTGTCGAGCGATTCCTGGTCTTCGGGCTTCTCGAGGCTGTTGTCCAGCATCACGAAGTAGAAGGACGCGCCGATCCAGGCGACAGCCGTGATGACATGGACCCAGCGCAGGAGCAGGTTGGCCCAGTCGAGGTAGTAGCTTTCCATTTGCTCTCAACCTTGTCGGCGCATGGGGGCACCGAGGTGTTCCGACCTGCTCACCACTGCGGGCGCTGTAAGCAGAGAAAGTGCCGCGAACGCAGACCCGGGGTGGAATCTCGCTCCGCTGCGGCTTGTTGTGGACTGAAGTGTATACACTTTTAGGGGCTGGCTCGTGGATTTTGCATCGCTTGGCGTGCTGGAAAACCCTGAGCGCCCCTCATGCAGCCGGAAGCGACTGCAACAATTGTGCCGCCACCGCCACCGCGATCACCTCGGGCTCCTTCCCGGTGATGCCGGGCACGCCGATCGGGCAGGTCACGCGGTCCATCTCGCCGGCCGTGAAGCCGCGCGCCTCGAGCCGGTGCCTGAAGGTCGCCCACTTGGTCTTGCTGCCGATCAGGCCGATGTAGGGCAGGTCGTCGCGCTCGCGCAGCCGCTTGAGGCAGGCGATCACGATGTCCAGGTCTTCGGCGTGGCTGAAGCTCATGATCAGCACGCGCGATCCCGGCGCCAGCTGCGCCACCGCCTGCTGCACCGGATCGGAATGCTCGGTCTCGATCTGCGCCGGCAGTTCGGCCGGGAACACGCCGTCCCGGCTGTCGATCCAGCGCACCGCGAACGGCAGCGTCGCCAGCAGCCGCGCCAGCGCCGCGCCCACGTGGCCGCCGCCGAACAGCGCCACCGGCGCCAGCTGCGCCAGCAGTTCGGGCTGAAGCGAAGCCGCGTCGGCGGCATCGATCAGCTGGTAGGACAGGAACACCACGCCGCCGCAGCACTGGCCCAGGCTCGGGCCCAGCGGATAGCGCCGCACACCCTCGATCGGCGGGCCGCCGGCCAGCCAGGCGCGGGCCTCGTCGGTGGCCTGGAATTCGAGCTGCCCGCCGCCGATGGTGGCCGTCAGCCCGTCGGGCCAGACCGCCATCCAGGTGCCTGCCTCGCGGGGGGCGGAGCCCTGGGTCGAGGTGACGCGCACCAGCACGCCGCGCTGGCGCTGCAGGCGAAGCAGCAATTCGTCGACGGCGCCGGTCATGTGGGATACCTCCGGTTGCGCGGCGCTCGGTCGGGCACGGTATAAACCCGCCGATGCATTTTCAGACCATTTCGCGCCGTCTCGCCCTGGCGGCCGCCCTCCTCGCCAGCCTCTGGCTGGCCGGCTGCAGCACCGCGCCGACCGGCGCCGTGCCGGGCCAGCTCAGCAGCGCCCGCCCCGAGCCCGGCGACAACAGCCGCGGCAAGCCGCGCGCGTCGAACGCCGCCACCGCGCGCGACTACCGCAAGGACGCCGCCCGCCACGTCTACGAGAAAAACAAGGACCGGATCTACGGCGGCAAGCTGCCGCCCTTGCTCTACGCGGTGGGCACGCTGCAGGTCAACCTCGATGCCGACGGCAGGGTGCTCTCGATGCACTGGATGCGGGCACCGACGCACGCGCCCGAGGTGATCGCCGAGATCGAGCGCACGGTGCTCATGGACGCGCCCTACCCGGCAGCGACGCGGCTCGGCAAGGTGACCTGGACCGACACCTGGCTGTGGGACGAAGGCGGTCATTTCCAACTCGATACCCTGAGCGAAGGCCAGCAGTAGCTCACGAGCCCCGGTAGGTGGAGTAGCTCCACGGGCTCACCAAAAGCGGCACGTGATAGTGCTGGTCGGTGCGCGCCACGCCGAAATCGAGCGCCACGCGATTGAGAAAATTCGGCTCGGGCAAGGTCACGCCGCGGGCCTTGAAATAGCCCGCGACATCGAACACCAGCCGGTAGGTGCCGACCTTCAGAGTGCTGTTGTCATACAACGGGCCGTCGCTGCGGCCGTCGGCGTTCAGCGTGAACCGCCGCACCAGCGTGGCGCGGGCGTCCTCGCCGGTGCCGTCGGTCGTGAACAGCGCCACCTCCATGCCGGCGGCGGGGCTGCCGTGCATGGTGTCCAGTACGTGAGTGCTCAGGCCCATCGATCTGCTCCTTCAATGCATTGGGGAAATTACGGTCGACAAAAGTGTATACAGTTCTGGGCTTTGGGTCTATCATCAAAAACATGGACTCGACCACCACCCGCGCGATCGTCGACGCACTCACCAAGGCCATTGTGGAGCACCGGCTGCAGCCCGGCAGCAAGCTGGCCGAACAGAAGCTGGCCGACCACTTCGGCGTCTCGCGTACGCTGGTGCGGCAGGCGCTGTTCCAGCTGTCGCAGAACAAGCTGATCCGCCTCGAACCCGCGCGCGGGGCCTTCGTGGCGGCGCCCGCGGTCGACGAGGCCAGGCAGGTGTTCGCGGTGCGCCGCATGCTCGAGGCCGAGATGACGCGCGCCTTCGTGCGCAGCGTCACGCCGGCCAAGATCAAAGCGCTCAAGGAACACGTGGCGCTCGAGAAGGCGGCGGTCTCGGGCGAGGACATCTCGGGCCGCACCGAGCTGCTCGGCGACTTCCACGTGCGCATGGCCGAGCTGATGGGCAACACGGTACTGGCGCAGATCCTCGGCGAGCTGATCTCGCGCTGCGCGCTGATCACGCTGATGTACCAGAGCGCCACCGCGGCCGAGCATTCGAACGACGAGCACGCCGACATCGTCAAGGCCCTGGCCGCCAAGGACGAGGACCGCGCCGTGCGCCTCATGACCGAGCACCTCGAGCACGTCGAGGCCAACCTCACCTTCGACCGCAAGGTTCCGACACACGACATCACACTCGCACTGGCATGACACCATGAGCGTCTACGACACCACCCTGCCCTATCCCCGCGACCTGGTCGGCTACGGCCGCAATCCGCCGCACGCCCAATGGCCCGGCCGGGCCCGCATCGCGGTCCAGTTCGTCCTCAACTACGAGGAAGGCGGCGAGAACTGCGTGCTGCACGGCGACGCCGGCAGCGAGCAGTTCCTCTCCGAGATGTTCAATCCCGCGAGCTATCCCGAGCGCCACATCAGCATGGAAGGGATCTACGAATACGGCTCGCGCGCCGGCGTCTGGCGCATCCTGCGCGAGTTCGAGAAGCGCGGCCTGCCGCTGACCGTGTTCGGCGTCGGCATGGCGCTCGCGCGCTACCCCGAGCTGGCCTCGGCCTTCAAGGAACTGGGCCACGAGATCGCCTGCCACGGCTGGCGCTGGATCCACTACCAGAACCTCGACGAAGCCACCGAGCGCGAACACATGCGCCTCGGCATGGAAGCCATCGAGAAGCTCACCGGCGAACGCGCGCTCGGCTGGTACACCGGCCGCGACAGCCCGCGCACGCGCCGCCTGGTGGCCGACTACGGCGGCTTCGAATACGACAGCGACTACTACGGCGACGACCTGCCCTTCTGGATGAAAGTGCAGAAGACCGACGGCGCGGTGGTGCCGCAGCTCATCGTGCCCTACACGCTCGACTGCAACGACATGCGCTTCGCGCTGCCGCAGGGCTACTCGCACGCCGACCCCTTCTTCCAGTACATGAAGGACAGCTTCGACGCGCTCTACGCCGAAGGCGACGAGGCGCCGAAGATGATGAGCGTCGGCATGCACTGCCGGCTGCTCGGCCGACCCGGACGCATCACCGCGCTGCAGCGCTTCCTCGATCACATCGCCACCCACGACCGGGTCTGGGTCTGTACCCGGCTCGACATCGCGCGGCACTGGAAGGCGACGCATCCCTACGCCGCCTCGCAAGGAGACTGACATGGCGCTCACCATCGACCAACTCAACACGGCATCGGCCGACGAAGCCGTCGCGCTGCTCGACGGCGTCTACGAGCATTCGCCATGGATCGCGGCGCGATCGCTGGTGTCGCGGCCGTTCCGGTCGCTGCCGCACCTCAAGCACGCGTTGGTGCAGGCCGTGACCCATGCCTCGCGCGCAGAGCAGCTCGGCCTGATCCGCGCCCACCCCGAACTCGCCGGCAAGGCGATGGTCAGCAAGAGCCTCACGGCGGAATCGACCAACGAGCAGAACAAGGCCGGCCTGACCGACTGCACGCCGGAAGAGTTCGCGAAGATCCAGCAGCTCAACGCCGACTACAACGCCAAGTTCGGCTTTCCGTTCATCCTCGCGGTGCGCGGCCCGCGCGGCACCGGTCTCGCCAAGCGCGAGATCATCGACACCTTCGAGCGCCGGCTGCACCACCACCCGGACTTCGAGCTCGGCGAGGCGCTGCGCAACATCCACCGCATCGCCGAGATCCGGCTGGACGACAAGTTCGATGCCGCGCCCTCGCTCGGCAACGATGTCTGGGATTGGCACGAGAAGCTCTCGGTCCACACCGACCCGGGCTATGCCGAGAAAGGCCAGCTCACCGTCACCTACCTCACCGACGCGCACCGCGCCTGCGCCGCGCAGATCGCGGCCGACATGCGCGAGGCCGGCTTCGACAGCGTGCAGATCGATGCCGTCGGCAACGTGGTCGGCCGCTACGAGGGCGCCACGCCCGGCGCCCGCGCACTGCTCACGGGCTCGCACTACGACACGGTACGCAATGGCGGCAAGTACGACGGCCGGCTCGGCATCTTCGTGCCGATGGCCTGCGTGCGCGAGCTCAAGCGGCAGAACCGCCGCCTGCCTTTCGCCTTCGAGGTGGTGGGCTTCGCCGAAGAGGAAGGCCAGCGCTACAAGGCCACCTTCCTGGGCTCCGGCGCGCTGATCGGCCACTTCGACGACCGCTGGCTCGACCAGAAGGACGCCGACGGCATCACGATGCGCGAGGCCCGCCGCCATGCGGGCCTGAAGGACGAAGACATCCCCGCGCTGCAGCGCGATCCTTCGAAATACCTGGCCTTCGTCGAGGTCCACATCGAGCAGGGGCCGGTCCTGACCGAGCTCGATCTTCCGCTCGGGATCGTGACCTCGATCAACGGCAGCGTGCGCTATGTCGGCGAAGTCATCGGCATGGCCAGCCACGCCGGCACCACGCCGATGGACCGCCGCCGCGATGCCGCGGCCGCCGTGGCCGAGCTGATCCTGTTCGCCGAGCAGCGCGCCGCCAAGGACGGCGACTCGGTCGCCACGGTCGGCATGCTCGAAGTGCCGAACGGCTCGATCAACGTGGTGCCCGGGCGCTGCAAGTTCAGCCTCGACCTGCGGGCGCCGAACAACGAACAGCGCGATGCGCTGGCCAACGACGTGGTGGCGGCGCTGAAGGACATCTGCGAGCGCCGCAGCGTGCGCCACACGCTCGAGGAAACCATGCGTGCCGCGGCCGCGCCCAGCGCACCCGAATGGCAGCGGCGCTGGGAGCGGGCGGTCGACACGCTCGGCGTGCCGCTTTTCCGCATGCCCAGCGGCGCCGGCCACGACGCGATGAAGCTGCACGAGGTGATGCCGCAGGCCATGCTCTTCGTGCGCGGCATCAACTCCGGCATCAGCCACAACCCGCTCGAATCGAGCACCAACGACGACATGCAGCTGGCTGTACGAGCTTTCCAGCTGCTGCTCGACAACCTCGCCGCCGAACCGGCCCTCTGACATGACCGACTACACCAAACTCGACGCCTGGATCGATGCCCATTTCGACGAGGAAGTGCGCTTCCTGCAAGACCTGGTGCGCGTGCCCACCGACACCCCGCCCGGCAACAACGCGCCGCATGCCGAGCGCACCGCCGAGCTGATCCAGGCCTTCGGCTTCGAGGCCGAGAAGCATGCCGTGCCCGCCCAGGAAGTGAAGGACTACGGCCTCGAATCGATCACCAACCTGATCGTGCGGCGCAAGTACGGCAACGGGGGCCGGACGGTGGCCCTCAACGCCCACGGCGACGTCGTGCCGCCCGGCGAAGGCTGGACCCACGACCCCTACGGCGGCGAGATCGACGGCGGCAGCCTCTACGGCCGCGCCGCGGCGGTGAGCAAGAGCGACTTCGCGAGCTTCACTTTCGCGGTGCGTGCGCTCGAAGCGGTCGCCAAGCCAGCCAAGGGCAGCGTCGAGCTGCACTTCACCTACGACGAGGAATTCGGCGGCATCCTGGGCCCGGGCTGGCTGCTCGCACAAGGCCTCACCAAGCCGGACCTGATGATCGCGGCCGGCTTCAGCTACGAAGTGGTCACGGCCCACAACGGCTGCCTGCAGATGGAAGTCACGGTGCGCGGCAAGATGGCGCATGCGGCCATCCCGACCACCGGCGTCGATGCGCTGCAGGGCGCGGTCCACATCCTCAACGCGCTCTATGCGCAGAACACGCTCTACCAGCAGGTGACCTCGAAGGTCGAGGGCATCACGCACCCTTATCTCAACGTCGGCCGCATCGAGGGCGGCACCAACACCAACGTCGTGCCCGGCAAGGTGGTCTTCAAGCTCGACCGCCGCATGATCCCCGAGGAGAACCCGGTCGAGGTTGAGGCCACGATCCGCAAGGTCATCGCCGATGCCGCCGCGCAGATGCCCGGCATCACGGTCGACATCAAGCGCATGCTGCTCGCCAACTCGATGAAGCCGCTGGCCGGCAACAAGCCGCTGGTCGACGCGATCCAAAAACACGGCCAGGAACTCTTCGGCGAGCCGATCAAGGCGATGGGCACCCCGCTCTACACCGACGTGCGGCTGTACGGCGAAGCCGGCATCCCGGGCGTGATCTACGGCGCCGGTCCGCGCACCGTGCTCGAGTCGCATGCCAAGCGCAACGACGAGCGCGTGGTGCTCGAAGACCTGCGGCGCGCCACCAAGGTCGTCGCGCGCACGCTGAGCGATCTCCTCTCCTGAGACCTTGCGGGACAGACCAAGAAAACTGCGTCAGCAGTTTTTTGCTCTGTCCTCAACTGATCAGATGTCCCCTATCTGGCAAGGACCGTGAGGCCATTGGTTGAGCCTTGCGTGCCTGCCCGATACACTCGGCCCATGCACGCCCCCGCCCGCTTCCAGAACCACGCTGCGCTCGCGCGGCCGTCGTTTTCTGCGCGCGCGGCGGGTCTGCAGCAGACGCCCGCACATTCCTAAGCCCGGCGGCCGCTTCCCTCCCCCATTTAGCGCAACCATCGACCGCCGGGCACCCCCCTCGCGCGTCGCGGTGCCTGCCCGTCACTTCGGGCGGCCCGCATTCGACTGGAGTGCGTCCCCATGCATGCAACCATCCTCGGCGAGCGCACGCTCACCGAACATGACTTCTCGCGCCTGAGCAAGCTGCTCGACGGGCATTTGCCGCCCGCGCTCGCCAACGTCCTCGGCGCGGCCGAGGTGACGCGCTCGCGCGAAGTTCCCGCGGACGTCGTCACGATGTATTCGCAGGTCGAACTGGTCGACATCCACACGCGGCGCAGGCAGACGCTGACCGTCTGCTTTCCCGGCGACGCGGAGCCCAGTGCCGGCTTCATCTCGGTGCTGTCGCCCGTCGGCAGCGCCCTGCTCGGCCTGAAGGTCGGCGCGGTCGCGCGCTGGCAGATGCCCGGCGGCGAAGAAGGCGCGGCCGAGATCGTCGCCATCGCATTCCAGCCCGAAGCCAGCGGCGACTACGCGCGCTAGCCAGCGCGTCGCCCTTTCCAGCCCACGCAGCGCGCGGTCGCCCCTCGACCGCGGCGCCAGCGCGCGCCAAGCGCGAAGAGGAGACCTCCATGACCATCCGATCCATCCTGGCCGTGACCGACTTCTCGCAGCCAGCCGGCCTCGCCATCGAACGCGCGGCCCGGCTCGCGGCCGAGCACAGCGCCGTCCTCAAGCTCATGGTGCTGCCGGCGAGCGGCAATGCGCCGCCCGAGAACGGCGCCAGCCGGCTCGCAACTGCCGCCAGGAAACTGGGCCATCGTTTCGCCATCACGGTGCGGCCCGTCGCCCAGACCGCGAACACGCTGGCACACGTCGCCGAGGAAGCCAGCTGCGCGGACCTGCTGGTGCTCGGTCACTGGCGCGAGCGCACGATGGCCTCGCTGCTGCAGGGGCAGCCCGCGGAGCGGCTGGCGCGCCTGTGCCGCTGCCCGGTGCTCGTGACCAAGACCACGCCGCACCGCGGCTACGAGCGAATTCTGGTCGCCGTCGACTTCACGCCCGCATCGAAGCGGCTGGTGCAGCTGGCCTGGACGCTGGACAGCAACGCCGAGGTCGAACTGTTCCATGCCATCAGCACCTTGAACGAGGCCAAGCTCCGCGCAGCCGAGGCGTCCCGGCGCGCGATCCAGGCCTACAGGCACGAATGCATGCGCCACGCCCGCGACCGCATCTTCTGGCTGACCGATTCGTTCGACAGCCGCCGCAATCGCGTCCTGAGCGCCATCGGCTACGGAGATCCCGCCCGTCAGGCGGTGGTCCAGCAGGACCACGTGGGCGCCGATCTGCTGGTGGTCGGAAAGCGGCGCAACTCGCCGATCGCGGACTTCGTGTTCGGCAGCGTGGCGCAACGGGTGCTGTGTTGGGCCACCAGCGACGTGCTGGTCGTGCCGGACGATTTCCAGGCCTCGACCCGCGCAGCGGCCCGGCAAAGGATCGAGGCCGAACGCAGTCTCAAGGGCGCCTTGAACGGCTGATCCACACCCGGGGCCTGGCGCTGCGCGACCGGTTCAGTCCGAGGCTGCCGGCTGCGCCAGGCCCCTCAGCTGCGCTTCGACCGCCCGGTCGAGTTCGTCGACGGCCGCCTCGAGCTGGGCCAGGGCGGCGCCGGGGGTCAGGGCCTCCTCGCCCTGGCAGGCCCGCTGGAGCATCTCGCACGCCCGCACCACGCGCTCGGCCCGGACCATCCGGGCCGGGCCCAGGATCTTGTGCGCCATCGACGACGCCTCGGACAACGCACCCGACCCGAGGTGCGCGGCGAGCTCCCGGACGTCGCTGCGATTGGTCCGCCACAGCGCCTCGAGAAAGCGCGACTCGACCCGTGCGTCGTCGTCGGACAGCCGGCGCAGCGCGAGCGGGTCGAAGGCGGCCTCGAACGGCTGGTGCGGCGGCGGTTCGACCGGCGTCGCAGGCACCTGCTCGGCCGCATCCGCGGGCAGATGGCGATGAAGCACCGCCGACAAGGCATCGAGGCTGAAGGGCTTCATGAGGCACTCGTCCATTCCAGCCTCGAGGGCGTGGCGCCGGTCCGCCTCCTGGACGTGCGCCGTGCAGCCGAGCACCGGGCAGCGCGGCAGGCCGCGCTCGCGTTCCAGCTCCCTGATGGCCACCGCCAGGGCATAACCGTCCATGACCGGCATCGAGCAGTCGGTGATGACCAGGTCGAAGCCGCCGTCGCGCCACAGCGCCAGGGCCGTCTCGCCGTCCTCCGCCAGTTCGCACTCGAGGCCCAGGTGCTCGAGCTGGCGCTGCAGCAGCAGCCGATTGGCCGGATGGTCGTCGACCGCCAGGATCCTGCGGCCGCGCCGCCGCAGAAAGGCGCCGGGCTCCGGCGCTGCGGCCGCGGCCGGCGCGGCGTCCGGAGGCGCAGCGGCCCGCAGTGCGAGCTCGACCCGGACACAGGTGCCCTGGCCACGCTGGCTGCGGACGTCGATGGTCCCGCCCAGCAGCCGGCACAGGCGCTGGACGATCGGCAGACCCAGCCCGGTGCCGCCGATGGCGCGCGGGCCGGCCGCCTCGGCCTGGAAGAACGGCCGGAACAGGTTCTCCACGTCCTCCGGGGCAATCCCGATGCCCGTGTCCTCGACCTCGAGGGCGATCGTCTCGACGTCGGCCTCGCGGCCCGCACGGCGCAGCCGGACGGTGACGCTGCCGGCATCGGTGTACTTGATGGCGTTGCTCACCAGGTTGTTGGCAATCTGCCTGAAACGCACCGCGTCGACGCTGTGCCATTCGCCGACCGCGGGGTCGATGTCGAGCACCATCGCCAGACCGTGCTGGCGGGCCAGGCCGCCGAACATCCGGGCCACTTCGTCGACGATCGCCGGCAGCCGGGCCGGCGCCAGGGCGATCTCGAGGCCGCCGGCTTCGATCTTGGACATGTCGAGGATGTCGTCGATGAGCCCGAGCAGGGCTACTGCCGAAGTCCGGGCCAGGTCCACCGATTCGCGATCCTTGGCCGACAGGCGGCCTTCGCGCGTCAGCAGCTCGAGCATGCCCAGCACGGCGTTCATGGGCGTGCGGATCTCGTGACTCATGGTCGCGAGGAAGTTGGACTTGGCGCGGCTGGCCTCCTCGGCCTTGGCCCGCGCCACCTGGCTGAGGTCGATCAGATGGTGGCGCTCGGTGACGTCGATCGCGCCAGCCACCAGGGCGCGCGTCCGGCCCCCTTGCGAGAGTGCGACCGGGACCGCCCAGTGGGCCATCCGGCGCGGCTCGCCATCGAGAACCACGTCGACATCCTCGTTCAGCGACTGGCCAGTCTCGAGCAGGTCGAGGTAGCGGGCGTGAAGCAGGGCCGACGTTTCCGGCTCGAGGTACTGGAGGCCGCTTTCTCCGAGGGTCTTGCCCTCCATGGCGGCACGGGTGGTACCGCACATTTTCTCGAAGGCAGCATTGCAGAAGACCAGCCTGGCCTCGTTGTCGCGCACGCAGATGGCCTGCGGGATGGCGTCGAGCATGGCGCGCTGGAAGGCGAGCTGATCGCACAATTCGGCTTTGACGGCGAGTCGCCGACGCATCTCTTTTCGCAGTTTTCGGTTCCAGATCACGCTGATGACGAAGCACAGCGCAAATCCGGCGGCCACTTCATAGCCCCAGGGTGCGATCCCCGACAATTCCCCCCACATCATTCGCCCCTTTCAAGAGACGAGGTGATGGGCGCGGGTGAAATCGACCAGTTCGACCAGCGTGGAAATTCCGAGCTTCTCGAATATCCGCGTCTTGTAGCTGCTGATCGTCTTGTTGCTGATCAGCAGGGTTTCGGCGATTTCCTTGTTGCTCATGCCGCGGGCCAGGTATTGCAGCACCGTCAGTTCGCGGTCGGACAGCGACTTCATCAGGGCATCGGGCGGTGCGCCGGAGTGGGCGTGCCCGTGCGAAGACAGCGCCGACGACGGGAACATGCTGTAGCCCGCGAGCACCGTCCTGGCAGCCTGCGCGACGGCGGACATGTCTTCGCTCTTGCTCATGAAGCCATTGGCGCCCGCCTGCACCGTGCGGGCGGCAAAGATGGATTCCGGCTGGGCCGACAGCACCAGCAGCTTGGTCGAAGGCAGAGATTTTCGGACCCTCTCGATCAGGTCGAGTCCGCTGAGCCGCGGCAGGTCCAGGTCGAGGATGACCAGGTCGGGACGGTGGTCGCGGATCGCAGCCAGGGCGGTGGGGCCATCGCCCGCCTCGCCCACGACCTGGAATTCGCCTCCGGATTCAAGGGCGGACCGGACCGCCAGACGAATGGCGGGATGATCGTCGACGACGATGACTGTATGCATATTGATTCCCCTGCGTTGATTTCGGTGGCCGGCGGCCGCTCGCGAGGGAGACTTTTATCTTCCAGTGTCACTCCACTCACAATTCAACGCGATTTTAGGGCGTTTCAGAATTGATGACGGAATAATCAGGCACTCAAGATTCAATAATGCATCAGATCGCGCAAAACATCACATAATATTACCAGATCATATATTTTCAATATTCAGATTTTTCTTATTGCCTATTTCGAATTTTCGAAGCAAATAGAAAATGAACTCGGATCAATTTAATATTAATCCATTAATTAGAATTGTTTCTAATATTTTCACAAGCCACGCCCGACGAGCTTCCGGGAATCAGGCGCGCTGGGCACTCTGCAGCTTGTATCCGTTCTGGTAGATACCGATCACCAGCCCGCTGACCGCGTCGGACGGCCGAGCGGTGACGAACCGGTTGTCGGCGGCCTGATAGACCAGGATGGTGCAGCCGGCGCTCCGGCTCAAGGTGCGCGCCACGCCGGTCGCCTGGCTCGCCGTCTTGTAGCTGTTCATGTCCTGTCTCCTTGTGCGTTGGGTCGGCAAATGATCACGAGCGCGCGGCGGCCAGCAGCCCGTCGATGGCGAGCACCACGCCCTCCCGGGCGTCTTTCGACGGCACGCCTTCGAGCAGCAGCTGGCGCACCAGGCCCAGCGTGTTGATGAGCTCGGTCTCCATTTCCGTGAGCAGAGGGATCACGTCGAAGTCCGGGTACTTGCCTTTGGCGCCCATCGGTCGTCCGGGGCCCGACAGATCGACGTCGTAGCCCTCGCTGATTGCCTGTTTCTGAGTCTTCATCGGGACCTCGCAAAGAGATGGTTGATCTTTGGCAGCACCTGCGTCGGCACTGAATCGATGTAATACATTGTGCCTAGTTACTTCTTAAGTAACAAGATGATTCATTGAATCTTGAGTACTTTTTTCGTCCTTCTTCCGGCCCCCTGAGGGTCCTTCGCAGCGCCATCAGGGTAATCACGGAGTCTTCCGCCTCACTTCGAACTTGATTGCACCCATTTTTTGTATACAAATATAGGGTGCAATCCGCAGGCCGAACATTCCGTTCGGACCTTTCGACCATCCGCCACGAGGAGACACCCGTGAACGCAACCGCCAGCCAAGCCAGCATCGAGCTGCCGATCCCAGGCGCCATGCACCCGAGCGAATCGAACGCACGGATCAAGCCGGGCTATGACCCGCGCCTGACCAACGAAGACCTGGCGCCGCTGAAGCGGCAGACCTGGGGCCAATACAACATCTTTGCCTTCTGGATGTCCGACGTCCACAGCGTCGGCGGCTACATCACGGCCGGCAGCCTGTTCGCGCTCGGCCTGTCGAGCTGGCAGGTGCTGGTGTCGCTGCTGGTGGGCATCTGCATCGTGCAGTTCTTCTGCAACCTGGTGGCCAAGCCCAGCCAGGTGACCGGCACGCCCTATCCGGTGATCTGCCGCGCCTCGTTCGGGGTGCTGGGCGCCAACATCCCGGCCGTGATCCGCGGCCTGATCGCGGTCGCCTGGTACGGCATCCAGACCTACCTGGCATCGGGCGCCTTCATGCTGCTGGCGCTGCACTTCTATCCCGGCCTCGCGCCCTACGCGGATGTGGCGCAGCACGGCTTCGTCGGCCTCTCGACCCTCGGCTGGGTCGCCTTCATGGTCATGTGGGTGCTGCAGGCCTTCGTGTTCTGGCACGGCATGGAAGCGATCCGGCGCTTCATCGACTGGGCCGGTCCGGCCGTGTACGTGGTGATGGCGGCGCTGTGCGGCTGGCTGGTCTGGAAGGCCGGCTGGAGCAACATCGACATGCGCCTGGGTGGCGTGAAGTTCTCGGGCTGGGACGCCCTGCCAGTGATGCTCAGCGCGACCGCGCTGGTGGTCAGCTACTTCAGCGGACCGATGCTCAACTTCGGCGACTTCTCGCGCTACGGCAAGAGCTTCGACGCCGTCAAGAAGGGCAACTTCTGGGGCCTGCCGGTCAACTTCCTCTTCTTTTCGCTGCTGGCCGTGATCACCTCCGCCGCGACCTTGCCGGTGTTCGGCGAACTCATCACCGATCCGGTCCACACCGTGGCGAAGATCGACAGCACCACCGCGGTGGTGATCGGCGCGCTGACCTTCATGATCGCCACCGTCGGCATCAACATCGTCGCCAACTTCGTCTCGCCGGCCTTCGACTTCTCGAACGTCGCACCGCAGAAGATCAGCTGGCGAACCGGCGGCATGATCGCCGCGGTGGGCTCGGTCTTCATCACGCCGTGGAACCTCTACAACAACCCGGAAGTCATCCACTACACGCTGGACATCCTGGGTTCGTTCATCGGGCCGCTGTTCGGCATCCTGATCGCCGACTACTACCTGGTGCAGAAGCAGCGCGTCGACGTCGATGCGCTCTACACCCTGAGCCCGGCAGGCGCCTACTGGTACGACAAGGGCTACAACCGGCGCGCCATCTGGGCGCTGATCCCGGCCGCGCTGGTGCCGGTGCTGTGCGTGCTGGTGCCGACCCTGCGCGGCGCCGCCAACTACGCCTGGTTCATCGGCACCGGGCTCGGCTTCGTTTTCTACATGCTGCAGAACCGCAAGCGCTGAAGAGCGCTCATTTCCCTTCCCCGACCCATCATGCGAATCAAGATCATCAATCCCAACACCACCTGGAGCATGACCGAGAAGATCGGAGCCTGCGCGCGCTCGGTCGCACGGCCCGGCACCGAGATCATGGCGGTCAGCCCCGCCATGGGGCCGGCCTCGATCGAGAGCCACTACGACGAGGCGCTGGCGGTGCCCGGCCTGCTGCAGGAGATCGCCGCCGGCGAGCGCGACGGCATCGACGGCTACGTGATCGCCTGCTTCGGCGACCCCGGCCTCAAGGCCGCCAGGGAATTGGCGCGCGGCCCGGTGGTCGGCATCGCCGAGGCGGCCATGCATCTGGCGAGCCTGGTGGGCAGCAGCTTCAGCGTCGTGACCACCCTGGGCCGCACGATGGGACAGGCCTGGCACCTCGCCGAGACCTACGGCATGAAGCGCTTCTGCGCCAACGTGCGGGCCTGCGAGATCGCGGTGCTCGAACTCGAGGCGCCCGGATCGCGCGCGCGCGAGCGCATCGTCGACGAATGCCGCCGCGCGCTCGACGAGGACGGCTCCGACACGATCGTGCTCGGCTGCGCCGGCATGGCCGACCTCTGCGAGCACATCGGACAGGTGCTCGGCGTGCCGGTGGTCGACGGCGTGGCGGCCGGCACGCAGCTGATCGAATCGCTGGTGAGCCTGCGCCTGGCCACCAGCAAGCGCGGCGAACTGGCACGCCCGCTGCCCAAGCCGATCAGCGGCCTGCTCGGCGACTTCGCGTTGCCGGCGATGCCGCCGCCGCTGAAGCGGGCGGCCTGATTCGGCCTCATTCACAATGGGGCCATGCCACGCGCCCCCAAAGCTTCCGCCCACGCCCTGCCGTCGCCCGCGAGCGCCGGGACCGAGGCCGCGGTCGACAAGACCGCCACCATCGAAGGCATCGCGCAGGACATCGCCACCGCGATCGTCGAGAAGCGGCTGCCGCCCGGCACCTGGCTGCGCGAGGAAGCTCTGGGGCGGTTGTACTCGGTCAGCCGCACCAAGATCCGGGCGGCGCTGCTGACGCTGTCGAAGGAAAAGCTGATCGAAATGATCCCGGACAAGGGTGCATTCGTCAGCAAGCCCAGCGTGCAGGAGGCGCGTGAAGTCTTCGGGGTCCGGCGCCTGCTCGAAAGCGAGGTGGTGCGGCTGTTCGTCGCCAAGGCGCGTCCCGCCGACTATCAGGCGCTCGAGCAGCACATCCAGTTCGAGCGCACCACCTTGCGCGCCACCACGACCACCGGCACGGTGCGGGAAAAGCTGCTCGGCGACTTCCACGTCGCGCTGGCGGAGGCCACCGGCAACCAGACCCTGGCAGAACTGATCCGCGAGCTGGTGGCGCGCAGCTCCCTGATCGCCATGCTGTACCACTCGTCGAACGATCCGCATTGCTCGTCCGACGAGCACGCTGAATTCCTGCGCGTCTGCCGCAGCGGCGATGCCGAGGCCGCCGTGGCGTGCATGACCGACCACCTGCTGCGCATCGAGGCCAACCTTCAGCTTTCGGCCGGCGTGCCGGATCGGCAGCTCGACCTCGTCAAGGCCCTGCTGGCCTGACAAGCGCGGGCCCGCGACTTGCTTGGGCGCTCGGAGCGCGGGTTTTCCGCCATACAGCCCGTCGCCTGATCTGTATACAGTTTCGCGTACAGAACGGTGGACGATTCAAGGCGCCGCGCCGTTCGCTCGTCCCCTTTTCCTCCACGTTGCCCAGGAGAAACACGCAAATGACGGCTGCCTCGCCTTCCATCCACCCGGTCGACCAGCGCCTCCCGGCCGGCAAGCTCGCCGCCCTCGGCCTGCAGCACGTGCTCGTGATGTATGCCGGCGCCGTGGCGGTGCCGCTGATCGTCGGCCGCGCGCTCAAGCTCACGCCGCAGGAGGTCGCGCTGCTGATCTCGGCCGACCTCTTCTGCTGCGGTGTCGCGACGCTGATCCAGGCGCTCGGCGCCACCCAGTGGTTCGGCATCAAGCTGCCGGTGATGATGGGCGTGACCTTCGCGTCGGTCGCACCGATGGTCGCGATCGCCAACGCCAACCCGGGCCAGGCCGGCGCGCAACTGCTGTTCGGCGCGATCATCGGCGCCGGCGTCATCTCGATACTGATCGCGCCGATGGTCTCGCGCATGCTGCGCTTCTTCCCGCCGGTGGTCACCGGCACCATCATCGCGGTGATCGGCATCAGCCTGATGCGCGTGGGCATCAACTGGATCTTCGGCAACCCGGTGGGCCCGACCGCGCCGGCGCTGGTCGACCCGGTGTACGCCAAGTGGCTGGCCGACGTCACTTCGCCCGGCTCGGCCGTGCCGCCGGTACCCAAGGGGCTGTCGATCGTGCCTTCGGTGCCGAACCCCAAGTACGCCGACCTCGGCGGGCTGGCCATCGCGGCGCTGGTGCTGGTGTCGATCCTGCTGATCGTGAAGTACGCCCGTGGCTTCATCGCCAACATCTCGGTGCTGCTGGGCATCGTGATCGGCGCGGTGGTCGCCACCGCCTTCGGCTTCATGACCTTCGAGAAGGTCGGCAGCGCTGCCTGGTTCGACATCGTGCTGCCGTTCCACTTCGGCATGCCGCAGTTCGACCCGGTGCTGATCCTCACGATGTCGCTGATCATGATCGTGGTGATGATCGAGTCGACCGGCATGTTCCTCGCGCTCGGCGAGATGACCGACCGCAAGATCAGCCAGCAGGACCTGGCGCGCGGCCTGCGCACCGACGGCCTGGGCACCCTGATCGGCGGCATCTTCAACACCTTCCCGTACACCAGCTTCTCGCAGAACGTCGGGCTGGTGGCCGTGACCGGCATCAAGAGCCGCTATGTCTGCGTGGCCGGCGGTGCGATCCTGATCGTCTTGGGCCTGCTGCCGAAGATGGCGGCGCTGGTCGAGTCGCTGCCGACCGTGGTGCTCGGTGGCGCCGGCCTGGTGATGTTCGGCATGGTCGCGGCGACCGGCATCCGCATTCTTTCGGGCGTGGACTTCAAGACCAACCGGCACAACGCGATGATCGTCGCGGTGTCGATCGGGGTCGGCATGATCCCGCTGCTGGCACCCAATTTCAAGCAGTGGATGCCGCATGCGATCCATTCGCTGGTGGAGTCGGGCATCCTGCTGGCCTCCGTCTGCGCCGTGTTGCTGAACCTGTTCCTGAATGGCGCCAAGCACGATGAGGCGGCGATCGTGGCCGCCGCCAAGCAGGCCGAGGCGCACTGACCCCGGCTCAGATCATCGCCAGCGGCCGCTTGCGCCGCGGCGCGGGATGCAGGCGATCGATCTCGGCCAGCACCTCCGGACCCAGCGTCAGCTCGGCGGCCGCGAGGTTCTCGCGCAGATGGCTCTCGCGCGCCGCCTTGGGGATCGCGGCCACGCCGGGCTGCGCCAGCACCCACGCCAGTGCCAGTTGCGCCGCGCTGATGCCGAGCCGCTCGGCGATCGTCTGCAGGCCGGCGTCGGCGGCCAGCGCCCCCTGGTCGATCGGGCTGTAGGCCATCAGCGGAATGGCGCGTTCGCGCTGCCAGGGCAACAGGCTGAATTCGGGGCCGCGCTCGGCAACCGAGTAATAGACCTGGTTGGCGGCGCAGTCGCCGGCCAGAGCGGCGAGCTCCTCCATGTCGTCGGTGTCGAAGTTGCTGACGCCCCAGTGGCGTGTCTTGCCTTCGGCGACCAGCGCCTGCAGCGCTTCACAGGTGTCGCCGAGCGGATGCTCGCCGCGCCAGTGCAGCAGGTAGAGATCGACCTGGTCGAGCCCCAGGCGGGCCAGGCTGCGGGCGCAGGCCTTGGCCGTCCCTCGCCGGCTGGCGTTGTGCGGATAGACCTTGCTGACGATGAACAGCTCTTCGCGCCGCACGTCGCCCGCGCGCAAGGCTTCGGCGATGGCTTGGCCGACCACCTCCTCGGCGCCGCCTTCGCCGTACATCTCGGCGGTGTCGATGAGCCGGTAACCCATCGCGATGGCGGCGCGCAGCGCAGCGACTTCGGCGCCGCGGCGACCAGCGGATTCGCCGATCTTCCAGGTGCCGAGTCCCAATGCGGGGATCGTTCCGCCGCCAGGCAGTTCCAGGGTTCGCATGGGTATTCCTTCTCGACAACGGCGTCGGCCGCGTCAGCCAACGATCCTAACCAAGCCGCGGCTGGACGTCGCATCCAATATATCGGATACTTATTCCAGCATGACGGATGAAGCAAGCGACCTGAACGACCGCATCGCCCAGCGGGTGCGCGAGCTGCGCGCCGCGCGCGGCCTGTCGCTCGACGCGCTGGCGTCGCACTGCGGCGTCAGCCGTTCGATGATCTCGCTGATCGAGCGCGGCGAGAGCAGCCCGACCGCTGTCGTACTGGAGAAGCTCGCCACCGGGCTCGGCGTCGCGCTGGCTTCGCTGTTCGAGCCGCCGCGCGCCGGCGACGACCCGGTGGCTCGGCTGGCCGACCAGCCCTTGTGGCGCGATCCGCATTCGGGCTATGTGCGGCGCAACGTCTCGCCGGCGGGAGGAGCCTCGCCGATCCAGATCGTCGAGGTGGCCTTTCCGCCGAAGGCGCGCGTGGCCTACGAGACCGGCGCCCGCGAGCCGCGCATCCACCAGCAGGTATGGGTGCTCGACAACACCATCGAAGTCACGGTCGGCGAGGCCTGCCATCGGCTCGACGCCGGCGACTGCCTGGCCCACGCGCTGGACCGTCCCGTGAGCTACCACAACCCCACGCGACGCCTCACGCGCTATGCGGTCGTGATCGCCACCCTGCCCTCGCCCTGGAGATGACATGCAGACCCGAACACCTTCCGCCCAGCGTATCCGGCGGCTCCAGACAGTCTCCGAAGCACAACTGCGTGCCCTGTCCGACCTGCTGATCGATTGCGTGGAAGGCGGCGCCTCGGTGAGCTTCATGGACCCCTTGCCGCCCGCCCGCGCCACGGCGTTCTGGCGCGAGGTGGCCGAAGGGGTCGCGCGGGGCGAGCGCGCCCTGCTGATTGCCGAGGATGACGCCGGCATCGTGGGCACCGTCCAACTGGTGCTGGCCCAGCCCGACAACCAGCCGCACCGGGCCGACCTGTCGAAGATGCTCGTGCTCCGGCGCGCGCGCTGCCGGGGCTGGGGCGAGGCCCTGATGCAGGCGGCCGAGCAGATGGCGCGCGACTGCGGCAAATCGCTGCTGGTGCTCGACACCGCCAGCGAAGGCGCCGAACGGCTCTATGCCCGGCTGGGCTGGCAGCGGGTCGGCGTGATCCCCGGCTATGCGCTGCTGCCGCAGGGCGGACTCTGCGCCACGACCTTCTTCTACCGCGAGCTGGAGCCGCTCCAGGGCGCCTGCTCGGCGACACTGGTGTCCTGCCACCCCTCGGAGCATGCCGATGACCCCCACCATCACCGCCTTTGAACAATCTCCCGATCGCGGCCGAGGGCTGGCACGCGACATGCGCGTTCGCTGGGCGCTCGAAGAAGCGGGCCAGCCTTATGCCGTGCGTCTGGTTTCGTTCAAGGACATGAAGGAACCGGCGCATCGCGCGCTGCATCCCTTCGGGCAGATTCCGACCTATGAAGAAGGCGATCTCGCCCTGTTCGAGTCTGGCGCCATCGTGTTCCATGTCGCCGAGCGGCATCCGGGCCTGCTGCCGGACGATGCCAACGCGCGGGCGCGCGCGATCACCTGGATGTTCGCCGCGCTCAACACGGTGGAACCGCCGATCCTCGATCGCGGCATCACCATGCTGCTGGAGCACGACAAGGCCTGGTTCCAAGAGCGCCTGCCCCTTCTCGAAGAGCGCGTCCGGGTCCGCCTGGGCGAGCTGTCGCGCCGGCTCGGCGCCGCCGATTGGCTCGACGATGCGTTCAGCGCCGGCGACCTGCTGATGGTGACGGTGTTGCGCAGATTGAGCGGGTCGACCCTGCTGGACGAATACCCGAACCTCGCGGCCTATGTCGCCCGCGGTGAAGCGCGGCCGGCTTACCAGCGCGCGTTCGCCGACCAATTGGCGGTGTTCAGGGGCAGCCAGCCACCGCGCGAAACGAACACGACATGAGATACCGCTTCAACGTCTTCGGACGAATCATTTCCATCGAACGCGTCGGCGGCGATTGGATCGCCCACCTGACGGGAAACGACGGCAAGCGTCGTCCCGCGGAACTCGCGATTCCTTCCGACATGCCGCACGCCGAGCTGGCACAGTATCTCTACGACGTCTACCACGAGGAAGCGACGCCAACCAATGGCGACGTTTTCGAGATCGTGTCCGGCTAGGGCACCCCCGAGCGCCCGGCGGGCCTTCTTCCGATTTTTTGCTATGCAAAAGTTGCGGATTCACCGACATTGCATCCACCAACCCATTGCCCCGAGACCCCCTCATGCCAGCCGCATCTGCCTCCACCGCCGCGCCCATCGCCGCCCAGGTCGATCAACTGCTGCAACGCCTTGGCGTGCCGAAGTCGGCGTACGCCGATGGCGAGCTCGCCGTGCGCTCGCCGATCAGCGGCGAGACGATCGCCCTTGCGCGACAGACCTCGAGCGAAGAAGCCAAGGCCGCGATCGGCCGCGCCCATGCCGCGCAGCTGACGTGGCGCCTGGTGCCCGGACCGCGTCGCGGCGAACTGGTGCGCCTGCTGGGCGAAGAGCTGCGCGCGGCCAAGGCCGACCTCGGCCTGCTCGTGACCCTCGAGGTCGGCAAGGTGCCGTCGGAAGGCGCGGGCGAAGTGCAGGAGATGATCGATATCTGCGACTTCGCGGTCGGCCTGTCGCGCCAGCTCTACGGGCTGACGATCGCGACCGAGCGCCCCGAGCACCGGATGATGGAAACCTGGCATCCGCTGGGCGTAGTCGGCGTGATCTCCGCCTTCAACTTCCCTGTGGCGGTTTGGTCGTGGAATGCGGCGCTGGCGCTGGTGTGCGGCGATTCGGTGGTCTGGAAGCCCTCCGAAAAGACGCCGCTGACCGCGCTCGCCACGCACGCCATCGCGCAGCGCGCGCTCGCCCGCTTCGGCGATGCGCCCGAGGGCCTGCTCGAGCTGCTGGTCGGGCAGCGCGATATCGGCGAAGTGCTGGTCGACGACCCGCGTGTGCCGGTGCTGTCGGCCACCGGCTCGACGGCGATGGGACGCCAGGTCGGTCCTCGGCTGGCCGCCCGCTTCGCGCGCGCCATCCTCGAACTCGGCGGCAACAACGCGGCCATCGTCACGCCCTCGGCGGACCTCGACCTCGCCTTGCGCGGCATCGCCTTCGCCGCCATGGGCACGGCAGGCCAGCGCTGCACCACGCTGCGCCGGCTGTTCGTGCATGACAGCATCTACGACACGCTGGTGCCCAGGCTCGCGAAGGTCTATGGCCAGGTGAAGGTCGGCGACCCGCGCGCCTCCGGAACGCTGGTCGGGCCGTTGATCGATGGCGCCGCATTCGACGGCATGCAAAAGGCGCTGGCGGAAAGCCGCGCGGCCGGCGCGACCGTCCATGGCGGCGAACGCGTGGCCGGCATCGGGGGCGATGGCGCGTACTACGCCCGCCCGGCGCTGGTCGAGCTGCCGGCGCACGCCGGCCCGGCCTTGCGCGAGACCTTCGCGCCGATCCTCTACGTCGTGCGCTACAGCAGCTTCGACCAGGCCATCGAGTGGCACAACGCGGTGGGCGCCGGCCTGTCGTCCTCGATCTTCACGCTCGATATGCGCGAAGCCGAGCGCTTCATGTCGTGCGCCGGATCCGACTGCGGCATCGCCAACGTCAACATCGGCCCGAGCGGCGCGGAGATCGGCGGCGCCTTCGGAGGCGAGAAGGACACCGGCGGCGGCCGCGAAGCCGGCTCCGACGCCTGGAAGGCCTACATGCGCCGCGCGACCAACACCATCAACTACTCGACCGCGCTGCCGCTGGCGCAGGGCGTGACTTTCGACATCGGGGACTGAGCGTGAGCGCCACCGCCACCCAGTTCAGAGTTTGGAGCCGCCGTCGACGTGCAAGGTGTCGCCGGTGATCCAGCGCGCCGCGTCGGAGGCCAGGAAGGCCACGACATCACCGATGTCGTCGGGCTGCGCGACGCGCTTCAGCGCCTGCATGCCCAACGTGAAATCGCGACCGGCGTCGGTGCGCGCGAACTTCGACATGTCGGTGTCGACAACGCCCGGCGCGACCGCGTTGACCCGGATGCCGCGCTCGCCCAGTGCCGACGCGAAGTGCCTGACCAGCGTATCGATGGCGCCCTTGGTCGCGGCGTAGGCCGACAAGGTGCCAACGGACGCATGCGCGGCCAACGATGACAGCAGCACCACACTGCTGCCCTTTCCGAGTGTGGGCAGCAGCTGCTGGACAAGAAAGTACGGCGCACGCACGTTGACGGCGAACATGCGATCGAAATCCTCCACGGTCGTGTCTTCGATCGCCGCACCGACCGAGATGCCGGCGTTCGCGACCAGGATATCGAGGCGCCCGCCGATCACTTCAGTCACCTGACGTGCGAGCTTGTGCGCGCCGTCGGCCGCGCTCAGGTCGGCGGCGACTGCGTCGGCCCTGCCGCCGGCCTTGCGGATTTCAGCGACGACCGCGTTCGCTTCTTCCGTGCCGCGACCATAGTGGACGAGGATCTGGGCGCCGGCCTTGGCGAGCGCCAGCGCGGCCGCCTTGCCCATGCCGCGAGAGGCACCGGTGACCAGAGCAGTCTTGCCTGTGAGGTATGTCATGTCGATTCCTGGTTGTTGCAGCATCGCTGCGGGTGAGAGGAATCTATGACCGCCTTGCGGGTTCCACAAAGACTTTGTAAGCTGGCTTCCATACCTCAAAAGCATGGGATCGCCCTTGGAACTTCGCCATCTCCGCTACTTCGTCGCGGTTGCGGAAGCAGGCAGCATGACTGTCGCCGCCACCCAGAAGCTGCACACGGCGCAGCCCTCGTTGAGCCGGCAGTTGCGCGACCTGGAATACGAGGTCGGGACGCCATTGATGACGCGCGGGGCCCGCGGCATCGAGCTCACCGCGGCCGGCCGCGCCTTCCTCGATCACGCACGACTGGCGTTGTCTCAGGTCGAAGCAGCGGGCGTCGCGGCGCGGCGCGCCGCGCAGCTTCCAAAGGCCACGTTCGCGCTGGGCTTCCTCACCGGCCAGGAGATGGACTGGCTGCCCGAGGCGATGCATGTGCTGCGCGACGAGTTGCCAAAGCTCGAGGTCACCGTGTCGAGCCAGTTCTCGCCCGACCTGGCGAAGGGTTTGCTGAATGGAAAGCTCGATGCCGCGTTCATGCGGCACGAGCAGGGCGCCGACGATCTCGTGTTCCGCGTCGTGGTCGATGAGCCGCTGGTCGTCGTGCTGCCGAGCGATCACCCACTGGCCTCGCGCAGGGCGATCGACCCGGCCGCGCTCGCCGGCGAGCCGTTCATCCACGTCTCCGCGACCGCGCCGGCCTTGCGGATGGTCATCGACGACTATGTCGATCGCACGGGGCTGGACGTCACGCTTCAGCACGAGGCTGACAATCTGGCGATGGCGATCTCGCTGGTCGCGTCGACGCGCGGGTTCGCCTTGTTGCCGATCTATGCCGAGAATTTCCTGCCTGGATCGGTTGTCGCGCGACCGATCAAGGGGGGTGAAGCACCCAGGATCCCCCTGGTGGTGGCGCACCACAAGGCCAACACATCCACGACCTTGAAGCTCTTTCTGTCGAGGGTCGATGAATTGATCGCCCGCGTCTCGAAGAAGCACCGATGAAGCGGGTCGAGCGGCGGGCCAAACCAGCCCACCCCCCACCTTTGGTCCAATGGTGGCGGCCGCCAGAGCCCAGTAGCCTCCCGCTCGCGCCCTTCCCCGTTGCGCCCAAACCGTTCGAGGAGTCTGTTTCCGTGACACTGCATTCGACACCACTCATGAAATGCGCCACGCTCGCGCTCGCCATGGCCGCACTCGCCGGCTGCGCCAGCCAAAGCGATCCGATCGCGCAGGCCGCCAAGGCGGACCAGGCCGCAGGCATCCCGGCGCCGAGCCTCGCAGAGACCAAGGCGATTGCAGAGGAGGCCTTCATCTACGGCCTGCCCATCGTGATGAACTACGCGGTGATGAACGAATACGCTGTCGACAAGGGCGGCCCGCAATTCAAGGCGCCGTTCAACCAGATCAAGAACGAGGCGCGCGTCTACACCTACCAGGACACGGCGGTCATCACGCCGAACAGCGACACGCCTTACTCGCTGGCATGGATGGACCTGCGCACCGAGCCGATGGTGCTGACGGTCCCCGCGGTGGACCGCAAGCGCTACTACGCGGTGATGCTCAACGACGGCAACACCTACAACTTCGGCTATATCGGCAGCCGCGCGACCGGCAACGGCGCGGGCAGCTACATGGTCGTCGGGCCGGACTGGAGGGGCGAGACACCGCCCGGCGTGCGCAAGGTGTTCACCTCGACCACGCCGTTCGCACTGGCCATCTACCGGACCCAGCTCTTCAGTCCCAAGGACATGCCGAACGTGGTGAAGGTGCAGTCTGGCTACAAGGTGCAGCCGCTGTCCGCTTTCCTGGGCCGCACCGCGCCGCCCGCAGCGGCTGCCGTCAAGTTCGTGCCGGCGACCACGGCAGGCATCAAGGAGAACTTCTACGAGTACCTGGACGCTGCGCTTCAGTTCGTTCCACCTTCCGCCGAAGACCGTGACGTGCGGGCCCGCATCGCCCGCATCGGCATCGGCGCCGGCAAGACCTTCGAATTCAAGGATCTCTCGCTCGAGCACAAGGGGGCCGTGCTGCTGGGCATGAAGGCCGGCGACGAGAAAATCGACAAATGGCTGGCGACCGGCACCAAGGACGTCAACGGCTGGAACATCGGCTCCTTCTTCGGCGATCGCAACTTCTACAAGCAGGACTGGCTGATGCGCGCCGGCGCGGCCAAGGGCGGCATCTACGGCAACGATGCGATCGAAGCGGCCTATCCGCTGACGCGTGTCGACGAGAAGGCCCAGCCGCTCGACGGCAGCAAGCACAACTACACGCTCACCTTCCCCGCCGGCCAGACGCCGCCGGTGAATGCGTTCTGGTCGGTGACGATGTACGACGGAAAGACCCAGCTCCTGATCAAGAACCCGATCAATCGATACCTCATCAACTCGCCGATGGTCTCGGGCATGAAGAAGAACCGCGACGGCTCGCTGACGCTCTACATCCAGAAGGATTCACCGGGCAAGGCGCTCGAAGCGAACTGGCTTCCTGCGCCGGATGGCCCGATCTACCTGGCGATGCGGCTCTATTGGCCGAAGGACACACCGCCGTCGATCCTGCCGGCTGGTGAAGGAACGTGGAAGCCACCCGGCATCGTGGCATCCAGGTAACACCGCATTGCCGGATCGTCTTGGCTTGTCTCGAAGGGGACGCCCCGTCGCCGGCATTAGGAGCCCATTCTTGTCATCAAGACAAGATCAGGCCAGGTACGAGCATCCGCCTCATTCAAATCCTGCCATTCTCAGCCGACGGTAAAACTCACGGCAATCCTCAATCCGAAAGATTCCGTTCGGTTCGTCTTGCATGCGCCAGTTGGTCGAGCGCACCCGCATGAGGTCCGGACGCCCCTCGACGCGGTAGAACGTGACGGCGACCAAATAGGGGCCAGGAAACGTCAGCCTGAAGAACTCCTGCTCGATCGTCCGCGCCTCATGGACTTCGAGAATTGGCTTGGGTCGCCAGTGGGCGACCAAGGAACTGGCCATTGAATGGGCGTCGTTCATTCCGGAGGAGCGGGGTGTGCGAAAGCGAATATTGCCACGCGGTGTTCTTCGGGGTCCTGGAAGCACCGGCAATCCTCCAGTCGGCTTCGGCGCACACTGGCTCTGCCGACCGAACAACCTCAAGGGCTGACGAGGCCGCAAGGGGGAGAATGCAGCCAGTGTCAAGTAATAGCCTGGAAATACTCGAAATGATGGATTGGGTCCCTATAGTCTTCATTGCGTTCAAGGTCCTCGTGTTCGGCACGGGCATGTTCTTCGCCATCAAGTGGCACTATGAGCAAGGAAAGAATGGCAGGATGCTCGGTTTGGACTTGACCTTCCCATGATGACAAAGAATAGTCGGCCGATATCCAGTGATGCGGCAGCCATTCCCCGATGCGGCTGTTGGGCAGCGTCGGCACGCAATCGCTTGCCTTTCTACGTGCGGCAGGAGCACCAATGGCCATGTCCATTCCCCTTTCCTCCAAGCTAGCGGCAACCGCCGACCATGGCTTTGCCTTGCGGCAGAGCCGACAGCCGCACTACCGCTTCGACTGGCACACGCACGATTGCGCCATGTTGCTGTGGCCGCAAGTCGGTGCGCTCGACAGCCGCTGGGTTGTCGAACCCGGTGCTGCACCCCGGGCGTTTCGGCTGGTCCGCCATACCGCCTTGCTGTTGCCCGCGTCGGCAGCGCACAGCACGCGGTCACGGGCCTTGCGTCAACGCCACGGGGAACTCTATTTTCGACCCGAGTTGCTGGGCTCTGGAAGCCGCTTTGGCGCCATCCAGCTCGACGGCGCTGCATTCGCCATGCTTGAGGCTCTGAGTGCCCCCACTTTGGCTTTTGGTAGCGGCGAGCCATTGATACACGCGCTCATCGCCCAATTGTCCGCGCGACGGTCCTCTCAATGCCAGGCGGCATCGGCCCTGGTCCCTGCAGCCCCGCTCTCGCAGCGCATGCTGACTTGCTACGCCAGCGCCCTGGATGGGGAGCTGCCACTGCCTACGGTGGAGGTGGTAGCCGAAGAGCTCGGAGTCTCTGTTCGCCAGTTGCAACGCGCCTGCGCCGCCGAACTGGGCAACAGCCCGGTGGCCGTACGCCGCCGATTGCTTGCCTTGAAAGCGCGTGAACTGCTTGCGCAGGGCGCACCCCCTTCGTTGGTCAGCCAACAGCTCTGCTTCACCCACAGCGGCCACTTGAACCGGCTCCTGCGCGAAGTTCAGCCCTGAGGTGTTTTGCTGCCGGCCGGCGCTGCTCCGCTGGCGTCGCAAATCGGTTGGCGCCTTGTCGCCTTCCGGTTCGCGCGGCGACAGGCTCGCTCCTAGCATGAAGGCGTCGTCATGCTCTCTGGAGTTCTCGTGCATCTTCCTCGTCTCTTACCTACACGCAGTCATGTACTCGCCCAGGCAATGCTGGCGACCGGCGCGCTGCTCGCCGTGCTTGCCCCTGCAGTCGCCTCGGCCCAAGCCTGGCCCACCCGCCCCATCACCATCGTGGTGCCTTTTCCGGCCGGAGGCGGCACTGACTTGGCCATCCGGAGCATTCAGCCCCAACTGCAAAAGGAACTGGGACAACCGGTCGTGATTGACAACCGCAGCGGCGCCGGCGGCACCATCGGCTCGACTTACGTGGCCAAGGCCGCGCCTGACGGGTACACCGCTGTGCTGGCCACCACCAGTACCCATGCCGTCAGCGTCAGCGTCTATCCGCGCCTGCCTTACGACCCTCTGCGCGACTTCGCCTATGCGGGCTTCATCGGCACCTCCCCGTATGTGCTGGCAGCCAACCCCGCAGTCCATGGCGCCGACGTGAAGTCGCTTGTCGCCACGCTCAAGCAGAACCCGCAGCAGTACAGCTTTGGGTCCGTCGGTGCGGGTACCGTGTCGCACCTGCTGGGTGAGCAATTCAAGTCTTATGCGGGCGTGCCGCTGGTGCATGTGCCTTACCGGGGGGCGGCGCCGGCCTACGCCGACCTCATGGGAGGGCAGGTTCAACTGATGTTCGACAACCCGGCCGGCCTGGTTCCGTATATCCGGAGCGGGAAGCTGGTGGCTGTGGCGACCACCGCACCCAACGCGTTGTTGGCCGGCGTGCCCACCTTCCAGCAGCAGGGCATCCCGAACTTCACCCAGTCCCTTTGGTACGGCGTAGCTTTTCCACGTGGCACGCCAAGCAATGTGGTGGAGCGCTTCAACCATGCGCTGAACCAGGTCCTCGCCGACCGCGCCGTGGCCGCCGACTACGCCGCAAAGGGCATCAATGCGCGACCCGGCACCCCGGCCGAACTGCAGGCCGCGGTCGCGGCCGACATTCCTTACTGGGGGCGCATCGTGAAGGCCGTAGGGGCAAGAATTGACTGAGAACGCCCCTGCCTCGTCCCCCATGACACCGCCCGTCGCAGGCGAATTGCGAACAGTCGATGTATTCGTCAAAGGCGCAGCGGGCGGAAATCCCGTGCCCTTCGTGTCAGATGCGTCGGCCCTTCCGTGGCAGGACATGCAGTCCATCGCGAAGACCACCGGGCACGAGTCGGCGTTCGTGCTGCCGGCCTCGGCATCCGATGCCGACTGGCGCTTTCGTTTCTTCGTGCCGCATCACGAGATGGAAATGTGTGGCCATGCCACGGTGGGCACACTGTGGGCATTGCGCCAATGGGGCCAGTGGCGCACGCGCGCTGCACGCATCGAAACATTGAGCGGCCTGGTCGATGCTGAGTGGGATGCGGTGGCCTCCCGCGTATGGATTTCACAGCCAAATGTGCAGGCGAAGGCGCTGACGCCCGACGCCTGCCGACGTGTCGGGGCGGTGCTGGGCCTGCCCGCTGGCTTGGCTCCGGTGATGACCAACGCCAGCACCAGCCGGGTCAAGACCCTGGTGCAGCTGCCCGATGTGGCTTCGCTGAATGCGCTGCAGCCTGACTTCGCAGCGATGGAGGCACTGTGCGCATCCGTCGGCTCAACCGGCTTGTATCCCTACGCCGTGGCAGACAAGGCAGCGACCGGCGAGCCGGTCGTTGCCGCGCGGCAATTCCCGAAGTCCTCGGGTTACCCAGAGGACGCGGCTACAGGGATTGCGGCAGCAGCGTTGTGGGGACATCTTGCAGCCACCGGCGCCATCGCGACAGGGTCACAAGTAGCGCCCATCGTCTGTACAGTCCGGCAAGGCGATGCGATGGGCAGACCTTCAGCCATCGAGGTGCGCGCCCGGTTTGGTGACGATGGCGTGATAGTCGGCTGCTGGCTGAGCGGGCAAGTCGTCTGGGGTGAGCTGCCATGAGCACGACAACGCCAGAACAGCGCCTTGCCGCTGCCGGGCATCGCCTTCCCGCACCGCCGCAGCCTCGAGGCAGCTATGCGCCTTTTCATCTGCAGACGATGCCAGGCGGAGGCCGGCTCCTCACCGTCAGCGGCCAGACCTGCCGCATCGACGGTGTGGCGATTTCCGGAGCGTGCACGCCTGGTGCGTCGTTGGAGCCGGCCTGCGCAGCCGCAAAGGTCGCCATGCTGAACCTGCTTGCAGCCGTGGCGGCTGCTTGTGACGGCGCGCTGCCGGTGCGCCTGGATGTATGCCGCGTTCGCGGCTTCGTCCGCAGCACCGCTGATTTCACCTCGCACACCGCTGTGCTCGACGCGGCCTCAGCCGTGCTATCCATTGCATGGCCCGACGCGATCAATCCTGCACGAACCGCAGTTGGCGTGGCAAGCCTGCCGGACGGAGCATTCGTCGAAATTGAGCTGGATGCCGTGTTGCCATAAGAAGGCTTCCGGGACGGAACGATCAGGGCGTGGTCACGTGGACTTGCGCCATGAGCCCGTAGTTGTTCGCCGGGTCGTTTTGTGCATGCGCAACCAACCCGTTCCAGAGCAAGAGACCGGGGTCCGAGTCGCTACCGACGGATGGGCCGGCCGCAGTTGAATCGTAGACGCCGACATTGAGACTGTCGTAGGCACCTGGCTGCCCGATCGGCGCGGGACCCTGGGTGTTCGTGTTGTATACGACCTCGTAGATGAAGGTGTCTGGCAGCGTCACGTTGAGCGAACCAAGATCGAATGCGATCTTGAAAGCAAACCCGTTCTTGCAGACGCCGTTCAAATCCCTCCATTTGCCCGCATCCGTGCCCATGCATGCCGCATCGGCGGACGGGCGATACGGAACGCTGAATGCCTGGGTGAGCGTCGCAAGCAATGTCGTGCGCTTGTCGTCGTAGACGTTCATCGTGATGGGGTGGTTGAACGCAGCGTTCGGGCTCGAAGTGCAATTCTTGGAGACCCAGTCACCGCTTTGGCAGGCCCAACTGCTCATCGCGACGGTGATGCTCTTGAGCATTCGGGGGGTGCCGGGCTGCAGGGTGATGCGATCGCCGAGGCTCTTGAGGGCGTAGGCCTCGAAGCCGTAGCTCGGCATGTTCGACGGAAATGGCGAAGGCATCGAATCGAAGGCGATGGCGTCTGTCGTCACTGTCACTGTGGAGGGCTGGCTGCTCACTTTGCCGTCATTGACGGTCAGGCTCGCGACGTAGGTGCCTGCCATATCAGGAATGAAGGTTGGCTTTGCCGAATCAGCGCCGACGAGAGCAGATGCGCTGCCTGTCGGCTTGCTGACCAGTGTCCATGCATAAGAAAGCGTGTCACCGTCGGCGTCTGTACTCGCGCTGCCGTCGAGTTTGACCGTCGTTCCGGCCGTCGCGGTTTGCTTGACGCCTGCATGGCTCACAGGTGCCGTGTTGCCTATCAGCGAACCAGCCGGCGGAGGCACAGGCGCTGCGGCTTGGAAGGCCGGCGCTGCTGCAGGCGCCTGGGCAACCGGGAGTGAAAAGCCTGAGCCGCCGCCGCCGCCGCCGCACGCGGCAAGGGCCAAGGCTGCAGCAGTTGCTGCGATTGCATTGATCACCGGTTTCGAGCAGGAGGTCGATGGGGGATTCATTCGAGCGGTCAAGAGGCGTTACAAGATGGTTCAGTGTAATAACCAAGTTGACATTTCACGCCCTCGCGCGCCCCATTGCAGTGCTTTGGTTTGCCAACTTCTCCTCGGATTGGCCGCGGGGCGCGTGCGTTCTTCTTCCCGCCTACCCGCGCCATGGGGTGATGCGCGGCAACCATCGCCTCACGTTCGCCCGGTAGCGCTTGTACTCGTCGCCGAACTGCTCGCCCAGCACGGGCTCTTCGTAGGCGACAACGAACAAGAAGAATCCGGCCCACACGATCGCGCCGTATTCCAGCACCCAGGCGCTCCCGAACAGGAGGCCTTGGCCGGCGATCAACGCCGTGACTGCGACGTACATCGGATTGCGGACGTAGCGATAGAACCCGGTGACGACAAGGCGCTTGGGAGGCATCACGGGCGCCGGTGTGCCGAGGCCCTGCAGCGCGAAGCGAGCGAACGAATCAAGCAAGATGGGCAACCCGGCCACGATCAGGGCGGCGCCGAGCACGCGCGCGATCGGGAACAGCGAAGGGGCGAAGTGCCAGTGCGTGAGGTACCAAGGGATGTACACGGCGAGCGTGCCCGGAGCGATGACCAGGAAGATCGCAGAACCGATGATCGCGGCGGCGCGCTGCACGACAGGATCATACGCAACGCCGCCGAGAAGCGTCATCTGTCGGTCATCGCAAGCGGGTCTGATCCTGGCGTGCTCACCCCCAACACGATCGCGCGGTCCGGTCTTTGCATCGTCAGAGGCGAGCGATTCAACGGGTTCAGTCACCTGCTGGGCTTGCTGCTGTCGCTTGCCGCTGGCGCGCTCCTGGTCAATGGGGCGGTAATGAAGGGCGACGCGGCAGCAAGCGTGGGCGCCACGGTCTTTTCGCTGGCGTCGGTGCTGCTCTATGCGGCGTCGACGCTCTACCACTTCACCCAGGGAGCCGCCAAGACGATCTGGCGTCGCGCCGATCACTGCGCCATCTATCTCATGATCGCCGGGACCTACACCCCCTTCGGTCTCCTGACGTGGAACGGTCCGCGCGCCGCGGTCGCAGTAGGTGCAATCTGGGGCCTCGCCGCAGTGGGGATCGTGCGCGAACTGCGCGCCGGGCCCGCCGCGCCGCCCTCGCTGCCGTTCTACCTCGGGCTGGGCTGGCTGACGGTCCTGGCCACCTTCCCCCTGGCAGCCGCCTTGGATCGTCCAGTTCTGGCGGGACTCCTCGCCGGCGCGGGCTGCTATTCCTTCGGCACCATCTTCTACCGCAACCGCAGGAATTGGCGTCACGCGCACGGCACCTGGCATCTCTTCGTGCTCGCAGGCTCCGCCTGTCACTATGGCGCGATCGTCTGGGCTGTGCAGTGAAGACTCGCTGGTGATCGACCCATCGACGACCTGGTGAGGCCGTCTTGAGGTTCCTTCACTTGTAAGGTACCGCCTTGCCCGACGCGTCCTTGATGTCACCCCAGGCGGTGGCGATGGCGCCCTTCACCTTGTCGGGCATCGGCACGTAGTCCAGGTCGCCGGCGGTCTTGTCGCCGTTCTTGTA
>NZ_JASZYN010000027.1:0-39275 GCF_030316965.1 Variovorax sp. J31P207
AGCCTCTCGCGCGACTCCATCCCCGCTGGTTTTTTCGGTTGTGCGGGCCCGCGACCGCTCCCGCGTGCCTTGCTGACATTCGAAGCGAGAACTCAAAGGACGGCAACGGGCTGCGGATTCAACCGGTCGATGCAACACATTCGCTGAACATCTCAGCGGGTGTCTGGAAGCCGAGCGTCTTGCGCGGCCTCTCGTTCAATTGTCTCGCGATCGCGTTGAGTTGAAGCTGTGAGAACCCTGAGATGTCCATGCCCTTCGGCATGTACTGCCTGAGCAATCCGTTCGTGTTCTCATTGCTGCCACGCTGCCATGGGTTCTGCGGATCGCAGAAGTACACCTGGATGTCGGTGGCCGACGTGAACTTCTTGTGAGCGTGCATCTCCGTGCCTCTGTCCCAGGTCAGTGACTTGTAGAGCTCTTGTGGCAGCTTGCGGGCGTTCTTGATGAGTGCGGTGACGACGGTCTGGGAGTCCTTGCCATCCAGCTTGACCAACATCACGTATCGCGTCTGGCGCTCAACGAGCGTGGCGATCTGGCTGTTGGCGCTTCCGAAGAGCAAGTCGCCTTCCCAGTGACCGGGAACTGCTCGATCTTCGACCGTGGCTGGCCGCTCGCTGATGGAGACCGCGTCGACGATTCTTCCGTGGACGTCTGTCTTCTGCGTGTACTGGCGTGAGCGGCGCATGCCCCGGGTGCGTCTGAGATGCTGCAACAGTTCCTTGTTCAAGGCCCCGCGGGCTTGAATGAACAGGCTGCGGTAGATGGTCTCGTGGGACACGTGAGAGGTCTCGTCGCTCGAGTAAGTATGCTTGAGCCAACCGGCAATCTGCTCCGGAGACCATTGCAGCCGTAGCTTCTCCGTCACGATGCGGGCCAGCTCCCGGTTCTCAGCCAGCCTGCAGCGCTTGGGTCGAAGAGCCCGATCCCAGGCTGCCTGGTCGGCCTGCGTCGCCCGATAGCACCCTGAACCACCATTGCGCCTGATCTCGCGGCTGATGGTGGATGGCGCTCGCCCGAGGATCAACGCGATCGAGCGAATCGAGAACCCAGCCGCCATGGCACGCGAGATCTCCTCGCGCTCGGCCAGCGTCAGCGCCCTCGATGAACGAGTTCGCTCCGGAGGACGGATACCGCCGGTGCGGGACAGAATCTTTTGTACAGACGTGTGTGCCCGATCAAACAGTTGAGCGATCTGATGCAGGGTCCATCCCTGCCGCCATCGCTCCCACATCAATGCCTTCTGGCTGTCTGTGTAGTAGGTTCGCGTCCGGTAGGCCATCTGCAACACTCCTTCTGCCAACGGCAGTCATCAGTGTGTTGCATCGACCGGTTGAATCCGCAGCCCTGAAGAGACCTTCGAGTTGGAGGTCTTCATGTCCGGAGTGCGATGCGAAGCCGTCGTCCGGCCGTTTGGCCAGCATCCCAGGGCGCGTCCAAGTGAGCCGGGGCTCACCGAAACTCAAGGTTGATCTTCTGTCGCCAGTGCGGAGGAGACGACGCGAGGTCATAGTGGTGCGAAGCGCGAACTTCCCGATGATGAATGGGTGCGGGGGACGTCGTTGCCGGTATGAACTGGCGCGCTAGGTGTGAAGTTTCAGTAGGTTGTTCATCCGTCCCAGATTTGGGAAGCTGTGGTTACCAAGACACGGCTACTCAACTCAGGAGAGACGGATGAACAGCCATAAGCATGCGAGATTGACGCCCAAAGGTCGAGCCCTGCTGGTAAGCCGGGTGTTGCAGCAGGGTTGGAAGGTGGGTGCCGCCAGCGAAGCTGGCGGCGTGAGCGTGAGGACGGCCTACAAGTGGCTCGCTCGCTTCAAGGCCGAAGGCTCGGCAGGGTTGAATGACCGCAGTTCCAAGCCTACTCACTGCCCGCACGCCACCAGTCCCGTGGATCGGGCTTACTTTGAAGCATTGCGCCGACAGAGATGGCCGCTCTGGCGCATCGCCATGCAGGTCGGCCGCAGCCTGGCGACTCTCAGCCGCTGCATGAAGCAGGCCGGACTGTCGAGGTTGAGGTCGCTCGAACCCGTCTTGCCCGTCGTTCGCTATGAGAGGGCTGCGCCCGGCGAACTGCTTCACATCGACACCAAGCGCCTGGGACGCATCCAGGGTGTGGGCCACCGCATCACCGGAGACCGCACGCTCAACCGCAACCAAGGCATCGGCTGGGATGCGGTGCACTTGGCCATCGACGATCACTCCCGCGTGTCGTTCGCGGCGATCAAGCCCGATGAAACCTCCGCCAGTTGCACCCAGTTCCTGCGCGAGGCCGTGGCCGCCTATGCGCGCCTGGGGGTACGTATCGACCGCGTGATGACTGACAACGGCGCGGGTTACAAGAAGATCTTCGATGCCGCCTGCGGCGAACTGGGCTTGCGCCACATCCGCACCCGGCCCTACACGCCGAAGACGAATGGCAAGGCTGAACGCTTCGTGCAGACCAGCCTGCGCGAGTGGGCTTACGCCAGGCCCTACGAAAGCTCAGCTCAACGCGAGGCCGCGCTACAGCCCTTCATCCATCACTACAACTGGCATCGGCCACACTCAGCCCTCAACCATCAGCCGCCCATGAGCCGGATACCGGCCATGAACAACCTGCTGAAACTCGACAGCTAGGCCTCCCTAAATCACGCGAGGTTGTGTCCGGCCGAGGTTCTTTGCCTTTTGCTGTCGCCCTTCCGTTTCGAGGCGCCAGCGCCGCCGGTGAACTGTGCAAGACGTACTCGCCGCTGGCTTTTTCCGAGAAGGAAGTTGCTCTCATGGTTTGTCGAGAAACGCGCGGATGGCCGCGGCGGAATCGTCGGGGCGGGTCACCAGGAACAGGTGGCCGCAATCGAAGACCTTGAGCTCCGAATGCCGGATCAGCATGCGCATCAGCTTTGCGTTGGCTAACGGTACCAAGGGATCGTCGGCTCCTGCCATCAGCAGCGTGGGCTGGCGGAGGCCAGGTAGCCAATGGATGCTGGTCCAGCCCGCGATCGCAACGAGCTGCAGATAGTAGCCGAGCTTCGACTGCCATTTGATGTGACGGAACAGCTCAGTGGCCAACGACGGATGGGTCCGGAAGTCGCCGCCATAGATATCGCCGCTGATGCTGCGCGAGTACTTTGCGTCGGTATAGCGCTTTGGAGTTGCCATCTTCCACAACACGGTGGGGCTGGCCGGAATCATGGCTACGCCAGCGGCGGTTGCGCAGAGAACGAGCCGACGGCAGCGGTCGCTGAAGCGGTATGCGAACTCCTGCGCGGCGGCGCCGCCCCAGGAGACGCCCAGCACGTCCGCCTGCCCGATCCCGAAGCGATCCAGAATCTGCGTGGCCATCCGGGCAATGCCGCAGAGCCGATATGGCCCCCTCGGCAATTGCGATTGACCGACACCGGGAATGTCGAAGATAACGATCTCTCGCTCCGGCATCCTTTCAGCCAGCGGCGCGAGCAGCTCGATGTTGCCACCGATGCCGTTGAACATCAGAAGAGGCACGCCCTTGCCGTTGCCCGCCTGCCGACCGACGCGCACAAGCAGAGGATCGGCGGCAGTGCCCAGATCCATCATCTCGATCGCAAACGTGTTCATTGATGAATTCAAGCCGACAGCTCGCGCAGTGCCTTCTTGTTGATCTTGCCGACACTCGTCTTTGGGATCTCCGAAACGAAGGCGATGCGGTCGGACGCCGGGACCGCAAATTTGCTGATACGCTTCGAATCGACGTGCCTCAGAAGGCGTTCGCGAATCGCGCACGGCTCGATTGGCATCCCGGGCTTGCGGACGACGAACGCCATCGGGCGCTCACCCCATTTTTCGTCGCGGACGCCGATCACGGCGCACTCCTGCACGCCGGGGACTTCGGCGATCAGTCCTTCCACCTCGATCGATGACACCCACTCGCCACCGGTCTTGATCACGTCCTTGATGCGATCGACGATCTGGACGAACCCGTCTGGTGCCATGACGGCGATGTCCTGCGTGTGCAGATAGCCAGCGGCCCACAGTTCCTCGGAGGCCTCGGGCTTCTTGAAGTAGCCTTGCGTGAGAAATGGCGCACGCAGGACGATCTCCCCCTGGCCCTTGCCGTCGCGCGGCATGTCGTGCATCTCTTCGTCGACAACACGAAAATCCACCAGCGGCACGGGGCGACCGGGAGAACACCGCATGCGCACCTCATCTCGCGGGTCGGCGGCGGTGAAGCCGGGCGGCAGCTGTGCCAGTGACACAATGGGTCCGGTCTCCGACATGCCGTAGCCGGCAAAGACATCGATACCTCGGGCGAGAGCCGCCTCGCACAGTACTGGCGAGAGCGCCGAGCCGCCGATGATCATCTTCCAGCCAGAAAGATCCTGCATGCTTTCGTGAGATGCCTGCAGCATCATTTGCAGGATGGTCGGGACGCAGTGGGAAAAGGTCACCCGCTCCGACTCGCGTAGCCTCAGTAGGGTGTCAGGCACGTAGCGGCCCGGCAGGACGGTCCTGAGACCCAGCATGACGGCGACGTACGGCAACCCCCAGGCCAACACATGGAACATCGGCGTGATGGGCATGTAGACGTCCTCGCGGTGCAGGCGCTGCCCTTCCTTTTGCGCGCCGAGGCTCGTGGCCGCAACCAGCGCATGCAGGACGATGTCACGATGGCTGTAGCTCACGCCCTTCGGATCGCCGGTCGTTCCCGTGGTGTAGAAGGTCGCGGCCTTCGTCTGTTCGTCGAAGTCGGGGAACTCGAATTCGGGCGAGGCCTTCCCGAGCAGCGCCTCGTATTCGCCCGCCAGGTCCAGTACCGTGGACGGCACGTCATGGCCGTCGGCCATCACCACGATCTGCCGCACGCCCCGGAGGCCATCCTTGATCTGCTCGAGGACGGGAACGAATTCCGCGTGCACCAGCACGATCTCCGCGTCTGAATCGTTCAGCGTGTAGAGGATCTGCTGCGGCGACAACCGCACGTTCACGGTGAACAGCGTGGCGCCCATCATCGGAATGCCGAAGTAGCTTTCCAGGTAGCGATGGCTATCCCAGTCCATGACGGCCACGGTCGTGCCGTGACGCGCGCCCAGCGCGCTCAAGGCCGACGCGAGCCGGCCGATGCGCCGGCGGAAGTCACGAAAGCTGTAGCGCATCTCGCCGCGATAGCTGATTTCTTGGTCGCCGTGAAGGCTCAGCGAGTTGACCAGCAATTGCTTGATGAGCAAGGGGTAGGTGTACGCCGACGGCGTAGCGGTGATGAGGTTGGGGTGCATTTTTGTCTCCATTTTTGTCAGGGGTTTGGCTGTCGCTCGAATGGCGCGGTGCGAGGCCGGTCTATGCGGCCGGCCGTGTCGTCAAGAGCAGGCGTGAACACTGCGCTCATGCGCAGTTCAATCAATGCAAGCACTTCGGCCTTGTGCTGCTCGGCCATCCGCGGCCAGGCGCCGATTTCCAGCGCAGTCCTCTTGCATCCCTGGCAGTACCTCCCGTCCTGATCCATGCGGCAGATGTTGATGCAGGGGTCTGCAATAAGATGGTTCTGGCTCATCGCGGTGTGCCGAAATACGGATTGGCGAAGCGGTTTGCAGGGAGCACCGTGCTCAAGCCGAGATGCGCAACGGCACGCCACGCTGGCCCGGCGCACGGTTGGGCGGCATGCCCAGGCGGGCCAGCGTCTCGTCGGCATCGCTCCAGAACCGGCCAATGCCGAAGATGCTGCGTGCCTCCGCGCCGGTGGCCACTTCACGGCGCAACTCGCGCGCTTGGCGCACGACCATCTCGATCTGCTGCACCGAGGTCATGCGCTCGCCGTGCGGGCCAAACAGAGTGTCCTCGATGCCCACCCGCACATGCATGCCAAGCGCGATGGCCATCGTGTTCATCGGGTAGATGTGGCGGTTCAGCGTCTCCAGTGTGAGCACCGCTCCGTCGGGCGTGCGCCGTGCAAACTCCAGCATGTCGGCCGGATGCAAGCCTGCCGAGCCGCCGCCGATGGCCACGTAGTTGAGGTTCAGCGGGCCGCTGTAGACGCCACGGCGCACCATGCGCAGAAGGCTTTCGAGGCCCGTCAGGTTGCCCAGCATGAAGTGCGGCTGGATGCCGTTGGCCACCAGGCGGCGGATGTGCTCCTCGTGCCACGACGGGTTGGAGGGCACAATCATGTCGCGATAGGCGGCCTGCACCACCGGGTTGGCGAGAGAGGTGCCTTCGACGTCGGCCGCTGTCATCAGCTCCATCACGTTCATCTGCTGGGTGTTGACCGCCACCGTGACCTGGTCGGGCCGCGGGTCGAGCTCGGCCAGCATGTGGCGCGTGTCGTCGCTCATCCACTTGGCGGCCTGGCCTTCGCTCTCAGGGGCGAAGGAGATCGAGCCGCCCACCTGCAAGATCATCTGCGGCACCGCTTCACGCAGTCGCGCCAGCATCTCGTTGAACTTGGACAGGCGCTTGCTGCCCTTGCCGTCGTCTTCGCGAACGTGCACGTGCAGCACGGTGGCGCCGGCGTTCCAGCAGTCGACTGCCTTTTGCACCTGCTGGTCCATCGTGACGGGGATGTCGTCGGAGTCGCCGGCGGCCCATTGGGGGCCGTAGGGGGCGACCTGGATCACGAGCTTTTGCTGGTTTTCGGGCAGGAGGGAATCGTCGAGGAAGTGCATGGTTGTCTCCGGAAAGGGGTTCAGGTGGTTGGGTTCAGATGGGGAATCAGCCGACGGTCGCGCCATTGCGCTCGGCATGTGCGGCGGCTTCTTCGAGCAGGATCGGTGCCCCCAGGCTCATCGTGTGGATGCCCAGCACGCTGACGCACTGCAGCACTGCATTGATTTCTTCCTTCGTGGCACCGAGTTCGAGCGCCTTGCGGATGTGGCGGCGCACGCCCGGGCCGTACATGTGAGTGCACGAGGCGTCCACGGCGATCGCTAGGAATTCGACGGTCTTGGCGTCGAGCACGCCCGACACCATGGGCGCGACGCCCATGGCCATGAATTTCTCCGTCCATTGCGCGTCGAGCGTGGCAAAGGCATCCCAGGCGGGATTCCAGTTGCCGGTGTTGCGCATACGGTCGCAGACCGGCGTGGTCGAGGGGGTGTTGTCGTGTTGTTGCATGGCCTTGTCTCCTGAAGTTGTCGCTGGGGGCGTTGACGTTTTCGGCTGGTTCGAGGGCTAATTGTTCCGGGAGAGGACTTGTCCTGATTGACCAGCGGTGACACGCGTTTAACCTTGGGGGACGCCAAAACACCCAGCCATGTCGAATCTCGTTCGCAGCGCCAGCCTGACCAACTACGCCGAGGTCGCGCGTGAGGCTGGCCTCAATCCGCTGGCCCTGCTCTCCGAAGTGGGCCTCAACCCGGCCTGCCTGCAAGACCCCGATCTGCGGATTCCGAGCGACGCGGTGCGACGCCTGCTGGAGATTTCGGCGAACGCCAGCGGAATGGACAACTTCGGACTGCGCATGGTGGAGACACGGCAGCTGTCGAACCTCGGGGTCGTGGCGCTGGTGGCGCGGGAGGAACCCACAGTGCGGCGCGTGGTGCGCGCCATGCTGCGCTACAGCCATTTGCTCAATGAATCTGTCTACGCGAAGCTCGAAGAAGCCGAGGGCGTCGCAGTGATCCGCGAAGCGTTGCTCCTCGGCCATGAGGGCTCTTCGCGGCAGGCAACCGAGCTTCTCGTCGGCGTCATGTTCCGCAACCTCAAGTATTTTCTGGGCCCCGACTGGAGCCCGATTCGGGTGTGCTTCACCCACGCACCGCCGCGGGACCCAGGCCTGCACATTCGTCTTTTTGGCTACGTCGTGGCGTTCGGGCAGGACTTCAACGGACTGGTCTGTACCACGCGCGACATGGATGCGCCGAACCCGATGGCCGACCCGGTGATGGCACGCTATGCCCGGCAGATACTGGATGCCACCGCGGGAGCGGGCCGAATGGACACGGCGGGCAGCGTTCGCCACATCCTGCTCGTGCTGCTGCCCTCGGGGGACTGCTCGATCGACCAGGTGGCGCAGCAACTCGGCGTCGACCGGCGTACCGTGCATCGACGTCTTCTGCGCGAGGGCACCACGTTCACCGACCTCGTGAACACGGTCCGACGCGAGATGGCCGCGCACTACCTCGAAGATGGCAAGCGCCCCATGTCTCAGGTCGCCGACTTGCTGGGCTTCTCGGCACCGAGTGCTTTCTCGCGTTGGTACAAACAGCAGTTCGGCGAGGTTGCCGGGCGGCGGCGCCGTCCGGAAGCACAAACCTAGCGGCCGAGCGAGCGACGCTACTTCACCAACACGTACTCGCCGGGCGCCGCGCACAAGGGGCGATGGGTGCGCGAGCCGGCCTGGTCCGGCGCAGCGATCGATTCACCCGATCGTTCCCGCATCCACGCGCGCCAATGCGGCCACCAGCTTCCGTTCTGGCGCACCGCAGTGCGTGCCCATTCGTCGGGATCGGCTTGGCGGCTCGGCGCGCTCGCAAAGAAGGCCTTCGGCGCGCCGGGCGGATTGATCAGGCTCTGCAGGTGGCCCGCATTGGCAAGCACGAAGATGGTGTCGTCGCCGAACACGCGCGCCGTCGCGTAGCAGCTCTTCCACGGCGTGATGTGGTCGGTGGTGCCGCCGATCACGTAGGCGCCGATATCCACCTTCGACAGGTCGACTGGAACGCCCCGGATCGTCATCGTGCCTGCGTTGACATACGGGTTCTTCTCCATGATCTCGAGCAGGTCTGAGTGGAATTTTGCTGGCAGCCGCGTGGTGTCTGCGTTCCAGGCGAGGATGTCGAAAGCCGGCGGCTTGTTGCCGAGCAGGTAGTTGTTGACCCAGTAGTTCCAGATCAGGTCGTTGGACCGCAGCCAGGCGAACATGGCGGCCATTTCGGAGCCCTCCACCACGCCCTTTCTGCTTGCGCGCGAGCGCGCCAAGCGCGCCGCCGCGGGCGAGTTGAACAGGCCCATCGTGCTTTCGCTCATCGCGCGCGCCGTCGAGCACGCACACCGCCAAGGAGACGCTGGCCACCTTACGGTTGCCGGTGCCTGCGAGCCAACCCAGATAAGCCGCTAGCGTCATGCCGCCGGAACACGAACCCCACATGTTCACGTCGAGGCTGCCGGTGATCTCACGCGCGACGTCCACCGCCTCGTCCAGCGCCATGGCGTAGTGCTCGACACCCCAGTCCCGATGGACGGCCGTGGGATTGCGCCAACTCACCATGAACATCTGCACACCGCTGTCCACGGTCCACTTCACGAGGCTCTTTTCCGGCGCCAGGTCGACTGCGTAGAACTTGTTGACCTGCGGCGGAACCATGACCAGCGGGCGCCGATACACCTGCGGCGTGGTGGGCGTGTACTGGATCAGCTCGAAGGTCTCGCAGCGATAGACCACCTGGCCCGGCGAGCTGGCCATGTTTTCGCCGATCTGGAACGGCGTGCTGTCCACCTGACGGGGCAGCATGTTGTTGTGCCGCAAGTCGCTCACGAGGTTCCGGGCGCCTTCCACGAGGCTCATGCCGCTGGTGTCGACGGCCTTGCGCACGGCGGCCGGATTGCCCAGCAACCAGTTGCTCGGCGCCAACGCATCGGTCACGAGGGCGGTGAGGAATTGTGCCTGGCCCTTCTCGCGCTCGCCCAGCGTTGACTGGGCGACGAGTCTGTCGAATTCATCGCGCGCGAGCAGGTAGTTTTGCATCAGTCGCTTGTAGAGGAAGTTGCCCTTCCAGGCTGGGTCGGCGAAGCGGCGGTCCTTGGGGTCGGGAGCGAGTTCGGAGCGGCCCTGGACGATCTGTGCCAGGGCCTTTGCATAGCGGGCTGTGGCGCCAGCGATGGCGTCCGGCGAGGCGGCGGCCAGTTCAAGCAGCGTCTGCGCGGCCTGAGCGAGATCGCCGGCCTGCAGGCCCAGGAGCGGATTTGGCGTCAGCGTGTTCTCGCTGGCGCGTGCCACCAGGTCGGTGAGTTCGTGGATGGCGACCATCGGATCGGATGGCGCACAGCTGCGGGGCGCGGCGGGCCTGGGGTGGATCGCTGGCTTCCCCGAGGAGGCCTTCTTCGGTTCGGGCGCCCGGGTGGAGGTCGGTGCCTGTGTCTGTGTGGCCATGTCTGGTCTCCCTGTGCTTGTCCTGCGGTCAGGCGATCAGCAATACCATGGAGTGCGCCACAAGCGCCGGCTTGGCCTCCCCCTCGATTTCCATCGAGTTCTCGGTCGTCAGCAGGTGGCGTCCATGGCCCTTGTCCTCCAGAGAGACGATGCTGACGTGGTTGCGCACTCGCTTGCCCGCGCGCACGGGCGCGACGAAGCGGACCTTGTCCAGGCCGTAGTTCACAACCTGCCTGACGTCCATGCGCGAAATCAGCGCGTCGAAAGCCGTGGGTGCGAGCAGCGAAAGGGTCAGGAAGCCATGTGCGATGGTGCCGCCGAAGGGGCTGTCGGTCCTGGCGCGCTCCCTGTCGACATGGATCCATTGCGGGTCGTTGGTGCACTCGGCGAACAGGTCGATGCGGGTCTGGTCGAGCGTGATCCAGGATGAGGAGGCGACGCGCTGCCCGGCGAGGGCGGCGAGGGATTGAAAGGTGAACTCGGGGTGTGTCATGGCGGTGGAAAGCTGATGGAAGACAAGAAATGGCTCAATGGGCCAGGACAAGGAACATTGCGACGATGATCGCCAGGAACGCCGTCTCGCTCACCATCAGCACGATCGGCTTCAGGCCCACGGTGGCAAGGTCCTTCAGGTGCGATTTCATTCCGATCGCCGCCATCGAGACCACCAGCAGCCAGGTCGAGAGCGTCTGCAACGCCTGTTGCAAGACCGCGGGAATCAGGCCCACGCTGTTGATGACGACGATCACCGCGAAGGCCACGACGAACCAGGGAAGAAGTGGCGGCTTAGGTGTGCTGCCCGGACCGGCGACGTGGTGCTTGCGGTAGGACAAGGTGATCACCAGGATCACCGGCAGCAGCATGGCGACGCGCAAAAGCTTGACGATGGTCGCAATATCGCCGGTTTCCTTGGACATTCCGTAGCCGGCGCCGACCACCTGCGCCACGTCGTGGATCGTCCCGCCCAGTAAGACGCCCGCCTCCTGGCTGTCCAGGCCGAGCAGGCTGGTGATCATCGGATAGAGCACCATCGCCAGTGTCGAAAGCGTGCTCACGCCGATGACCGTGAAGATGGTGGCGCGCTCCTTGAGCTTGTCGTCGGCTTGAACAGGGATGACCGCAGCGATCGCCATCGCCGCCGAGGCGCCGCAGATGCCTACGGCGCCGCCAGTGAGCACGCCGAACCGGCTCCTGTAGCCCATCAGGCGCGCCAACCCGACGCCGAAGCAGATCGTCAGCGCCACCGAGAGCACCGCCATCGCGACCGGCATGGCGCCGAGCGCCGTGATCTGCCCGAACGTGATGCGCACGCCCAGGAGCGCCACGCCGATGCGCAGCAGCGTGCTTGCCGAGAACCGGATGCCCGGCACACAGCGGCCTTCGGTCGACAGGAAGTTCAACGCCATGCCTAGCAGCAAGGCGAACAGCATCGATGAGATGCGGTAGTGTTCCGCCAGCGAGATGGCGGCGACCGCCACGACCACCGACACCAGGATGCCGTGGAAGTTCGTGCGGGCGGGCTTGCGCCAGCCGGCCAGGGTCAGGGATGCACTCATGGGTAGGACTCGCGTCAGGCCGCTTGCTGCGCGCCCCCGGTCCGACTGCGTGCAGCCGCATCAGACTCGTAGCTGCGCGAGGCGAGGACGAAGAAGACCGCCGCTGCCAGGGCGAGGCCCGGCGTCAGCGTCAGTGCAAGCTTCAGCCCGATCAGGTCCGACAGCACGCCGACGATCAGCGGGCCTGGTGCGAGGCCGATCAGGTTGTTGGCCAATGTCATCGTGGCCGCGACAGTTGCGCGCACGCCAGGGTGGGTGACATCGCAAACGATGGCACTTGAACATCCGCCTTGCGCCGCGGCGAGCAAGGCGCCGAGGAAGATCATGCTCAGCCCGAGAGGACCGGGCGGCAGCGCAAACGCAACGATCAGGATCAGCGCGGTCAGGAGCGAATAGGCGGCCGGGACCAGGGCTCGACGCCGCGGATGATTGCGGCTCAGCCGGTCGGCCAGGCCACCGCCGAAAAGCATGCCGATGCCCGCCGCCAGGACGGCCACGCCGGCCATCAGCCCGGCCTTCTTCACGTCCATGTCATGGTAGCGGGTGAAGTAGGTCGGCAGCCACGCGATGAGCATGGCCGGCATCGCCATCTGCAAACCGCTGGCGAGGTAGGTGAAATTGCCTGAACGCACGGCAAACACCTCGCGCGCTACTTGCGCCAGGCCGGGACGCTTGGACGCCTCGCCGCCGCGCGCAACGTCGGGCGTCAACTCGACGGTCGTGTAGTCGCGCACGACGAAGGGATAGATCAAGGCCAACAGCAGCCCCGGCGCGCCCACCACGAAGAAGGCCATGCGCCAGCCGGAATGGGCTGCGACGACGCCTCCCAGAACCACGCCGAGCACCGAGCCGAACAGACTCGCCGACAAGAAGGCACCCAATACGGCGGCACGCTGCCTGGCCGGAAACACGTGCGCGAGCAACGCGGCCCCCGCAGCGCCGTAGGCTGCTTCGCCCAGGCCCACAAAGGCCCGCGCCCACAGCAGCTGCCCGTGGTTTTGCGCCAAGCCGCACGCGATGGTCGCCAGGCACCAGACGAAGGCCATGAGCGTGATGCTCCTGACCCGGCCCCAGCGGTCGGCGACCAGCGACATCGGCACCGTCAGGACGCCGACGACCAGCGCAACCACGCTCACCAGCATCGCGAGTTGCGAGTCCAGCAAGCCCCAGTCGGCCTTGAGTGCCGGGATCACGGCACCAATGACTTGCCGCGAGAGGTAGTCGGACAGCATCAGGCCGAAGGTGAGTGCGAAGACCACCCATGGGTAGGCACGCGGCAAGCGGGCGAAGGTGGCGGAGAAGGGTTTGGCGGCAGGGGCGGGCAGCGAGGGATTCATGGCGTTGTCTCTTGGGTGAGTTTCTGGGCGCGACATGGGGCGGAACATCGCGTGAAGGCAGTGTCTGCGCGCAGCTCGATTGCCGATTGACAGATGGGGACACCGAATTTCCCTTTCGGGACACGGAGGTGCTGTACTCGAATGTCGATCAGTGGCAGGGCGGCACCCGTGACCGCCCTCGGCCTTGGGCTACACGCCGCCAGCCTCCCGCTCCGGCGGGAATGACCCATTGCAACTCGACACCTACTCGACAGCCTGCGAAGCGCGCTCCGATGGCAAAGTGTCCGGATGGGTTGCGACCCACCACATGAAGATCTGATAACCCAGGGCCAACAGGGTCGCACCGACGAACATTCCTTCGATGCCGGCGCCTGCCAGGCCGCCCAGTGCGCCCAGCAGGATTACGGGCATGGGCGCATCGACACCGCGGCCCAGCAGCAGCGGCTTCAACACGTTGTCAAGCATCCCCGCAACGAACAGCAGCACGCTGTAGAGGACGGCCGAAGCGGTGCCGTATTCACCGCTCATCCAGAGATAGGCGATGACTGGCAAGGTGACGATGAGCGCGGGCGCCTGCGCGACACCCAGTACCAGCACGACCATTGCGAGCACACCTGCGAACGGAACTCCGGCGACCATCATGACCAAACCCACCACGATGGCCTGAACGAAGGCGACGCCGAGGACACCGAGCGCCACGGCGCGAATCGTCGCGGTGGAAAGCCTTACGAACTCTCCGCCGCGCAGCGGCCCCACGATGCGGCCGAAGATGCGCCGGGTGCTTGCGGCTCCCGACTCACCAAAAGCCATGATGATCCCGGCGATGATGAAGGACGCCAGGAACAGCAGCACCGTGCCGACGATACCGGCCACCATCTCGAGCGCTTTCCGGGCCAGGTCTCCGATCTGCGGCTGCACCCGCCGGACCACGCTCGGCAAATCCTCATGGGCCTGGGACCAGAGGGCGTGGACCCTTTTTCCGACAACGGGCCACTCGGCCACGCTTGCCGGGGGCTCGGGAATCCGCACGCTATCGTCGCGCACGCTGGCGACCACGTTATGAACCGAATCGCCCATGGAGGCCAACAGCACGGCGGTGGGGGCAACGATCAGCACGATACCACCGAGCACCAGCAAGGTGGCCGCAAGCCCCTGTTTCCCCCCGAGCTTGCTGGCGAGTCTTTGATGTGCCGGATAGAGGGTGACCGCCAGGATGAGGGCCCAGACCATCAGCGACAGGAATGGCGAAAAGATCTGGTAGCACAGCAGCGTCAAAGCCAGGATCAGGCCGGCCCTGATGAAGACGTCCAGCAGCTTCCGGGACATGCGCGCTTCCAGTTCGAGATCAGCCTCACGGAGCGTATTCATGGCGGTGTTCCTCTTCCAATGCGGCGCCCCTATTTGCTGGTGTTCGCTTGGGGCAAGTCATCGTCTGCCAGCAGCTTTGCGGCGCGCCGGGATCCTTCTTCGTTCCTGGCCGCCGCCGCCACGTCGTGAGCCCGGGTCCAGTAGTCCCTGGCAAGTTCTGGCTTGTCTATGGACGCCCGGACCAGGAGCAGCAAATCCTGATAGGTCTTTCCCGGCGGCTGAGCATTCCCTGCTGGTAGGCGAAGATCAGCAATTCGGCAACGCTGGCAATGAAAACCACTGCGGCAAATGCCGAGTTTCTCGAAGAGAGAGTTGACATCGACATCCTCCTGCATGGACGTGGTGAGAGGGGTGTAGCCAATCGCGCTTTGCACTGTACGCGCTTCAGTCGCGCGCGGTCACCCCGCATCGTCGGAGGGGTTGCGGCGCCAAGTCGGCGCATTCGTACGAGAGCCAGTGTCCGCGTCGAAGGAACTTTGACGATTGACCTGCCGGGACACGGGGTTGCCATTCCGGGACATCTCGGGGGAGCCCGTGCGTGCTCGACTGGTGCTAGTGCGGTTGCACTGCTCCACCAACAGGCGCAGCATGCTGACACAGCCAGACCCAAGCAAGGCCGTACGTGCAGCGCATAAACCGAAGGAACTCGAAGATGAAGACCGACCGTCGACTGCTGCGCTTTGCGCTTGTCTTATTCCTGTGCGGAGGTCTCGCGTTCGCCCAGGAACCGGGCTCGAAGAAGGAGCCCGGAAAAACCCTGACGATCGACCTGACCCACGCGAAGCCGTGGACCGGCGACCTCGACGGAATGATCGAGCGGCGTGTGATCCGCGTGCTGACCGTCAACAGCAAGACCTTCTTTTTCGTCGACAAGGGCGTGAACCGCGGCATCGTCGTCGACCACTTTCGGCTGCTGGAAGACGAACTCAACAAGAAGCTTTCGGCCGAAGGCAAGCTTAAAAACAAGAACCTGAAAGTGCGGGTGGTCTTTATCCCGATGGGGCACGACCAACTGCTCACTGGACTTGCCGCGGGCAAGGGCGACATCGCTGCAGCCAATCTCACAATCACGCCGGAGCGCCAGAAGCTGGTGGACTTCTCCACAGCGGGAATGAGCAACGTCAGCGAGGTTGTGGTGACGGGGCCGGCCTCACCGAAGATCACAGACCTGGACGATCTCGCCGGCAAGGACGTTTTCGTGCGCAAGTCGTCGAGCTACTTCGAAAGCCTCCTGGCGCTCAACAAGAGGTTCGCCGCCGAAAAGAAGGCACCGGTCAATCTCAAGGAAGCCCCGGAAACGCTGGAAGACGAGGACCTTCTCGAGATGCTCAATGCCGGCCTCGTCCCCATCGTCGTTGTTGACAAGTACATCGCAGAATTCTGGAAGCAGATATTCCCCAAGGTCACCGTGCACGACAATGTGGCAGTTCGCACCGGCGGCGAGATCGCCTGGGCGATTCGCAAGGACAGTCCGCAACTCAAGGCGCTGGTGGACGACTTCGCCAATCGCAACAAGCTCGGCACTTCGATGGGCAACCAGCTGCTGACGCGCTACCTGAAGAACGTCAAGTACGTGAAGGATGCGGCTTCGGAAGAAGAGCGCAAGAAGTTTCAGGCGCTGGTCGACTATTTCCGCAAGTACGGCGACCAATACAACGTGGATTGGGTGTTGATGGGCGCTCAGGGCTACCAGGAGTCTCAGCTCAACCAGAACGCAAAGAGCAAGGTGGGCGCCATCGGCGTCATGCAACTGATGCCCGCCACCGGCAAGGACATGAAGGTGGGCGACATCACGCAGACCGAGGCAAATATCCACGCAGGCGTCAAGTACATGCGCTGGATGATCGACCAGTACTACGAGAAGGAACCCATGACGCCACTGGACAAGGCGTTGTTCGCCTTCGTCTCGTACAACGCCGGTGCGGGCCGCATTTCATCGATGCGCAAGGAGGCTGCCAAGCGCGGCCTCGACCCCAACGTCTGGTTCCAGAACGTGGAGTATGTGGTGGCCGAGAAGATCGGGCAGGAGACGATCACCTATGTCAACAACATCTACAAGTACTACGTCGGCTATCGGCTGATGCAGGAAAACCGGGTTGCGGCGAAGGAAGCCGTCGAAAAGGTCAAAGGCGGCACCAAGTAGGAGTTCGCTGTCTTGCACTCAGTGCGGCCCCGACATCTCGTTGCCTCCACCCGCACCGGCGCTCGCGCCTTGCGCCTTTGCGGCCACTTGCTGGCGAACCAGACCAATGTGCTCGCGTAGCGTAAAGGCTTCGCTGGCGTAGCTCACAGGGGTGCGGCCTCGCGCGGCGGCCTGCTCGATCCGGCCCAAGTCTTCCAGCCATTGCCCGATCGGCAACGCACCGGTGCTTCGAGGAGCAGGTTGACGATTGGCGGCGACAACCCTTCGCGCGAAACCAACATCGCCCTGGTTCCGATCAACTTGACGTCAGTCACGGGAATGTGTTGTTCAAGATCGATCGTCCCGGGTGGCAAAGTCAACTTGGTGATGTATGAAAACTTGCGCTGATAGGCTTCCGCGCGTGCCAGGCTCAACAGTTCCAAGTCAAGCGCGCGTTCTCTTCCGCGCCGCCCGTCATGCGCTCCTCAACCGTCACGCGCTCGCGCGCCAGAATCTCTTTGTAGCGCCGCGCGTACTGGTGGTACATGCCGTCTTGCAGGCCGGACGCGAGCACGATGTGGCGCGGAATCGAGCGCTGCAGCAGCCATGCGCCAAGGATCCGCGACGGCGATGCATGCCACCGCGAGCGACGCCCAGCGCACCCGATCACGTCGTATTGTCATCGGCAAATCACGAAGTTTCATGCGCCATACTCGCGGATCAGCACGCGTCACCTGGCTTTCGGCGTTCAACAAGGGAGAAGTTTGCAATGCCGACGGATGTTCGCAATTGACGGACGGAGACATCCATTTATCAATCCGGGAATGTGCGGGAAAGCACGAATGCCCGCCTTGAAGCGATCCCATCCGCAGTTGACTTGTCGAAGCTGCGGCGCTGCGTTGAGGTCTAGGGGGACTCGGCACCCATGGACTGGTATCGACTTCGATAGGCGCCCGGGCTCAGTCCCATGCGCTCGCGAAACAGCCGCGAAAAGGAACTGGGGTCGTTGTAGCCCACCTGTGACGCGATCTGATCGACGCCGAGATCGCTGGCTTCCAGGAGGGCTCGAGCGGAGTCGATACGCAGGTGTTGCAAGTAGGTCAGCGGGGACTGATCGAGGACGGCGCCGAAGCGTCGGACCAACGTTCTTTCGCTCACGGCCAACTCGGCAGCAAGCTCGGATATGCGCACGGGTCGGGCCATGTTCGATTGCAACCAGTGCTGCGCGCGATGAACCACCGCGTCGGTGTGGCTGATGTCCGCGAGCAAGGGCAGGTAGGGCGTCTGGGTCGTCTGGCTGACGTCGATGAGCATGCTCTTGGCGCATTGCGACGCGATCGCCGGGCCGGAGAATCGTTCGACTACTCGAACCGCCTGCAGCAGGTAAGACGCCGAGGCGCCGGCGCAGAGCAGGCGATCGACTTCCGTGAGCACGGGTCGCAATTGCAGATCGACACGCGGAAAGCGCGTACGGAACTGCCGTTCCAACCACCAGGTCGTCGTGGCGATGCGCCCGTCCAGGAGACCTGTCTGAGCCAGGATGAAGGTGCCCGTACAGTTGGCCGCGAGCCAGGCGCCGCGACGCCACTGCGATGTGAGCCACGCGCACACGGCGGACTGATCCTTGAGCAACTGGTCGAACTTCGAGTGGCCGGCGTAGTGCAGGCTCGGTATGAAGACGAGGTCGAAATGTTCGCGCGCGCCGACCTTATGTGTCTGCAGTTGCAGGCCATTGCTTGCTGCAACGGGTTCGCCCGTCAGCGACACGAAGCGCCACTCAAAGAGCGCCGCGGAAGCACCCTGCTGCCTGCGCAAATGCGAATTCGCCACCTGCAGGATGTCGGCGAACCCGCCAAGGCTGGAGGCATAGCAGCCGTCAAAGGCAAGGATTGCGGCACGAGGCATGGGTTGTCCGATTTCGCATTGAAAACGTCAATTTCGCCAATGTACCGCGGAAGCCCCGAAACCTAGACTCGTCTCACATCAACGGGCCGGCAGCGCCCACCACCCCCCACAGGAAACACGAGACATGAACGCCGGAGACAACACCATTGCACTGACACAGCAGGCGCCCGAGCGCCATCAACCGAAGCTCTATCACGACCTGCTCACGCCCGCGGAAGCGCTGGCCATCCGCGAGGAAGTTCGCCGCTTCGCCGACGAGCACGTCGCGCCGGTGGCGTGGGAGATCGGCCACCGCGAGGAGTCGGTCGAGAATTTCCCGCGCGAGCTGTTTCGCAAGATGGCCGATGCCGGCCTGTTCCGCATTCCCTTCGCGGCCGAGGTGGGCGGACGCGGGCTGAAGTACCCGGCCTGCGCCACCGCCGCGCTCATCGAGGAACTGGCCTACCACTCGAACTCCGTTGCGGCCGTCGTCGACGTGCATTGCATCCTGGCCGGCCATGCGCTGGAACATGCATCGCCTGCGCTGCAACAGCGCTACCTCGCGCCCCTGCTGGCCGGCGAGAAGATCGGCAGCTTCGCCACCACCGAGCCCGATGCCAGCACGGACCTGAGCATCAAGACGATGCAGACCTTCGCGAACCGCGAGGGCGGCAGCTATGTGGTCAACGGCCGCAAGCGCTTCATCACGAACGCGCCGGTCGCCGATTTCGTCGTGCTGCTGTGCGCGGAGGAAGGCCGTATGACGGAGATCGTGATCGACTTGGATTCACCGGGCGTCCGCGTCGGCGCGCCCGATCGGAAGATGGGAAATCACGGCCAGTTGACCGCCGACATCTATTTCGACAACGTGCAGGTTCCGGCGGAGAACGTCGTCGGCGCTGTCGGCGGCGGTCTCAAGATCGCCTTGCAGACCTTGACCTACGGACGCATCGGCATCGCCGCGAGCGGCGTCGGCATGGCGCAGGCCACGTTCGACCACAGCGTCCAGCGTCTGAAAACGCGGCAGGCATTCGGCAAGAAGATCGCGCAGTTCCAGTACTGGCAGTTCAAGCTGGCCGAGCGCGCCACCGAGATCGAGAATGCGCGCAACCTCTACATGAAGGCTGCCCTGCGCATGGATGCGGGCGAGGCATTTCCGGAGCCCGAGGCGGCCATGGCGAAGTGGTACGCGACCAACCTCGCTGCCGAGTTCGCGCGCGATGGCGTGCAGATCTTCGGCGGCTATGGCTTCATGGCGGAGCTGGCGGCCGACGGCTCGCACTACCGGGTGGAGGAGATCTACCGTGATTGCAAGATCGCGGAGATCTATGAAGGAACCAACGAGATCCAGAAGCTCGTGATTGCCAGGGCCATCTTCGGCAAAGACATCACGGGCTGAGCGCCATGAAGGTCTTCATCGTTCACGCTCACCCTGAGCCCCGTTCCTTTAGTGCCGCACTGAAGTCGGAGGCACTCGAAGAGCTTCGTCACCAGGGCCACGAAGTGCAGGTCTCGGACCTGTACGCCATGAAGTTCAATCCCGTTGCGTCGGCCGAAGACTTTGGCGTGCGGGCCAATCCCGATTACTGCACCTACGCGTTGGAGCAACGGCAGGGAATGCAGACGGGCACGATTGCCGCCGACATTCAGGCCGAGCTCGAGAAGCTGCTGTGGTGCGACCTGCTCATCCTGAACTTTCCGGTGTTCTGGTTCTCGACCCCCGCGATCCTGAAGGGCTGGATCGATCGCGTGCTGGTTTCGGGGACCGTGTATGGCGGAAAGCGCTTCTACGACCGTGGAGGCCTTCGCGGCAAGCGTGCACTCGTGAGCCTGACGCTGGGTGGACAGGAACACATGTTCGGCGAGAGTGGTATCCACGGGCCGTTGAAGGACATGCTCAGGCATCTCCTGCAAGGCACGCTCGCCTACACCGGCATGGGTGTGCTCGAACCCTTTGTCGGTTGGCATATCCCCTACGTATCCGACGACCAGCGGCGGCATGTTCTCGAAGCATGGCGCACGCGCTTGCAGTCCCTGAGCTGCGAAGAGGCCCTGCTCAGGTTTCCCAGCCTGTCTGAATACGACGAGCGCCTGTATCCGCGAGCCAGCCAACAACTCCTTGCGGAGACCTGATTGGGGCACAAGACGTTTTCGACATGGGTCGGTACTCGGAATGTCCCAATGGGGTAAATCCATGTCACTCCTGGTCAATCGGCCTTCCACCGACTCGGAACAATCAAGCTTCCAAAGGAGCAACGCATGTACCAACAGAATGTCGTCATCATCAGCTGCGCCGTCACCGGTGCGATCCACACGCCTTCGATGTCGCCGTACCTGCCTGTGACGCCAGAAGAAATCGCAGAGTCTTCGATCGCGGCGGCAAAGGCGGGCGCCGCCATCATCCACCTGCATGCCCGCGACCCGGTGACCGGCAAACCGGACCAGCGCCCAGAGGCTTTCATGCCCTTTCTGGGGCGCATCAAGGGCGAATGCGATGCGGTGGTCAACCTGACTACCGGCGGCTCGCCTTACATGTCGGTGCAAGAACGCATCCGACCCGCGACCGAGTTGCAGCCCGAGGTCGCCTCGATGAACATGGGTTCGATGGGGTTCGGCTTGTTCCCGATGCTGGATCGCTTCAAGGAATTCAAGCACGACTGGGAGCGGTCGTACCTGGAGGGCAGCAAGGACCTGGTCTTCCGCAACACCTACGGTGACATCGAAACCTCGCTGCGGGAACTGTCGGCCAGCGGCACGCGCTTCGAGTTCGAGTGCTACGACACCTCGCACCTCTACAACCTGGCCCACTTCATCGATCGCGGGCCCGTCAAGCCGCCCTTCTTCGTCCAGACCGTGTTCGGCATCCTGGGCGGCATCGGCGCACATCCGGACGACGTCATGCACATGAAGCGCACCGCGGACCGCCTTTTCGGCAACGACTTCCGATGGTCGGTGCTCGGCGCGGGCCGCAATCAGATGAAGGTGGCGGCCATGGCTGCGTCGATGGGGGGAAATGTGCGCGTCGGGCTGGAAGACAGCCTGTGGATCGCTCCAGGAAAGCTGGCCGAGTCGAACGCGCAGCAGGTGCGCAAGGTCCGCGAGATCCTGGAAGGGCTTGGCCTGCAGGTCGCGACGCCGGCGCAGGCGCGCGAGATTCTTTCGCTCAAGGGCGCCGAGAACGTCGGGTTCTGAGTTGGCCCGCGCGACTGGCCTTGCTTACTCATGAGGCACCAGATGAATGAAGAGAAGAGACTGCGTGCGGCCCGCCTGGCCGGCAAGGTCGCCCTGGTCACCGGCGCCGGCCCTGGCCTGGGCGGCGTGATTGCAGAGGCGATGGCCGACGAGGGCGCGCATCTGGTGCTGTGCAACATCGACCAGGGGGCGCTGCAACACACGCAGTCTCGGCTCGAGGCACAGGGTGTGCAATGCCTCGCGCTGCGCGGCGATGTCTCCGATAGCGCCGCCGTCGACGCGATGTTCACGCAGGCTGTGCAGCGCTTCGGCACGGTCGACATCCTGGTCAACAACGCCGCGCGCGTGCCCAATGCGCCCGCCGAGGAGACACGGCGCAACCTGCACCAGCAATACGTGACGACGCCGATGCCGCGCCAGTCGCTGGGCATCGTGTCTTCGCTGTCCGACGACGACTGGCTCAAATGGTGGGGAGTCAACATGCACGGCGTGTTTTTTTGCACCCGCGCAGCGCTGCGTCTCATGGAGCCACGGCGCTCGGGCAAGATCATCAATATCGCCTCGATCGCCGGGCTGGGCGCTGGCAGCACGCACAGCCCCGGCTACTCGGCGACCAAGGCCGGCGTCATCAGCCTGACCAAGACCAGCGCGCTGGATGTCGCCGGCGCCAACATCTACGTGAATGCCATCGCCTGCGGCGGCATCCTGACGCCGCCGTTGGAGGACTATCTCGCGCGTGCCAGCGAAGAGCAGAGGAACCGCGTGAACCAGTTGATCCCGCTCGGGCGAGTCGGCCGGCCTGAGGAATACGCCTCGCTCGCGGTGTACCTTGCCTCGGACGAACACTACCTGGTCGGGCAGGTGATCAGCCCCAACGGCGGCATGATCATCTGGTTGCCACAGTCGAAGGGAACATTTACATGAGCGCGCTGACGGTTGCCACCGCTGCCGATCTAGCCATCTTGGAGTGGATCGCACAGGCCGTATCGCTATCCGCGCGCGAGAGGCAACGTCAGGATGTCGCCCTGAAGCAGTCATGAGTTTTAGATGCGCGAGCGGCAGCTCATGGCCGATCTGGGTCTTAGGCCGTCGCGTTGCGAACGCCGCTTCCACTGCTGCACCCACGACGTGCGACGGTCGCTTGTGGGGGCAGGGGAGGACTGATCGCGGTCGATTGCGTTTGTCGTGGCCACGTTCAGCGGTCTACACCTGCCTCGTCGCCACCTGCATGGCGATCATCAACCAGTTGCATGTTGTCCAGAAGCTTGAGTAAGTAGTGCAGGGTACGGTCGACGAAGAGCCCGAGACTGCGCTGACCTGAGCAACGGACTAACCGACGAGTAGCGCGGGCTTTAGCGCTTGGGTCTCAGCGAAACGACCAGACGCGGCGGTACGGTCCCATCGATGTCCCGGGGGAGCTTTTCGGTCTTTTGGAGCGCGCGCAACGCGGCCTCGTCCCAATTTGGTAGTCCGCTTGACTTCGTGAGCGTCGGCGTGCCGACGATGGCGCCATCGGGCGCAAGACGAACGTCGAACTCCGCCGCCGGATTGCCGGTGACGAGGTCCGCGTCCGGAAACACGACATTGGGCCGCACGGCTGCAGCGACCTTTCCGCCGTAGCTGCTCGAAGCGCTCGAGTGGCCCGACGCCGAGCAGGCGACTTCCATCAGTGCGGCCGCAGCAGATTCTGGGGGGACCGGAAGTGGCCGCATAGGCAAGGTGTCCGTTTGTACAGATTTGCCTTCACCCATTTGACCACTCGTGTACAAGACCATCGTGGTTTCGACGGTCTCTTCGCGGCAATCAAACTGGAATTGCGCCTTCTGGGAGCGATATTTGACTCCTCTCCCGACCTGAACGGACTTGTGGTCGGTGAGGGCCCAGACTTTCGCACGCGAACCTTGGCGACGGACCGTTGACGAGTCCACGAAGTACGTGTCTTGGTCGCTCGTGCTCGTTGCGAATTTGGTCCACTCCGCTTGAGCCGAGGCGCAGCCTGCAGCCAACACGGCGAGGGCGAGAACGCGGATTGCGAGAGAGTTCATTTATCGCTGACGTTTCTGGTGGCGAGATGGCCAAGAGCTCTAGATTAATTCGATGGCAGCCACCGACACCCATCCTTCCGGGAGGGGGCCGACGGGAGGCAGTGAGAACTACTTCACGCATCCGGGGGTCGACGGCCCCGCCTGAAGTGATCCGCCAGCAAGCCCCTCACCTTGCGCCATTCCCAGGGCGCGCCACGGGCGCAGGTTCTCGCCAAAGCCCAACGTGCTTTGCCTTCGCCTCCGCCTCCGCGAACTCGTACTTTCCAGGCTCTTGCGGCGTCTGCTCGCGCGCGTGTCGGTACAACGCTCAAGCAACGTGCACCTCCGCACCAAAACTCGGCGCCGATTGCGAAATCACTGTGCTTCATGACGCTGCCAACTCGCCGCCAAAGGCAGGGGGCTCATTCTCGCTGGAAGGCAGCGGCTTGATGTCTTGCGGACGAAGTGCTGTTGTAGTTCTGAAAACGAGTATTTTCAGAACTGAAAGGCTTGGGCGGGGTAACTCCAGTGGACAGAAGGAAGTTGGACGCCCCGCGCGGGGGGCTCAGAGGCGGCATCCGCTCGAGACCGGGTTTAGCCGGTCAAACTTCAACGGCTGAGACACTATCGATAGCCGACAGCCGAGCATTCCTCGGCGTCCGGCTGGTTTGCTTTTGAACTTGAGCTCCGTCGACATCATCGAGGAAGCCGGTGTGCGACGGCTCGTCCAAGGGCCGCTGCCTATGATCGCAGGAGATGAGTGAATGGAACGTACCAATCTCATCCATCGCAGTAGTATGTTGTATGGCCCGCACCGCACCCCTCTGGCAGCCTTTCCCAGGCAAGGGCGCCGCAACCTTTTCGCGCTTGCGGGTCAAGATCGCCAACCTCGAGCAGGTGGTGCGGGAGATCGCGCCCGACTGTGACCCGAGCGAGATAGAGCACGACATCGAGGAGTTGTTGCCGCCGGTGATCGCCCTGCGGGAATCGTGCCAATCGGTCCAGCGAGAACAACTGGTGCGCCTATTCATCGGAGACGCCGGGCCGCGCCCTGTGGACATCGTTCGAGCTAGGATGCAAGCCGAGGCGAGAAAGAATGTATTCAAGAGCACAGACTGGGCCACCGCAGCTCAGATCGCAGATCTCGCCGAACTCGGGCAGAAAAATCCCTCGGCGACGGTGAACCGTTGGAAGCAGCGGCGGCAAATCTTCGCCTTGCACGTCAACGGTAAGGACTGGTATCCAAAGTACGCGCTGGACGAGAACTTCCGGCCGTTGCCGGCGGTGGCCGAGGTGATGGCGGCGCTGGTCGATTGGCGGGCCGAGCGTCTAGCTTCTTGGTTTGAGGCGAAGGCTTCGTCGCTGAGCGGCCAGCGTCCCCGAGAGCTGATCGCTACGAACCCGCAACTCGTGGTCGACGCCGCCAAGCGCGTCGTCATTGCCGAGGCGCACAACCGGTGAGCCAACGCCGTGCGGGATGCCGACATCGATCCGGCGTCAGTCAACGTGCGCGCCTCGGACCCGCCATGGTCTGGCGCATTTACCCGAGTGCCAATGGAGCAGGGGCCCCTACAACGCAAAGAGAAATGGCGACGCGTGCTTTCTTGACGCGCTACTTCCTTGCGAGGAACGCCGCGACTAAGCCGTTCGCGTGCCCGTGTCCGACCTGGTGCTGCACCTTCAGGAAGTTGACGAACTCCATATGCTTCAGTGGACCGGCATTCTGAAGAATATCAATCCTATGCGCTATCGGCTTGGCGTAGGTCTTCTCGATGGAAGGAAAGTACGAGGCTGGTCCTTTTACCTTGGTTGTCTCGGCCATGGTCGACTCCTGCAAAGGGTGAGAGTGATATTCGTGCAATGCCTAAGGGGGATGTCCTGGTCAGCATTCGGAACAAGGTGACCACCCCTTTTACACGACAGGTCTTGGCTGACTGTGGCCGCCTCTTGAGGCCGTCGACCTAGGGTGTTCGCGAACCGGGCGCTCATGAGGGAGGTCTGCGGTTAGCCGATTTCTTCCGGAAGTCCCGCGCTAGCGCTGCGGTCGGCGTCTTGCTCTTTCTTCTCGCCTGGAAAGGCGCCTCATGCTTCTCTCCCGCGCCAAGTCCGCGGCGGAGAGCCGGGTGAAGTATCGCCAGAGCGCGCCGAGGACACCCAAGGCGAGCATGCCTAGAACGAGATAGACCATGAACTCAGTCAGCCATGGGATTGTGTCTTCACCATCGCTGCCACCCCCGCCACGTCTGCGAGCATGAACCGAAGTCGCTACGAGACTGGCCGTCGCCGTTGAGCTCAGGGCGACGAATCGAGCAACGGTCTTGCTTCTGTTGTGCATTTGAGGGGCGGGTTGAGCGGTCTGGTCTAGGCGCATACAGCCAGCGCCACATCCTAGCGTCACGCTGGATTAATAAGATCGATGCCGGCCCCCTTGCACTTTATCCAAGGGCCGCCGCCTGGTTGACTTTCGCCATCCCAATGGACCAATGCGGCGCGGGCGTCCGCATCGTGAGGTGGCGACCTCTTCCGCTTTTGGCCGAAGCCGTGTGTGCGCAACTGATCCAGGAAGCGGTCCCTCGGCTGAATCCTCTGCGTATCATGACAGCGCGTGGTCGTCCGAGAACGACTACTTCGAGCTCCCGAACGCGCATCCTGGGTGGCCCTCAACTTGATGGGAGTCCATCATGGCATCCAATCTCAACGTCCCTCATCGCGAGCGGTGGAACAAAGGATCGTCGGGCAGAAGGCTCCGTTCCGGATCAAGGACATCTGGGCACTCCGAGTGCGCCTCCAGACGGAAAGCGGAGTGCGTGAGCTTGCCCTCTTCAATCTGGGAATCGACAGCAAGTTGCGTGGCTGCGACCTCGTCAGTCTTAGGGTTCGGGAGGTCTGCCACGGCGACCAGGTAGCAACTCGCGCTGTAGTGATGCAACACAAGACCCAGCGCCTCGTGCAGTTTGAGATCACGCCGGTGACGCGCGAAGCTGAGCAGAAGTGGATCAAGCAATCCGGGCTGAGGGCCGAGGATTTCTTGTTTCCAAGCCGCGTCCACGCTTCAACGCATCTTGGCACGCGGCAGTACGCTCGAATTATCGAGCGCTGGGTCGAGGAGCTTGGTCTTGATCCGGCCGAGTACGGCACGCATTCAATGCGGCGAACCAAGGCGACGCTAGTCTACCGCCGCACCTAGAATCTGCGCGCCGTGCAGTTGCTGCTTGGCCATGCCAAGCTGGACTATCTCCCGCGCCGAACTATGTCCCGCCGTGCGGTCACTTGCCGAACTGCAAGTAGCTGCACAGCAGAACATAGTCCTGATGGCTACAGCCCCTTCAGGAATGCCAGCAGCTTGTCGTCAGGCCGGTACCGGCCCGGCCGGCCCGTCGGCGGCGTCGTGCGGTCGAGAACGCGCTTCTTCAGGTCGAGGTCGGCGTCCAGGTACATCTGAGTGGTCTCGATTGACTCGTGACCAAGCCACAGCGCGATCACGGATCGATCCACTCCCTCCTGCAGCAGGTCCATCGCAGTCGTGTGGCGCAGCACGTGTGGGCTTACTCGCTTGCGCTTCAACGACGGGCATGTCATGGCAGCCTTGGCCACATGCTTGGCCAGCAGGCAGGGGCTGCCCTGCGGCGTGACCGCGTCAGCATGGCCAGCGCCGATGTAGCGAGCGCTCGAATACTCGCATTCCGCCGTCCGCTCAGTTCTTGATTTTTCGATCGATCCTGGACATGCTCTCCCCATGATTGCAGAGCTCAAGACCCTTATAGCCGTTTGCAAGTATGGAACCTTCGCTTCCGCTGGCGAGCACATCGGCCTGACGCAATCGGCGGTGAGCAGCCAGATCCGGCGAATCGAGGAGAGCCTGGGCTTCTCCCTGTTTGACAGGACTGGGCGCTCCGCAACGCTGAACAGTGCCGGGCAGATCGTCCTTGAACGCGCCGAGGCCCTCTGCGCGCTCTACGCGAAGCTTGGCGATCCGCCAAATGAACAATCGACGCAAGGTATCTTGCGCATTGGCGCCATCGCTTCCGCGCAGTCGACGTTTGTCGCGCGTGCGCTCAAGAACCTCCGTCAAGCGCTTCCGTTGGTCCGCGTCCATGTTGCGCCTGGCGTGTCTCTGCGGCTGATGGACGATCTCGACGCCGGAAATATCGACGCCGCCGTGATGATTCGACCGCCCTTCGGCATGCCACCCGACATGACCTGGCAGGCGCTTGCCCACGAACCGTTTGTGCTCGTCGCCCGGAAGGATGGTTCGAACCGCAAGGACTGGCGCGAGTTGCTGCAGTCGCGCCCCTTCCTCCGGTACGATCGCGTGTCTTTTGGCGGTCGCATGGTCGAAGGCTTCCTGCGGCGGCAAGGCGTCACGGTGAAGGAGGCCATCGAGCTGGACGAAATCTCCGGCCTCATTCAGCTTGCCGCCAACGGCGTGGGCGTTGCGCTCGTGCCTCTTGTCGAAGCCCATCTGCCTCTGCCCGACAGCGTCCGGGTGGTGTCGTTGGGTGAACACACTTTCTACAGGGAAATCGGGCTGCTCCAACGACGCGCCCGAACGAGCTCGCCAATCGTGTCCCATTTTTCGCGCTGCTTGGCAGAGGTTTCGGAGACCGCTGTCGGGAAAGCAGGCGCCCAACGTGGCTCATCGAACAAAGACCGTCGTCGCCCTCGAGCCTAGCGCGTCTCGTACTCTTCCATCGGTTTGTCAGTGGGATTCGCCCAGGCGGCCTTGGTCATCTCGGTCGCAGGCAGGCCCACGATCGCGTTTTGCGGCGGGATCGGCTTCAGGAACCATTTGTCGTAGATGCGCGCCGCTTCACCGCTCCTGGCCAGCGACACGATGCTTCGATCGACAAGCCTCTTGAACGCCGCATCGCCCTTCGGCAACATGATGGCAATGGGCTCGGTGCTCAGCACCTGGTCCAGCAGCTTGTATTGCGCGGTTCCTTGCTCTTTGAAATAAGCGTCGCCAAGATCTGCCCATCTGCCACGAACGCGTCAGCGCGGCCGTTCTCCAGGAGCAGAAAGCCTTCGCTGTTGTCCTTGGCCGTCAGCTCCGTCGCATCGCTCTTGAGCCTTCTCAGCAGTTGTACGGACGTGCTTCCCGTGGTCGCTACCACCGTCTTGCCCGCCAACTGGGTGGTCGACTTGATGCCGGACGCCGACTTGACCGCGACGCGTACGCCTTCCACGTAAAGCGTCGGGGCGAAGGCGACGTCTTTCTGACGTGCCGCGTTGTTGGTCGTCGTACCGCATTCGATGTCGACCGTGCCGTTCTGCACCAGCCGAATGCGGTTCTGGGGTGTGACCAGTTGGTACTTCACTTCCAGCTTCTCGAGTTGCGTCGCCTTCTGGATGTCGGCGATGATCCGCTCACAAATTTCGACGTGGAAGCCGGTGTACTTCCCGGGTCCGGTGGTGAACGACATCGCGCCCGAGGCATCGCGCACGCCGACGGTGACAACGCCCGAGTCCTTGATCTTCTTCAGCGTGTCTGTCTGCGCAGCCGCCGAACCCAGGAAGGCCAGGAAGGCAGTGGCAACGCTGGTGGCGACCCATGATTGAAGTCCCATTGGAGTCTCCTTACTTCGCGAACAGCGAGCCGAGATCGGCGAACGATTTCATTTCGATGGCGTTGCCGGATGGATCCAGGAAGAACATCGTGGCTTGCTCGCCAGGTTCGCCTTTGAAACGGATGTACGGCTCGATGACGAACGCGGTCTTGTTCGCGACCAGCTTGTCGGCCATGGCTTGCCACCTGTCCATCGGCAGAATGGCGCCGAAATGCTTGACCGGCACATCGTGGCCGTCGACGGCGCTGCTCTGCTTGTGGCCGCACTCGTCGGGTGCTAGATGCGCAACAATCTGATGACCGTAAAAGTCAAAGTCAACCCACTCAGGCGCGCTCCGTCCTTCGGGGCAACCGAGCAGTTCCCCATAGAAGGCGCGTGCTTCTGCGATGTTGCGCACAGGAAAAGCAAGGTGGAACGGGATGCGTTGGTGGTTTTCGGTCATCGTGTCTTCGTGGTGGTGTGGTTCAGGGTGAGGAGACTTTACGAAGCGATTGGCATAACCGAAAGCGATATAAATAGTATCTGAGCATCGATTTTGTCGATGCGTTTTTTGTTGATTCGCTTCGGCTGGCGAGCTTTTCTGTCTTGATGTCCAATCGCCCGCATGTCGAACACAAAAAACTTTCAACCGGTGGCTCTTGAGCACGCCAGTCGCTTGATCAACCATGGCCCGACGGTTTTGATCACCAGTTCTGACGGCACCCGCCGCAACGTCATGGCCGCGGCGTGGTCGATGCCGGTGGAGTTCACGCCCCCGCGCATTGCCGTGGTCATCGACAAGCACACATTCACCCGCGAGCTGATTGCAGCCAGCGGCACCTTTGCCATCTGCTTGCCCGGCAGTGCGCTCGTCGACCTCACTCACGCGGTGGGCAGCACAAGCGGTCGAACCATGGACAAATTTGAACACTTCGCCATCCACACGGAGACCAGTTCATTACTAAAACTCCCGGTTTTGCCTTCCGGTTGCTCGGCCTGGCTCGAATGTCGATTGATTCCTGAGCGGCACAGCGAAGATGCCTACGACACCTGCTTTGCCGACGTAGTTGGCGCAGCAGCCGATGCGCGGATCTTCCGGAACGGTCATTGGATGTTCGACGATAGCAACGCTGCGCTGCAAACGATCCATCACCTCGGAGGCGGCAACTTCATTTGTGCTGGCAGCGTCGTCCGTGCAACTGCGCCATGACTGTGGTGCAAAGTTATGCACAAAATGCGCGGCTCGACACCTCGGGTTCATGCGCATGGGCAGACGCCCGCTTTCGGCTGCGGATTCAACCGGTCGATGCAACACACTAGAAACTGCGTAAGCAGAAGGAGTGTTGCAGATGAAGTATCGAACGCGGACCTACTACACGGACACCCAGAGGGCCCTGATGTGGGAGCGCTGGAAAGCAGGCGACAGCCTTCAACAGATAGCCCAGTTGTTCGATCGATCGCATTCGTCGGTCGAAGGGATTCTGTCGCGAACAGGCGGCATACCGCCGCCAAAGCGGTGCCGGTCTTGCTTGGCGCTGACTCTGTCCGAGCGCGAGGAGATCTCACGTGCTGTGGTGGCCGGCTTCTCGATTCGAGCGATCGCCAGCATCCTCGGGCGAGCGCCATCGACTGTTAGCCGGGAGATCAAGCGCAACGGTGGTCGCGAGGGCTACCGGGCTGCTCAGGCCGACCAAGCGACATGGGACCGCGGGCACCGTCCCAAGAGATGCAAACTGGCAAGGAACAGAGCCTTGGCGCGCATCGTGGCTGCCAAGCTCCAATCGCTGTGGGCGCCCGAGCAAATCGCGGGGTGGCTCAAGCATAGTTATCCTGGCGACGAGGATTTCCAGGTGTCACACGAGACCATCTATCGCAGCCTCTTTATCCAAGCCCGTGGGGCCTTGAAGAAGGAACTGCTGCAGCATCTGCGGCGCACGCGTGTCATGCGCCGCTCGCGCCATCACACGCAGAAGACCGATAGCCACGGAAGAATCCTTGACACCGTATCGATCAGCGAGCGCCCGGCCACGGTGGAAGATCGGGCGGTGCCTGGTCATTGGGAAGGCGACCTGCTGTTCGGGGGCACGAGCAGCCAGATTGCCACCCTGGTCGAGCGTCAAACTCGCTACGTGATGCTGGTGAAACTTGGGGGCACGGACACCGAAACCGTCGTCAATGCGCTGATCAAGAACGCTCGCAAGCTGCCGCAGGAGTTGTACAAATCGCTGACCTGGGATCGAGGCAAGGAGATGGCGGCTCACAAGCGATTCACCCTGGCGACCGACATCCAAGTCTACTTCTGCGATCCGCACAATCCTTGGCAGCGCGGAACCAACGAGAACACGAATGGCTTGCTCAGGCAGTACTTCCCTAAAGGGATCGATCTCTCGAACCATTCACAAGCCAAGCTGAATGCCGTTGCAAGACAATTGAACGAGCGACCAAGGAAGACCCTGGACTTCCACACACCGGCTGAGATGTTCAGCCAAATCGTTGCATCGACCGGTTGAATCCGCAGCGTGAAGCTGACTTCGAGCGAACGAAGGTGACCGGGCCATGGGTCCGAACTACCACTCCGGCGACGTGAAAAGGGGCCGTTCGATCTGGCTTCGTAGCCGGGTTGGCGAAGTCGGTGAGGGGGCAGTTCGGGCGATGTCCGTAATGCCTTGGGACCGGTCGTAGATTCTGAGGTGCTCGCGACGCCTGAATGACCGCACTCGGCATCACAGCGTGAGTTCACGAGCGACAGGGAAGGACGGCTATCGCTGCTGCGCACCCGCCGGACGATGGGCGCAGGTGGAGGGCAGGGGAGGGCCCATTTTCAAAGAAAAAATCGTTCGAGCCAGCGAAGACAAACACCATCTCCTTGCGCTGGAAGGGTCCGAAGTAAGTGAGAAAGTCGGTGATCTGCTGGGCGACCAGAATCGTCAGCGCTGCAGTGCAATTGCCGCTCGGATCTGGATTGCAGCCGAAGCCGGGTTTCTGTGACACCCGCGCGCCGCCCATTGCAAAGCCGGTGGCCAGCGGCACGGAGATCTGCGATGCACCGCCGAAGCCCTGACGGAACGGTTTGACGGAAGTGCCGAGCAGCAGACTCACGGTCTCGGGCCACACAGGCCCGGGATTCGTCGTGAACTTGCCCCCGCCGACTTGTGCAATGGACCCGACCTTGTAGGTCCCCACATCGCTCAGGCTGTCTCCGAAGACGACGACTTGCTGGATGCGGTCCGCCCTGAACGCCTGCAACGATGCAAGCGCGGCACTCACCGCCTTCTCGTTCTGGCCGCCGCCGGCGGAGACTCTGGCAGCGGCGTCCCGCGCCTCTGCGCTGATGGCAGCCGCGTCGGGCTTCGCTTCCGTCGACACCGCCGTGACGGGTGCCGCGACGGGTGTCGATCCGGATGATCCGCCCCCGCCGCAGGATGCGATCGACAGCGCCATGAGCAGCGATGCCGCAAGGCGCCGCTGGCTCAATCCTTCAAATTTCGCTTTCATGAGCTTTTCCTTTTTCATCCGTTTGGGCCGGATCGCGATCCACCTGGCGGCGAACGCTGTCTGTCAAGGCCATTGCCGCAACAGAAGCAACCGATCCAAACAGCTTGCGGCCTGGCCCTTCGAAGGTTCCAGAATCACACCTGTCGCCGACGCTGCAGTCCCTCTGTCCCCGTCGAATCACTATGAACGGCGAGTCCTCGCGAATCTGCCCTCCGCCGGAGGGCAAATTGCATGCACTTTTGATGAACGGAAAGGAGGTGAGATGAAACGGATGTCGTCCATCGCCCACTTCCGGCGTCTGTGCTGCCTTGGCCTGCCGCCTCAGTCCGTGATGCCCAGCCTGCTGGCTGCAGCGCATGATTTGCTGCCCTCGGAGACCAACGGATTCTTTTGGGCCGACGAGAACGGGGCCTTGGCCGGGTTCACGCCCGAGTACGTGATTCCGGAGGTCGTCACCACGCTGGCGGAAGACTTCGCGGGTGTGGTGGAGCGCGCGTTGGCCCTCAATTTCGAAATGACGATGCGTCGGGGCGTTGCGATCGGAAACCTGCTGCCAATCTTCAGCCGGGACTTCTATCGCGGCAGCACCTATCACCTGATCTATCGCCCGTACGCGTTGCATCACGCCATCGATGGAATCGTGCGCGATTCGCCGCAGGGAAAGGGACTGGGCGCTTTGGTGTTGGGCCGGTCAGCCCGGCAGCCTGAATTTAGCTCGGTGGAAAAGAACATCCTCCGGCAATCACTTCCCTACCTCGCGCATGCCATGCACCCACCCGACACACCTGATGTAGACCACTTCGCGGCCGAGCTTGCGGACAGCGGCCAGAAGGGCCTCGTGATCCTGACCCAGAGAGCGGAGGTCGCCTACATCAGTGCCCGGGCTCGCGAGATCCTCCTGCTGGCGGCTCATCCCGGCGCGCCTGCGGAGGGAGGCAATGGCAAGGGCGCAGCGCATGTGCCTCCGGCGGTCCTGAAGGTTTTCGCCAACCTCGTGCTGATTTCGCAGGGGCGCGATGCGGCCCCCCCCGTGGCCCAGTTCGACAGTCCCCTGGGCCGCTTCATATTCCGCGCGCATTGGCTCGATCCCGTCTCGGACTCCGCAAGTGCCATGATCGGCGTCACCGTTCAACTGCAGGAGCCATTGGTCTTGCTGATGATGCGCAACATGCAGGCCGAAGGGCTCTCTGACAAGCAGAAGGAACTGTGCCTGCTGCTGGCGCGGAACCATTCGTTCGCGGCCATCGCGGCACAGCTCCACATCAGCCTTGCAACGGCGAAGGACTATGCGGACCGCGTCTATCGCAAGCTCGACGTGCACACCCGAGAAGAGGCCTTGCGCAAGCTCAGCCGCCCATGACGCTCGCGTGCAATCACGGGGACGCCCACTTGACGCGTGACACCACGCTCCCGTCGATGCGCAGGTCGACGCCGGACATATAGCTCGCATTCGGCCCGATGAGCCATGCGACAGCCGCGGCAATGTCCTCCGGCGGACGCGTTTCATGGGCACTGCGGCCCTGGGCGCTGCGAGTTGGGGGTTGGCTTTTTCCTCCTGCATGCCCATGCCGGTGTGGATGAGTCCGGGGCTGATCGAAACGATGCGTGCCCCGCGCTCGCCCCAGGCGCCGGCGACTGCTTCGACGCGCAGTTGATTGCCACGTTTAGACACCGCGTAGGCGCCGTAGGCATCGTCCTTGTGCAGCGTACCTACAACCGCGAGAAGCGCGCCGCTTGGCGCGGTGGCGAGTTGTCGTTCCAGTTCCACCGGCGTCGGCATGATCTGGGGCGCTGCGCTCGCGATGATGGCGGCGACGCTGCCCTCCTGTGCCAAGGGCAGGAAGGCATCCATGACAAGTGCGGCACCGAACAGGTCCACGGCGTAGATGCGCTCAGGCGGCGCCATCGTCGGAGACAGCCCGGCCGTCTGAATCAGTGCTCGCAACCGGCCGGCCGCTCGCGCCGCTGCGGCAAGCGCGCTGACGGACTGCGCATCTGCGACATCCACCGCCTGCGTCAGAACGTCATAGCCGGCGTCGCGCAAGGTCGCCGCAGCCGATGCCAGCACGCCGGCGTCGCAGTCGGGCAGCAGTAGTCGCTGGCCCGCCCCGATACGGCGCGCGCAAGCCAATCCCATGTCCCCTACGCCGACGATGACCATGACCGAAACGTTCTTCACTGCGACGGCCGTCCTTGATCCGGCCGGCTGTAGTCGCACACGCCCTGCGGGAAGATCTGCTTGAGCTTCGCAACAGAGGCGTCATCTGGAATCCACGGTCCATAGGTGCCGTCAGCCAGCGCCGTGTCCACGCTCTTCAGCGCGCACTTGTAGACCCCTCCTTCGAACGGCGCGCCGGCGACGATTCGCGAAGTGCCGAACAGGGGGAATGCTTGCGTGCAGGCGCCCTTCGGCTTGTCGTCGAGAATCCCGTCCCAGACGTCGGGCCCGGAAAACAACAGATTGCCGTTGACATCGAAGCAGCTGTCCACAGCAGCAGCCGGCCGGTTCCTTGCGACGCCCAGGTGCGGATGCGCGAGGATGTTGGCCATCCACTGGTCCATGACGTCGACCGCCGCGAAGTTCTTGTCCACCTGCGGCACGCCCGGCCTGGTGTCGGTGAACCAGATCACCAGGTTGTCGCTGGTCCCCGTCTTCTGCAGCACGCGCTTGCGCACCGCGAAGGACTGGTGCGCGTCATGCATGTTGACTTCGCGTTCCAGGTACTGGCGGTTGTCGATGGTCGGCAGCAGATCGTTGCCGCTGAAGACGAGGCCGGAAACGTAGGCCGCCTGCATGGCCCCAAGGTTGCCTTCGGTTCGCGGTGCAGGCAGATCGTCGGAAAGGGGGCGTGCCATGTTGCGCCGGCTCCAGGGGTCGAACAGCGAAGGGTTGTTTCTGAGATCGGTGTTCGTGATGCCGGGATAGAACGGGAAGCCCTCCTGCAGCATGTCCTTGGGCTGAACCCAGCCGCCCACCTTGAAGTTGAGGTCGAGAAACTCCGCCGGCGTGACATTGCCTGCCTTCATCGACTTCAAGCCGTACTGCACGCCGACGTTGTCCCAGGTATGGCGCGCGTAGCCGTCGTCACCGAGGCCGTAGATGTTGCGCGCGTCGCCGAAGTGCGTCCACTGGTTGGTGTTGATGGGGGCGACGTCGCCCTGCGGCACGTAGAACACCGCGTTGGGTGCTTGCCCGTACCACGGGTTCATCACCAGCGGGAACAGCCCGCGCCAGCCTTTCACGCACTCGGTTGAGCCGGTGGTCATGCTCGGACCGGCCAGGCCGAGGGCCTGCTTGTACGGTGCCATCGGGTCGGCCACCGACGGCTCGCCGTTCATGCCCACCAGCAGCGTTCGATTCTTGACATCGCTCCAGCGCACATTGTTTCGGTCAATCACGTCCATGTAGTACTCGAGCAGTTCGCAGTCGCCGACGTGGGTCACCTGCGACACCATGTCGGGGAAGGACTGAACGGGCAGCAGGGCGTTCAGAACGCCGGGATGGTTCTGCGCCAGGATGTACTGCGCGATGGCGCCCCCGGATCCGCCCAGCCCCACGGTGTAGGTCGGCACGCCATAGCGTTCGATGAAGCGCTCCTTGGTCATCATCGCGGTCTCGTCGGCCAACTGCAGGTTGTAGTGGGTGCCGGTGTTGTTGCCGCTGGAGTGCGCGATGGCGTAGCCCCGCTTGAGCATTTCTGGTTCGAGCGAACGATCGCTCACGGATCCTTGCGAATGCCCGATCCCGACACCGCCATTGAAGTAGTAGTTGAGGCGGCCGTTCCATAGACTGGTGTCCGGGTGCGCCGGATCCTCTCCACGCGGCGCCAGCATTGCGAAGCTGTACAGGAAGCGGTTGATGGTGCCGACTTCGCGGCGCACGATGAAGTCCACGGTGCGTTTGTCGGGCAGCGTCACCTGGGTCATGTCGGTCGGCGCCGCGTCACTCGGTGGCAGCGGTTTCCAGGTGTTGTCTGCCGCTCGATACCAATAAGAAATGAAGCTGTCGATGGAGCAGTCGCGGCTGTAGCCGGCGATGGCGCCGCCTGCGTCGAGCACAGCGTATCCAGGCGAAGCAGCCGAGTCGACCTTCGGTTGCAGCCCGAACATGTTCGTCGTGCAAACGAAGGGGGCCTGGTGAGGCCCCGAAAACATAGGACCCTCGATGGGGTAATTGGTGAGGTGCATCGACGCTGCGACGATCAGGCCGTGCGCGAAACGGACCTGGAGCGTGTTGTCCCCGTCCTTGAAGCCGGTGACAACGCCTTCCAGCCCCCATCCGCTGGAGATCAGCGGCGGTGCCGGCGTAGTCTTCACGCCATTGATCCAGATCTCCACCTTGTCGTGCAGGATCCTGGGCGCTTGCACCTCGATGCGCGCATCTCCACCCGAGACCCACTGCGGTGCACTCGAAAGAACCCGAAGGGTTACCAGCGCCAGCTTTTCATTGCCAGCGTCCGACTTCCTATTGCCAACGACCACCGCCTCGACGCGAGGATCTTTCGCATCGGATGCCGCCGCAACAGATGTTGTCGATTCCGACGCGGCAGCCGAGGGCTTCACGGACGATGTCGACGGCGTGGATGCCGCGAAGCCTGACGACTCGCCGCCTCCACCGCCGCAGGATGCGATGGAGAGTGCCATCAGCAGCGAGCACACGAGGCATCGGCCGCCCGAACCCAACAGAATCTTTTTCATAGATTCTCTCCTTCGATCGTGTATCAACTCAGGCGAAACAGTGTGAGCGCAAGACCCCCAGCCGTCTGCCCTCCTGCGGAGGGCAATTGCATCCGGGTGGCGGGCGTCGAGGGCCAGTCCAGACCGCCTTGAACTTGCTCAGCGGTTGCGAACGCCTCTTCAAGACTGCGGACGACGAGCGGGGCTACCGCCCTAAGCTTTCATCTCGGAGATGAGCCTCGCCGCACCAACGATTTTGATCGCTCGCTGCAGGTTATAGGCCAGAACCTGCAAGCTCATCTCAGTCTGCTGTCCTTTGAATTTGGCTGCCGAATGACGGCGCTCGACGAAATCCGACCTTGGCCTTTTTTTTGACGAGCGGCCGGTCTACTTTGGAACTTGACCGTGGACGATTTCGCCAGCGCGGATCGGGGACGGCAGGGGGCGACCAGGCCGAAGGCGCGCGTTAGAGACTGCTTCCGAATGTCGCGAACTGGCGTTCCAGGCCCCAAACTCTGGGTTATCAGGGCTTCATCCCCATGCGCTTTTTATAAGTCCCACCGCGCCTTCACTCTCGCTTTGTACAAAGCGCGCGAACTCGGGCTGCGTCATGACCATCGCCTCGCCTCCGTGCTTCGTGATCCAGCCTCGCAGATCCGGCATGGCGAGCACGCACCCTATATCCTCCGAAAGCTTGTCAACCACTCCGGTCGCAGTGCCGGCCCGGACCCACATCCCATACCAAATCGGGAAGTCGAATCCGACAATACCGGTCTCAGCGAGCGTCGGCACCTCCGGAAGCAAGGTGGAGCGCCGCGCGGTAGTCACAGCCAGTGGAAGAAGATTACCGGCTCGGATTTGGGGCAGGGTGATAGAGATGGGCGCCATCACATACGTGGTGTGCCCTTCGATCGTGCGGGCGATGATGTCGGCGATCGCATCCGTCGGCTGGGGAGGCACGTCCACGGCTTTCATGCCGGCTATGAGGTTGAGCTTCACGACGCCCAGGTGCGTGCCAGTGCCGGGGCCAGTGGAGCCAAACTTGAGCTCGCCCGGCTTCGCCTTCGCCGCGGCAATGAGCTCGCGCACGGTAGTGATGCCCGCCGGCCTGCCGGCGACGAGCACATAGGGCTGGCTCGTGAGCGGAGCCACCGGGATGAAATCCTTCAACGGGTCATATGGGAGGTTTTTCAAGAACGCCGCACTGTATGCCTGAGCGCTGGTGTTGATGAGCAGCGTGTAACCGTCGGGGGGCGCGTTCGCGACCTGCGCGGGGCCCGCGGTAGCTCCGGCACCTGGGGAGTTCTGCACTCTCACAGGTTGGCCCCACAACTCGGAAAGCCTCGGGGCAAGGGCACGGGCCAACAGATCAGGCCCACCGCCCAACCCGAACGGCTCAATGATGTGCACAGACTCGGTTGGATAGTCTCGTTCCAACGCGGAGGAGTTTGCTGCGTGAGTCACCGCTCAGCCTACGAGAAGTAGTGAAAGGAACGCCACAATTCTAGGCCGAAGCTCGTCGGTCGCCTGGAGGCACATCCCTTGAGACGTCGGCAATCCAACCGAAGCAGGTGGTAGCTGGCGGGAGCGCGGCTGCCGGCTCATGGCCGCGAGTACCGGTTCGCGGCCGCGCTCGCTGGCCTTCGCATGATCGCGCTGTTGGCCAAGGGCCGGCTGCTATCGGCAGGTTTTTCGAACAGGTAGTCCCGGCCACGAGCCGACTTACGGCAAAGTCTGCTTTCGAGCGATCCGTCTCGAGCAATGGAGGCGCGTGTTCCGAATTCGAAGGCGTTGTTGCAGATTTGCTGGCCTGCGAGCTTCAGCTTTCTGCGGTGACTAAGAAGAAGCGCGCTGCGGCGCCGGTTGAGCTAGTCGGCGCCGTTTGCGCTCCCCGTCACAGCAGCCAATGGCTGGTCGAATGCCTCCCGCCTTACTTGACAGTGTAGCCACGACCCTCTAGGCATGCGGCGCGAGCCTTGGCAAACGAAGCCTGCTTTTGCTGCGTGACCGCCGCCTGCTGCTGCTGGGCCGAATT
>NZ_JASZYN010000028.1:0-34316 GCF_030316965.1 Variovorax sp. J31P207
GCAGCCGCTGGTGGTCGGCGTCATGGACCGGCAGGGCGCGCCCGGCGTCAAGTTCGACGTCGAGGGCTCGGGCTACGGCTTCCGGGTCATCAAGTCGATTCCCGCCAGCCGCGCCGAAATGCCAACGAGCTGCAAGATGCAGCGCCCCTGAACCCGAAAGACAAGCCATGCGTCAAGCGATCCACGACCTCGAAGCTTCCAAGATCCGCGAGGTGGCCAATGCCGGCCTCGGCCGCAGCGACGTGCTGGCCTTCTGGTTCGGCGAGAGCGACGAGGTCACGCCCGAGGTCATCCGCCAGGCCGCGATCGAGTCGCTGCAGCGCGGCGAGACCTTCTACGCCCACAACCTGGGCCTGCCCGAGCTGCGCGAAGCCGTGGCCGCCTACATGAGCGGCCTGCATCCGAAGATCGAGGCCTCGCGCATCGCGATCACCTCGGGCGGCGTCAGCGCGCTGATGCTGGCGGTGCAGGCGCTGGTCGACGCCGGCGACGAGGTGGTGGCGGTCACGCCGGTGTGGCCCAACCTCACGGCGCAGCCCGCGATCCTCGGCGCCACGGTGCGTTGCGTGCCGCTGGTGCCGAGGGCAGGGCAGTGGACGCTCGACCTGGACGCGCTGCGCGCCGCCGTCACGTCGGCCACGAAGCTCCTGATCGTCAATGCACCGAACAACCCGACCGGCTGGACGCTCACGCGCGCCGAGCAGCAGGCGATCCTCGACCATTGCCGCGGCACCGGCACCTGGATCCTGGCCGACGAGGTCTACGAGCGGCTGTACTACGAACCGACGCCCAACGGCTGCGCGCCGAGCTTCCTCGACATCGCGGGCGCCGACGACCGGCTGGTGGTCGCCCACAGCTTCAGCAAGAGCTTCCTGATGACCGGCTGGCGGCTCGGCTGGCTGGTGCTGCCGCCGGCCCTGATGGACGGCATGGGCAAGCTGATCGAGTTCAATACTTCCTGTGCCAGCGTCTTCACGCAGCGCGCGGGCATCGCGGCGCTGGCGCACGGCCCGGACATCACGCCGAAGATCGTCGCCCACCTCAAGGCCTGCCGCGACACGCTGCTGCCCTTGCTGGCCGATGTGCCCGGCGTCAAGGTCGCGCCGGCGCGCGGCGGCATGTACGCCTTCTTCCAGCTCGAGGGCTTCGGCGATTCGCTCGAAGTCGCCAAGCGCCTGGTGGTCGAGGCCGGCCTCGGCCTGGCGCCCGGCAACGCCTTCGCCCCGGAAGCCCAGGGCTGGCTGCGCTGGTGTTTCGCCTCGAAGGACCCCGGCCGCCTGGTCGAGGGGGTCGAACGCCTCAAGCGCTGGCTGGCGGCGCAGAACGGGGTGAAAAAGCCTTCCGGTATATAATCCCAAAGCTTTGCATGTCGCAATGCGCACGGTGGGTGCAGTTCCAGCGCCCATCGCAAGTCAAACATCCCGAAGAAATTTGAATCTCGGGATCGGAACGAAGGAAACACACATGATCGCAGCCTCCATCAAGGCCGAAGTTGTCAAGGACAACGCCCGCGCCGCCAACGACACCGGCAGCCCGGAAGTGCAAGTCGCACTGCTGACCGCCCGCATCAACGAACTCACGCCTCACTTCAAGACGCACGCCAAGGACCACCACGGTCGCCGCGGCCTGCTGCGCATGGTGAGCCGCCGCCGCAAGCTGCTGGACTACCTCAAGTCCAAGGACGCCGACCGCTACACCGCGCTGATCGCCAAGCTGGGCCTGCGCAAGTAAGTCGAATCGCATGCAAAAACGCCTGGGTTAGTCCGCTAGCTCAGGCGTTTTTTACTTCGGAGCCGCAAAAACAGAGCGAAGCTGTGTCATTCCAGAGAGGTTCTCCCCGAGCTTCCCTGGAATGGCATCGTGTTCTGACAAGCGCTCCAGCCCCCGCGGGGCCTGTGGTCGTCACGGGTCGCCGCCATTCAAACAGGAGCACAACATGAGCCTCTTCAACAAAGTCACCAAGTCCTTCCAATGGGGCGGCAAGACCGTCGTTCTGGAAACCGGCGAGATCGCCCGGCAGGCCAGCGGTGCCGTGACCGTGGACATCGAAGGCACCGTGGTGCTGGCCACCGTGGTCGCCTCCAAGTCGGCCAAGCCCGGCCAGGACTTCTTCCCGCTGACCGTCGACTACATCGAGAAGACCTACGCCGCCGGCAAGATCCCCGGCAGCTTCTTCAAGCGCGAAGCCAAGCCCAGCGAACACGAAACGCTGACCAGCCGCCTGATCGACCGCCCGATCCGCCCGCTGTTCCCCGAAGGCTTCCTGAACGAAGTCCACGTGGTCATCCACACGCTGTCGCTCAACCCCGAAGTCGACGCCGACATCGCCGCCATGATCGGCGTCAGCGCCGCGCTGTCGATCTCCGGCATCCCGTTCAGCGGCCCGATCGGTGCCGCCCGCGTGGGCTACATCAACGGCCAGTACGTGCTGAACCCGGGCCAGACCGCCCGCAAGGATTCGCAGATGGACCTGGTCGTCGCCGGCACCGAAGCCGCCGTGCTGATGGTCGAGTCCGAAGCCCTGCAGCTGAGCGAAGAAATCATGCTCGGCGGCGTGGTGTTCGGCCATGAGCAAGCCAACATCGCGATCAACGCGATCCACGAACTGGTGCGCGACGCCGGCAAGCCGGTCTGGGACTGGCAGCCGCCGGCCGAAGACGAAGCCTTCGTCGCCAAGGTCAAGGGCCTGGCCGAAGAAAAGCTGCGCGCGGTCTACCAGATCCGCAGCAAGCAGGCCCGCACCCAAGCCCTGCGCGAAGCCAACGCCAGCGTGATGAACGCGCTGAAGGAAAGCGGCGAGCCCTTCGACGCCGGCAAGGTCAACGACCTGCTGTTCGCGATCGAATCGAAGATCGTCCGCAGCCAGATCCTGTCGGGCGAGCCCCGCATCGACGGCCGCGACACCCGCACCGTGCGCCCGATCGAGATCCGCAACGGCGTGCTGCCGCGCACCCACGGCTCGGCGCTGTTCACGCGCGGCGAGACCCAGGCGCTGGTCGTCACCACCCTCGGCACCGAACGCGACGCGCAGCGCATCGACGCGCTGATGGGCGAGTACGAAGACCGCTTCCTGTTCCACTACAACATGCCTCCCTTCGCCACCGGCGAAGTCGGCCGCATGGGTTCGACCAAGCGCCGCGAAGTCGGCCACGGCCGCCTCGCCAAGCGCGCGCTGGTCGCGGTGCTGCCGAACAAGGAAGAGTTCCCGTACACGATCCGCGTCGTCTCGGAAATCACCGAATCGAACGGCTCCTCGTCGATGGCTTCGGTCTGCGGCGGCTGCCTGTCGATGATGGACGCCGGCGTGCCGATGAAGGCCCACGTGGCCGGCATCGCCATGGGCCTGATCAAGGAAGACAACCGCTTCGCCGTGCTGACCGACATCCTGGGCGACGAAGATCACCTGGGCGACATGGACTTCAAGGTGGCCGGCACGACCAACGGCATCACCGCCCTGCAGATGGACATCAAGATCCAGGGCATCACCAAGGAAATCATGCAGGTCGCCCTGGCCCAGGCCAAGGAAGCGCGCATGCACATCCTCGGCAAGATGCAAGAGGCGATGGGCGAGGCCAAGGCCGAGGTGTCGACCTTCGCACCGCGCCTGACCACGCTCAAGATCAACCCCGAGAAGATCCGCGACGTGATCGGCAAGGGCGGCTCGGTGATTCGCGGCCTGCAGGAAGAAACCGGCACCACGATCAACATCGACGAAGACGGCACCATCACGATCGCCTCGACCGACCCGGAAAAGGCCGAAGCCGCCAAGAAGCGCATCGAGCAGATCACCGCCGAAGTCGAAATCGGCAAGGTCTACGAAGGCCCGGTCACCAAGATCCTGGACTTCGGCGCGCTGATCAACCTGCTGCCCGGCAAGGACGGCCTGCTGCACATCAGCCAGATCGCGCACGAGCGCGTCGAGAAGGTCACCGACTACCTGAGCGAAGGCCAGATCGTCAAGGTCAAGGTGCTCGAGACCGACGAGAAGGGCCGCGTCAAGCTGTCCATGAAGGCCCTGACCGAGCGTCCGGCCGGCATGGAATTCAGCGAACGTCCGCCGCGTGAAGACCGCGGCGACCGCGGCGACCGTGGTGGCGAGCGCCGCGAGCGTTCGGACCGTGGCGACCGCGGCGGCGATCGTCCGCCGCGCGCCGAGCGCGCACCGCGCTTCGACAACAACGAGCGTGGCGGCGAGCAGGCCGTGGAGCAGGTGGCCGAGCAGCAGCCGGTTCAGGAATCGAACCGCGGCGACGGCCAGGCCTGATGGAGCCGCGATGGCGGCGACGCCATCGCGCTGGACCGCGTGCCGCCCGCGTTCTGCGCGGCGGCCGCTACCCGGAAAGAGACCATGAAAGCCATTGAGATCACATCGTTCGGCGCCCCCGAGGTGCTGCGCATGGTGGAACGTCCTGCGCCCGTTGCCGGCGCGGGCGAATTGCTGATCCGCGTGGCCGCGAGCGGTGTCAACCGCCCCGACGTGCTGCAGCGGACCGGCAACTACCCGGTGCCGCCGGGCGCCTCCGACCTGCCCGGACTCGAAGTCGCGGGCGAGATCGTCGCCGGCGACGACAAGGCGCTGGCCGAGGCCGGCTTCAAGATCGGCGACCACGTCTGCGCGCTGGTCGCCGGCGGCGGCTACGCCGACCTGTGCGTCGCACCGGTGGCCCAGTGCCTGCCGGTGCCCAAGGGCTGGAGCGACGTCGAGGCGGCCACGCTGCCCGAGACCTTCTTCACGGTCTGGAGCAACGTGTTCGAGCGCGGCCGCCTGCAGAAGGGCGAGACCCTGCTGATCCAGGGCGGCACCAGCGGCATCGGCGTCACTGCCATCCAGCTCGGCAAGGCGCTCGGCGCCACCGTGATCGCGACCGCCGGCAGCGACGACAAGTGCGAGGCCTGCCTGAAGCTCGGCGCCGACCACGCGATCAACTACAAGACGGCCGATTTCGCCGAAGAGGCCAAGCGCCTCACCGGCGGCAAGGGCGTCGACGTCATCCTCGACATGGTGGCCGGCGGCTACGTGGCGCGCGAGATCGACTGCCTGGCCGAAGACGGCCGGCTGGTGATCATCGCGGTGCAGGGCGGCGTCAAGGCCGAGATCAACGCCGGCCTGGTGCTGCGCCGCCGCCTGACCATCACCGGCTCGACCCTGCGGCCGCGGCCGGTCGCGTTCAAGGGTGCGATCGCCAAGGCGCTGCGCGAGCGCGTCTGGCCGCTGCTCGAGAGCGGCGCGGTCAAGCCGATCATCCACAGCCGCTTCGCCGCGGCCGGGGAGCCCAGCGGCGCCGCGCAGGCCCACGTCCTGATGGAATCGAATCAGCACATCGGCAAGATCGTGCTGACCTGGTGAACAACACAGACATGACGACCAAGAAGAAGCTGATCGCAGGCAACTGGAAGATGAACGGCAGCCTGGCTGCCAACGAGGCGCTGCTGAAGGCCTTGCTGGCGGGCGTGGGCGCGCCGGGTTGCGAAGTCGCGGTCTGCGTGCCGGCGCCCTACCTGGCGCAGGTGCAGTCGCTGGTGGCGGCTTCGCCGATCGCGCTCGGCGCGCAGGACCTCTCGGCGCAGCCGCAGGGTGCCTTCACCGGCGAGCAATCGGCGGCGATGCTGAAGGACTTCGGCGTGCGCTACGCGATCGTCGGGCACTCCGAGCGGCGCCAGTACCACGGCGAGACCGACGAGGCCGTGGCGGCCAAGACCGCCATCGCCCTGGCCAACGGCATCACGCCGATCGTCTGCGTCGGCGAGACCCTGGCGGAACGCGAAGCAGGGCGCACCGAAGAGGTCGTCAAGCGCCAGCTGGCCGCCGTGATCCACGTCAACGGCCATTGCATCAGCGAGATCGTGGTGGCCTACGAGCCGGTGTGGGCCATCGGCACCGGCAAGACCGCCACGCCGGCGCAGGCGCAAGCCGTGCATGCGGTGCTGCGCGCCCAGCTGCACCATGCGGCGAGCGAGCACGCCGCCGGCATCCGCATCCTCTACGGCGGCAGCATGAACGCGGCCAACGCGGCCGAGCTGCTGGCCGAAGCCGACATCGACGGCGGCCTCATCGGCGGCGCGTCCCTGAAGGCCCCCGATTTCCTGCAAATTATTGCAGCGGCCCGCTGAACGCGCGGCCGGAAGACAAATTTAGGAGTTAGATCGAATGAACGTGGTCCTCAATATCCTGGTGGGCGTGCAGATGCTCACCGCTCTCGCGATGATCGGCCTGATCCTGGTCCAGCACGGCAAGGGCGCCGACATGGGCGCCGCATTCGGCAGCGGCAGCGCCGGCAGCCTGTTCGGGGCCAGCGGCAGCGCGAACTTCCTGTCGCGCACCACCGCCGTGCTGGCCGCCGTGTTCTTTGCGTGCACCTTGCTGCTGGCCTACTTTGGCCATGCCCGCCCGGCGGGCGGCGGCAGCCTGCTCGAACGCGCCGCGATCGGCGCGCCGGTGGCTCCGGCCCCGGCTCCCGCGCCCGTCGAATCGGCGGCCCAGATCCCGGCCGGCAGCGCTGCCCCCGCACCGGCGGCACCGGCCTCGGCACCGGCCGCGCCCGCGGCCGGCGCGGGCCAGATCCCGGCCAAGTGATACAAGTAGAGATCTCTTCGCGCGTCGAGTGAAAACAGGCGTTTTTCAGGGTAAACTCTAAAGCTGCACCGGAAAGCCAAAGCCTCACAAGGTTCCTCATGCCATCCGGGCAAGCAAAAACCGCGGTCGTGGTGAAATTGGTAGACACGCTATCTTGAGGGGGTAGTGGCGAAAGCTGTGCGAGTTCGAGTCTCGCCGACCGCACCAAATATCACCGGCAGGAATATTGCTTCCTGCCGGTGGCAAGCGGTGATAGAACCCCCTGATGAACCTCGATTCCTACCTCCCCGTCCTGTTGTTCATCCTGGTCGGCGTCGGAGTCGGCGTTGCGCCTCAGGTTCTGGGTTACATCCTCGGTCCCAACCGGCCCGACGCAGCAAAAAATTCCCCTTACGAGTGCGGCTTCGAAGCCTTCGAAGATGCACGCATGAAGTTTGACGTCCGGTACTACCTGGTCGCCATCCTCTTCATTCTTTTCGACCTCGAAATCGCTTTTCTCTTTCCTTGGGCCATCGCGCTCAAGGAGGTCGGTGCCGTCGGCTTCTGGGCCATGATGATTTTCCTGGCCATCCTCGTCGTGGGCTTCGCCTACGAGTGGAAAAAGGGCGCACTCGACTGGGAATGACAAGGAATCCGCAAAATGGCCATTGAAGGCGTCATGAAGGAAGGCTTCGTCACCACCACCTACGACTCGGTGGTGAACTGGGCCAAGACCGGATCACTGTGGCCCATGACCTTCGGTCTGGCCTGCTGTGCCGTGGAGATGATGCACGCGGGCGCCGCCCGCTACGACATCGACCGCTTCGGCATGCTGTTCCGCCCCAGTCCGCGCCAGTCCGATCTGATGATCGTGGCCGGCACGCTGTGCAACAAGATGGCGCCGGCGCTGCGCAAGGTCTACGACCAGATGCCCGAGCCGCGCTGGGTGCTGTCGATGGGTTCGTGCGCCAATGGCGGTGGCTACTACCACTACAGCTATTCGGTCGTGCGCGGCTGCGACCGCATCGTGCCGGTCGATGTCTATGTGCCGGGCTGCCCGCCGACCGCCGAGGCGCTTCTGTACGGAATCATCCAGCTCCAGCAGAAGATCCGCCGCACCAACACGATCGCGCGCGCCTGAAGAGCGAGAGACATGACCGACTTTGCCATTTCTCCCGAGGCGCTGCAGACCCAGATCACTGAAACACTTGGCTCCAAGGCGAAGAGCGTCGTGCTCGCGCTGGGCGAGGTGACGGTGGTGGTGGGTGCCGCCGACTATCTCGAAGCCGCCACCTTGCTGCGTGACGCGCCGGGCTGCCGCTTCGAGCAGCTGATCGACCTCTGCGGCATGGACTACTCCGGCTATCGCGACGGCGAGTGGCAAGGCGAGCGCTTCGGCGTCGTCTCGCACCTGCTGTCGGTGAGCCTCAACCAGCGCGTGCGCCTGAAGGTGTTCGTGCCGAACGAAGACCTGCCGGTCGTCGATTCGCTGACCAGCGTCTGGAACGCGGCCGGCTGGTTCGAGCGCGAAGCCTTCGACCTCTACGGCATCGTGTTCGAGGGGCACGACGATCTGCGCCGCATCCTGACCGACTACGGCTTCATCGGCCACCCGTTCCGCAAGGACTTCCCGGTGTCGGGCCATGTCGAGATGCGCTATGACCCGGAACAGAAGCGCGTGATCTACCAGCCGGTCTCGATCGAGCCGCGCGAGATCACGCCGCGCGTGATCCGCGAAGAAAACTACGGCGGCGGGCTCCACTGATGGCTGAGATCAAGAACTACACGCTGAACTTCGGTCCTCAGCATCCGGCAGCGCACGGCGTGCTGCGCCTCGTGCTCGAGCTCGACGGCGAAGTCATCCAGCGCGCCGACCCGCACATCGGCCTGCTGCACCGCGCCACCGAAAAGCTGGCCGAATCGCGCACCTTCATTCAGTCGCTGCCCTACATGGACCGTCTCGACTACGTGTCGATGATGAGCAACGAGCATGCGTACTGCCTCGCGATCGAGCGCCTCATGGGCCTCGACGTGCCGCTGCGGGCGCAATACATCCGCGTCATGTTCGCCGAGATCACCCGGCTGCTGAACCACCTGCTGTGGCTCGGCGCGCACGGTCTCGACTGCGGCGCGATGAACATGCTCATCTACTGCTTCCGCGAGCGCGAAGACCTGTTCGACATGTACGAGGCGGTGTCGGGTGCGCGCATGCACGCGGCCTACTTCCGTCCGGGCGGCGTCTACCGCGACCTGCCGGACGTCATGCCGCAGTACAAGGTCAGCAAGATCAAGAACGCGAAGGCGATCGAGCGCCTCAACGAGAACCGCCAGGGCTCGCTGCTCGACTTCATCGACGACTTCTGCAAGCGCTTCCCGAAGATGGTCGACGAGTACGAGACGCTGCTCACCGACAATCGCATCTGGAAGCAGCGCACCGTGGGCATCGGCGTGGTGTCGCCGGAGCGCGCGCTCAACCTCGGCTTCACCGGCCCGATGCTGCGTGGCTCGGGCATCGCCTGGGACCTGCGCAAGAAGCAGCCCTACGACGTCTACGACCGCATGGAGTTCGACGTCCCGGTGGGCGTCACCGGCGACTGCTACGACCGCTACCTGGTGCGGGTCGAAGAAATGCGCCAGGCCAACAAGATCATCCAGCAATGCTCGGCCTGGCTGCGTGCCAACCCGGGCCCGGTGATCACCGCCAACCACAAGGTGGCGGCGCCGGCGCGCGAGTCCATGAAGGCCAACATGGAAGAGCTGATCCATCACTTCAAGCTCTTCACCGAAGGTTTCCACGTGCCCGAAGGCGAGGCCTATGCCGCCGTCGAGCATCCCAAGGGCGAGTTCGGCATCTACCTCGTGAGCGACGGCGCCAACAAGCCCTACCGTCTGAAGATCCGCGCACCGGGCTTCCCGCATCTGGCGGCCCTGGACGAAATGGCGCGCGGCCACATGATTGCCGACGCTGTCGCCGTGATCGGCACCATGGACATCGTGTTCGGCGAGATCGATCGATGAGCCATCCCATGCATTCCGACTCTTCTTCCCACGGCAGCCAAGCGGCGCTGTCGGCCGCCACGCTGGAGCGTTTCGCCCGCGAGGTCGCCAAGTACCCGCCGGCCGGCAAGCAGTCGGCCGTGATGGCCTGCCTGGCGATCGTGCAGCAGGACGAGGGCTTCGTGAGCGAACAGCGCGAGCGCGAGATCGCCGCCTACCTCGGCATGGCGCCGATCGCGGTGCACGAGGTCACGACCTTCTACAACATGTACAACCAGCGGCCGCTGGGCGCCTACAAGCTCAACGTCTGCACCAACCTGCCGTGCCAGCTGCGCGACGGCGCGAAGGCGCTGGCCCATCTCGAGCAGAAGCTCGGCATCCGCATGGGCGAGACCACGCCCGACGGCATGTTCACCTTGCAGCAGAGCGAGTGCCTCGGCGCCTGTGCCGACTCGCCCGTGATGCTGGTCAACGACCGCACCATGTGCAGCTTCATGAGCAACGAGAAGCTCGACCAGCTGATCGACGGCTTGCGCGGCGCGACCGCAAAGGGAGCCCAATGATGTCGCCCGAGCAAGTACTCCAGCAGTTCCAGGCCACCGGCGTCCAGACCTGCTTCCACGACCGCCATATCGAGCCGCAGATCTATGCGGGCCTGAACGGCACCAACTGGCGCCTGGCCGACTACGAGGCGCGCGGCGGCTACAAGGCGCTGCGCAAGATCCTCACCGAGGGCCTGACGCCCGACCAAGTGATCGCCGAAGTCAAGGCCTCCGGCCTTCGCGGACGTGGCGGCGCGGGTTTCCCGACCGGCCTCAAGTGGAGCTTCATGCCGCGCCAGTTCCCGGGCCAGAAGTACCTGGTCTGCAACTCGGACGAGGGCGAGCCCGGTACCTGCAAAGACCGCGACATCCTGCAGTTCAATCCGCACATCGTGATCGAGGGCATGGCCATCGCCGCCTATGCGATGGGCATCAGCGTGGGCTACAACTACATCCACGGCGAGATCTTCCAGACCTACGACCGCTTTGAAGAGGCGCTCGAAGAAGCACGCGCCGCCGGCTATCTCGGCGACGGCATCATGGGCAGCGCCTACAACTTCCAGCTGCATGCGGCGCACGGATTCGGCGCCTACATCTGCGGCGAAGAGACCGCACTGCTCGAATCGCTCGAAGGCAAGAAGGGCCAGCCGCGCTTCAAGCCGCCGTTCCCGGCCAGCTTCGGCCTCTACGGCAAGCCCACCACGATCAACAACACCGAGACCTTCGCCGCGGTGCCGTGGATCATCAACAACGGCGGCGTGGCCTACCTCGAGTGCGGCAAGCCGAACAACGGCGGCACCAAGATCTATTCGGTCAGCGGCGACGTCGAGCTCCCCGGCAACTACGAAGTGCCGATGGGCACGCCGTTCTCGAAGCTGCTCGAACTCGCCGGCGGCGTGCGCAAGGGCCGCCAGCTCAAGGCAGTGATCCCCGGCGGCTCGTCGGCGCCGGTGCTGCCGGCCGACATCATGATGCAGTGCACGATGGACTACGACTCCATCGCCAAGGCCGGCTCGATGCTGGGCTCGGGCGCGGTCATCGTGATGGACGACAGCCGCTCGATGGTCGAGTCGCTCAAGCGGCTCTCGTACTTCTACATGCACGAATCCTGCGGCCAGTGCACGCCTTGCCGCGAAGGCACCGGCTGGCTCTGGCGCGTGGTGGATCGCATCCACAACGGCCATGGCAAGGCCACCGACATGGACTTGCTGAACTCGGTCGCCGACAACATCCAGGGCCGCACCATCTGCGCGCTGGGCGATGCCGCCGCGATGCCGGTGCGGGCCATGATCAAGCACTTCCGTCACGAGTTCGAGGCACTGATCCCGGGCTACGTCCCGAAGACGGCCGCCCGGGCCTGACGAGCGCGAGAAGAAAAACATATGGTTGAAATCGAACTCGACGGCAAGAAGGTCGACATCGTCGAAGGCAGCATGATCATGCATGCGGCCGACAAGGCGGGTACCTATATCCCGCACTTCTGCTATCACAAGAAGCTCAGCATCGCGGCCAACTGCCGCATGTGCCTGGTCGACGTCGAGAAGGCGCCCAAGCCGATGCCGGCCTGCGCCACGCCCGTGACGCAGGGCATGATCGTCCGCACCAAGAGCGACAAGGCCATCAAGGCCCAGCAGTCGGTGATGGAGTTCCTGCTCATCAACCACCCGCTCGATTGCCCGATCTGCGACCAGGGCGGCGAATGCCAGCTGCAGGACCTGGCCGTGGGCTACGGCGGCTCTTCCTCGCGCTACGAGGAAGAAAAGCGCGTCGTCTTCCACAAGGACGTCGGCCCGCTGATCAGCATGGAAGAGATGAGCCGCTGCATCCATTGCACGCGCTGCGTTCGCTTCGGCCAGGAAGTGGCCGGCGTGATGGAGCTCGGCATGTCGCACCGCGGCGAGCACTCCGAGATCGAGACCTTCCTCGGCGACTCGGTCGACTCCGAGCTGTCGGGCAACATGATCGACATCTGCCCGGTGGGCGCGCTCACGAGCAAGCCCTTCCGCTACAGCGCCCGCACCTGGGAGCTGTCGCGCCGCAAGTCGGTCAGCCCGCACGACTCCACCGGTGCCAACCTGATCGTCCAGGTCAAGAACAACCGCGTGATGCGCGTGGTGCCGCTCGAGAACGAAGACGTCAACGAGTGCTGGATTGCCGACCGCGACCGCTTCTCGTACGAGGCCCTCAACGGCCCCGAGCGCCTGACGCAGCCGATGCTCAAGCAGGGCGGCCAGTGGCAGCAGGTCGACTGGCAGACCGCGCTCGAATACGTCGCCAACGGCCTGAAGCAGATCAAGGCCGACCACGGCGCGCGGAGCATCGGCACGCTCGCCAGCCCGCACAGCACGCTCGAAGAACTGCAGCTGGCCAAGCTGCTGACCCACGGCCTGGGCAGCGGCAACATCGACTACCGCCTGCGCAACGCCGAGTTCGGCGCCGCCGAAGGCATCCGCTGGCTCGGCACTTCCGTGGCTTCGCTGTCGCAGCTGCAGCGCGTGCTGGTCATCGGCTCTAACCTGCGCAAGGACCATCCGCTGTTCGCGCAGCGCATCCGCCAGTCGGTGCGCAAGGGTGGGGCGCTGAGCGCCATCACCTCGGCCGAACTGCTGGCCGATGCCGACGCCTGGGCCATGCCGATCGCCAACGCCGTCACCCTGCCGGCCGACCAATGGGTCGACGCGCTGGTCGAACTGGCGGGCGCCATCGCCGAAAGCACCGGCGCCCAGGCACCGGTCGCCCTCAGCGGCGCCGCCAGCGACGCCGCGAAGGCCCTGGCCGCCTCGCTGCTCGGCGGCGAGCGCAAGGCGATCCTGCTCGGCAATGCCGCGGCCCATCACGCCCGCGCCGGCAGCCTGCTGCGGCTTGCCAACTGGATCGGCGCCCAGACCGGCGCCAGCGTCGGCTACCTGACCGAAGCCGCCAACACGGTCGGCGCGCAACTGGTCGGCGCGCTGCCGCGCGACGGCGCCCTGAACGCCGCCCAGATGCTCGCGGGCGGCCTCAAGGCCGTGCTGCTGCTCAACACCGAACCGGTGTTCGACTCGGCCGCCGGCGAGGCCGCGATCGAAGGCCTCGCGCACGCGCAGATGGTCGTCACGCTGAGCCCGTTCAAGGCCAACCTCGAATTCAGCGACGTGCTGCTGCCGATCGCGCCGTTCACCGAAACGCCGGGCACCTTCGTCAATGCCGAAGGCCGCCTGCAGAGCTTCCACGCGGTCGTCAAGCCGCAGGGCGAAGCGCGTCCGGCCTGGAAGGTGCTGCGCGTGCTGGCGAACCTGCTCGGCCTGCCGGGCTTCGCCTTCGAATCCACCGCCGACGTGCTGGCCGAGATCGACTCGCCAGCCCAGGTCGCGGCCGGCAAGCTGTCCAACGCCACCGCCGCCGAGATCGACATGGGCGTCGCGGCCGAATCGGCCCCGGTGGTCGCGAGCATCTACCAGCTCGACTCGATCGTGCGCCGCGCGCCTTCGCTGCAACTCACCGCCGACGCCCGCCAGGCCGCGGCCCTGCAGGAGGTGTCGGCATGATCGACGCGCTGCACGGCTTCGGCCTCGGCTTGGTCTCGGCCGGCTGGTGGACCGGCTTCCTCTGGCCGGTGATCTGGACCCTGATCAAGATCATCGTCGTCGTGATCCCGCTGATGGGCGCGGTCGCCTACCTCACGCTCTGGGAGCGCAAGGCCATCGGCTTCACGCAGATCCGCATCGGCCCCAACCGCATCGGCCCGCTGGGCCTGCTGCAGCCGATCGCCGACGCGCTCAAGCTGCTGACCAAGGAAATCATCCTCCCGACGGTGGCCAACAAGGGCTTGTTCCTGCTCGGCCCGATCATGACCATCATGCCGGCGCTGGCCGCCTGGGCGGTCATTCCGTTCGGACCCGAGGTCGCGCTCGCCAACATCAACGCCGGCCTGCTGTTCGTCATGGCCATCACCTCGCTCGAGGTCTATGGCGTGATCATCGCGGGCTGGGCCTCGAACTCGAAGTACGCCTTCCTGGGCGCGCTGCGCGCATCGGCCCAGATGGTCAGCTATGAAATCGCGATGGGTTTCTGCTTCGTGGTCGTGCTGATGGTGTCGGCCAGCCTGAACATGACCGACATCGTGATGGGGCAGGGCAGGGGCCACTTCGCCTCGATGGGCATCGGCTTCCTGTCGTGGAACTGGCTGTCGCTGCTGCCGATCTTCGTCGTCTACTTCATCTCGGGCCTGGCCGAAACCAACCGCCACCCCTTCGACGTCGTCGAAGGCGAATCGGAAATCGTCGCCGGCCACATGATCGAGTACTCGGGCATGAGCTTCGCGATGTTCTTCCTGGCCGAGTACGCCAACATGTGGCTGGTCTCGATCCTGTGCGCGGTGCTGTTCCTCGGCGGCTGGCTGCCCCCGTTCGACTTCCTGGCCTTCATCCCGGGCTGGATCTGGCTCGGCATCAAGACCTTCTGCGTGGTCACGATGTTCCTCTGGGTCCGCTCGACTTTCCCGCGCTTCCGCTATGACCAGATCATGCGGCTGGGCTGGAAGATCTTCATTCCGGTCACCCTGGTGTGGCTGGTGGTGGTCGGCGCCTGGATGCAGACCCCCTTCAACATCTGGAAATAACCGGAACTGCCATGACTGCGCCTTCTGCCAGCGCGCTTGCGCGCTCCTCCACGACCGCTTCCGCGCCTTTCTCGCTCAAGGACTTCCTGTCCAGCTTCATGCTGGTGGAACTGTTCAAGGGCCTCGCGCTGACCGGCAAGTACGCCTTCAGCCGCAAGATCACCGTCCAGTTCCCGGAAGAAAAGACGCCGCTGTCGCCGCGCTTTCGCGGCCTGCACGCGCTGCGCCGCTACGAGAACGGCGAAGAGCGCTGCATTGCCTGCAAGCTCTGCGAGGCCGTGTGCCCGGCGCTCGCGATCACGATCGAATCCGAAGTCCGCGACGACGGCTCGCGCCGCACCACGCGCTACGACATCGACCTGACCAAGTGCATCTTCTGCGGCTTCTGCGAAGAAAGCTGCCCGGTCGACTCGATCGTCGAAACCCACATCTTCGAATACCACGGCGAGAAGCGCGGTGACCTGTACTTCACCAAGGACATGCTGCTCGCCGTCGGCGACCGCTACGAAAAAGAAATCGCCGCCAACAAGGCGGCGGACGCCAAGTACCGCTGAAGCGGCTGGCTGAACCCGAAGAAAACGAATCCAATCCATGGACGCCAAGACCGGTCTGTTCTATCTGTTTGCCGCGGTGCTGCTGTTTTCAGCCTTCCGCGTCATCACCGCGCGCAACCCCGTGTATGCGGCGCTCTACCTGGTGCTGGCGTTCTTCCAGGCATCGGCCATCTGGCTCCTGCTGCGCGCGGAATTCCTCGCGATCTCGCTGGTGCTGGTCTACGTCGGGGCAGTGATGGTGCTGTTCCTGTTCGTCGTCATGATGCTGGACATCAACGTCGAGGGATTGCGCGAGGGCTTCTGGAAGCACTTCCCGCTGGCCGCCGGCGTCGGCGCGCTGATCGCGCTCGAGATGGCCGCGGTGCTGATGGGCGGCTTCCGCCTGAGTGCGCCCAAGAGCCCGCTGGCCAGCGGCCCGGACACCTCCAACACGCTCGAACTCGGCAAGCTGCTCTATACGCAGTACCTGTATCCGCTCGAGATCGCCGCCGTGATCCTGCTGGTGGCGATCATCGCCGCCATCGCGCTGACCCTGCGCACCCGCAAGGACAGCAAGTACGTGAACCCGGCCGACCAGGTCCGCGTCAAGGCGCGCGACCGCGTGCGCATCGTCCAGATGCCCGTCACGCGACAGGCCGAACCGGCCGCGGAGTCAGCAGCGCCCGCAGCGGAGACCAAGGCATGACGCTCACGCTCGGACACTTCCTTTCGCTCGGCGCGATGCTGTTCGCGCTGTCGGTCATCGGCATCTTCCTGAACCGCAAGAACCTGATCGTTCTGCTCATGTGCGTCGAGCTGATGCTGCTCGCGGTCAACATGAACTTCGTCGCCTTCTCGTACTTCCTCGGCGACATGCACGGACAGATCTTCGTCTTCTTCATCCTGACGGTCGCGGCGGCCGAGTCGGCCATCGGACTGGCGCTGCTGGTGCTGCTGTTCCGCAACAAGTCGAACATCAACGTCGACGAGCTGAATGCGCTGAAGGGCTGAAGAAGGTTTACTCATGAGCGCTACTCTTTCCGCATCCACCCTGCTGGCCGTCCCGCTGGCGCCTCTGGTCGGCGCCGTCGTCGCCGGCCTGTTCGGCACGAAGTTCGGCGGCAACCACATCGGCCGCCGCGTCACCCATTCGCTGACCATCCTCGGCGTGCTGGTGTCCTTCATCATCTCGGCGATGACGCTCGACAGCGTGGTCAACGACGGTGCCCGCTTCAACGCCACCATCTACGAATGGATGAACGTCGGCGGCCTCAAGATGGAAGTCGGCTTCCTGATCGACGGCCTGACCGCGATGATGATGTGCGTCGTGACCTTCGTGTCGCTGATGGTCCACATCTACACCATCGGCTACATGCAGGAAGACGAGGGCTACAACCGCTTCTTCGCCTACATCTCGCTGTTCACCTTCTCGATGCTGATGCTCGTCATGAGCAACAACATGCTCCAGCTGTTCTTCGGCTGGGAGGCAGTGGGCCTGGTGTCCTACCTGCTGATCGGCTTCTGGTACAACCGGCCGACCGCGATCTTCGCCAACATGAAGGCCTTCGTGGTCAACCGCGTCGGCGACTTCGGCTTCATCCTGGGCATCGGCCTGCTGGCCGCCTACGCCGGTTCGCTGAATTACGGCGAAGTCTTCGCCAAGGCCGACGCGCTCGCCAAGCTGAGCTTCCCGGGCACCGAGTGGATGCTCCTCACGGTGGCCTGCATCTGCCTGTTCATCGGCGCCATGGGCAAGAGCGCGCAGTTCCCGCTGCACGTCTGGCTGCCCGACTCGATGGAAGGCCCGACCCCGATCTCCGCCCTGATCCACGCCGCGACCATGGTCACGGCCGGCATCTTCATGGTGGCGCGGATGTCGCCGCTGTTCGAGCTGAGCGACACGGCCCTGAGCTTCATCCTCGTGATCGGCGGCATCACCGCGCTGTTCATGGGCTTCCTGGGCGTCATCCAGAACGACATCAAGCGCGTGGTGGCCTATTCCACGCTGTCGCAGCTCGGCTACATGACCGTGGCACTCGGCGCCTCGGCCTATTCGGTGGCCGTGTTCCACCTGATGACGCACGCCTTCTTCAAGGCGCTGCTGTTCCTCGGGGCCGGCTCGGTGATCATCGGCATGCACCACAACCAGGACATGCGCTGGATGGGCAACGTGCGCAAGTACATGCCGATCACCTGGATCACCTCGCTGGTGGGTTCGCTGGCACTGATCGGGACGCCGTTCTTCTCGGGCTTCTATTCGAAGGACAGCATCATCGAAGCGGTGCACGAGAGCCACCTGTGGGGTTCGGGCTTCGCCTACTTCGCGGTGCTGGCGAGCGTGTTCGTCACCGCGCTCTATTCGTTCCGCATGTATTTCATGGTGTTCCACGGCAAGGAGCGCTTCGACCAGAACCCGGACGCGCACCACGACGACCACGGTCATGGCCACGACGACCATCACGAGCCGCACGAGTCGCCGTGGGTGGTCTGGGTGCCGCTGGTGGCGCTGGCGATCCCGTCGGTCGTGATCGGCTTCATGACGATCGGGCCGATGCTTTACGGCGAGTTCTTCAAGGGTGCGATCTTCATCGACGCGAGCAAGCATGAAGCCATGAAGGAACTGGCCGAGGGCTTCCACGGCCCGGTGGCGATGGCCCTCCACGGCCTGACGGCTGCGCCGTTCTGGCTCGCACTCGCCGGTGTCGTGGTGGCCTGGTACCTGTACCTGGTCAACCCGGCCCTGCCGGCCGCGATCAAGCGCGCCTTCGGCCCGATCTACACCCTGCTCGAGAACAAGTACTACATGGACTGGTTCAACGAGAACGTCATCGCCCGCGCGACCCGCGCCCTCGGCACCGGCCTCTGGAAGGGCGGCGACCAGGGGATCATCGACGGCGGCATCGTCAACGGCTCATGGAAGCTGGTCGGCCGCATCGCAGGTGCGGTGCGCTGGCTGCAGACGGGCTTCATCTATCACTACGCTTTCTCGATGCTGATCGGCATCTTCGTCCTGATGTCGTACTTCGTCTGGTTCAAGCGGTAAGCGGCTCTCTGGAGAAAAACAAAAATGGGTTTGTTGAGCCTTGCCATCTGGATGCCGATCGCCTTCGGCGTCGTGCTGTTGGCCTTCGGTCGGGATGAACACGCCAGGGGCGTGCGCTGGGTCGCGCTGATCGGTTCGGTCGCGAGCTTCCTGGTCACCTTGCCGCTCTGGTCGCGATTCCAGAACGGCACCGCAGCGATGCAGTTCGTCGAGAAGGCGCCCTGGATCCAGCGCTTCAATATCAGCTACCACATCGGCCTGGACGGCATCTCGTTCTGGCTGGTGCTGCTGACCGCCTTCATCACCGTGATCGTCGTGATCTCGGCCTGGGAGGTCATCACCGAGCGCGTGAACCAGTACATGGGCGCCTTCCTGATCCTGTCGGGACTCATGATCGGCACCTTCTCGGCGCTCGACGGCATCCTGTTCTACACCTTCTTCGAAGCCACCCTGATCCCGATGTACCTGATCATCGGCATCTGGGGCGGCCCGAACAAGATCTACGCGGCCTTCAAGTTCTTCATCTACACGCTGCTCGGCTCGCTGCTGATGCTGGTCGCGCTGATCTACCTGTACAACAAGTCGGGCGGCAGCTTCGACATCCTGACCTGGCACAAGCTGCCGCTGTCGGGCCAGGCGCAGACCTTCCTGTTCTTCGCCTTCTTCTCGGCCTTCGCGGTCAAGGTGCCGATGTGGCCGGTCCACACGTGGTTGCCCGACGTGCACGTCGAGGCGCCCACCGGCGGCTCCGCGGTGCTGGCGGCGATCATGCTGAAGCTCGGCGCCTACGGCTTCCTGCGCTTCTCGATGCCGATCGCACCCGATGCCTCGCACGAATGGGCCTGGCTCATGATCGCGCTGTCGCTGATCGCGGTGATCTACGTCGGCCTGGTGGCGCTGGTGCAGCAGGACATGAAGAAGCTGGTGGCCTATTCGTCGGTGGCCCACATGGGCTTCGTGACGCTCGGCTTCTTCATCTTCAACGAGCTCGGCGTGGCCGGCGGCATCGTCCAGATGATCGCCCACGGCTTCGTCTCGGGCGCGATGTTCCTTTGCATCGGCGTGCTCTACGACCGCGTGCATTCGCGCCAGATCGCCGACTACGGCGGCGTGGTCAACACCATGCCCAAGTTCGCCGCCTTCGCGCTGCTGTTCGCGATGGCCAACTGCGGTCTGCCGGCGACCGCCGGTTTCGTCGGCGAGTGGATGGTGATCCTCGGCGCGGTCAAGGCCAACTTCTGGCTCGGCCTCGGTGCTGCGACCGCGCTGATCTTCGGCGCCGCCTACACGCTGTGGATGTACAAGCGGGTCTACCTGGGATCGGTCGGCAACGACCACGTCAAGGAACTCAGCGACATCAACGCGCGTGAATTCCTGATGCTGGCGCTGCTGGCGATCGCCGTGCTGTGGATGGGCCTGTATCCGAAGCCCTTCACCGATGTGATGAATGCCTCCGTGGACGGGCTGCTGCAGCACGTGTCCATCTCCAAGCTGCCCAAGCTGCCGTAAGAAACAAGATGATTGACAAACTCAGCTGGATGACGATCTACCCCGAGGTAGTGCTGCTGATCATGACCTGCGTGATCGCGCTGCTCGATCTCGCCTCGACCAGCCCGCGCCGCACCGGCACCTACATCCTGACCCTGCTCACGCTCGCGATCGTCGCGGTGCTGACCGGCTTCAACGCTTCCCTGGGCAAGACCATCTACGGCTTCGGCGGCATGGTGGTGAGCGACCCGATGGGCAACTGGCTCAAGTGCTTCGCGACCCTGGCGTTGATGGTCACGCTGGTCTACGGCCGGCCCTACGCGGGCGACCGCGGCATGCTGCAGGGCGGCGAGATGTTCACGATGAGCCTGCTGGCGCTGCTGGGCATGTTCGTCATGATGTCGGGCAGCAACTTCCTGCTGATCTATCTCGGCCTCGAACTGCTGACGCTCTCCAGCTATGCGCTGGTCGCCCTGCGCCGCGACAACGCGGTCGCCAGCGAAGCGGCCATGAAGTACTTCGTGCTCGGCGCAATGGCCAGCGGCTTCCTGCTCTACGGCCTGTCGATGATGTACGGCGCCACCGGCTCGCTCGACATCAACGAGGTGTTCAAGGCGATCGCCAGCCGCCAGGTGAACCACCAGGTGCTGGTGTTCGGCCTGGTCTTCATCGTCGCCGGCCTGGCCTTCAAGGTCGGTGCCGCCCCGTTCCACATGTGGGTGCCCGACGTCTACCAGGGCGCGCCGACCTCGGTCACGCTGATGATCGGCGCCGCGCCCGAACTGGCCGCCTTCGCGATCATCATCCGCCTGCTGGTCGAAGGCCTGCTGCCGCTGGCGATCGACTGGCAGCAGATGCTGGCGCTGCTGGCCATCGCCTCGCTGCTGGTCGGCAACCTGGCGGCGATCGCCCAGACCAACCTCAAGCGCATGCTGGCCTACTCGACCATCGCGCAGATGGGCTTCATGCTGCTCGGCCTGGTGGCGGGCGTGGTCAACGGCAACACCTACAACGCCCAGTTCGCCTACAGCGCGGCGATGTTCTACATCATCACCTACGTGCTGACCACGCTGGCGAGCTTCGGCATCATCCTGCTGTTGGCGCGCGAAGGCTTCGAGAGCGAGGAGATCACCGACCTGGCCGGCCTCAACCAGCGCAGTCCGCTGTATGCCGGCGTGATGGCGATCGCCATGTTCTCGCTGGCCGGCATTCCGCCGCTGGTCGGCTTCTACGCCAAGCTGGCGGTGCTGCAGGCGCTGATCGCCTCCGGCCAGGGCATGTACATCGGCCTCGCGGTGTTCGCGGTCGTGATGTCGCTGATCGGCGCGTTCTACTACATCCGCGTGGTCAAGGTCATGTACTTCGATGCGCCGGTTACCGCGAGCACCGTCTCGGCGCCGCGCGACGTGCGCACCGTGCTGACGCTCAACGGCGCCCTGATCCTGATCCTCGGCATCCTGCCGGGCGGCCTCATGACGTTGTGCGCGAACGCGATCGTGGCCACGCTGGCCACCTGAGCGCGACGTGTCCCAGAGCGCGTCGGTCTGGATGGTGCTGGGGCTCGCGCTGCTGGCGGCCAACCTGCCGTTCCTGAACGAGCGCCTGCTCGGCCTGGTCCCGCTGGCGGCGCGCACCAAGTCGCTGGCGATCCGGCTGGCCGAACTGGTGCTGCTCTATGCCGTCGTCGGCGCCGTCGGGCTGCTGTTCGAGCGCCGGGTCGGGCAGATCGCGCCGCAGGGCTGGGAGTTCTACGCCGTCACGGCGGCGCTGTTCATCGTGCTGGCGTTCCCGGGCTTCACCTGGCGCTACCTCATGAAGCATCGCCACGCGCACGCCCACTGAATGAAATGCCCCCACGCTCATCACTTCGTGTATCGCTGCCCCCCGAGGGGGCGCTCAGCGCCCTTCGGGCGGCCGGGCGGGCGCTGCTGACATGACCGACAAGCACCTCAAGGAAGAACTTACCGCCAGCGAACAGCTGTTCAAGGGCAACTTCCTGCATGCCAAGCGCGACACGGTGCGGCTGCCGGACGGCCATACCGCGACCCGCGAGTACGTGGTGCATCCGGGCGCGGTGGTGGTGATCCCGCTGCTCGACGACGGCCGGCTGGTGCTCGAGCGCCAGTACCGATACCCGATCGGCCATGTCATGACCGAATTCCCCGCCGGCAAGCTCGATGCCGGCGAGGACCCGCTGCTGTGCGGCCAGCGCGAGCTGGTCGAGGAGACCGGCTACACGGCCCGCGAATGGGCCCGTGCCGGCGCCATGCACTTGGCGGTCGCCTATTCGACCGAGATCATCCATGTCTATTTCGCGCGCGGCCTGACGCTGGGCGACCGGCAGCTCGACCATGGCGAGTTCCTGGACGTCATCACGGCCACGCCGGAGCAGTTGCTGGACTGGTGCCGCGATGGCACGGTGTCGGACGCCAAGACGCTGACCTGCACGCTCTGGCTGCAGAACGTCCTGTCGGGCGCATGGGTGCTCGACTGGCACAGCGCGTCGTCGCCCAACGCCTGATAATCGGCGCATGAAGGTCCTCAACCTCCAGTGCGCCCATGGCCACGGCTTCGAGGGGTGGTTTGCGTCGCAGGACGCATTCGACACCCAGCTTGCCGACGGCCTGGTGGAATGCCCGATGTGCGGCAACACGGCGATCACCAAGCTGCTGGCTGCGCCGCGGCTGAACCTCGGCAATGCCCGGCCGCCGGCGGAAGCCGCGCCGGCCAAGCTGCCGGCCGCCGCCGATTCGCCCGAGGCGCGCTGGCTGCGCGCGGTGCGCGAGGTGATTTCCCAGACCGAGGACGTCGGCGAGCGTTTCGTCGACGAAGCCCGCAAGATGCACTACGGCGAAGCCGAGGAGCGCGGCATTCGCGGCCAGGCGACGCCCGAACAGGCACGCTCGCTGGCCGAAGAGGGCATTCCGGTGTTCACGCTGCCGCTGCCGGCAGCCCTCAAGGAGACGCTGCAGTAGTTGCTCGCCCCCAGGTTGCCCGGCACTTCGTGTCCGGGCGCCCACCCCCTACCGGGGGCAACACCAGCGGCCCGGCGAAGCCGGTTCCGCGGTGTTTCACCAGCGGGCCGGGCTGCGCCGGCCAAGGCCATCGGCGCTGGGTTTTTCCAAGGCTGCGCGCAGCGCGCCTGTTCGCGGGCAGTCGCGGAACCGGCTTCGCCGGGCCGCTGACTGCGCCACCGGTAGGGGGTGGGCGCCCGACACGAAGTGCGGGCAACCTGGGGGCGAGTGTCAGGTACCGAATTGCAGCGCGGCCAGCCGCGCGTAGACCCCGTTCTGCGCCACCAGCGCCGCGTGCGTTCCCTGTTCGACGATGCCGCCGTGGTCCAGCACCACGATGCGGTCGGCCTTCTGCACCGTCGCCAGGCGGTGGGCGATGACCAGAGTAGTGCGGCCCGTCATGGCCGATTCGAGGGCCGCCTGCACCATCCGTTCGCTTTCGGCGTCGAGCGCGCTGGTCGCTTCGTCGAGCAGCAGCAGCGGCGGGTTCTTGAGCATCGCGCGCGCGATCGCGATGCGCTGGCGCTGGCCGCCCGACAGCCGCACGCCGCGCTCGCCCAGGAAGGTGTCGTAGCCCTCGGGCAGGGCCCGCAGGAAGCCGTCGGCGAAGGCGGCACGGGCGGCGGCGTGGACTTCATCGACGCTGGCGTCGGGCCGGCCGTAGCGGATGTTCTCGAGCGCGCTGGCGGAGAAGATCACCGCATCCTGCGGCACCAGGCCGATGCGGGCGCGCAAGGCCTCCAGAGACAGCGCCGCCAGCGGCGTGCCGTCGAGGGTGATCCGCCCGGATTGGGGGTCGTAGTAGCGCAGCAGCAGCTGGAACACCGTGCTCTTGCCGGCGCCGCTCGATCCGACCAGCGCCACGGTTTCGCCGGGGGCGATCCGCAGGTCGAAATCGCGCAGCGCCGGGGTGCCGGGCCGGGACGGGTAGTGGAAGCCGACGCCCTCCAGCGACAAGGCGCTGCCGGCGGCCGGGACCGGCGCCTGGGCCGGCTGGGCGGGCGACACGATCACCGGCCTGGCGTGCAGCAGTTCCATCAGGCGCTCGGTGGCGCCGGCGGCCCGCAGCAGGTCGCCGTAGACCTCGCCGAGCACCGCGGCGGCACTCGCCAGGATGATTACGTAGACCACCGTCTGTCCGAGGTGGCCGGCCGTGATGTCGCCGCGCAGCACCGCCTGCGTGCCCTGGTAGAGGCCCCAGAGCAGCGCCGCCGAGGTGGCGATGATGATGAAGGCCACCAGCACCGAGCGCGCGCGCGTGCGGCGCACGGCGGTACGGAAGGCGCTGTCGGTGGAGGCGTCGAAGCGGGCCGCTTCGCGGGCCTCGGCGGTGTAACTCTGCACCACGGGAATCGCGTTCAGCACTTCGGCGGCGATCGCACTGGAATCGGCCACCCGGTCCTGGCTGGCCCGCGAGAGCTTGCGCACGCGGCGGCCGAACCACATGCTGGGCAGCACCACCAGCACCAGGATGCCCAGCACCTGGACCATCACGTAGGGATTGGTCCAGACCAGGATGGCCAGGGCGCCCACGCCCATCACCGCGTTGCGCAGCCCCATGCTGAGCGAGGAGCCGACCACGGTCTGGACCAGTGTCGTGTCGGCGGTCAGGCGCGACAGGACTTCGCCGGTCTGGGTGGTCTCGAAGAACACCGGGCTCTGGCGCAGCACATGGGCGTAGACCGCGTTGCGCAGGTCGGCCGTGACCCGCTCGCCGAGCCAGCTGACGGTGTAGAAGCGGGCCGCCGAGAACAGCCCCAGCGCCACCGCGACCGCGAACAGGGCGACGAAATGCTCGCGCAGCGCCATCGTCTGCGCGCCCTTGTCCGGGTTGACCAGGCCGCCGTCGATCAGGCTGCGCAGGGCGATCGGGAACACCAAAGTGGTCGCCGCGGCCAGGACCAGGAACACCACCGCCAGGACGATCTGGGTGCGATAGGGGCGCAGGAAGGGCGCCAGGCCCGACAAGGATTTCGGCGATCCTTTGGCGGGCGAAGGGGAAGAGGAGGCCATATCCCGAGCATTCTAGCGAACCCTTGCCCCACCAAAAGCCGCCTTGACAGTAATTGCCGAGGCAACTACTATGCGGGTATGTCCGAATCCCAGACCCCCGAAGCGCGCCCCGCGCTGCCTTCGCCCGGCGAATTGCCGGAGGTCACGGCTTTCTACAAGGCCGAGAACTACCGCGCGGAAGAAAGCATCGGCTACATGATGCGCCGCATCCTGAGCGCGGTGGCCCAGTCGGTGGAACTTCGCATGTGCGATCCCGGACCGACCTATCCGCAGTGGGTGCCGCTGCACAAGCTGCACATGGGCAAGGTCACGACGGTGGCCGAACTGGCGCGCGAATGCGAACTCGACACCGGCGCCATGACCCGCCTGCTCGACCGCCTGGAGGCCAAGGGCCTGTGCCGCCGCGTGCGCTCGGTGGCCGACCGCCGCGTGGTCCACATCGAACTCACCGACGAAGGCCGCGCGGCGGCCCGCGAGGTGCCCGAAATACTCAGCCTTGTGCAGAACGAGCACCTGGCTGGCTTCAGCAACGAGGAGTGGGAGCAGCTCAAGGGCTACCTGCGCCGGATCCTCGACAACGCACAGGCCCTGTCGGCCCGTGGGGACAAGAAAAATGACTCGACTCCTTCCTGAGCGCGCATTGCGCCGTACCAGCGCCATCGCCGCCGCCGTGCTGGCGCTGGCCGTCGCGGGCTGCGCCGACATGGGCGCCACCGCCTCGAACCCCAAGATGCAGACCGCGGAGAGCCTCGGCCTGACGGCGGCGCCCGCTGCCCAGGCCGCGCCGGCGCTCGACAGCCAGTGGTGGCTGGCCTTCGGCGATCCGCAGCTCAACGCGATGGTCGAGCAGGCGATCGCGGGCAATCCCAGCCTGCAGGTCGCCCTGGCCCGGCTGGCGCGCGCGCAGGCCCAGGTGATGTACACCGAGGCCGCCGACAAGCCGCAGCTCAACGGCGGCCTCGATCTCACGCGCCAGAAGTTCAGCGACAACTACATCTATCCGGCACCGCTGGGCGGCTCGGTTCAGGAAACCGGCAACCTCCAGCTGAGCGGCAGCTGGGAGATCGATTTCTTCGGCAAGAACCGCACCGCGCTCGACGCGGCACTGGGCACGGCGAACGCCGCCGCCGCCGAAGCCGATGCGGCCCGGGTGCTGCTCTCCAGCAACGTCGCGCGCAGCTACGTGCAATGGGCGCGGCTGAACGACCGGATGGTGGTCGCCCAGCGCGCGCTGGCGCAGCGCGAAGAACTGCTCAAGCTGGTGCGCGACCGCGTGTCGGCCGGGCTCGACACGCGGCTGCAGCTGAAGCAGAGCGAGAGCAGCGTGCCCGAAGCACGCCAGCAGATCGAAGCCCTGAACGAGCAGATCGCGATCGCGCAGCACGCGCTCGACGCGCTGGTGGCCAAGCCCGGGGCCACCCAGGCGCTGACACCGCCGCGCCTCGGCAATTTCAAGAACCTGGGGCTGCAGCAGAGCATTCCGGCCGATCTGCTGGGCCGGCGCGCCGACATCGCCGCCGCGCGCTGGCGCGTCGAAGCCGCGACCAGCGACGTCGCCAACGCCAAGACCCAGTTCTATCCGAACGTCAACCTGATCGCCTTCGCCGGCTTCCAGAGCATCGGCTTCGACAGCCTGCTGAAGTCGGGCAGCCAGCAGTGGGGCGTGGGCCCCGCGATCCGGCTGCCGATCTTCGAAGGCGGCCGCCTGCGCGCCAACCTGCGCGGCAAGTCGGCCGACCTCGACGCCGCGATCGACAGCTACAACGGCACTGTCATCGATGCGGTGCGCGATGTCGCCGACCAGCTCTCGAGCGTGCTTTACGTGGCGCGCCAGCAAGTCCAGCAGAAAGAGGCGCAGGACGCGGCCGAGGCGGCCTACGACATCGGCCTGCAGCGCTACAGCGCCGGACTCGGCAACTACCTGGACGTGCTGACGGCCGAAGTCACCGTGCTGGCGCAGCGCCGCGACGGCGTCGACCTCGCTGCCCGTGCGCTCGAGAACCAGGTCGGCCTGGCGCGCGCCCTGGGTGGCGGCTGGCAGCCGTCGGACACCACCACAGCCGCCGCCGCGCCCGCGCCCCGGCACCCCTGAACACTCCCGAACGAACGCTCCGAATCCGAAAGACACTGTCATGGAAAACAGCAACAACACCCCGAACGCTGCGTCTGCCGAACCCGTGGCCCAGGCCCCTGCCGTGAGCAACAAGCGCCGCCGCGCGCTGACCACGCTGGCCGCCGTCGTGGTCGTGGCCGGTGCCGCCTGGGGCGGCTACGAATGGCTGGTCGCGAGCCACTACGAATCGACCGACAACGCCTACGTTCAGGGCAACGTGATCCAGATCACGCCGCAGATCAGCGGCACCGTGATGGCGATCATGGCCGACGACACCGACCTGGTGAAGGCCGGCCAGCCGCTGGTGCAGCTCGACCCGTCGGACGCCAAGGTGGCGTTCGAGCAGGCCGAGGCGGCGCTGGCCCAGGCGGTGCGCCAGGCGCGCACCCTGTATGGCAACAACGCGTCGCTGGCGGCCCAGGTCACGCTGCGCCAGGCCGACATCGCGCGCGCGCAGAGCGACATCGCCCGCGCCCAGGACGACCTCAAGCGCCGCCAGGCCCTGGCCGGCAACGGGGCGGTGTCGAAGGAAGAACTGAACCACTCCGAGACCGCGCTGGCCAACGCCAAGAGCCAGCTGGCGTCGGCCCAGGCCGCGGTGCTGTCGGCGCGCGAGCAGCTGACCACCAACCAGTCGCTGACCGACGGCACGCCGGTGGAGCGCCATCCGAGCGTGCTCGCGGCGGCGGCCAAGGTGCGCGAGGCCTACCTGGCCACCCAGCGCGTCGCGATGCCGGCGCCGGTCGAAGGCTATGTCGCCAAGCGCACCGTGCAGCTCGGCCAGCGCGTGGCCGCGGGCACGCCGATGATGTCGATCGTGCCGCTGAACCAGGTCTGGGTCGATGCCAACTTCAAGGAAGTGCAGCTGCGCAACATTCGCATCGACCAGCCCGTGAAGCTCACGGCCGACCTGTACGGCAAGAAGGTCGAGTACGACGGCCGCGTGGCCGGCCTCGGCGTCGGCACCGGTTCGGCCTTCGCGCTGCTGCCGGCGCAGAACGCCACCGGCAACTGGATCAAGGTGGTGCAGCGGGTGCCGGTGCGCATCGCGCTCGATCCCGAGCAGCTCAAGGCCAATCCGCTGCGGGTCGGCCTGTCGATGGACGCCGAGATCGACGTCTCGAAGAAGGACGGCAAGTCGCTGGCCGATGCGCCGCGCGGCAGCGCCCTGATCCAGACCCAGGTCTACAGCCAGCTCGACAGCGGTGCCGACGCCGTGGTCCAGCGCATCATCGGCGCCAACCTCGGCCATGAGCCGGCGCCCAAGCCGCCGGCGGCCAGCAGCCTGCCGGTGTCGCCGATCTCCTCGCAGGCTCATCCGGGCTGATCGGGCGACCGCGCGCGATGTCGAACGCCACCGCTTCCACGCCGGTCCAGCCGCTCGAGGGCTCCGCCCGCGTCTGGGGAACCATCGCGCTCTCGGCCGCGACCTTCATGAACGTGCTCGACACGTCGATCGCCAACGTGTCGCTGCCGGCCATCGCCGGCGACCTCGGCGTCAGCTCGACGCAGGGCACCTGGGTCATCACCAGTTTCGCGGTGGCCAACGCCATCGCGGTGCCGCTCACGGGCTGGCTCACGCAGCGCTTCGGCCAGGTGCGCCTGTTCATGGCGAGCGTGCTGCTGTTCATCATCAGCTCCTGGCTCTGCGGCCTGGCGCCCAACATGACGATGCTGATCGCCTTCCGGGCGCTGCAGGGTTTCGTCGCCGGGCCGATGATCCCGCTGTCGCAGACGCTGCTGCTGTCGAGCTATCCGCGGGCCAAGGCCGGACTGGCAATGGCGATGTGGTCGATGACCACGCTGGTCGCACCGGTGATGGGGCCGCTGCTCGGCGGCTGGATCACCGACAACATCTCCTGGCCCTGGATCTTCTACATCAACATTCCGGTCGGGCTGGCGGCCGCGGGCATCACCTGGGCCATCTACCGCAAGCGCGAGAGCGCCACGCGCAAGGTGCCGATCGACGGCATCGGGCTGGCATTGCTGGTGGTCTGGGTCGGCGCGATGCAGCTGATGCTCGACAAGGGCAAGGAGCTCGACTGGTTCCACTCGGCCGTGATCCTGACCTTGGCCGTCGTCGCCCTGGTCGGCTTCGCGTTCTTCCTGATCTGGGAGCTGACCGACAAGCACCCGGTGGTCGACCTGTCGCTGTTCAAGCGCCGCAACTTCTGGTCGGGCGCCTTCGCGACGGCGGTGGCCTATGGCCTCTTCTTCGGCAACGTGGTGATCCTGCCGCTGTGGCTGCAGCAGTACATGGGCTACACGGCGACGCAGGCCGGCATGATCATGGCGCCGGTGGGCATGCTGGCGATCATCTTCTCGCCGATCGTCGGGCTCACGGTCGGCAAGGTCGACCCGCGCCGCTACGCGACCTTCTCGTTCCTGGTGTTCGCGCTGGTGCTGTGGATGCGCTCGAACTTCAACACCCAGGCCGACTTCTGGACCATCATGATCCCGACCATCATCCAGGGCGTGGCGATGGCGTTCTTCTTCATCCCGCTGGTGACCATCACCTTGTCGGGCCTGCCGCCCGACCGCATTCCCGCGGCCTCCGGCCTGTCGAACTTCCTGCGCATCACCGCGGGCGCGATTGGCACCTCGGCCGCGACCACGCTGTGGGAGAACCGGGCCGCGCTGCACCACGCGCAGCTGGTGGAGTCGGTCAACACCGGCAGCTCCGCCGCCAACAGCGCGATCGCCAACTTCGGCGCCAGCGGATTCAGTGCCGACCAGGTGCTGGGGCAGATCAATCGCCTGGTCGACCAGCAGTCCTTCATGCTGGCTTCGAACGACGTGTTCTACGGCTCGGCGATGCTGTTCCTGTTCCTGATCCCGCTGGTCTGGCTCGCCAAGCCGGCGAAGGGAACCGGCGCGTCGGACGCGGCGGCAGGCGCCCACTGATTCCGGGCCGGCGCGGCCCGGCCTCAGGTTGCGTTGCAGCATAGGCATTTGCCCCAGTAGGCAAGTTTTGCCGCCGCTGCAAACAATGCGGTCCGCGCAGCCATGGTGGTGCGCTCAGATGGACCGCATGACCGATTTTTTCTGCCAGCCAACGGGTGACCGCGCGAGATGAGCGACATCATTCTCGAGACACGCCAGCTCACCAAGGAATTCAAGGGTTTCACCGCGGTCAGCAAGGTCGACCTCCGGGTCGTGCGGGGCTCGATCCACGCGTTGATCGGCCCCAACGGCGCCGGCAAGACCACCTGCTTCAACCTGCTCACCAAGTTCCTGGAGCCGACCTCCGGCACCATCCTGTTCAACGGCCAGGACATCACCAGCGAGCGCCCGGCGCAGATCGCGCGGCGCGGCATCATCCGGTCGTTCCAGATCTCGGCTGTGTTCCCGCACCTGACCTTGCTCGAGAACGTGCGTCTCGGGCTGCAGCGCGCGCTGGGCACCTCCTACCATTTCTGGAAGAGCGAGAAGTCGCTCAAGCCGCTCGATGCCCGGGCCCGCGTGCTGCTGGCCGAAGTCGGCCTCGAGGACCTGGCCGACGAGCTGACCGTGAACCTTCCCTATGGCCGCAAGCGCGCGCTCGAGATCGCGACCACGCTGGCGATGGAGCCCGAACTGATGCTGCTCGACGAACCCACCCAGGGCATGGGCCACGAGGACGTGCACCGGGTCGCCGAGCTCATCAAGCGGGTGTCGGCCGGCCGCACCATCCTGATGGTGGAGCACAACATGAGCGTGGTCTCGACCATCGCCGACACGATCACGGTGCTGCAGCGCGGCGCCGTGCTGGCCGAGGGGCCGTACGCCGAGGTGTCGCGCAACCCGCAGGTGATGGAAGCCTACATGGGCACCACCGACGGCCAACTGCAGGGAGCCCATTGATGGCAGTCCCCGCACTCGAAATCAAGGACCTGCAGGCCTGGTACGGTGAATCGCACGTTCTGCACGGCGTCGACATGGTGGTGCAGCCCGGCGAGGTGGTCACGCTGCTGGGCCGCAACGGTGCAGGCCGCACCACCACGATGCGCGCCGTGCTCGGCCTCACCGGCGCGCGCAAGGGCAGCATCAAGGTCAACGGCACCGAGACGATCCACATGCCGACGCACCGCATCGCGCACCAGGGCATCGGCTATTGCCCCGAGGAGCGCGGCATCTTCGCGAGCCTGTCGTGCGAAGAGAACCTGCTCTTGCCGCCGGTGCTCAAGAGCGCCGACAAGGGCATGTCGGTCGACGAGATCTACGCCATGTTCCCGAACCTGGCGGAGCGCCGCCACAGCCAGGGCACGCGGCTCTCGGGCGGCGAGCAGCAGATGCTGGCGGTGGCGCGCATCCTGCGCACCGGCGCCCGGCTGCTGTTGCTCGACGAGATCTCCGAAGGCCTGGCGCCGGTGATCGTGCAGGCGCTGGCCCGCATGATCCACACGCTGCGCGGCAAGGGCTACACGGTGGTCATGGTCGAGCAGAACTTCCGCTTCGCCGCGCCGCTGGCCGACCGCTTCTACGTGATGGAGCACGGACGGATCGTCGAGAAGTTCGGCGCCGCCGAGCTCGAAGCCAAGATGCCGGTGCTCAACGAGCTGCTCGGCGTCTGATCCCACTTTCTTTCTCAACCTGTTGATTGAACGGAGAACTCTCATGAAGAACCAGTTCAGCGCCATGACCCTGGCCGTCGCCGCGACCGCGCTCGCCTGCGGCGCCGCCCAGGCCCAGGAAAAGGTCAAGATCGGCTTCGTCACCGACATGTCGAGCCTCTATGCCGACGTCGAGGGCAAGAACGGCGCGCTCGCCATCCAGATGGCGATCGACGATTTCGGCGGCAAGGTGCTGGGCCAGCCGATCGAGCTGCTCACCGCCGACCACCAGAACAAGGCGGACATCGCGGCCTCGAAGGCGCGCGAGTGGATCGACACCAACGGCGTGACCATGGTCTTCGGCGGCACCAATTCCGGCACCGCGCTGGCCACGGCCAAGGTGGCGCAGGAAAAGAAGCGGGTCTACTTCAACAACGGCGCCGCCACCTCGGCGCTCACCAACGAGCAGTGCAGCCCCTACACGGTGCACTACGCCTACGACACGGTGGCACTGGCCAAGGGCACCGGCGGTGCGGTGGTCGAGCGGGGCGGCAAGAGCTGGTTCTTCCTGACTGCCGACTACGCCTTCGGCCATGCGCTCGAAGCCGACACCACGGCGGTGGTCAAGGCCAAGGGCGGCACCGTGGTGGGCGCGGTGCGGGCGCCGCTCAATGCCTCGGACTTCTCGTCCTTCCTGCTGCAGGCGCAGAACTCGAAGGCGCAGATCCTGGGGCTGGCCAATGCCGGCGGCGACACCATCAACTCGATCAAGGCGGCGAAGGAATTCGGCATCGGCAAGACCATGAAGACGGCGGGCCTGCTGATCTTCCTGAGCGACATCCACAGCCTGGGCCTGAAGAACACCGAAGGCCTGCTCCACACCACCAGCTGGTACTGGGACCTGAACGACGACACGCGCAAGTTCTCGAAGCGCTTCTTCGACAAGACCAAGCGCATGCCGACCGACATCCAGGCCGCCGACTACTCGGCCACCATGACCTACCTGAAGGCCGTGCAGGCCGCCAAGACCGTCGACGCCGACAAGGTGATGGCCGAACTGAAGAAGACGCCGATCAACGACTTCTACGCCAAGGGCGTGATCCGCGCCGACGGCCGCATGGTGCACGACATGTACCTGGTCGAGGTCAAGTCGCCGGCCGACTCGAAGCAGCCTTGGGACTACCTCAAGGTCAACGCCAAGCTGCCGGGCGACCAGGTCTTCACGACCCAGGCCGACTCCAAGTGCGCGCTCTGGAAATGACGCGCCGACTCCCCGATTTCTCTCACCCATCTCTCTCTGAATCGACCATGAAGAACACAATCGCGCTTTCTGCTGTCTCCCTTGCCATCGCCCTCGCGACCGGCGCTGTTCAAGCACAGGAGAAAGTGAAGATCGGCTTTATCACCGACATGTCCAGCCTGTACGCCGACGTCGAAGGCAAGGGCGGCGCGACCGCGATCCAGATGGCGATCGACGACTTCGGTGGCAAGGTCAATGGCCTGCCGATCGAGCTGGTCACGGCCGACCACCAGAACAAGGCCGACATCGCCGCCTCGAAGGCGCGCGAATGGATCGACACCGACAACCTGACGATGCTGTTCGGCGGCACCAATTCGGGCACCGGCCTGGCGATGGCGAAGGTGGCACAGGAGAAGAAGCGGGTCTTCATGGTCAACGGTGCCGGCTCTTCGGCGCTCACCAACGAGCAGTGCAGCCCGTACACGGTGCACTATGCCTACGACACCGTGGCGCTGGCCAAGGGCACGGGCGGCGCGGTGGTCGCGAACGGCGGCAAGAGCTGGTTCTTCCTGACCGCCGACTACGCCTTCGGCGCTGCGCTGGAGTCCGACACGGCCAAGGTCGTGAAGGAGAAGGGCGGCACGGTGGTCGGCGGCGTCAAGCACCCGCTCAACGCCTCCGATTTCTCGTCCTTCCTGCTGCAGGCGCAGAACTCGAAGGCCCAGATCCTGGGCCTGGCCAATGCCGGCGGCGACACCATCAACGCGATCAAGGCGGCGAAGGAATTCGGCATCAACAAGTCGATGAAGATGGCCGGCCTGCTGGTCTTCATCACCGACATCCACAGCCTGGGCCTGAAGAACACCGAAGGCCTGCTGTTGACCACCAGCTGGGACTGGAACCTCAACCAGGAAACCCGCGCCTTCGGCAAGAAGTTCTTCGACAAGACCAAGCGCATGCCGACCGACATCCAGGCCGCCGACTACTCGGCCACGACGACCTACCTGAAGGCGGTGCAGGCAGCCAAGAGCACCGACGCCGACAAGGTGATGGCCGAGCTCAAGAAGATGCCGATCAACGACTTCTACGCCAAGGGCGTGATCCGCGCCGACGGCCGGATGGTGCACGACATGTACCTGGTGCAGGTCAAGTCGCCGAGCGAGTCGACGCAGCCGTGGGACTACTACAAGGTGGTCGCGAAGCTGCCGGGCGAAGAGGTCTTCACGACCAAGGCCGAAAGCAAGTGCGCCATCTGGAAATAAGCTGACCTCCTGACCTTTTCATCGCGATCCCTTCCGTCATGCAAATATCACTGCCTGCCTTGTTGAGCCAGCTCCTTCTGGGGCTGGTCAACGGGTCGTTCTACGCGATCCTGAGCCTCGGGCTCGCAGTGATCTTCGGCCTGCTCAACGTCATCAACTTCGCGCACGGTGCGCTGTTCATGCTGGGCGCGGTGCTGACCTGGATGGCGATGAACTATTTCGACGTCAACTACTGGGTCATGCTGGCGGTGGCGCCGGTCATCGTCGGGCTGTTCGGCATCGTCATCGAGCGGCTGCTGCTGCGCTGGATCTACAAGCTCGACCACCTCTATGGCCTCTTGCTGACGCTCGGCCTCACGCTGCTGATCGAAGGCGTGTTCCGCTCG
>NZ_JASZYN010000029.1:0-20439 GCF_030316965.1 Variovorax sp. J31P207
CGAGCGGAACACGCCTTCGATCAGCAGCGTGAGGCCGAGCGTCAGCAAGAGGCCATAGAGGTGGTCGAGCTTGTAGATCCAGCGCAGCAGCAGCCGCTCGATGACGATGCCCAACAGCCCGACGATGACCGGCGCCACCGCCAGCATGACCCAGTAGTTGACGTTGAAGTAGTTCATCGCCATCCAGGTGAGCACTGCGCCCAGCATGAACAGCGCGCCGTGCGCGAAGTTGATGACGTTGAGCAGGCCGAAGATCACTGCGAGTCCGAGGCTCAGGATCGCGTAGAACGACCCGTTGACGAGGCCGAGAAGGAGCTGGCTCAGAAGGCCAGGGAGTGCAATATTCATAGGTAGGACGTCGCCGAACTTGTTAAACACCCAGAAGCTCGTTGAGCACCGGCATCTTGGCGTCGAGTTCGACGGCAGCGAACTTCTCGACGATGCGGCCGTGCTCCATCACGTAGAAGCGGTCGGCCAGCGGCGCGGCGAAGCGGAAGTTCTGCTCGACCATGACCACCGTGTAGCCCTTGCCGCGCAGCGTGTGGATCATCCGCGCCAGCGCCTGCACGATCACCGGCGCCAGGCCTTCGGAGATCTCGTCCAGCAGCAGCAGCCTGGCGCCGGTGCGCAGGATGCGGCCCACCGCCAGCATCTGCTGCTCGCCGCCCGACAGCCGCGTCCCCTGGCTGTGGCGACGCTCGGCCAGGTTCGGGAACATGGCGTAGATCTCGTCGACCGACATGCCCTTGTCGGCGCTCTTGAGCACCGGCGGCAGCAGCAGGTTTTCTTCGCACGACAGGCTGGCGAAGATGCCGCGTTCCTCGGGACAGTAGCCGATACCCTGGTGGGCGATACGGTGCGTCGGCATGTGGATCGTCTCGGCGCCGTTGACCTTGATGCTGCCCTTGCGGGCGCCGGTCAGGCCGAGCACCGCGCGCATGGTCGTCGTGCGGCCGGCGCCATTGCGGCCCAGCAGCGTGACCACCTCGCCGGGCTGCACCACCATGTCGACGCCGTGCAGCACATGCGATTCGCCGTACCACGCCTGCAGGCCCTTGATTTCGAGTGCGGGGACTGCCATCAATGTGCCCCTTGGAGTGCGCCGTCGGTGGTGCCCATGTAGGCTTCCATCACCTGCGGATTCTTCGAGACCTCCGCATACGGGCCTTCGGCCAGCACGGCGCCGCGCTGCAGCACCGTGATCGTGTCGGCGATGGTCGAGACCACGCTCATGTTGTGCTCCACCATCAGGATGGTGCGGCCGGCCGACACGCGCTTGATGAGCTCGGCGACGCGGTGCACGTCTTCGTGGCCCATGCCCTGGGTGGGTTCGTCGAGCAGCATCAGTTCGGGCTCCATCGCCAGCGTGGTCGCGATCTCGAGGGCGCGCTTGCGGCCATAGGGAAGGTTCACGGTCAGCTCGTCGGCCAGGTCTTCGAGGCCGACCTCGGCCAGCAATGCACGCGCACGGTCGTTCAGCGGCATGAGTGATCTCTCGCTCTTCCAGAAGTGATAAGAAGTGCCGAGCGCGCGCTGCAAGCCCAGTCGCACGTTCTCGAGCAGCGTGAGATGCGGAAACACAGCGGAGATCTGGAATGATCGGATGATCCCGCGCCGCGCGATCTGCGCCGGACGTTCGTTGGTGATGTCCTGTCCGTTGAACAGGATGGTGCCGGAGGTTGGCTCTAGGAACTTCGTGAGCAGGTTGAAGCAGGTTGTTTTTCCCGCGCCGTTGGGCCCGATCAGCGCGTGGATTGATCCGCGGACTACCGACAAATCAACTTTGTTGACCGCGGTGAAACCCTTGAATTCTTTGGAAAGCTGGCGTGCTTCGAGAATGGCGTCATTGATACTCATGTGGATTGATCCCGAGTCTTCAGGCGGGAGTTTTCGGTACGAAGAGTGTGTCGCTCGGACAGATTTGAAGTGGTCACTCGAACTGAAATGCAAAGGCTGTGTCCAGCCTTGGAGGATCTTCTCGCCAGCTTCGATTGACAACGGCCGCGACCATGTGCGCGAGAGCGACAAGTGCGCCCGCAGCTAAGGACATGCCCGTCGTTGGAATGCACTCCGTGACGAGCCAACCTGCGATGCGATCGATGGAGAACGGCTGCTGCCTAACAGAACATGCATGGGCTGCGGCGCCACGACTTGATCAGCGACAACGCCACGGCGGGCGCGGGCGTGCAGAAGAGAAGTGCGCCTTGGTGTCGATTGGCGATGGCACGTGAGCCCGGATGACAGCGGTTCGATCACGGCGATCAGCCGTGCCCATGGCACGATGCGCTTCGTCTCGGCGAGGAATTTCTCGCACCGCGTGCGCTTCTTCTTCATCGCGTACTCGGCGCTGGCGAAGCTGCGTTGGCTCATCGTCGTGTTGACCTCCTGGGCGTTCGATAATTATCGCGTCACTCGCCCGCTGCGAGGACGCGACGCCGAATAGATCAGCGTTGGCTGACGCTTGCACCTTGCGCCAGCGTGCGCTTGCCGATGATCAGCTTCTGTATCTCCGATGCGCCTTCGTAAATGCGCATCGGACGGATGTCGCGGTAGAGCTGTTCGATGATCGATCCCACGCTCACGCCCGTCCCCCCGAACAGCTGAACTGCGGCATCCACCACCCGCTGTGCCGCCTCGGTCGCGCCCAGCTTGGCCATGGCGATCTCGCGGGTCGGCGACCTGCTCGACGTATCCTTGAGCCACGCTGCACGGTAGGTGAGCAGGGCGGCGGTGTCCAGGTCGAGCGCCATGTCGGCGATCTTCATGCGCACCGTGTCCATCTCCGACATCGGCGTGCCGAACAGCTTGCGTCCCGACACGCGTACAAGTGTTTCGTCCAGCGCCCGTCGCGCTGCACCGGTGGCGGCCGCACCCACCGAAGCCCGAAAGTAGTCGAGGGTGGTCATGGCCATCTTGAAGCCCATGCCGGCCTCGCCGATCAAGTGGGAGCGCGGCACCCGGCAACCGGAGAAGCGCAGGGTGGCGATGGGATGCGGCGAGATGATCTCGGTGCGCGACTCGATGTGCAGGCCTGGCGTATCGCCATCGACCACGATGGCCGAAAGGCCTCCTGCGCCCCGGACCTCTTCGGTGCGGGCGATCACGATGTACTGGTCGGCAATGCCGCCGTTGGAGATCCAGGCCTTGGTGCCATCGATGACGAAATCGTCGCCATCGATCACGGCGCAGGTCTGCAGGCCGGCGACGTCCGAGCTGCCGTCCGGCTCCGACATGGCAAAGGCTGCGCAGCGCGTGCCATCGCGTATGCCCGGAAGGTAGCGCTGCTGAAGCATTTCGCTGCCGAACAGCCAGATCGCGGCAGAGCCGATGCCCTGCATGGCGAAAACGAAGTCTGCCAGGACGCTGTCGTAGGCGAGAGCTTCACGCACCAGACATGCGGAGCGTACGTCGATGACGTCGCCCGCCTGCTGCGGCACCGCATAGGAAAGGAGGCCGGCCCGACCGAGCGCGCGCAGGACCTCGCGGCACTGTGCGTCCAGCGGGATCCCGGCGAGGTGCGTCTGCAGGTCTGGAAAAGCGGCGCGCCAGCGTTGCATGGCCTGGTGGACTTCGTCGTGCTTCGGTCCGAAGAAGGGAAGTTCCCAGGGCGCAAGTTCCTTCATGCCAGTGCCTCGCCCGGGATGCGAAGCGTGCGCTCGAACATGTGGAACAGCCGCTCCCAGTGCAGTTCGGACGCTCCCTTGTGGAATGCCTTGCGCGCCGGGAAGGCGAAGCCGTGGTCGCGCTGTGGATAAATTTCCACCGTGCCCGAGATGCCGGTGTCGCTTATGACTTGGCGCACGGCGTCCAGCTCTGCGACCGTGACGTACTTGTCGTGCTCGGCGCAGGCGAAATACATCTCGCCCTTGATGCGGTCGGCCAGCAGGTGTGGCGAATCGGGTTTGTCGGTCACCAGATGCACGCCATAGACCGATGCAGCGCAGGCCACCCGTTCCGGATAAGCCCCCGCCAGGCGGAAAACGAAAGGCCCGCTCATGCAGTAGCCGACGATGCCGAGCGGGCCGTTTCGGGCAGCCGGGTCGCGGTCGATGTGGTCGAACAGCACGGCCGTGTCGTCCACGACCATCTGGTTGCCCAGCGCATCGACAAGTTGCCACAGCAGCGCGAACTTTTCCTGGTAGGCGGGGTCGAGGATGCGGGTCGGGTCGATGTCCACCGATCGGTGCGTGCGGTAGTACAGGTTGGGCATGATGACGTAATAGCCGACGGTCGCGATGCGTCGGCACATGTCGGCCAGTTCTTCGCGCACGCCCACGGAATCCATGTACATGACCACCACCGGAAAGGGGCCTTCGCGGTCCGGGTGGTAGATGTAGGTGTTCATTGTTCCGGCCGGGGTTTGGATATCGACGACGCGTTCCTGCATGTTGTCTCCAGCAATGTAAAGGGGTCAGAGTACGGAAGAGCCGCTGCGCCACGCGTCGAGCACGCGTTCGACGGCGATGGGCTCGACAGCCGGCGCCGCCTGGATCTGCGAGGGGGTGCGCGAGAAGCGCGGCGCTGGCGCCGACTGCAGCTGACCCCCATGTTCCACGAAGGAGCCGCGCGCAGCAAGATGTGGATGCTTCGGCGCTTCTTCGATCGTCAGCACCGGCGTCACGCAGGCATCGCTGCCTTCAAAAAGCGCGGTCCATTCGTCGCGGCTGCGGGTGGCCATGATTGCCGCCAGCTTGTCCGACAGTTCAGGCCATTGGGCGGGGTCGCGCTGTGCATCGAAGGCCGGGTCGTCCAGCCCGGCACGCTCGCGCAGGAGCGCGTAGAACTGCGGCTCGATCGCGCCGACTGCCACGTGGCGTCCATCGGCGCAGACATAGGTGCGGTAGAAGTGCGCGCCGCCATCGAGCAGGTTGCTGGCGCGGCCACCCTCCCACAGCCCGGTGGCCGCCAGGCCGAGGATGGGCGTCATGAGCGAGGCCACACCGTCGCACATCGCCGCATCCACGACCTGACCCGCACCGGAGGCGCGCGACGCGAGCAGCGCGGCCAGCACGCCGGTCACCAGGTAAAGTGCGCCGCCGCCGTAGTCGCCGACCAGATTCAGGGGCGGCAGAGGCATGTCTCCGGTGCCGATGGCGGCCAGTGCGCCGGGGAGCGAGATGTAATTGATGTCGTGGCCCGCCGCGTGCATCAACGGGCCGGACTGGCCCCAGCCGGTCATGCGTCCATAGACCAGTCCCGGGTGCCGCGCCAGCACGGCCTCCGGGCCCAGCCCGAGCCGTTCCATGACGCCGGGACGGAAACCTTCGATCAGCACGTCCGCCTGGTCGATCAGTCCCAGCGCCTCGGCCTGACCCTCGGTGCTCTTGAGATCCAGGTGCACCAGATGGCGCCCGCGCAGCGTCGGGTCGCGTGCCTCGACCAGGGCACCGGCCCTGTCGATGCGCACCACGTCGGCGCCCATGTCCGACAGCAGCATGGCCGCGAAGGGCGCTGGCCCCAGGCCAGCGAACTCGACCACTCGCACGCCGCGCAGCGGGCCTTGTGTGTTGCGCAGCGTGGGCTTCGGTGTCGGGGCGTTCACAACGGCGCTCCCGGTGCGCTGCTCTGCCACACGGGCTTGCGTTTTTCGGCGAATGCCGCGGCGCCTTCGCGGGCGTCGGGCGAGGCGAAGACCGGATCGGTCAGTTGTCGCTGGCGCTCGAAAAGTTCGGCTGCGGGCCATTCACCCGACTGCAGGATGACCGCCTTGCTCGTGGTGACCGCCAGCGGGCTGTTCTGCGCGATGGAACGAGCCAGTGCGATCGCCCGGTCCAGTGCCTGACCGGCCGGCACCAACTGGTTGATCAGCCCACATGCGTGAAGGCGTGCGGCCGGCATTGGCTCGCCTGTCATGGCCAGCTCCATGGCGATGCGTTGGGGCAGCTGGCGCGGCAGGCGCACCAGGCCGCCGGCCGTGGCCACCAGTCCGCGCTTTGCTTCCGGCAGGCCGAAGCGCGCGTCCTCCGACGCGACGATGAGATCGCAGGCCAGGGCCAGCTCGAAGCCGCCCGCCAGGGCATAGCCCTCGACCGCTGCAATGATGGGCTTGACCGGCGGGCGCTCCGTGATGCCGGCGAAACCGCGTCCTTCCACGCGGGGCTTCTCGCCGCGCAGGAAGCCTTTCAGGTCCATGCCGGAGCAGAAGTTGCCGCCGGCGCCGGTCACCACCGCCACGCAGAGGTCGCTGCGGGCCTCGAATTCGTCGATCGCCGCAGCCATCGCCTGAGCGATGCGCAGCGTCGCGGCGTTGCGCGCCTGAGGCCGGTTCAGCGTGAGCAGCAGGATGTCGCCCTGCTCCTGTACGAGCAGTTCTTCCTGGATGTCGGGGTGTCGGTCCATCAGCGTGGCCCCATCCGCATTGCGCCGTCGAGGCGGATCGTCTCGCCGTTGAGCATCGGGTTGTCCATGACATTCAGCGCCAGCATGGCGAACTCGTCGGGGCGGCCCAGACGCGAGGGATACGGCACGGCCTTGCCCAGCGAATCCTTCACCGCATCGGGAAGGCGAGCCAGGATGGGTGTGTCGAAGATGCCCGGCGCGATGGTGTTGACGCGAATGCCTTTGCTGGCCAGGTCACGCGCTGCCACGAGCGTCATGCCGACGATGCCGGCCTTCGATGAGGCATATGGGATCTGGCCGATCTGGCCCTCGTAGGCGGCGATCGATGCGGTCAGGATGCAGACACCGCGTTCTGCCTCCACCGGCTCGTTCCGCGCCATGCGCGCTGCGGCCAGCCGCAGCGCGTTGAAGGTGCCGACCAGGTTGATCTTCACGATGTTTTCGTAGTTTTCGAGAGAGCCGGGGCTGCCGTCCTTTTCGACCACGCGTACCGTGCCGCCGCGGCCCGCGCAGTTGACCAGTACTCGCAGTGTGCCCAGCGATTCGGCAACGTCGCACGCTTGAAGCATTTGTGATTCGCTTGTGACGTCGGCGGCGACGAAGCGCACGGCATCACCCAACTCCTCGGCCACCTCGGCGCCGCGCGAGGTCGGCAGATCGACGATCACCACGCGCGCTCCACGCGACAACAAGCGTCGCGCGGTTGCCAGTCCCAATCCGGAGGCGCCCCCGGTGACGAGGGCGGATGCATTCTCAAGTTTCATGACGTAGAGGGCTCCGGTTCAAAGTCGTTCGATGATGGTGGCGTTGGCCATGCCGCCCGCCTCGCACATGGTCTGCAGACCCCAGCGTGCGCCAGTGGCCTCCAGCCCGACCAGCAGCGAAGCCAGCAGGCGGGTACCGGAGGCCCCCAGGGGATGGCCGAGCGCGATGGCGCCGCCGGAAGGATTGAGCCGCTCGGGGTTGGCCGACAACGCCCGCTGCCAGGCCAGCGGCACCGAAGCGAAGGCCTCGTTCACCTCGAAGCGGTCGATGTCCTGCACTTGCAGGCCGGCCTTGGCCAGCGCTCTGCGCGTGGCCGGGATGGGGGCTTCGAGCATCATCAGCGGGTCGTCGCCGATGACGTCGAAGGCGGCGAAGCGCGCGCGTGGCCGCAGGCCGAGTTGCGCGGCGCGTTCCTCGCTCATGATGAGCGCCGCTGAGGCGCCGTCGCAGATCTGCGAAGAGTTGCCAGCGGTCACGCTCCAGCGGATCTGCGGGAAGCGCGCGGCGATCTCCGCGTCTTCGAATGAGGCCTTGAGGCCGGCGAGCCGTTCGGTGCTGGTGCCGGGGCGGATGGTTTCGTCGGCGATCTTTGTGCCGTCAGAGCCCTGCGTGCGGATGGGTACGATCTGGCGGTCGAACTGGCCGCTAATGCGGGCGGCTTCGGCCAATGCGTGTGAGCGGGCCGCATAGGCGTCCATTTCGTCGCGCGTGATGCCCCACTTGGCAGCGACCAGTTCCGCCGCCACGCCCTGACCGACCAAGCCCGGCGCGTAGCGCGCATGGAAGGCAGGGCCGAAGGGATCGCGGCCCATGCGCGCGCTGCCCATCGGTACCCGGCTCATCGACTCGATTCCGCCGGCGATCACGATGTCGTAGACGCCGGCCATCACACCCTGTGCCGCGAAATGCACGGCCTGCTGGCTGGAGCCGCACTTGCGCTCGATCGTTGTGGAGGGGACGTGCTCCGGAAATCCGGCTGCCAGCCAGGCGCCACGGCCCGGCGTGGACGACTGTTCTCCCACCTGGCTGACGCAGCCGATCAGCACGTCGTCCACCGAGCCAGGATCCAGGTCATTGCGTGCCACGAGTCCCTGCAACACTTGAGCGAGAAGATCATTGGGGTGAAGGTGGACAAAGGCGCCTCCTTCCTTGCTGCGCCCCATGGGCGAACGCACGACATCGACGATAACGGCCGTCTTCATGCCCACCATCCGCCGACCTTACAAAGGTGCATGTTCATTTCAACTCCATACTCAGTAAAGTGAAATTAATGTACGAAAAATGAGACAAGAATATCATAGGGAATTCCACTAGTATTGGAATTTGGTATCAGTGCAATACTTTATGAGACAACATTCGGAGACTTACCCATGTCCGCTCTTTCTACCCATGTGCCTGTTTGCCTTGCCAACCGTCGATCCCGATCTAGACTCGGATGCACGACGGTGGCCCTCGTTTCCGCGCTGTGGGCCCAGGGTTCGCAAGCCCAGGCCGCGCCAGGGACGGACACCGGCATCTCCGACGGTGTGGTCCGCATCGGATTGCTGCTGGACATGAGTGGGCCCTATGCGGACATATCAGGCCGGGGCACGGTGACCGCGGTGCAAATGGCGATCGATGACTTCGGCGGCACCGTTGGCGGCAAGAAGATCGATCTGGTCGTGGCCGATACCCAACTCAAGGCCGACATCGCTTCGTCCAAGGCACGCGAATGGTTCGACGTGCAGAAGGTCGACACCATCCAGGACGTGACCGGCTCGGCGCCTTCACTGGCGGTGCTCGAGGTGGCACGGGAAAAGAAGAAAGTCATCGTCTTCAACGGACCGGCCACCGAACGCTTCACGATGGACCTGTGCTCTCCGGTGTCGGTGCACTATTCATACGATTCCTATGCGCTGGCCAACAGCCTCGTGCGCAGCCTGATGGCGGCCGGCCAGAAGAACTGGTTCTTCGTGACCGTGGACAACGCCGGCGGGTACGCGCTGGAGCAAGGTGCAGCCTCCGCGCTGGAAGGCGCGAGCGGCAAGGTCGCCGGCAAGGTGCGCCATCCGCTGAATGCGCCGGACATGTCCTCCTACGTGTTGCAGGCTAAGTCGAGTAATGCTGACGTGATGCTGCTTGCCAACGCCGGCAGCGACACCATCAACACCATCAAGACCGCGCGCGAATTCGGTGTAGGTACGTCCGGCAGCAAACAGACGGTGGCCGCGGCGCTGCTCTTCATCAACGACATCCATGCGATCGGCCTCAACGTTGCCCAGGGCATGCAGCTGGCTGAGAGCTTCTACTGGGATGCGACGCCCGAAACCCGGGCCTGGTCGAAACGCTACTTCGAGAAGATGAAGCGCATGCCCAACATGGGTCAGGCGGGCAGCTATTCGTCCACGATGCATTACCTGAAGGCGGTGAAGGCGGCCGGCACCGACGAAACCGCGGCAGTGATGCGCAAGATGAAGGAAACACCGATCAACGACTTCTTCGCGCAGAACGGCAGGATTCGCGAAGACGGACTGATGGTGCACGACATGTACCTTTACAAAGTGAAGGCGCCCAAGGATTCGAAGTACCCCTGGGACTACTACACCCCGGTCGCCACGGTTCCCGGCGCGCAAGCCTTTCGTTCTCTCGACCAGTCCACCTGTCCGCTTGTCAAACGCTCATAAAGCTGCCATGGAAAGCACGCTTTTCTCGGGCTACGCGCTGCGCGAAGTCCAACTGAAGAATCGGGTGGTGGCCTCGCCGATGTGGCAATACATCGGCCGGGAAGGCCGCCCGGTAGACCGTCATCTGGTCAACCTGGGTCGTCTGGCAGAGGGCGGCGCTGGCCTGGTGATCCAGGAGGGCACACTGATCGAGCGCAGGGGCTGCGGCACTGTGGGCGACATCGGCATCTGGAGCGATGAGCAGGTGCCGGGCCTGAAGCGCCTGGCCGACGTCGTGCGCGAGGGCGGCAGCGTGCCCGGTATCCAGCTGATGCACGCCGGCCGCAAGGCGCGTCAGAAGTCGCCATTCCAGGGCCGCGGGCCGCTGGAGCGCAGCGATGCCATACCCGACTGGGACGCCTGGGAGCCAATCGGCCCCAGCGCCATTGCGTTCGCGCCCGGCTATCCGGTACCGCGTGCCATGGAGGTTGCGGACATCGCCACTGTGCTGTCGGCCTGGAAGTCCGCCGCGCGGCGTGCACGGGATGCAGGCTACGAGGTGATGAACCTTCATGGTGGCCATGGCTACCTTGTCCAGCAGTTCCTGTCGGAAGCCTCGAACCAGCGCGCGGACGCGTACGGCGGCAGCTTCGTGAATCGCATCCGCTTCCTGATGGAAGCCGTCGAGGCCATCCGCAGCGAGTGGCCGCAGGGCAAGCCATTGATCGTTCGCCTTTCGGCGGTGGATCAGGGCTGGACGCTCGACGAAAGCGTGGCGCTTGCCCGTACGCTGCGCACGGCGGGCGTTGACATGATCGACTGCTCATCCGGCGGCCTGAGCGGCTCGCCACTGACTGCCGGCGCGAAGGCTGCCTATGGCTACCAGGTGCCATATGCCGCGCACATTCGCGAGCACGCGCAGATACCCACGATGGCTGTCGGCCTGATCGTGCATGCCCATCAGGCCGAGCAGATAGTGGCCACCGGTGCAGCCGACCTGGTGGCTCTGGCGCGCGAGCTGATCCACAACCCCCACTGGCCGATCGATGCCGCGCAGAAGCTTGGCGTGGATCCGGAGTTCGGTGTTGCGGGCGAACGCGCGGGGTTCTGGCTGCGGCGCCGCTCGGCGACCGTGCCCGGCCTGCGGCCGTCGACCTTTGCCGAACCATGAATTGCAGCCCAGCGCATGCGCCGGGCGTCCAGGAGAATCGATTGAACCCACCCACCCACCAGCAACACACCCTCTACGCCATGCTGGCCGAGGGCAATCCGTCCGCCGTCTGCCTGCGTTTCGACGGACAGGACATCTCGCGTGGCGACCTCCGCGCTCGTGTCGATCGCCTGGCCGGCGGCCTGTCGGCCATCGGCATCGGGCGCGGCGATGTGGTTGGCATCTGGCTGCCCAACACCCCCGACTGGATCGCTGTGCTGTTCGCCTGCGCGCGAGTCGGCGCAACGGTGCTCAGCCTGAACCTGCGCTTCGGCGCCTACGAGGTTGGCAACTTCGTGCGGCGCTCGAGTTGCAAGGCGCTGTTCTATGCCGCCGAGTACCGCGGCAAGGCGGCTGCCCCTGTGCTCGCGCAATTGGGCGTGGAGGAACGCGCAAGCCTGCGAATTCTCGTGGCGCTGGACGGTGCGAGCCCGGCGCCGGCGCTGTGGGAAGGCGTGACCCACCATCACCTGCCGGCGCTGGAGGCTACCGCGCCTTTCGAGGGCGACGGCGGCCAGCCTGATGACGCTTGCATCATCCTTTCGTCCTCGGGCACGACCAGCCAGCCCAAGCTCATCGTGCATTCGCAGCGCCGCATCGCGCGGCACGCTGCCGACATCGTCTACCGATTCGCCATCGCTGCCGAGGGCTCGCGGCTGGTGCTGGCGATTCCCTGCTGCGGGGCCTTCGGCTTCACCGTGCTGATGACGGCGATGCAGGCGGGGGTGCCTCTGAGCGTGATCGAGAACTTCGCCGCGGCCGAATGCGCAGAGCTGCTGCGCGAGCATCGCATCACCCATCTCTTCGGTACCAACGACCAGCTCGACAAGATGCTGCTCGCGGTGCCGCCGGACTGGTCGCTGCCCGATCTCGTGCTGTTTGGCCATGCCAACTTCACGCCGGGCCTGCCCGAGCTGCCCGCGCAGGCTCAAGCGCGCGGCATTCGCATGAACGGTTGCTTCGGGCTCACTGAAACGCTGGCGGTCTTCGCCACACAGCCCTTCGACGCATCGCTGGAACGCCGAGCGCAATCCGGCGGCGTGCCGATCTGCCAGACCGCGCAAGTGCGGGTGCGTTCACTGGACACCGGTGCTCTGTTGCCGCCCGGCGAATCCGGCGAGCTGGAACTGCACACGCCGGACATCATGCTGGGCTACCTGAATGACGAGGCCGCCACCCGCCAGGTGCTGACCGAAGACGGCTGGTTCCGTACGGGTGACCTGGCCTACCTGACCGAAGACGGTGGCTTCATCCACCTCTCGCGCATCGGCGACGTTTTGCGCATCGGCGGCTACCTGGTCAACCCGCTGGAGATAGAGGAAGCGGTGCTGGCCAATCCGGCAGTGCATGCCTGCCAGGTGGTCGAGGTGCAGATCGCTGGCAATGTGCGGCCGGTTGGTTTCGTGATCGGCAAGCAAGGCTATCGGCACGATGAAGACGCGCTGATCGAGGCGTGTCGGACACGGCTGGCCATCTACAAAGTGCCGATCCGCGTGTTCGAAGTAAACCGTTTCCCCACCACGCCCAGCCCGAACGGCGAGAAGGTGCGCAAGAGCGAGTTGCGCGAGATGGCCGTCCGGCAGCTGGACCTGCCAGTAGCGCGCGCAGCATGAACGCTGCCGGCAATGCGACGACCAGGCGGGTCCTCGTGACCGGCGCCAGCCGGGGCATAGGCCGCGCCACCATGAAGCGCCTGCGTGCGGACGGCTACCGTCCGGTCGGCCTGGCGCGCACGCTGCCCGCAGACGCCGAGGCAGGCGAGGAGTACCACGCCATCGACATGGCCGACGCCGCGTCGTTGCGCGCCATTCTGGCGACGTTGACGCGCGACGAACCTTTCTACGGGCTGGTCAACAACGCCGCCATGTCGCCCGTCACCTCGCTGGAGGACTGCACCCTGAAGGACATGGATGACGCGGTTCGGCTCAACCTGCTGGCTCCGCTGATCTGCACTCAGGCGGTGGCTCCAGGCATGCGGCTGGCCCGCGAAGGCCGCATCGTGAACCTGTCCTCGCGGGCGGGGCTGGGCAAGGTCAACCGCACAGCCTACAGCGCCACCAAGGCGGGCATCGTCGGCATGACCCGAACCTGGGCGCTGGAATTGGCCGGCGATGGCATCTCGGTCAATGCGATCGCGCCCGGCCCGGTCCTGACCGAGCTTTTTCGCCAAGCCAGCCCGCCGGAGCATCCGCGCACCGTCGCCCTTATGGACGCGGTGCCGCTCAAGCGTGCCGCCCAGCCTTCCGAACTCGCGCACTTCATCTCGTTTCTACTGGACGAGCGCAGCGGCTTCATGACCGGCCAGACGCTCTACGTCGACGGCGGGTTGACCGTCAGCGCGGTCAGGCTTTGACCCGAAATCCAAAATGCCAGGAGAGCTGCCCATGACATCCCACGCATCGCAACGCACGCCAAAGGGCGTCAAACGCCGCAGGTTGCTCGGCGCCGCCGCGCTGGCGCCGTGTCTGCCGCTCGCCGTGCGTGCCACTGGAACCTGGCCGAGCCGGCCGGTCCGAATCGTCGTGCCGTTCTCGGCCCGGCGGCGCAACCGATATCCTTGCGCGGCTTTTCGGCAAGGCGATGGAGCCGGAGCTCGGCCAGCCCCTCATCATTGACAACCGTATCGGCGCGGCTGGCGCCATCGGAGCAGCCAACGTGGCGAGGTCGCCGGCTGACGGGTATTCGGTGCTTTTCGGTGGCGTCGGCACGAACGTCGTATTGCCCATGACGCAGCCGTCGCTCGACTACAGCCCCGACCGCGATTTCCTGCCCGTGGGTCAGATCTGCAACATCGACTATGTCTTGGTAGTTGCCGCGAGCAGTCCGGACAGAATGTTGGCCGATCTCATCGCAAGAGCCAGGGCCAGACCAAACTCCTTGAGCTACATGTCCACCGGCTCGATGGGGCCGCTGCACGTGGCCATCGAATACTTGAGCCAGCAGGCCGGCGCGCGGATGACCCGTGTGCCCTACAAGGGAGAATCACCTGCCTTCGCCGACTTGATCGAGAACCGACTCGACGTCGCGGTGATGACTGTCCCTTTCACCCGGCCCTACATCAAGGACGGGAAATTGCGGGCGCTGGCGACCATCAGCGGTCAGCGTTCCGCCGCCATGCCCGAGTTGCCCACGGTGGCTGAACTCGGCTATCCCGGCTACGCAGTGCCGATCTGGAACGGACTGTTCGTGCCTGTGGGAACGCCTGCACCGGCTATTTCCCGATTGAGCAGCGCCATGCTGGGCGTTGTGCGCCAGCCGGAGATTCGGGAGCGTGCCCGGCGGCAACTACTTTGAGCCGCTCAAGATAATTGTCGTCCGCCAGGGAGCGCATGATTGCCATGGGGGTCACCCTCACCGGACTGAGTCCGGCGGAGTCAAGGGGCTTCCTGAACGCCGAACGTGATCGCTGGGCGCGCATGATCCGCGAGACGGGCGTGCTGAAGAACTGACGCATGTAAGTGAAGCCTCAACCTTTCGATTCCCCATGATTTCATCGCGATCTGCAGGCCGAAGACAAGTCGGTGAGACGGGTGAGGCCTCGCCAGATGACGGCGTGCCCCGGCGGTGGATCACCCTTGCGAGCCAGGACATTCACCAGCATCGGTGTGCGGGTAGGACCTGCGACCACCTTTGTCGAGTCAAGCCCCGTCAGTCCGGCCGGCGCATTTGTTGGCGTCAGTCCATCTTGATGTTGTTGGCCTTCACCACGGCTTTCCACTTGCCCTGCTCCTTCTGCAACAGGCTCTGGTACTCTGCAAACGTAACGGGCTGGGCGAGTTTCATCAGCTCCACAGTCAGCGCGCAGCTGCAATATTCGCATCACGTGCGTACACGCAACGGCATTCCTCTGCGCTCTCTACAGGCGTGGCTTGCGATTGTGTTCTGACCCCTCCGCGCACCCAGCGATCTCTGACACCCTAATCTAAATCACCGTGCGAATCCAGTCCCTGAATGCCTTCACCGGAAAGGTGTTCGCCTTGTGCAGGTCGCAGATAAGGTAGTAGCCGGTCTCGGTCTCTGCGACATGGTCGACAGGTACGACCAGCCGACCGTTCTGGATGTCTTCTGCAACGTAGGCCTGCTGCGCCATAGCCACTCCCAGGCCGTCGGTTGCGGCTTGCAGGCACAGGGCCGAGTTGGCAAGAGTCAGATTGTTCTGCGGCTTTTCATCGCCGAAGCCGGCGGACTTCAGCCAGATCGGCCAGCCTTCCTTGCGCATCATCGAGTGAAGCAGCTTGGCCTGGAGTAGGTCGCGCGGCCCATGGATCATCGCCGCAACGGCGGGTGAGCACACGGGAACGAAGGCGTCATTGAAGAGGTGGTCGAAGTGCACATCCTGCCATTGGCCAACTCCGAGGCGCACAACGAAGTCGGCATTTTCGAGGTGCTGATCGTCGAAGCGGGTCACGGACGCGATCTCGACATCGATGTCGTCGTGCAGCGCATAGAAGCTGGCAAGCCTCGGCACCAACCACTTGATTGCAAAAGTCGGAATCACTTTGAGTCGAAGGCGCTTGGGCTTGCCGGATTGCGCTGCTTCGGCAACAGCGGATTCGACCCGGTCGAACAGATCCAGCATGCGCAAGGCCAGTTGACGACCCGGGTCGGTGAGCTCGATTTCACGTCCCGCCTTCCTGAACAGCTTGACCCCGACCGCGCCCTCCAACTGCTTGAGCTGCTGGCTCACGGCACCGGGAGTGACATGCAACTGCTCCGCAGCGCGTGAAACGCCGCCCATGCGGCTCACGGCATCGAAAACGCGCAGGGGTCCGAGAAGGTTGCGGAGTTTGTGCATAGGGCGATTTGTTAGGCAGACTATACGATATGTAGAAGAATCGAGTAATCGACCAGGCGAGAGGGACTATATTTGCATATTGCAGACATCTTTCCAATCAAGTTTGAGAAGGTTCGGCCGAAAAAGAAAAACTACTCAATCTGTCTGACAGGTCAGCCTGCAGATCCAGGAGACAACACCATGAGACGCCGACAGTTTTCCTTCCTCGCCGCAGGCTCCGTGCTGGGCGCGACAGGAATGAGTGCTCTAGCGCAGGATTACCCCGCCAAGTCCATCCGCGCCATCGTGACGTACTCGCCCGGAGGCGGAACGGACCTCGTCGGCCGTCTTGTGTTCCAGAAGCTCGGCGAGGCGCTGGGTCAGCCGATCTATGTCGAGAACAAGGTCGGCGGCGGACGTGTTGATTTTGGATCACGCGTCCGTTCCGTCCGCCAGCATGACGCCTGAGGTGCTCATGCAGCGGTTCCCGCATCTGGTGACGGTGTCTCTTACCGCTTTCGGGCTCACCGGTGAATACGGCGGCGCCGTTGGCGACAGCCTTCTTGCCGAGGCGTACGGTGGCCTGGCAAACATGATCGGGGAGCCTGATCAGCGTCCATTGAGCCTGGGCGGAGAGCAGTCTGCGCATGCGGCTGCGTTCGTCGGGCTCTACGGCGCCATGGTGGCGTTGCGCAGCGGCGCGGAAACGGGCCGTGGGGAGTATGTCGAAGTGGCCCAGAGCGATGTCGCCGCCTACATCGACTGGAAGAGCGATGTGAGCTACAGCCTCGGCGACGCGACGCCTGTGCGGACGGGTTCTTCGCGCGGTGGCTGGCGTGTCATTCAGGCCAGAGACGGATGGATCGGCGTGATTTTCCTTGCCCATCAGTGGTCCATGCTGGTCGAACTGATCGGCGATCCGCGCTTGATGGATCCGTGTCTCGGGGATGTGCATCAACGGGAAGAGCAATCCGAGGCATGGTGGGCCGTGATCGCCGAGGTGATCGGGCAGCGCGACGCGGAGGAGGTCTACGCCTCGGCGCAGCGGCTGGGCCTGTCTTTCGGATTCGCGGCCGATGCGGCGGATCTGCTGAGCTGCGAGCAGCTTCTTGGCCGGGGGTTCGTGCTGCCTGCCGAGCGGCGGCGCCGCGACGCGCCGGTGGTCTGTCTGCCGGTTGCAGTGCCCGGCATGCGCGACCCTTGCGCACCCGCTCCCAAGCTGGGCAAGCATGCCGATGCGGCGACCGCGTGGGCGAGTGCGAGTACCCAGGGCCAGACCCGTCCCGGCCGTTCTGCGGCCGACGGACCGGAACTCGATTCCGCATCACCCCTGGGGGGGCTGCTCGTCCTGGACTTCGGAGCCATCACGGCCGGCGCCGCTACCGGCCGTCTGTTGGCCGACTACGGCGCAACCGTCATCAAGATCGAATCGCACAGTCGCCCGGATCCGTTCCGGCATTGGGTGAGTCCCAACGGGCGTGCGCCGGGCGATGGGGCTGGTCCGACGACGTCGCCCGTGTTTTCGTCGAACAACGTCGGAAAACGGGGGCTGTGTCTGGACCTCAAGACAGAGCGTGGGCGGCAGATCGTGCACCGTCTGATTCAACGCGCGGACGTTCTGGTAGAAAACTTTCGGGCGGGTGTCACTTCTCGCATGGGTATCGACTACGAGACCGTGCACCGGTTGAACCCTGACCTGGTCTATCTGTCGCTGTCCAGTCAAGGGCTCTCTGGCATCGAGTCTTCCTACAGCTCCTACGGTTCCACCCTCGATCTGCTCTCCGGGCTGGCTGCAGTGACCGGTTATCCGGGCGGATCGCCGCTTCGGTCCTCCGGGGAGGTCAACTACCCCGATCAGGTCGTGTCGTTGCTGGGCGCCGCCCTGGTGATGCATGCGGTGGTGGTCGGTCAGGGCGGCGTCCATCTGGATGTCTCCCAAAGGGAAGTTGTCGCCTGGACCCTGGCCGACCAACTGGCTGAGTTCGCGTGGACGGGCCATTCAGGGCGGCCCAACGGGAATCGTCGGCCCGGTAGCACGCCGCACGACACTTACCCCGCCATGGAGACGGAAGCCTGGTTGGCGATTGCGTGCACCACGGACGGCCACCGCCGAGCGCTCGCCAGGCCTGGTCGGCGGACTCCCGGCCGATGCGCCGGAAAGATGGTGGATGGACAACCAGGACAGCGTCGACGAATGCATCGCCGGCTGGACACGGGTGCGCAGCCGGAATCGAGCCGTGGCGGAGTTAAGCGGCGCCGACGTTCCCGCGGTTCCTGTATCGACTGCGGCGGATCGCGCCGAACAGTCGCGTTACCGGGAGCGTCGGACGGCGCTGAGAACGCCCGAATGGCTCAAGGGTTTCCCCATGATCCTGCACGGCTTCGACCCGCCGACACCCGAACCCGCCCCGGAACTCGGAGAAGACATACAGAACTGGAACGACGCCGAGGTCGATGCGTTCCTGGAGCGCATCGTTTCAACGAGGTCCGGCGCGTCATGAGCCGGGATGTGCACTGTTCATTCAATCAAAAAAGTTCAGCGCACCGGCCGCCCATGCGGCTTGTTCGCCCAATTCAGGAGATCGAGACATGACCCGCGTTATTTTTGTGCAGTCGAACGAAGCGACCCAGGAGGTCGATGCGATCGATGGGCAATCCGTCATGCAGGCTGCCATCGGCGGTCTGGTTCCAGGGATATTTGCGGAATGCGGCGGAGAGCTCAGTTGCGCAACCTGCCACGTGTATGTGGATGAAGACTGGCTCGACAGGCTGCCCGCAAGGTCCGGCGACGAAACCGACATGCTGGAGGTGACCTCCGAAGAGCCCACCGAGGCCAGCCGGCTCTGCTGTCAGATCCGCATGAATCCATCGTTGGACGGTCTTACCGTGCGCGTTCCCCAAACCCAGAAGTGATCGGTGGGAACGATGGTTTCAACTCCATGAATGGTGACCTTCAATGACTCAATCAGGCACCCGCGGTGTGATCTATCGCGGCGGAACAAGCAAGGCACTTCTGGTGCGAACCAGCGACCTTCCCAGTCAGCATCGGGATGAGCTGGGTCAATGGCTGCTGGCAGCCTACGGAAGTCCAGACCCGCGCCAGATCGACGGCATCGGCGGCGCCGATCCGCTGACCAGCAAGTTCGGATTCGTGGGTCCGTCCACGCATCCGGACGCGGACGTGGACTACACGTTCGCCCAGGTCGGGATCAACGACTCCAGGGTCGACTGGTCGATCATGTGCGGCAACATTCTCTCTGCCATCGGTCCCTACGCCATCGACGAGGGCCTGGTACCGGCCGTCGAGCCGTTCACCGTTGTGCGCATCCACAACACGAACACGGGGAAGGTCGTGACAGCCCGGGTCGAGGTGTCGGGCGGCAGGCCCAGAACAGCCGGGAACGTGCACATCGACGGTGTTCCCGGCGGAGGTTCTCCGATTTTCCTGGACTTCAGGCATGCGGCAGGCGCCAAGACCGGCAAGCTGCTTCCAACCGGAAACCGCCGCGACGTCGCCCAATTGCCCGGTGTCGGGCCGGTCGAATACTCGGTGGTCGACATTGCGGGCATGCAGGTCTTCGTGAAAGCCAGCGCCTTCGGTTTGACGGGCGCTGAAGATCCGGTCGCGTACGGGAAGTTGGCGGAAGCGGGACGTCAGATCGAATTCCTGCGGTGCAAAGTCGCAGTGGATCTGGGCTTCGCCACTTCCATCGAGAGTGCGAAAAAGGAGAGTCCGATTACGCCGTTCGGCATCATCGTCGGACCACCGAGGGAGTGGCTGCTCTACGGCACCCGGGAACTGCGCTCCGCAGACAGCTGCGACCTCGTCGCCCGTTGCGTCATAGACGGCGGGATGCACAAGGCATTCCCCGGTACAGGCGCAATTCCGACGGCCATTGCCGCGGCGTTGGAAGGAACGGTCGTACACGACGTGACCCGCGTCGCGGCGCATCGGACGGGAACTTACGCGATCGGCCACCCCAGCGGGACGCTCACGGTCGATGTGGCACTGGGCGATTCGGACGCCGGTGTCGAGGTGCGCCAGGCTTCCCTGGTGAGGACCGCCCGACGCCTTTTCGAAGGCACGGTCTTCGTCGAACCCTCCAGGCTGTCCTGGACTCCCGCTCGACCTTCGACGGCGGAACCGGGAGGCCCTCATGGCAACTGAAGCGGTCGGTGTCGTCGTCGTCGGTGCTGGACAGGCGGCCGCCGAGTTCGTCGCGGCGCTGCGCATGGCGGGACATCCGGGGCCCATCACGATGATCGGCGAAGAGGCTTTCCCGCCGTACTTTCGTCCTCCGCTGTCGAAGGCGTATCTCTTCGGCAGCGTGACGCATGAGGGTCTCTACATCCGGCCTGTCTCCGCTTATGCGAACCAGGGCATCGTCGTTCGCATGTCCGCCCGTGCGGTCGAGATCGACCGTTCGGCCCGCCGGATCGTGCTCGAGGACGGCTGCAGCCTAAGCTACGAGCGACTGGTGCTCGCCACGGGCGGGCGGGCGCGCAGGCTGTCGCATCCGAAGCTGGATGCCGCGCCGAACGTTCACTACCTCCGGACCATCGACGACATCGACGCGATGCGCAGCGGTTTCGTGCCTGGCGCCCGGTTGGTCGTGATCGGCGGCGGATATGTCGGTCTGGAAGTCGCTTCGGTCGCACGCCGGCTTGGCTTGTCCGTCACAGTGCTGGAGGCACAGTCGCGCGTGTTG